>NZ_JBTYIP020000199.1:0-213 GCF_054877945.1 Singulisphaera rosea | reverse complement strand
CGGACGAGGACGTGCAGATGGTTATCCATGACGGAGAATGCGGCGACCGAGATCGAGAAGATTTGGGCGAGTCCCTTGAGGCGTTGGTCGATCCAATCCTTGCGGTCTTGCTCGGGATCCCCCAGGAGGAAGGCGCGACGGACGCAGCGTGTGATGCAGTGGTACCAGCGAGTGACGGTCGGATCCACGAGATGAGCACGCGCCATCGTCATC
>NZ_JBTYIP020000198.1:0-213 GCF_054877945.1 Singulisphaera rosea | reverse complement strand
CACGCCTTGGCAATGTCCCGCCACCTGACCCGTGATTCTCGACGACCACTTGCGTCGACGGCCTTTGACGTAAGTCTTGCGGGCCGCGATATATGTCAAGGCGAGTGAACATAAGTATTTTTTGGAAATTTTTCACCCTTGACGATTCGTCTCTCCCGACCAATATGGTCACGGGTATCGCCACGATCTCACCCCCCGTTTCGCGGGCGTGTC
>NZ_JBTYIP020000197.1:0-213 GCF_054877945.1 Singulisphaera rosea | reverse complement strand
GCGTCGGCAGCATCGACAGTCAGACGGTCAAGGCGACGGAGAACGCCGAGAGCCGTGGGTTCGATGGGGGCAAGAAGATCAACGGGCGGAAACGCCATATCATCGTAGACAAGCTGGGTTTACTGCTAGCGGTCGCGGTCACGGTGGCGTCGGCTGACGACGGGACGATCGCCCCCAAGGTCCTGGGGGAGTTGACGGCCGAACATCGGTCTC
>NZ_JBTYIP020000196.1:0-220 GCF_054877945.1 Singulisphaera rosea | reverse complement strand
CAGGGGCTTCGGCCCTCGGGCATGTCGAGGCCGCATCGGCACCGTCTCCAATAATCAGGCGTACCCACGCCGGCTCCCCACGGGGGTCTGCACGCGAAAGATGTGAACCCACGATCGATCGAGAAGGCGTCTCGGGGTCCCGCCCATCCGTGGGCGGATCTCCCGGGGCCTCTTCCATGTTCCCACCGCTGGGTGCGGGGCGTGGCCGATGCGTTCGGCC
>NZ_JBTYIP020000195.1:0-233 GCF_054877945.1 Singulisphaera rosea | reverse complement strand
GTCACCTTTCCGGCGTAAGGCCGTGCCAGGGGCGTGGGCCCAGTGTAGCAGAGCGCCGGCGCCATTTTCATGGGTTTCGGGTGCCGCCAGAATGGCGGCGTGAAGGCTGTCCCCGTTTCCGCCGCAGCGGACGGCGACGGCCCGGAAAATGGGGACAGGCACCCGGCCTCCATGTTCATTCGCGAAAACCCCAGCCTGATCCTGCCGGGAGCCAGTCCCCGTTTTCCTCCGAC
>NZ_JBTYIP020000194.1:0-236 GCF_054877945.1 Singulisphaera rosea | reverse complement strand
CCCGGATCTCCTCGCATGGCTCGAGTCCCTGTGACGGGATTATGGAAAGCAATGCACCGATTCAGGGCACGGAAGCCCGGTTTCCTCCAAGGTCCGAAACATAACGCCGGGCTTACCATAATGGGCCTAATGTAAAGCTTTACATTAGGCCCAGACCCAGAGCGACTGGGGCGAGTTCCGTCAGGTCGACCTCGGCGACCCCGATGGACCGACCACCGCCTATGCCTTCGTCATGG
>NZ_JBTYIP020000193.1:0-236 GCF_054877945.1 Singulisphaera rosea | reverse complement strand
CCATGACGAAGGCATAGGCGGTGGTCGGTCCATCGGGGTCGCCGAGGTCGACCTGACGGAACTCGCCCCAGTCGCTCTGGGTCTGGGCCTAATGTAAAGCTTTACATTAGGCCCATTATGGTAAGCCAGGCGTTATGTGCAGCTCACTCCGATGGAGGGCAGGCCTGACGTAATCCTCCCGGCCAGCACTTTACATAATCTCGTCCTTGGGTCCTTGACACGCGCCTGCGGCGCGG
>NZ_JBTYIP020000192.1:0-239 GCF_054877945.1 Singulisphaera rosea | reverse complement strand
GGACGGAAGGACATGATCCTCGGGGACGGCCGGCAGATGAGAATGATCCCGGCGACTCGGCCCCGGCTTGCCCCGCTGCTGGCCGCGTGGTCGTGGCGGCGTGTCGGCACGGGAGGCCGAGGGGGTCACCCCGGTGGATGCCGAGGCCGTTTCGGTCTTGCGCCCGAAGAGTTGCTGTTCGCGGAGTCGGAGTAACGCCTGGAGCCGCCCGACCTCCTCCTTGAGCTGCGCCTCGCGAT
>NZ_JBTYIP020000191.1:0-240 GCF_054877945.1 Singulisphaera rosea | reverse complement strand
TCACCCTCCCCACCACCGGCACCTACACCCTCGCCGTCCAGGGCTACATCTACGCCAACGGCACCACGACCGACAATTTCGTCGTCAGGTCGGTCACCGACGCCACCGCCGCCTTGACCCTCGGCACGGCCGTCTCCGGCTCCATCGCAAGCCAAGGACAGCAGAAGAACTACACCTTCACACTCGCCTCGCCCGCTCAGATCTGGTTCGACAGCAGGACCTCCGACGGAAATCTCTACT
>NZ_JBTYIP020000190.1:0-240 GCF_054877945.1 Singulisphaera rosea | reverse complement strand
TCTTGTTCCGATACTTCGAATCCCCCCACAACAGCTTCAGTCGAGACCGATGTTCGGCCGTCAACTCCCCCAGGACCTTGGGGGCGATCGTCCCGTCGTCAGCCGACGCCACCGTGACCGCGACCGCCAGCAGTAAACCCAGCTTGTCTACGATGATATGGCGTTTCCGCCCGTTGATCTTCTTGCCCCCATCGAACCCACGGCTCTCGGCGTTCTCCGTCGCCTTGACCGTCTGACTGT
>NZ_JBTYIP020000189.1:0-248 GCF_054877945.1 Singulisphaera rosea | reverse complement strand
TCGCTGGGGACTCTGACCGATGGCCTGAAGCGCCTGACGCCGCTCTTCGAGCCGGTCTATGAGGCGCTGGTGAAGCGCAGCCAAGGTCAGGCGCTCTGGCACGCCGACGAGACGCGATGGCTGGTCTTCGCCAGCATCGAGGGGAAGGTCGGCTACCGGTGGTATCTCTGGGTCTTCCACTCCTCGGACGTCGTGATCTTCGTCCTGGCCGCGGGGCGTGCGCATGATGTGCCCGAGGACCATTTCGG
>NZ_JBTYIP020000188.1:0-249 GCF_054877945.1 Singulisphaera rosea | reverse complement strand
AGCGAGGCAATGATCAAAATCAGTTCAATTCATCGAATGCTCAGACTATTAAAAAAGGATGAGAAGAGGAAGCGTGCGGCCTTTAAATTCCGGGAAATTGAGGAAAAAGTTACCGGATAGCCTCTCAAACCTGAAGACCGACTTCGAGGTGGCGCCGGTCTACCTTAAGAATGTGGGACGGATCGAGGGCCTCTTGTGCGTCTACTTTTTCGCCCTGTTGACGGAGGCCCTGCTGGAGCGAGAGTTGCG
>NZ_JBTYIP020000187.1:0-252 GCF_054877945.1 Singulisphaera rosea | reverse complement strand
CTTCCGAAATGCACGCGCTTGCGTTCGGAACGGTTCTGTTGGGGATCGTCGGCAGGGGCACCGAGGGCTGGCCGCCGAGTGGGACCTCTTTGATACAAGCCCGAAGCGCCTGCGAGTGCATCTTCCCCAATTTCTTGCGACGTGATCCACTCGCTGTCGACTCGCGCTTGTAAGAGGCCGTTCGGTCCCTTTGCGAAGGAGAATCCGATGGAACCACGACGCGAACTCGCCTCGGGCCATACCCACCGCTCT
>NZ_JBTYIP020000186.1:0-254 GCF_054877945.1 Singulisphaera rosea | reverse complement strand
CGCCCCCACGCAAGACTCGCTTCCGGCTGCTGGCCCGGCTCTGCCGGACGGGATTGGTTACCCGCAGGGTTCCGATGAAAGGTTTCACATTCGCAATGATTCCCCTTTCCCGAGCTTCTTGGCGCAATGTCAGACCTAGTTTCTAGTTTTTTTGTGATGGCGTGGCGACGTTCGATGGCCTGTCCAGTTCGTCCTCCATCCGTTGATAATCCAGGCGGACTTCGGCGTCGGACGACAAGAACGACGCGTAGCGT
>NZ_JBTYIP020000185.1:0-254 GCF_054877945.1 Singulisphaera rosea | reverse complement strand
TCCCATGTCCTTTCTGGTCTTCCGTTGCATTGACCCTCCGCTTTGCATGTCCTTTCTGGTCTTCCGTCCAAGAAGCTATAACCTGTTCACTGGCCAAAATTTGTGCGCTATCTACGTGGCATTCTGTGGGATCGTCCCAAATCGCAAGTCCAGAGCCTGACACTGGTTGAAGTCAGGACGTTGCCGGGATCTCAAGCAGGTCCAAGAACCGGTAACTGGGCAGCTTCAGCCCCAGAAGTTCATAAGGGCTGTGC
>NZ_JBTYIP020000184.1:0-254 GCF_054877945.1 Singulisphaera rosea | reverse complement strand
GATGAATGATGCTCCATCGCTCGGAAAGGATACCTGCTTTGCGGCAGGAACCCCGATCCTTACACCCAGTGGGTTCAAGCCAATTGAGGCACTTCGGGTCGATGATTTGGTCCTGTCGGCTCCAGATTCAGTAGTTCGGATACGGATGGCTTGAAGGGGGCCAGGGGGTGACAGACTCAAGCTCCTCCATGAAAATGACTTGTGCTAAACCCATCACTCACGGAGGGTACGATGCGCAAGTCCACCAACTCCCT
>NZ_JBTYIP020000183.1:0-255 GCF_054877945.1 Singulisphaera rosea | reverse complement strand
TGCCGTTGACCATCGAGCCGCATACCTGCCCCGAATACTGGTGTGATGCCTGTCGGAGGCCGTGCTGGGCACCGTTCCCCCTGAAGATCGCACGTGGCGGCCTGGTGGGGCCCCACCTCACGGCACTGATCGCGTTCATGAAGGGGGATTGTCACGCCTCCTACTCGACGATCCGGACGTTCCTCCGCGACGTCGTCGGCGTCACCCTCGCTCGGAGCACTTTGGCCAACACGATCGACAAGGTCAGTCAGGCGC
>NZ_JBTYIP020000182.1:0-255 GCF_054877945.1 Singulisphaera rosea | reverse complement strand
TCCTCGCCGCCCAGGCCGTGCGGGGCAAGCAGCCCGCTCGTTCGATCATCTTGATCTGGCTGTCCGGCGGCCCGAGCCAACTCGAAACATTCGACCCGCACCCGAACACGCGCATCGCGGGGGGGACCCGGGCGATCGAGACCGCCGTCAAGGGGATCCGACTCGCCGAGGGGTATCCCAGGCTCGCCGAAGTGATGCCGTCGGTCTCGCTGATCCGCTCGCTCGTCAGCAAGGAAGGGGACCACGAGCGCGGGG
>NZ_JBTYIP020000181.1:0-255 GCF_054877945.1 Singulisphaera rosea | reverse complement strand
GGGAGGCCGAGAGGCCGTCGTTGCGGCCGTTGCCGGGGTCCATGCCGGAGCCGTTCGACCTGGTCAGGACCGCCCCGGTGCACAAGGATTGCACGGTCCATTTCGAGGGGCGTAGCTATGTCGTCCCTTTCACCTATGCCGGCCGCGAGGTGGAGGTCCGCGGCGGCTCGGGATGCGTGCGGATCGTCGACCCCCGGACCGCCGCGGTCCTGGTCACCTACCCGCGGCACACGAGCGAACGGATCCTGATCGATC
>NZ_JBTYIP020000180.1:0-255 GCF_054877945.1 Singulisphaera rosea | reverse complement strand
GATCCGCGACTTCGGCTGGAATTGGCTGACTCGGCTCAAGGGCAACCGCTTGGTCACGCCGGGGGATCGAATCAAGCGGGCGCTGGACGACGTAGCGATCTCGGAGTCGGGCACGGCGCTTCACCTCTAGGGCTACGGGATGGTCCAAGTCTTCCGGATCGACGCCCCAGATGGCGACGCGGAATACTGGGCCACCAACGAGTTGGGGATGGAGTCCGGGATGCGGCGATACTACGCCGAGTTGGGCTTCGCGAT
>NZ_JBTYIP020000179.1:0-255 GCF_054877945.1 Singulisphaera rosea | reverse complement strand
CGGTGTTTCGTCCCGAGGGTCAATTGAACGACCGAGTCTGGGCGGAGCAGCAGATCGCCTTGGCGCTCCCTTTGTTGTCGGGTCGTGAGTGGTCCAAGGTCCGAAACTACCTCCAGACCCCGGAGACATTGACGTTCCTGGACCGCCTGCACCGTCAGTTGCAGGAAGCGGTCCCCGAAGTCGAACTGCGAACCGAGTTGGTGCGGTTGTGGTGGTTGCGCCGGCAGCGGCCGCGATCGAACAGCAAGGGTGACG
>NZ_JBTYIP020000178.1:0-255 GCF_054877945.1 Singulisphaera rosea | reverse complement strand
CCGTGGGAGAAACCGGCATCCCCCGGCACGTCTCGATCCTGCCGGGCCAATGGCCGGGGCGGGGGGGCTTCCTCGGGGGCGAATACGACGCATTCAAGACCGGCGACCCCCTCCAGAAACTCCCGGACGTCACCTCGCTCGTCGCGTCGAATCGCGACGAGGGGCGGATCCGCGACCTCGACGTGGTCGAGAAGACGTTCGCCCTCGGCCGTCGCCGACGGGTCGAGGCGACGCTCCATCGCGACACGATCCGAC
>NZ_JBTYIP020000177.1:0-255 GCF_054877945.1 Singulisphaera rosea | reverse complement strand
GAGTCGGCGACGCACGAATCCCAATCGGGGTCACCATATCCCGACTCTCCGCATGAGTCGCGATCCTGTTCCGAAACGGGATCCACACCGTGCGACGATCGGATAGGTGCCACGCCCCAAGCCCACAAGCTGCGACCATGAGATTTGCGTGACCGTCCACCGTTTGAAACCTCGGCCGTCCCGGCCTGACCGCCGGGCGGCCGGATTTCCGGCGACCATACTGGCGGGGTCCCACCCGTTCCCATCCCGAACACG
>NZ_JBTYIP020000176.1:0-255 GCF_054877945.1 Singulisphaera rosea | reverse complement strand
TGGCAGGTGGCATAACAAGCACGCGTAGGGTTCTTGATCCTGTCGCCAATAGAGCTCGGCGATCGGTAGGAATGTCTGAAGCGTGGGATCCTGTTGGTCGACCGGACAAGGTCCGCGATCCCGCGCCGGTGCCGGAATGGACGCTGGAAGGGACGAAGCAGGCATTGGATGGGATCGGGGTCCTGGATCCTTCACCAGCCACCGACTCGGCGAGTGCGGTGATTTCATTACTCCAAGGTAATTTACTCGATGCCG
>NZ_JBTYIP020000175.1:0-255 GCF_054877945.1 Singulisphaera rosea | reverse complement strand
TTCGATGGAAGGCACTTCGGACCAAGTCGATGCCTTGATTCGCTCGGGGGCACGACGACTGACTGGCTATCAACGACGCCTGTTCCAGGCCGAAGTCACCAGGGAATTATGTGGCGGAAGCGCCCGGCTGGCCGAACGGCGTTTCGGTTGGGGTCGCGAGACGGTTGAGAAAGGGATGCAGGAATCCCGGCAAGGGGTGCGCTGCCTGGAGAACTTCTCCGCCCGAGGCCAACGGCGAAGCGAGGACAAGGATCC
>NZ_JBTYIP020000174.1:0-255 GCF_054877945.1 Singulisphaera rosea | reverse complement strand
GATCCGCGACTTCGGCTGGAATTGGCTGACTCGGCTCAAGGGCAACCGCTTGGTCACGCCGGGGGATCGAATCAAGCGGGCGCTGGACGACGTAGCGATCTCGGAGTCGGGCACGGCGCTTCACCTCCAGGGCTACGGGATGGTCCAAGTCTTCCGGATCGACGCCCCAGATGGCGACGCGGAATACTGGGCCACCAACGAGTTGGGGATGGAGTCCGGGATGCGGCGATACTACGCCGAGTTGGGCTTCGCGAT
>NZ_JBTYIP020000173.1:0-255 GCF_054877945.1 Singulisphaera rosea | reverse complement strand
CGGTGTTTCGTCCCGAGGGTCAATTGAACGACCGAGTCTGGGCGGAGCAGCAGATCGCCTTGGCGCTCCCTTTGTTGTCGGGTCGTGAGTGGTCCAAGGTCCGAAACTACCTCCAGACCCCGGAGACGTTGACGTTCCTGGACCGCCTGCACCGTCAGTTGCAGGAAGCGGTCCCCGAAGTCGAACTGCGAACCGAGTTGGTGCGGTTGTGGTGGTTGCGCCGGCAGCGGCCGCGATCGAACAGCAAGGGTGACG
>NZ_JBTYIP020000172.1:0-255 GCF_054877945.1 Singulisphaera rosea | reverse complement strand
CACGCTCGTGCTCTCGATCGCGAGGCGCAGCTCAAGGAGGAGGTCGGGCGGCTCCAGGCGTTACTCCGACTCCGCGAACAGCAACTCTTCGGGCGCAAGACCGAAACGGCCTCGGCATCCACCGGGGCGACCCCCTCGGCCTCCCGTGCCGACACGCCGCCACGACCACGCGGCCAGCAGCGGGGCAAGCCGGGGCCGAGTCGCCGGGATCATTCTCATCTGCCGGCCGTCCCCGAGGATCATGTCCTTCCGTCC
>NZ_JBTYIP020000171.1:0-255 GCF_054877945.1 Singulisphaera rosea | reverse complement strand
GACCTTGCCGTTGCGATTGCGTGACCCGGTGGCTGGCGAGCTCCGCCTGCTCCCAGAGGCGTTCCACGCGATTCCAGCCCAGTCTCAACACACGTCGCGCCTCATAAACGGTATGGAACACATCCAGGCCGTTCTCCAACGACGGCTCCCCGTCCTCTTGCCGCTCCCGTTGCAAAGTGGCGATGCCGGCTTGCAGGCCTTTCCCCGCGTCGGCCGTGACGTAGGATAAGGCCTTCCAATCGCGTAGCGCCTGGG
>NZ_JBTYIP020000170.1:0-255 GCF_054877945.1 Singulisphaera rosea | reverse complement strand
ATCGGCTCTTGGCCGACTGGGCCACGCTCGGCCTGGACCTGTCGCTGGGGACTCTGACCGATGGCCTGAAGCGCCTGACGCCGCTCTTCGAGCCGGTCTATGAGGCGCTGGTGAAGCGCAGCCAAGGGCAGGCGCTCTGGCACGCCGACGAGACGCGATGGCTGGTCTTCGCCAGCATCGAGGGGAAGGTCGGCTACCGGTGGTATCTCTGGGTCTTCCACTCCTCGGACGTCGTGATCTTCGTCCTGGCCGCGG
>NZ_JBTYIP020000169.1:0-255 GCF_054877945.1 Singulisphaera rosea | reverse complement strand
ACGGGCCCGCGCTGCACGCGCTCTGCCGTGTTGTTGTCCATCGGCACTTCCGGGTGCTCGACGAACACCGTTAGGCCCGTCCAGTGGTTGCCCAAGCTCTCCAGCACCTTCCGTCGCGCCGGGTGCAACCCCGACTCTCCGAGTTCCGTCTCGCCGCGGGCCCCGAAGGCCGTCACCGCCGCGCGCAACGCGCCGTCGGCCGTGGCGAAGGCCACCGCGTCGGCACGTACCTCCAGGCGGGCCTCATTGAGTCGG
>NZ_JBTYIP020000168.1:0-255 GCF_054877945.1 Singulisphaera rosea | reverse complement strand
AGGATCTGCCCCACTGGCCGCTGGCCAGGGGGCGGGGCCGAACGCATCGGCCACGCCCCGCACCCAGCGGTGGGAACATGGAAGAGGCCCCGGGAGATCCGCCCACGGATGGGCGGGACCCCGAGACACCTTCTCGATCGATCGTGGGTTCACATCTTTCGCGTGCAGACCCCCGTGGGGAGCCGGCGTGGGTACGCCTGATTATTGGAGACGGTGCCGATGCGGCCTCGACATGCCCGAGGGCCGAAGCCCCTG
>NZ_JBTYIP020000167.1:0-255 GCF_054877945.1 Singulisphaera rosea | reverse complement strand
ACGGCCGCAACGACGGCCTCTCGGCCTCCCAACTCGCCTCGACCGACAGGCCGGTCGCCGGGCAGGTCCGCCGGGCCGCGTCGGCGAGGAGCGTCGCATCGGTCCAGCCCTGGAGCCCATCCAGGCCGTCGAAGGCGCGGCCCTGGATCTCCAGTCGCTTCCAGACGCCGACCCGCCGCTCCGTCTTGCCTTTCTGCTCCGGGGAGCGGACCTCGCAGGCGTCGACGTGGAACCCGAGCGTCCTGGCATAGACGC
>NZ_JBTYIP020000166.1:0-255 GCF_054877945.1 Singulisphaera rosea | reverse complement strand
GGTCATGGTCCCATCCCTTCTCCACCTCACCTCGGCTGTCTGTCCGGGTTTTTCCCCCCCCGGGAGTATTCCCCCAGGCTCACCTTCGCCTTCGTGTCCATCGAGATCTCCAGGGTCTCCGGGTCATTCTTCACTTCCTCCCGGACCGCATTCACGTTCGCGAAGATCGCGTCGGTCTCCTCGGTCTTCTTCAACGGCTTCCCCTTTTGAATCCGTTTCAATCGGTAGTTCATCCGATTGAGGATGTCGCGCAAC
>NZ_JBTYIP020000165.1:0-255 GCF_054877945.1 Singulisphaera rosea | reverse complement strand
ATCGCGAGGCGCAGCTCAAGGAGGAGGTCGGGCGGCTCCAGGCGTTACTCCGACTCCGCGAACAGCAACTCTTCGGGCGCAAGACCGAAACGGCCTCGGCATCCACCGGGGTGACCCCCTCGGCCTCTCGTGCCGACACGCCGCCACGACCACGCGGCCAGCAGCGGGGCAAGCCGGGGCCGAGTCGCCGGGATCATTCTCATCTGCCGGCCGTCCCCGAGGATCATGTCCTTCCGTCCGATCAATGTCGCTGCG
>NZ_JBTYIP020000164.1:0-255 GCF_054877945.1 Singulisphaera rosea | reverse complement strand
CCCGACGCACCTCGGCGGCCGACAGGTTCGTGTACCGTCGTGAGGACTTGAGCTCGGGATCGGCGTAGGACTGGGGCTCGACGATCGCGCGGATGTCGTCAGCCAGTTTCGGATCCTTGTCCTCGCTCCGCCGTTGGCCTCGGGCGGAGAAGTTCTCCAGGCAGCGCACCCCTTGCCGGGATTCCTGCATCCCTTTCTCAACCGTCTCGCGACCCCAACCGAAACGCCGTTCGGCCACCCGGGCGCTTCCGCCAC
>NZ_JBTYIP020000163.1:0-255 GCF_054877945.1 Singulisphaera rosea | reverse complement strand
ACTCTCCAAGGGCGTCGTCAGCGTCTCCCTCGTCGTCGCCAACTTCAAGCCCGGCCTGCACTCCATCACCGTCGTCTACGCAGGCGACGCCAACCTCAAGACCAGCACCTCCCCCGTCCTCAACGTCTTCGTCAAGGGGCCCAGCTCCGTCGCCCTCGCCGCCTCGACGCCCTCTCCCGTCGTCGGACAGGCACTGACCTTCACCGCCACCGTCTCCGGCACCGGATCGCCCACAGGTGTCGTCACCTTCATGGA
>NZ_JBTYIP020000162.1:0-255 GCF_054877945.1 Singulisphaera rosea | reverse complement strand
CCCAGGCGCTACGCGATTGGAAGGCCTTATCCTACGTCACGGCCGACGCGGGGAAAGGCCTGCAAGCCGGCATCGCCACTTTGCAACGGGAGCGGCAAGAGGACGGGGAGCCGTCGTTGGAGAACGGACTGGATGTGTTCCATACCGTTTATGAGGCGCGACGTGTGTTGAGACTGGGCTGGAATCGCGTGGAACGCCTCTGGGAGCAGGCGGAGCTCGCCAGCCACCGGGTCACGCAATCGCAACGGCAAGGTC
>NZ_JBTYIP020000161.1:0-255 GCF_054877945.1 Singulisphaera rosea | reverse complement strand
AAGGGGAGCCGCAGAGAATCGGCACTAGCGACTGTTTATCAAAAACACAGGACTCTGCCAACTCGCAAGAGGACGTATAGAGTCTGACGCCTGCTCGGTGTCGGTAGGTTGAGGAAGGCGGTCAGCGAAAGCGAAGCTGCCGACCGAAGCCCCGATAAACGGCGGCCGTAACTATGACGGTCCTAAGGTAGCGAAGTTCCTTGTCGGGTAAGTTCCGACCTGCATGAATGGCGTAACGACTGGTGCACTGTCTCC
>NZ_JBTYIP020000160.1:0-255 GCF_054877945.1 Singulisphaera rosea | reverse complement strand
CGCCGGGTTTCACGTGCCCGACGCTACTCGGGTACCGGATAGGGGAACTTCCGACGTCGCCTACGGGACTCTCACCCGCTCTGGTGCCCCGTTCCAAGGGACTTCGGCTGACGGTCATTCATCCCATGACTCCGGCCCCACGACCCCGAATGGTATCCCACTCGGTTTAGGCTGGTCCCCGTTCGCTCGCCGCTACTGAGGGAGTCTCGGTTGATTTCTTCTCCTCCGGGTACTGAGATGTTTCAGTTCCCCGGG
>NZ_JBTYIP020000159.1:0-255 GCF_054877945.1 Singulisphaera rosea | reverse complement strand
CCCTGAACGCCGCCATACCCGATCCAAGACACCCCGTCTTCATCACCCACGACCAGCGCTCCATGATCGCCCAGCGGGTCATCGCTATCGCCTTGGGATATGAAGATCTCAATGATCATCAGGCCCTCCGCACCGACCCCGCACTCCAGGTCTCCGCCTCGACCCTCCCCGATAGCGAATCCCCGCTCGCATCGCCATCGACACTCTGCCGGCTCGAGAACCGCGTCGATCGAAAGGCCTTGGTCAGAGTCGCTC
>NZ_JBTYIP020000158.1:0-255 GCF_054877945.1 Singulisphaera rosea | reverse complement strand
CGGATGGGCGGGACCCCGAGACGCCTTCTCGATCGATCGTGGGTTCACATCTTTCGCATGCAGACCCCCGTGGGGAGCCGGCGTGGGTACGCCTGATTATTGGAGACGGTGCCGATGCGGCCTCGACTTGCCCGAGGGCCGAAGCCCCTGGGCCGGTACGGGCCGGGTTTTCCAAGGTTGTCCTTAGAAAGGAGGTGATCCAACCGCAGGTTCCCCTACGGTTACCTTGTTACGACTTAGTCCCCATCACGGGTT
>NZ_JBTYIP020000157.1:0-255 GCF_054877945.1 Singulisphaera rosea | reverse complement strand
ACCCCCGACGCCGAGGCGTCGAGACTGCTCCAGGATCTGCCCCACTGGCCGCTGGCCAGGGGGCGGGGCCGAACGCATCGGCCACGCCCCGCACCCAGCGGTGGGAACATGGAAGAGGCCCCGGGAGGTCCGCCCACGGATGGGCGGGACCCCGAGACGCCTTCTCGATCGATCGTGGGTTCACATCTTTCGCATGCAGACCCCCGTGGGGAGCCGGCGTGGGTACGCCTGATTATTGGAGACGGTGCCGATGCG
>NZ_JBTYIP020000156.1:0-255 GCF_054877945.1 Singulisphaera rosea | reverse complement strand
CCCTGAACGCCGCCATACCCGATCCAAGACACCCCGTCTTCATCACCCACGACCAGCGCTCCATGATCGCCCAGCGGGTCATCGCTATCGCCTTGGGATATGAAGATCTCAATGATCATCAGGCCCTACGCACCGACCCCGCACTCCAGGTCTCCGCCTCGACCCTCCCCGATAGCGAATCCCCGCTCGCATCGCCATCGACACTCTGCCGGCTCGAGAACCGCGTCGATCGAAAGGCCTTGGTCAGAGTCGCTC
>NZ_JBTYIP020000155.1:0-255 GCF_054877945.1 Singulisphaera rosea | reverse complement strand
CGCCGGGTTTCACGTGCCCGACGCTACTCGGGTACCGGATAGGGGAACTTCCGACGTCGCCTACGGGACTCTCACCCGCTCTGGTGCCCCGTTCCAAGGGACTTCGGCTGACGGTCATTCATCCCATAACTCCGGCCCCACGACCCCGAATGGTATCCCACTCGGTTTAGGCTGGTCCCCGTTCGCTCGCCGCTACTGAGGGAGTCTCGGTTGATTTCTTCTCCTCCGGGTACTGAGATGTTTCAGTTCCCCGGG
>NZ_JBTYIP020000154.1:0-255 GCF_054877945.1 Singulisphaera rosea | reverse complement strand
AAGGGGAGCCGCAGAGAATCGGCACTAGCGACTGTTTATCAAAAACACAGGACTCTGCCAACTCGCAAGAGGACGTATAGAGTCTGACGCCTGCTCGGTGTCGGTAGGTTGAGGAAGGCGGTCAGCGCAAGCGAAGCTGCCGACCGAAGCCCCGATAAACGGCGGCCGTAACTATGACGGTCCTAAGGTAGCGAAGTTCCTTGTCGGGTAAGTTCCGACCTGCATGAATGGCGTAACGACTGGTGCACTGTCTCC
>NZ_JBTYIP020000153.1:0-255 GCF_054877945.1 Singulisphaera rosea | reverse complement strand
TGCATGCCTAATCCACGCCGCCAACGTTCATTCTGAGCCAGGATCAAACCCTTCATAATGTGGATCGAGTCCCCTGCCCCCTCGCGAGGCCAGGCTCCCCGTCCTCACCCGTCCGGGTTGAGGAATTGCTGACTGGTCGCAGGCGACCCTGGGCCGAAGCCCGGAATCGGCTGCCGGTCGGAGGTCCGTCCCCGCCGCACCCCACCCCGACCGGGATGAGTGCGACATCGGGCGGCCCCTCGCCGGCTTCCCTCA
>NZ_JBTYIP020000152.1:0-255 GCF_054877945.1 Singulisphaera rosea | reverse complement strand
CACGCCTTGGCAATGTCCCGCCACCTGACCCGTGATTCTCGACGACCACTTGCGTCGACGGCCTTTGACGTAAGTCTTGCGGGCCGCGATATATGTCAAGGCGAGTGAACATAAGTATTTTTTGGAAGTTTTTCACCCTTGACGATTCGTCTCTCCCGACCAATATGGTCACGGGTATCGCCACGATCTCACCCCCCGTTTCGCGGGCGTGTCGATCCCTTGCCAAAGGCGGCCCATTGTCAGGAAGCCGAGATG
>NZ_JBTYIP020000151.1:0-255 GCF_054877945.1 Singulisphaera rosea | reverse complement strand
CGGCACGAGCCACGCGCCGGAGCCGCACTTGGGCATCGACTTCCGCCTTCCGAGTGCTGTGATACCAGACCAGCCGATACCCCTCGACGCTGGAGACTTCCGGCTCACAGACGGAGAATCGATCGATAAGGTGACCGTCATCATCGAGCTTGTCGTGGATCGGTCGCCAGCGGACGCCGTCTCGAGCCACGGTCTGACGGAATTCACGATCTTCGGCCCGCGTCCGAGGTAGGACGCTGAGGAATCGGCCGCCGT
>NZ_JBTYIP020000150.1:0-255 GCF_054877945.1 Singulisphaera rosea | reverse complement strand
AGGAGACGCCGAACTCGCGTACGGCATGAGTGACGACGAGTAGGACCAGGGACTCGAGATCGCAGTCAAACAATCGGTCGAGGGAACGTCCGATGCGATCGTCGTTGAGATGGGCCAAGAGTTCGGGAGACAACCCGAATAACTCGAGGTCGTGCCGTGCCGCCCACTCGCCGAGGCCATAGAGCGGCTGGCGTGAGACGAGGAGATTCTTGAGCACGAGGAGCAGAGCGGTGGCGGTGGGCACCTTGGTTCGAG
>NZ_JBTYIP020000149.1:0-255 GCF_054877945.1 Singulisphaera rosea | reverse complement strand
AGGAGACGCCGAACTCGCGTACGGCATGAGTGACGACGAGTAGGACCAGGGACTCGAGATCGCAGTCAAACAATCGGTCGAGGGAACGTCCGATGCGATCGTCGTTGAGATGGGCCAAGAGTTCGGGGGACAACCCGAATAACTCGAGGTCGTGCCGTGCCGCCCACTCGCCGAGGCCATAGAGCGGCTGGCGTGAGACGAGGAGATTCTTGAGCACGAGGAGCAGAGCGGTGGCGGTGGGCACCTTGGTTCGAG
>NZ_JBTYIP020000148.1:0-256 GCF_054877945.1 Singulisphaera rosea | reverse complement strand
AACGGATCCTGATCGATCCGGCCTGCTACGAAGGGCCCGGGACCGCCGAGGTGCTCCCGCCCAAGCCGCTGGGCCGGATGGCCAGGAAGCTCCAGGAGATCGCCGAGTTGCCCGTGGAGCGACGTCCGGTGGACCTCTACGCCGCGCTGGCGGAGGTGGCCCGATGACGCCCAAGGGGACCGCGCACGACCTCGACCGGCCGCCGGCGTTGCCCGCCAAGGCGACGACGGCCGACCTGGGGACGTTGGTCGACCAG
>NZ_JBTYIP020000147.1:0-260 GCF_054877945.1 Singulisphaera rosea | reverse complement strand
GGTGCTCTGCCAAGGGCGGGACACGAATTGGCGAGAGTCGTACGAGGCGGTGGGAAAGGTGTTGCGTGGGGCGGTGCGAGCCAGTAGCGCGGTGGAGTGTATGAACAGTGTGCTGCGGATGCACCAGGCACGTCATCGAACGGTAAGCCAAGGCATGCTGGACCTGAAGCGGTTGTACTGGAATTGCCGAGCGTTTTGCGAGGGGAAACGACGCAAGCACAGCCCTTATGAACTTCTGGGGCTGAAGCTGCCCAGTTACC
>NZ_JBTYIP020000146.1:0-261 GCF_054877945.1 Singulisphaera rosea | reverse complement strand
GCTGCACGCGCTCTGCCGTGTTGTTGTCCATCGGCACTTCCGGGTGCTCGACGAACACCGTTAGGCCCGTCCAGTGGTTGCCCAAGCTCTCCAGCACCTTCCGTCGCGCCGGGTGCAGCCCCGACTCCCCGAGCTCCGTCTCGCCGCGGGCCCCGAAGGCCGTCACCGCCGCGCGCAACGCGCCGTCGGCCGTGGCGAAGGCCACCGCGTCGGCACGTACCTCCAGGCGGGCCTCATTGAGTCGGTACAACGCACCGATCT
>NZ_JBTYIP020000145.1:0-263 GCF_054877945.1 Singulisphaera rosea | reverse complement strand
ACCCATCCGGCCTCGTCCACATCAGGCCCGCCCAGCAAAGCCCCAGCGCCAGCCAACGCCTGGGGAACTCGCGCCCGAGCAGGTCGACCTGCCACGCCACCAACAGCAGCATGAAGGCCGTCTCCATTCGAACGCGTACAAGAACGCCAACGCCAGGCGTGGCAACGAATTCCCGACATCCTCCCGCCTCAATCGCCGCCAGAGCAGCACCCCGCCCCCCGCGAACGCGACGATGCTCAGGACCCGGAACGCCCAGAGGGCCT
>NZ_JBTYIP020000144.1:0-266 GCF_054877945.1 Singulisphaera rosea | reverse complement strand
GGCTTAACGGCCGTGTTCGGGATGGGAACGGGTGGGACCCCGCCAGTATGGTCGCCGGAAATCCGGCCGCCCGGCGGTCAGGCCGGGACGGCCGAGGTTTCAAACGGTGGACGGTCACGCAAATCTCGTGGTCGCAGCCTGTGGGCTTGGGGCGTGGCACCTATCCGATCGTCGCACGGTGTGGATCCCGTTTCGGAACAGGATCGCGACTCATGCGGAGAGTCGGGATATGGTGACCCCGATTGGGATTCGTGCGTCGCCGACTC
>NZ_JBTYIP020000143.1:0-274 GCF_054877945.1 Singulisphaera rosea | reverse complement strand
TCGCCACTCCGCGCCGATTGAGCCCCGAATGACTCTCTACTGCACCCTCGGGGGCATCCCCATTGAGGATTCTCGCATTTTCCGAAGATTTCCGGCGGGTCGTGATCGAAACCGGTCGCGGCGGTCTCGGGTATCTTGAACCGGGGGCGCGAACGAGCTCGACGTGTGTTGCTTGGCCGTGGTCCTTCCGAAATGCACGCGCTTGCGTTCGGAACGGTTCTGTTGGGGATCGTCGGCAGGGGCACCGAGGGCTGGCCGCCGAGTGGGACCTCTT
>NZ_JBTYIP020000142.1:0-276 GCF_054877945.1 Singulisphaera rosea | reverse complement strand
GGACCTTGTGGGCATGATCATAGATGGTCTGTCGGCTACAGTCGGCGATATCGGCACGGCGAGTGACGTCGCCATAACCACCGGTCAAAGCCGCGGCGGCGTTGGCGATCCAGGAAGTGAAGGGTATGTTGGGCATGGGGTGGGCCTTTTGGAGCGTGGATCATGTAAGCAATCCCACTCTGGGGGTCCACCCCTCAGCAAAATCAAGATCTCAGGGCTCGATGTTGAGAATTGTCAAGTAGAGCGCGGCCTATCAGGGTCGGTTTGGGACGATGC
>NZ_JBTYIP020000141.1:0-277 GCF_054877945.1 Singulisphaera rosea | reverse complement strand
GAGCAGTCGACGACGATGGGGCTGGCGGACAAGCCGTGAGCCGACCGAGTTCCGAGACCGGAACGCGTAAGGGAGTGACACAGAACACGGAGGCCAAACCGTCATCCATAGTTGGCCGAAGCTAGCCCGGATATTTCATAGGCCCTCTGGATGCCGACGGGGGACGACGCATAAGCACACTCCTTCGTGTCGGATGGCTCTGCGGTCGGTGTCCGGCCCCGATGCGCATACCTTCCCCCTGACCCCCGTCGCAGGGGCCTCAATCGATCTCGCGTTT
>NZ_JBTYIP020000140.1:0-278 GCF_054877945.1 Singulisphaera rosea | reverse complement strand
GGATCCAATGGGTTTCGCGGCGGGAGACGCGAACTTGTACCGATACGTAAAAAATAGTCCAACAAATTATATCGATCCAACGGGAATGTACCCTGGCACTAATGGCTGGAGTGGTTCGAATCTATCCTTAACAGAAGGACCTATTAATGATTTTTTTAATTGGATGGCAGGTGGCATAACAAGCACGCGTAGGGTTCTTGATCCTGTCGCCAATAGAGCTCGGCGATCGGTAGGAATGTCTGAAGCGTGGGATCCTGTTGGTCGACCGGACAAGGTCC
>NZ_JBTYIP020000139.1:0-279 GCF_054877945.1 Singulisphaera rosea | reverse complement strand
CGACTCCGTACGCACCTCGTAGTCGCGGCTATGCCTACGATATCGACCCAGCCACGCAAACGTCCGCTCCACCGTATACCTCTGCGGCTGTTCCACGAAACCTTTGCTACCCAACGGACGACTCACGGCCTCCACC
The DNA here is from genome assembly GCF_054877945.1 of Singulisphaera rosea. Classification (NCBI taxonomy): domain Bacteria; kingdom Pseudomonadati; phylum Planctomycetota; class Planctomycetia; order Isosphaerales; family Isosphaeraceae; genus Singulisphaera; species Singulisphaera rosea. Next base: position 143 of record NZ_JBTYIP020000139.1, on the reverse strand, counting down.
ACATAACCCGCACCCGTGTCCACCAGCCAACGCTGGAGCGTCTTGTTCCGGTACTTCGAATCCCCCCCACAACATCTTCAGCCGAGACCGATGTTCGGCCGTCAACTCGCCCAGGACCCGGGGCGCGATCGTCCCGTCGTCAG
>NZ_JBTYIP020000138.1:0-280 GCF_054877945.1 Singulisphaera rosea | reverse complement strand
CCGAAATGGTCCTCGGGCACATCATGCGCACGCCCCGCGGCCAGGACGAAGATCACGACGTCCGAGGAGTGGAAGACCCAGAGATACCACCGGTAGCCGACCTTCCCCTCGATGCTGGCGAAGACCATGTCACCAAACCCGTAAGAATGGGAGTTAGAGGCTATCCGGTAATCCGAAAATTTCGTAACCTACACCTGTAGAAGGAGTCAGGCCGATCGACATCTGTCCGAGGATTATTCCCATGCGTAAGTCCTATCCTTCCGACCTCAGCGACGAGCAG
>NZ_JBTYIP020000137.1:0-280 GCF_054877945.1 Singulisphaera rosea | reverse complement strand
GCAGTCACCGCAACGCTCAACCCCGCCAACTCCACGAACCTCTACAAGTTCTCCGGCACCGCCGGGTCCACGATCTTCCTCGACAGCACCGGCTTCACCACCACCGACCCCAACGGGTACGGCGGAAACTGGACCCTCTACGACGCCTACGGGACCCAAGTCTACGGCAACTACTTCGGATACGACTCGGGACGCATCACCCTCCCCACCACCGGCACCTACACCCTCGCCGTCCAGGGCTACATCTACGCCAACGGCACCACGACCGACAATTTCGTCG
>NZ_JBTYIP020000136.1:0-287 GCF_054877945.1 Singulisphaera rosea | reverse complement strand
TGTCAGACCTAGTTTCTAGTTTTTTTGTGATGGCGTGGCGACGTTCGATGGCCTGTCCAGTTCGTCCTCCATCCGTTGATAATCCAGGCGGACTTCGGCGTCGGACGACAAGAACGACGCGTAGCGTCGTGATGGCGTCACACTTGGTGTCGGCGTCACACTTGGGCCGGGTAGACCTGGGTAGTCGCCCACCCAGGCCCCCCACAGATCCAGACGTGCGCGTCAAACGCATCTGGCTCTTCATCTCATGACTTCGCTACGCCACTCCGCAGACCGTGGACCACACG
>NZ_JBTYIP020000135.1:0-288 GCF_054877945.1 Singulisphaera rosea | reverse complement strand
AGTGGTCGTAGACGGTGCTCTTGGCCGGGAGGTCATGCGGGAGCATGTCCCACTGGCAGCCGGACCGGTTGAGGTAGAAGATGGCGTTGAGGACCTCACGCATGGGGACCTTGCGGGGCCGGCCGGTTGAGTTGATGGGGATGAGAGGCTCGAGGATAGCCCACTGCTCGTCGCTGAGGTCGGAGGGATAGGACTTACGCATGGGAATAATCCTCGGACAGATGTCGATCGGCCTGACTCCTTCTACAGGCGTAGGTTACGAAATTTTCGGATTACCGGATAGCCTCT
>NZ_JBTYIP020000134.1:0-295 GCF_054877945.1 Singulisphaera rosea | reverse complement strand
GAGGATCCGCCCGAGTCGACATCGGCGAGCCGGGAGATGGCATCCGTCAGAGGTGAAATTTCGAGTCGTGTTCAGTGGTGGATTTGTTCAGGGAAATGGCCTTGGAGGAGCCGTCCCTGTCGGCGAGAGGGGGATAGTAATGGGTTTGATCCGGGGCCGGCGGACGGCCCCCGTCGTGGCGGGGAAACGCCAGCGATGTACACCGGTCATTCCGTACAGTCGGCCGGCCCTGGAGGAGCCGTCGACGACGAGCGACCGAGGCGAGATGGGTTGTCTCGGATCGACAGGGCAGAAA
>NZ_JBTYIP020000133.1:0-303 GCF_054877945.1 Singulisphaera rosea | reverse complement strand
GGTACCAGGCGGAGACGCCGGAGCTGGTCCGGGCGAGGAGCTCGTCGACGGCGGGGCCGTCGAGGTAGCGGGTCAGCACAGCCCCGACGCCGTTGAAGTCGCCGTAGACCTGGTCGCCGTCGTAGACGGCCCAGCGCTGGCCTGCGAGGACTTTGACGCCGATCCGGTCGCCGACCGCGTCGTAGGTGTAGGTGACTTGCTCGGTGATGGTCCCGGAGCTGTTTCGGATCGTCGCGCCGACGAGCTCGTTGCGGTAGTCCCACGCGAACGTCGTCATCGCCCCCGTCGCATCCGTCCGACTCG
>NZ_JBTYIP020000132.1:0-306 GCF_054877945.1 Singulisphaera rosea | reverse complement strand
GGGTCTTGTGGATCGCGTGGTTGTTGACGTGGCTGTCCCACCCTTCGAGCGTGACCTCGACGCAACGCACGCCCACCTCGGTCAGTCGCCTCGCGGCGAGGCAGGCCCGGCCGAACGGCGTCGCGCCGTAGGCCTCGCGCAACTGGGCCGGCTCCTGGGAGACGTCGAAGGCCTTGAGTTGCTCGGAGGTCATCATGACCCGGGCCCGTCGGATCGTGTCGCGATGGAGCGTCGCCTCGACCCGTCGGCGACGGCCGAGGGCGAACGTCTTCTCGACCACGTCGAGGTCGCGGATCCGCCCCTCGT
>NZ_JBTYIP020000131.1:0-309 GCF_054877945.1 Singulisphaera rosea | reverse complement strand
GTCATACCCCTTCCAATCGGATATTTCGCCAAGAAATGGATCCAGCAGCGATTACTGACCTGGCCGACTCCTCAAGGCCCTCTGGTGAAAACACAAACAAATGATGGTCTCTTTCTATTCTATAGTGTAAATTCGTCCTAACGGCATCTTCCCCGGCCAGAATCCGTACCACTGGCCGTGATGTGTCCGTTCTCCAACTCATGAGAGAGGAGACGAAGAAAATCGACTCAAACCGGATTTCAATTTCAGGCCCTGCAATAAGATCGAGACCGCAATGAAGCACGACGGAATATGATGAGCATTCGACAA
>NZ_JBTYIP020000130.1:0-311 GCF_054877945.1 Singulisphaera rosea | reverse complement strand
CCCGCGCTTGGGCTTGCTGCGGTAGACTTCGGGGTCGGTCCGGGCCTCGGCCCCGTAGTAGGGGAGCAAGGTCATGTCGAGGGCGACGACCTGGGGTCGCCGTCGTAGGGACTTGGGGAGATGGCCGGCCAAGGCGGCGTTGACCTGGCGACTCAAGGCGGCGTAGGCGGGTAGGCTGGAGTAAAGGGCGGAGGCGACGGCATGTTCGTCGGGGGCGTCGCGGAGCCGTTGGCAGGTAGCGGAGAGTGAGGAGATGCGAACGGCGGCGGCGAAGAGGACGGCCAGTACGGTCGAACCTTGGACCTTGTCGG
>NZ_JBTYIP020000129.1:0-326 GCF_054877945.1 Singulisphaera rosea | reverse complement strand
CTCGACGCTTTGCGGCGGATGGTCCGCGTCGCCGACGGCCATGAGCCCAGCCCGAGCGTCGGCAGCATCGACAGCCAGACGGTCAAGGCGACGGAGAATGCCGAGACCCGGGGGTACGATGGGGGGCAAGAAGATCAACGGGCGGAACCGCCATATCGTCGTAGACAAGCTGGGTTTGCTGCTGGCGGTCGCGGTCACAGTGGCGTCGGCTGACGACGGGACGATCGCGCCCCGGGTCCTGGGCGAGTTGACGGCCGAACATCGGTCTCGGCTGAAGATGTTGTGGGGGGGATTCGAAGTACCGGAACAAGACGCTCCAGCGTTGG
>NZ_JBTYIP020000128.1:0-327 GCF_054877945.1 Singulisphaera rosea | reverse complement strand
CCAGGCGGATGACCTGGAAGGGGCGACATCCGAAGGTGGAGAGTCTCGAGGGTTCGTATCCCGATGGGGTTCGAGTGGGCGCGAAGGAAATGAAGAGTTATGAGGCCCGACTACAGCGATCGGTGACGCTCCCCAAGTGCGACATCACTATCACTCCAAAAACGAGGGATCGGCAGGTGAAATAATTCCTGCCGAACGCCTTAGAGCGGCAAACGGTTGGGTTGCACACGGTACGGCGTGTCTGTGACCCGAGAGCGGAGGCGAAAACGGGGACTGGCTCCGCAGCGAAGCGCAGGTGCCTGTCCCCGTTTCCGCCGCAGCGGACGG
>NZ_JBTYIP020000127.1:0-329 GCF_054877945.1 Singulisphaera rosea | reverse complement strand
GGCCATCGGGGCCCATTCCCTCTCCGCATCCTACGCAGGCGACTCCCTCAACCTCCCCTCCGCATCCACCACCACGCTCGTCACCAACGTCGGAAAGGCCGACTCCCTCGCCTTCGCTTCCGCAGCGACCAACGACATCGGCCTCGGGCAATCCGCCACACTCTACGCCGCGGTCAAGGTCGCGGCACCCGGCTCCGGATATGCCACGGGCACCGTCACATTCATGGACGGCTCCACCAAGCTCTCCACCAGGACCCTCGGACTCTCCAAGGGCGTCGTCAGCGTCTCCCTCGTCGTCGCCAACTTCAAGCCCGGCCTGCACTCCATCA
>NZ_JBTYIP020000126.1:0-329 GCF_054877945.1 Singulisphaera rosea | reverse complement strand
TGGCCGAGGCCGTCGACCACTGGTGGAGCGCCCACGCCGAGATCACGGGACGCGAGCGGCCACCCAGCGTCCAGATCCTCTACGACTACCTCCGCTCCGAACTCGGCTTCGACGGGTCGTACAAGTCGGTCCGCAAGTTCGTCCGGGCTCGCTTCGGCCCCGCTCCGATCCGCCCGTTCCGTCGGGTCGAGACCCCGCCCGGGGCCCATTATGGTAAGCCAGGCGTTATGTGCAGCTCACTCCGATGGAGGGCAGGCCTGACGTAATCCTCCCGGCCAGCACTTTACATAATCTCGTCCTTGGGTCCTTGACACGCGCCTGCGGCGCGG
>NZ_JBTYIP020000125.1:0-331 GCF_054877945.1 Singulisphaera rosea | reverse complement strand
GCCCCCCATCGTACCCCCGGGTCTCGGCATTCTCCGTCGCCTTGACCGTCTGGCTGTCGATGCTGCCGACGCTCGGGCTGGGCTCATGGCCGTCGGCGACGCGGACCATCCGCCGCAAAGCGTCGAGCATCTTCTGCCAGGTGCCGTCGGCCTTCCACTGGGCGAAGTGGTCGTAGACCGTGCTCTTGGCCGGGAGGTCATGCGGGAGCATGTCCCACTGGCAACCGGACCGGTTGAGGTAGAAGATGGCGTTGAGGACCTCGCGCATGGGGACCTTGCGGGGCCGGCCGGTCGAGTTGATGGGGATGAGAGGCTCGAGGATAGCCCACTG
>NZ_JBTYIP020000124.1:0-333 GCF_054877945.1 Singulisphaera rosea | reverse complement strand
TGGCGTGGACGTCGGCCATGGAGAGGCGGCCGACGGGGTCTTTGATGCCCTCGGGGTCGGTTTCGCCGATCACGTGGCCGCCGCGGAGGCCGCCGCCGGCGATCGCCAGGCTGAAGCCGTTGGGCCAGTGGTCTCGGCCGCCGGCGAGGTTGATCTTGGGGCTCCGGCCGAATTCGCCCGTGCAGAGCACGACGGTCTCGTCGAGCCGGCCACGGTCCTTCAGGTCGGTGATCAGGGCGTGGAGCGCCGGGTCGAGCTCCGAGGCGCGGGTCTTGTGGATCGCGTGGTTGTTGACGTGGCTGTCCCACCCTTCGAGCGTGACCTCGACGCAAC
>NZ_JBTYIP020000123.1:0-335 GCF_054877945.1 Singulisphaera rosea | reverse complement strand
CGGGCGATCGAGACCGCCGTCAAGGGGATCCGACTCGCCGAGGGGTATCCCAGGCTCGCCGAAGTGATGCCGTCGGTCTCGCTGATCCGCTCGCTCGTCAGCAAGGAAGGGGACCACGAGCGCGGGGTGTATTACGTGAAGACCGGCTATCGCCCGGATCCGACGGTCGAACACCCGTCGATCGGCGCGATCTGCTGTCATGAGCTGCCCGTGGGAGAAACCGGCATCCCCCGGCACGTCTCGATCCTGCCGGGCCAATGGCCGGGGCGGGGGGGCTTCCTCGGGGGCGAATACGACGCATTCAAGACCGGCGACCCCCTCCAGAAACTCCCGGA
>NZ_JBTYIP020000122.1:0-337 GCF_054877945.1 Singulisphaera rosea | reverse complement strand
TTTTCACCAGAGGGCCTTGAGGAGTCGGCCAGGTCAGTAATCGCTGCTGGATCCATTTCTTGGCGAAATATCCGATTGGAAGGGGTATGACTTGAGGGGATAGAAAGCAGGGCCAGCGCATACTAACGTGTTGATTGCGTAGCGACTTCCATCAAGAACTTGTCGCTCCACCCGCAGCTACGGAGGCAGCAAAAGGGGACACAACAGAATGGGCATCGTCCCAAACCGACCCTGATAGGCCGCGCTCTACTTGACAATTCTCAACATCGAGCCCTGAGATCTTGATTTTGCTGAGGGGTGGACCCCCAGAGTGGGATTGCTTACATGATCCACGCTC
>NZ_JBTYIP020000121.1:0-351 GCF_054877945.1 Singulisphaera rosea | reverse complement strand
TGGTCCGAAGTGCCTTCCATCGAAGGTGAACCTCCAGGCCGCGAAAACACAAAGATCGTCGAGACGGCCCTTGCCGTTCGTTATTGAAGCCTAATCTAATGATCGGGTAGATTTCCAGTCACCTGTCACCTGGCATCCCGAAAGTTCGCTCAAGCCGGGCAAGCCAGGCCACCCTAATCCCCAGTATTATGATCAAGCGGCCCAAGACACGCACCATCCATATTGAAAGCATGCGAGCATGAATAAACAAGAACTCTGGGATTGTCTTTCCGAATTGAATGCCACCCTCTGTGTCAAGCCCTGGCTTGATATTGAGGTTGTCGAATGCTCATCATATTCCGTCGTGCTTCA
>NZ_JBTYIP020000120.1:0-351 GCF_054877945.1 Singulisphaera rosea | reverse complement strand
CCCCCCCCGGGAGTATTCCCCCAGGCTCACCTTCGCCTTCGTGTCCATCGAGATCTCCAGGGTCTCCGGGTCATCCTTCACTTCCTCCCGGACCGCATTCACGTTCGCGAAGATCGCGTCGGTCTCCTCGGTCTTCTTCAACGGCTTCCCCTTTTGAATCCGTTTCAATCGGTAGTTCATCCGATTGAGGATGTCGCGCAACGTGCGTTCGCTGGGCAATCCCTCCTCGGCATGGCCCCGCTCGATCAGGGCCCGACGCACCTCGGCGGCCGACAGGTTCGTGTACCGTCGTGAGGACTTGAGCTCGGGATCGGCGTAGGACTGGGGCTCGACGATCGCGCGGATGTCGTC
>NZ_JBTYIP020000119.1:0-368 GCF_054877945.1 Singulisphaera rosea | reverse complement strand
GTCTCCGGGGTCTGGAGGTAGTTTCGGACCTTGGACCACTCACGACCCGACAACAAAGGGAGCGCCAAGGCGATCTGCTGCTCCGCCCAGACTCGGTCGTTCAATTGACCCTCGGGACGAAACACCGCGAGCGCGGCGTGGGCCTTCTTCCAACCGGCTTCGCATCGCTCATATTCGGCGAAGGCCGCCTCAGCCTCCTTCCAGGCATAACGTGCCGCGACCGCCACGCCACGGGCATCCCGACCTTGCCGTTGCGATTGCGTGACCCGGTGGCTGGCGAGCTCCGCCTGCTCCCAGAGGCGTTCCACGCGATTCCAGCCCAGTCTCAACACACGTCGCGCCTCATAAACGGTATGGAACACATCCAG
>NZ_JBTYIP020000118.1:0-373 GCF_054877945.1 Singulisphaera rosea | reverse complement strand
AACGTCCGCTCCACCGTATACCTCTGCGGCTGTTCCACGAAACCTTTGCTACCCAACGGACGACTCACGACCTCCACCACATAACCCGCACCCGTGTCCACCAGCCAACGCTGAAGCGTCTTGTTCCGATACTTCGAATCCCCCCACAACAGCTTCAGTCGAGACCGATGTTCGGCCGTCAACTCCCCCAGGACGTTGGGGGCGATCGTCCCGTCGTCAGCCGACGCCACTGTGACCGCGACCGCCAGCAGTAAACCCAGCTTGTCTACGATGATATGGCGTTTCCGCCCGTTGATCTTCTTGCCCCCATCGAACCCACGGCTCTCGGCGTTCTCCGTCGCCTTGACCGTCTGACTGTCGATGCTGCCGACGC
>NZ_JBTYIP020000117.1:0-381 GCF_054877945.1 Singulisphaera rosea | reverse complement strand
CGACGCGCCTGAAGGGGAAGAAGTACATGAAGGCGGCGTTGGTGATCATCGACGAAGTTGGCTTCGAGACATTCACACGTGAGGAGGCGAATCTATTCTTCCGGTTGGTGAGCTACCGCTATCAGCGGGGCTCGCTGTGCATCACGTCGAACAAGGCGATCAAGGACTGGCCGGAGATGCTGGCGGGCGACGAGGTGATCACGGCGGCGATCCTGGACCGACTGCTCCATTCGTGCCACGTGCTGAACATCCGAGGCCGGAGCTATCGCCTCCGGGAATTGGAGGAGAGCCTGAACGGGCGGTCATGAATGGCAGAGGGGTCGGCATCGAGCCCGGATCGCGATCGATGGTCCCAGACCCGTCAGGGCGGCCCTGGAGGAT
>NZ_JBTYIP020000116.1:0-384 GCF_054877945.1 Singulisphaera rosea | reverse complement strand
AACCCTCTCACGCCCCTCCAACTTGGATTTAAGGGGTTTTGGCAACGGCACTTGCGCGAGCGTGTGCGTTTTCGAGTGAGCGCCTCTTCGATTTCCATAGTTTCGTGGCATGCCTTGTTTTATAGGGAGCAGACCGCTGTCATCCCTATGTCATCGTGCCGGGTACGCTTGTTTTAGGCCTAGAGCGGCTCACGTCCGGATGTCACACGGAACAATGCGTCGATGACCCGAAAGCGGATGTTCACGCCGCAGGGGCGAGCGAAAAAACTAGAAACTAGGTCTGACCTTGCGCCAAGAAGCTCGGGAAAGGGGAATCATTGCGAATGTGAAACCTTTCATCGGAACCCTGCGGGTAACCAATCCCGTCCGGCAGAGCCGGGCCAG
>NZ_JBTYIP020000115.1:0-384 GCF_054877945.1 Singulisphaera rosea | reverse complement strand
TCGATCACGACCCGCCGGAAATCTTCGGAAAATGCGAGAATCCTCAATGGGGATGCCCCCGAGGGTGCAGTAGAGAGTCATTCGGGGCTCAATCGGCGCGGAGTGGCGACATGAGAAGCGACCATTACGGGGCGACGTTGGGCTATCTCCATCGCCTCTTCCACAACGGCACAGCCGTCGGCGTGGGAGAAGGACGGCTCCTCGAGCGATTCGTCGATCGTAACGACGAGGTCGCCTTCGAGGCGTTGGTGTCCCGCCTCGGTCCGCTGGTGCTCGGAGTCTGCCGCCGACTCCTCGACGACCCTCGCGACGTCGAGGACGCCTTCCAGGCGACCTTCCTGATCCTGGTCAAGAAGGCCGCGTCGATCCGGGACCGCGACCACC
>NZ_JBTYIP020000114.1:0-391 GCF_054877945.1 Singulisphaera rosea | reverse complement strand
AACCCGTGATGGGGACTAAGTCGTAACAAGGTAACCGTAGGGGAACCTGCGGTTGGATCACCTCCTTTCTAAGGACAACCTTGGAAAACCCGGCCCGTACCGGCCCAGGGGCTTCGGCCCTCGGGCATGTCGAGGCCGCATCGGCACCGTCTCCAATAATCAGGCGTACCCACGCCGGCTCCCCACGGGGGTCTGCATGCGAAAGATGTGAACCCACGATCGATCGAGAAGGCGTCTCGGGGTCCCGCCCATCCGTGGGCGGATCTCCCGGGGCCTCTTCCATGTTCCCACCGCTGGGTGCGGGGCGTGGCCGATGCGTTCGGCCCCGCCCCCTGGCCAGCGGCCAGTGGGGCAGATCCTGGAGCAGTCTCGACGCCTCGGCGTCGGGGGT
>NZ_JBTYIP020000113.1:0-404 GCF_054877945.1 Singulisphaera rosea | reverse complement strand
CGGTACGCGACCGCCTTCGGCGTCAGCAACCGGATGCGGCTCGACCTGATGCCGAACGACTTCACCTATCAGGCGGTCAAGAACCGCAACCTGATCGTCTACGAGGGGGGCTTCAAGCGGACCTTCGTGCACGTCCGCGACATGGCCCGCTCGATCATCTTCGCCCTCGAGAAGTGGGACGGGATCAAGGACGAGGTCTACAACGTCGGCCACGAGAGCATGAACTTCACGAAGGAAGACGTGGCGCGGAAGATCCTCGAGCACGTCGACTTCTACCTCCACTTCGCCGAGGTCGGCAGCGACGCGGACCAGCGGAACTACGAGGTCTCGTACGAGAAGATCCGCAAGAAGGGCTTCGAGACGACGGTCGACCTCGACCGCGGGATCGCCGAGCTCGTCCGCGC
>NZ_JBTYIP020000112.1:0-415 GCF_054877945.1 Singulisphaera rosea | reverse complement strand
CAAGGCGACGACGGCCGACCTGGGGACGTTGGTCGACCAGCTGATGAAGCTGGGGTTGGAGTTCGCCGCCGACGCACTGCCGATGATCCTGACCCGAGCCGTGAAGGAGGACCTGGGCTCGCCGGCGCTGTTGGAGCAGTTGTTCAAGGACGAGTTGGAGCGTCGCGAGGAGCGGCGGATCCGGACCTCGCTGCGGCTCTCGGGCCTGCCGACGGGCCAGACGTTGGCCAACTTCGACTTCGCGTTCCAGCCGGCGGTGCAGCGGTCGAAGCTCGACGCGCTGGCGACCTGCGCCTGGTTGCGAGAGAAGCAGGGCCTGCTGATCCTGGGCCCGCCCGGGGTCGGCAAGACGCATCTGGCGATCTCGCTGGGTGTCAAGGCGGTGGAGAGCGGCTTCTCGGTGGCGTTCTTCCGC
>NZ_JBTYIP020000111.1:0-420 GCF_054877945.1 Singulisphaera rosea | reverse complement strand
CCCGAAGTGCCTCAATTGGCTTGAACCCACTGGGTGTAAGGATCGGGGTTCCTGCCGCAAAGCAGGTATCCTTTCCGAGCGATGGAGCATCATTCATCTGCCTCGCAAACTTCGACCCACCCTCATCCGCTCTTCGGGCTAACACAGCCGAGGCATCGTCCAATCCCGACCGATTGGCCGCACGGCCGAAACCCGAAACCAGATCAGATCCGTCATCGGCGAACTTTGCTAGCTTACCTCCGTACTTCAATCCCTTCGCGAGATCACCAATGTAGGGTACAAACGCGGCCAGTAGCGAGATTCCGGCATCGAGTAAATTACCTTGGAGTAATGAAATCACCGCACTCGCCGAGTCGGTGGCTGGTGAAGGATCCAGGACCCCGATCCCATCCAATGCCTGCTTCGTCCCTTCCAGCGTCC
>NZ_JBTYIP020000110.1:0-433 GCF_054877945.1 Singulisphaera rosea | reverse complement strand
TCCGTCTCGCCGCGGGCCCCGAAGGCCGTCACCGCCGCGCGCAACGCGCCGTCGGCCGTGGCGAAGGCCACCGCGTCGGCACGTACCTCCAGGCGGGCCTCATTGAGTCGGTACAACGCACCGATCTGTTCGACCCAGCCCAACGCCCACGCGTCTTGATCCGGCCAACTGCGGGCCACCGTCAAGAAATCGCGACGCACGTGCGCCCAGCAGAATGCCAGGATGATCAGCCCGCTCTTGACCTTGTCGACCGCCTGGTACGCCTTGTAGCGGTCCACCACCAGGATCCCCGGTCCCTCCACCGGCCCGAAATGGTCCTCGGGCACATCATGCGCACGCCCCGCGGCCAGGACGAAGATCACGACGTCCGAGGAGTGGAAGACCCAGAGATACCACCGGTAGCCGACCTTCCCCTCGATGCTGGCGAAGACCA
>NZ_JBTYIP020000109.1:0-435 GCF_054877945.1 Singulisphaera rosea | reverse complement strand
TTTTTCACCCTTGACGATTCGTCTCTCCCGACCAATATGGTCACGGGTATCGCCACGATCTCACCCCCCGTTTCGCGGGCGTGTCGATCCCTTGCCAAAGGCGGCCCATTGTCAGGAAGCCGAGATGAAACCACGCCAGGGACGCAAGACCGATCCCTCCTCGTCTGAACCTCGCCACGGGGAGACCGCCCGCAACGAAGGGCGGACTTTGAAGTCGTTTCGACTGGGCGCCTTGCCGCTCCTCGATGGGATCCTCAAGCGACTCCGACTCGAGGAGTTCCTCCGCGATGCCCTGCCGCCCGAGGATCCTCGAACCAAGGTGCCCACCGCCACCGCTCTGCTCCTCGTGCTCAAGAATCTCCTCGTCTCACGCCAGCCGCTCTATGGCCTCGGCGAGTGGGCGGCACGGCACGACCTCGAGTTATTCGGGTTGTC
>NZ_JBTYIP020000108.1:0-439 GCF_054877945.1 Singulisphaera rosea | reverse complement strand
TTGACCCTCGGCACGGCCGTCTCCGGCTCCATCGCAAGCCAAGGACAGCAGAAGAACTACACCTTCACACTCGCCTCGCCCGCTCAGATCTGGTTCGACAGCAGGACCTCCGACGGAAATCTCTACTGGAGCATGTCCGGCCCCCAGGGCAACGTCTACGGCGGGACGCCCTTCAGCTACGACGACCGTAACGTCGGCATCCTCCCCGCGGGTACCTACACCCTCACCGTCGCCGCCAACGGCGACTACACAGGCAGCTTCGCCTTCAACCTGCTCTCATCCGCCGGCGCCACCAGCATCACGACCGGATCCGCAGTCACCGCAACGCTCAACCCCGCCAACTCCACGAACCTCTACAAGTTCTCCGGCACCGCCGGGTCCACGATCTTCCTCGACAGCACCGGCTTCACCACCACCGACCCCAACGGGTACGGCGGAA
>NZ_JBTYIP020000107.1:0-440 GCF_054877945.1 Singulisphaera rosea | reverse complement strand
TCGAAGGCGCGGCCCTGGATCTCCAGTCGCTTCCAGACGCCGACCCGCCGCTCCGTCTTGCCTTTCTGCTCCGGGGAGCGGACCTCGCAGGCGTCGACGTGGAACCCGAGCGTCCTGGCATAGACGCGGTATTGTTCGTTGATCACTCCCCAGGCACCACAACCGTGGGCGATGCCCGTCTTGAGGTTGTCGATCCGGTTGACGGCCGCCACGCCGCCGAGCCTGCGATAGGCCTCGTTGTGGACGTGGTGCCAGGCGAGCTGGTCGACGGATCGGCTCCAGACGACGGCCTCCTTCCGAGAATGGCTCAGGACCATGACGAAGGCATAGGCGGTGGTCGGTCCATCGGGGTCGCCGAGGTCGACCTGACGGAACTCGCCCCAGTCGCTCTGGGTCTGGGCCTAATGTAAAGCTTTACATTAGGCCCATTATGGTAAGCC
>NZ_JBTYIP020000106.1:0-444 GCF_054877945.1 Singulisphaera rosea | reverse complement strand
CACTCCAGCCATTAGTGCCAGGGTACATTCCCGTTGGATCGATATAATTTGTTGGACTATTTTTTACGTATCGGTACAAGTTCGCGTCTCCCGCCGCGAAACCCATTGGATCCTGGCTCACGAACCGCCCCGTCACTCCGTCGTACCAGCGGGCACGGTCGTAGTACAGGCCGGTCGCTGTGTCGTAACGCATGGCGGCGAACATGAATGCATCGCCGCCAGAGCCGGTGCCGCTTAGGAATTGGCCGTAGCCGTCGTACTTGTTCTGGCGGATCAGGGTGCCTGATGTGTCGGCGATGTCGCGAACGCTTCCGAAACGGTCGGTCAGGTACCAGGCGGAGACGCCGGAGCTGGTCCGGGCGAGGAGCTCGTCGACGGCGGGGCCGTCGAGGTAGCGGGTCAGCACAGCCCCGACGCCGTTGAAGTCGCCGTAGACCTGGTCGC
>NZ_JBTYIP020000105.1:0-444 GCF_054877945.1 Singulisphaera rosea | reverse complement strand
CGAAGGTCCGCTTGAAGCCCCCCTCGTAGACGATCAGGTTGCGGTTCTTGACCGCCTGATAGGTGAAGTCGTTCGGCATCAGGTCGAGCCGCATCCGGTTGCTGACGCCGAAGGCGGTCGCGTACCGGTAGGCCACGCCGTTACCCGCGTCGAGGACCATCTGCTCGGCGGTCGCCTTGGTCTCGCCGTAGAGCGTGATCGGGGCGCGCGGGGTTTCTTCGTTGCAGATGTAGTCGGGGATCGAGCCGTAGATGCTGCCGGTGGAGGCGAAGATGACCTTCTGGTCGGGCTTGCGGAGCTCGAGCAGGGTGCGAGTCCCCTCGACGTTGGTCGTCTGGGCGACCTGCGGCTCTTTCTTGCAGGCGGGATAGCCGACGATGGCCGCGAGGTGGACGATGGCGTCGACACCGTCGAGGGCCTTCTTCATGCCGGCCGCGTCGGTCA
>NZ_JBTYIP020000104.1:0-452 GCF_054877945.1 Singulisphaera rosea | reverse complement strand
GCGAGGCAATGATCAAAATCAGTTCAATTCATCGAATGCTCAGACTATTAAAAAAGGATGAGAAGAGGAAGCGTGCGGCCTTTAAATTCCGGGAAATTGAGGAAAAAGTTACCGGATAGCCTCTTAGCGAACCCGAATCGTTACGAGCCTGAGCGGGGTCCAGTGCGGCGGTCGTACTGGACATCCATCGACAGGCGTGCCAAGCCCCTCCAAGCTGACCCTGGATCACCCAGGCCCGCTCGGAGGCTCTACCTTGGCCAAGCTCACAAGGGAGCAAATCGTGACGATCGAGGTCTTGCATCAGCGAGGCCAGTCCGCCTCCGAGACCGCTCGCATCCTGGGCGTGACCGAAGGCGCCGTGCGATATCATCTCCGTCGCAAACGAGACGGATCGCTCGACGGCCGACGGAAGGCCTCGCGGATCGAGCAACTCGGCTTGGCCGAGGCCGTCG
>NZ_JBTYIP020000103.1:0-455 GCF_054877945.1 Singulisphaera rosea | reverse complement strand
TCGATGTCCTACGACGCGGCCGGCCGGATGACGACGCTGACACACCAGATTGCCGGAGGATCGGGTCTGGCGTCCTACGTCTACACCTTCGACAACGCCGACCGCCTGACGAGCGAGAAGTACGACGGCGGCGGCGTGATCAGCTACATCTACGACGCCGGCGACCAGTTGACGAATACCGACGGGGCCCGCCACGCGACCTACTCGTACGACCTTGCCGGCAACCGATCGATGAGCGGCTACGCCACGATCGCCTACAACGAAATGAGCTCCAGCGCCACGGCCACGACCACGTACTCGTACACGTACGACGCCGAAGGCAACATGACGAGTCGGACGGATGCGACGGGGGCGATGACGACGTTCGCGTGGGACTACCGCAACGAGCTCGTCGGCGCGACGATCCGAAACAGCTCCGGGACCATCACCGAGCAAGTCACCTACACCTACGACGC
>NZ_JBTYIP020000102.1:0-476 GCF_054877945.1 Singulisphaera rosea | reverse complement strand
GTTCGAGGAAGTGCAACGGCACGAGTTGATCGGGGGAGAAGAAGCCCCGGTGGTGTTCACGACGGAACTGAGTCCGCTGCAGCGCAGGCTCCTGAGCCTGTTGCGAATGACGGCGGCTTATAACCGCCGACGTGGCGACCGCCGGAAATTCGGAGAAATTGAATGCCGGATGTGCGGAACGTAGGCATCAACACATCGGCGCTGCGATGCGGGTCGATCTTGAAGATCGTATACAATTCGGCCCGTAGGCACCAAGTCCACCAGGCTTCCTTGTTGCACTTGTGGCCCGTCTCATCGATGTTCAACAGCCTCGCGTCGGGCAGGAATCGAAGCAACTCGTCATGGGGGGCGTCCAGCGCCTGACTGACCTTGTCGATCGTGTTGGCCAAAGTGCTCCGAGCGAGGGTGACGCCGACGACGTCGCGGAGGAACGTCCGGATCGTCGAGTAGGAGGCGTGACAATCCCCCTTCATGAA
>NZ_JBTYIP020000101.1:0-481 GCF_054877945.1 Singulisphaera rosea | reverse complement strand
ATGACCCGGAGACCCTGGAGATCTCGATGGACACGAAGGCGAAGGTGAGCCTGGGGGAATACTCCCGGGGGGGGAAAAACCCGGACAGACAGCCGAGGTGAGGTGGAGAAGGGATGGGACCATGACCCTCCGGCGAAGGAGAAGGTGGTCCCGTTCGGGATCCTGACGGTCGCGACCGGCGCGTTGATGCTGGTCATGGGCTCACGCGAGACGAGCGACGCCTGGGTGGATGTTTTGCGGCTCTGGTGGCAGCGAGTGAGGCGAGGCCACCGGGGGATCAAACGTCTGGTGATCTATCTGGACAACGGGCCCAAGAACTCAGGGCGACGGACGCAGTTCTTGAAGCGGATGGTCGAGTTCGCAGACTGGTCGGGGTTGGAGATCCGCTTGGTGTACTATCCGCCGTATCACAGCAAGTACAACCCGATCGAGCGTTGCTGGTCATCACTGGAGAGGAAGTGGAACGGTGTGTTGCTAAGGA
>NZ_JBTYIP020000100.1:0-482 GCF_054877945.1 Singulisphaera rosea | reverse complement strand
CCTACGTTCCGCACATCCGGCATTCAATTTCTCCGAATTTCCGGCGGTCGCCACGTCAGCGGTTATAAGCCGCCGTCATTCGCAACAGGCTCAGGAGCCTGCGCTGCAGCGGACTCAGTTCCGTCGTGAACACCACCGGGGCTTCTTCTCCCCCGATCAACTCGTGCCGTTGCACTTCCTCGAACAGATCGATGATCCGACGGGCCGTGGGACGCGCACTGGGACGGGCCTCGGGATACAAGGGGAGACTTCCCACTTCCGACCGCTTCATCGACCGGCGCAACTCTCGCTCCAGCAGGGCCTCCGTCAACAGGGCGAAAAAGTAGACGCACAAGAGGCCCTCGATCCGTCCCACATTCTTAAGGTAGACCGGCGCCACCTCGAAGTCGGTCTTCAGGTTTGAGAACCGCTTCTCGATCCCGGCCTGACATTTGTACGCCAACAACAGTTCCCGTTCCGAAAGCGAACGTGCATTCGTCACC
>NZ_JBTYIP020000099.1:0-526 GCF_054877945.1 Singulisphaera rosea | reverse complement strand
CGACCTCCACCACATAACCCGCACCCGTGTCCACCAGCCAACGCTGAAGCGTCTTGTTCCGATACTTCGAATCCCCCCACAACAGCTTCAGTCGAGACCGATGTTCGGCCGTCAACTCCCCCAGGACCTTGGGGGCGATCGTCCCGTCGTCAGCCGACGCCACCGTGACCGCGACCGCTAGCAGTAAACCCAGCTTGTCTACGATGATATGGCGTTTCCGACCGTTGATCTTCTTGCCCCCATCGAACCCACGGCTCTCGGCGTTCTCCGTCGCCTTGACCGTCTGACTGTCGATGCTGCCGACGCTCGGGCTGGGCTCGTGGCCGTCGGCGACGCGGACCATCCGCCGCAAAGCGTCGAGCATCTTCTGCCAGGTACCGTCGGACTTCCACTGGGCGAAGTGGTCGTAGACGGTGCTCTTGGCCGGGAGGTCATGCGGGAGCATGTCCCACTGGCAGCCGGACCGGTTGAGGTAGAAGATGGCGTTGAGGACCTCACGCATGGGGACCTTGCGGGGCCGGCCGGT
>NZ_JBTYIP020000098.1:0-552 GCF_054877945.1 Singulisphaera rosea | reverse complement strand
ACCCGGAACCCGGGGAGGCGAACTTGACCGCGGCGTAGAGAGTGGCGGAATCCCCGTAATTGATCGAGGTGCTGGCAGCGGATGCGAAGGCCAGTGAAGAGGCCTGGCCGACGGTGAGGCTGAGCGGAGAGGAGTCGCTGGCGACGTCGTTAGGATCGCCCGAGAATGCGGCCGTGATCGAGTGGGCCCCGACGGTCAGGAGCGAGGTTGAGAAGGAGGCGGTGGTGACGCCGTTGGCCGTCTTGAGGGTGCCGGTGCCGAGTACGGTCGCCCCGTCCTTGAAGGTGACGGTGCCGGTGGGGGGCGCGTCGTTGTCGCCCTTGACGGTGGCGGTGAAGGTCTCGTTCTGGCCGACGACCGGGGAGGCCGTCGCCGTGGCGAGCGTGGTGGTGGTCAGGCCGTGGACGAGGACGTTGAGGACGGGAGAGGTGCTGGTCTTGAGGTTGGCGTCGCCTGCGTAGACGACGGTGATGGAGTGCAGGCCGGGCTTGAAGTTGGCGACGACGAGGGAGACGCTGACGACGCCCTTGGAGAGTCCGAGGGTCCTGGTGG
>NZ_JBTYIP020000097.1:0-564 GCF_054877945.1 Singulisphaera rosea | reverse complement strand
CGTCGGAGACGGGCAAGGGTTGGCGGGAACGGTCGCGGGGCGGGAAGAGTCGCCCCCAGCGTCGCACGACCTCCTCATCGGACCATCCCCCGGCCACGTCGGGGTCGAGGCGGACGAGGACATGGAGGTGGTTATCCATGACCGAGAACGCGGCGACCGATACCGCAAAGATTTCCGCAAGTTCCTTGAGCCGTGGGTCGATCCAGCTCTTCCGATCGTACTCAGGATCCCCCAGGAGGAAGGCGAGTCGCACGCAGCGAGTGACGCAGTGATACCAACGGGTGACGGTCGGATCCACCAGATGAGCACGCGCCATCGTCATCGGAAGGGTCTCCAGGGGTGTTCTTCAGAACACTAACCGCAGAGATGTCGACCGTCAAGACTCCCACCGTCAAGACGCCCACCGCCAAGATTGCTTTGCCTGTCCTTGACGTTTCACTAAGAGGCTATCCGGTAACTTTTTCCTCAATTTCCCGGAATTTAAAGGCCGCACGCTTCCTCTTCTCATCCTTTTTTAATAGTCTGAGCATTCGATGAATTGAACTGATTTTGATCATTGCCTCG
>NZ_JBTYIP020000096.1:0-569 GCF_054877945.1 Singulisphaera rosea | reverse complement strand
AGTGGGCGACGTGTTTGCAGGCGGTGTTGCCGTGGAGGACTTGGAGCAGGAAGGCGTAGATGGTGATGGCCGGGTCGAGGGCACGGCTCCGCCAGGAGTGGTTGCACTGGCGGCATCCTTCCTCGATGACTTCCTTGGTCAAATCGGCGGCGATGTCTTGGCGCAGTCGTCCGAGGATGGGGATGATACGCGGCGGCATGGGAGGGCTCCGTCTGTGACCCGAGTGGCGTTGTAAGCTACCACCAGGGTGACGGACGCCCCTCCTGTGCTCAAGAAGCTATAACCTGTTCACTGGCCATAATTTGTGCGCTATCTACGGTAAGTATTCGGTAAACCCGTCATCCTTGGTCGGCGCGCACCCTCACTCAGGCCACTCTGTGGGCCTCGGTAAACCCGTCATCCTTGGTCGGCGCGCATCCTCACTCAGGCCACTCTGTGGGCCTCGGTAAACCCGTCGTCCTTGGTCGGCGCGCACCCTCACTCAGGCCACTCTGTGGGCCAACGAGAGGCTTCAAGACTCGAGTTCGTTGGACGACCGTTGTCCGCTTGGTCTATGAGGTGTCCGATGT
>NZ_JBTYIP020000095.1:0-587 GCF_054877945.1 Singulisphaera rosea | reverse complement strand
CCCGAACTCTTGGCCCATCTCAACGACGATCGCATCGGACGTTCCCTCGACCGATTGTTTGACTGCGATCTCGAGTCCCTGGTCCTACTCGTCGTCACTCATGCCGTACGCGAGTTCGGCGTCTCCTTGGACGAGTTGCACAACGACTCGACGACCATTACGTTCCACGGCGCCTACACCGAGGCCGTCGCCGATGCGAAGATGCGGGGCCGAACGACTCCGGCAATCACCTGGGGGCACAACAAGGACCACCGACCCGACCTGAAGCAACTCCTCTACATCCTGACGGTGGCCCGCGATGGTGCGATCCCCGTCCAGTTCCGGGTCCAGAGTGGCAATGTGACCGACGACACGACCCATCGCGCCACCTGGGATCTGCTCTGTCGCTTGACAGGGACGCGTGACTTCCTCTACGTCGCCGACTGCAAACTGGCCACCGCCGAGAACATGGCCTACCTGCACCAGCACGGCGGCCGATTCCTCAGCGTCCTACCTCGGACGCGGGCCGAAGATCGTGAATTCCGTCAGACCGTGGCTCGAGACGGCGTCCGCTGGCGACCGATCCACGACAAGCTCGATGATGACGG
>NZ_JBTYIP020000094.1:0-645 GCF_054877945.1 Singulisphaera rosea | reverse complement strand
AAGGGGCGACATCCGAAGGTGGAGAGTCTCGAGGGTTCGTATCCCGATGGGGTTCGAGTGGGCGCGAAGGAAATGAAGAGTTATGAGGCCCGACTACAGCGATCGGTGACTCTCCCCAAGTACGACAGCACTATCACTCCAAAAACGAGGGATCGGCAGGTGAAATAATTCCTGCCCAACGCCCAGTTGCTCGCTGGCCCGACAATGCAACCAGCATGCCAAACCGATTCATGTGGATTTTGCCATTCATTCACAGGCTGGCACCGTCGTCGGCGGCCAGATCTTCGCCACTGGCGGCGAACCAATCACCGCCACGGGTCAAACGAACCCCCGTGATCGATTGCGCGTCCTTACCCGTCTTTCTTCCATCCGTGGCTAGAGCGGCTCTCGCTTACATCGCGCACGTCGGAGGAAAACGGGGACTGGCTCCCGGCAGGGTCGGACCCGGACTCTCGCGATCGACGTCGAGGCCGGGTGCCTGTCCCCATTTTCCGGGCCGTCGCCGTCCGCTGCGGCGGAAATGGGGACAGCCTTCACGCCGCCATTCTGGCGGCACCCGAAACCCATGAAAATGGCGCCGGCGCTCTGCTACACTGGACCCACGCCCCTGGCACGGCCTTACGCCGGAAAGGTGACTGGTGCTTC
>NZ_JBTYIP020000093.1:0-654 GCF_054877945.1 Singulisphaera rosea | reverse complement strand
CTCCCGGGGCCTCTTCCATGTTCCCACCGCTGGGTGCGGGGCGTGGCCGATGCGTTCGGCCCCGCCCCCTGGCCAGCGGCCAGTGGGGCAGATCCTGGAGCAGTCTCGACGCCTCGGCGTCGGGGGTGGTCCGTCGTCTGTCCGTTTGCTCTTTTTCAATTCGGTGAATTGGTCACGCAAGTCAAATACCGCAGCAAGTGGTAGTGGCATGATCCAATCTCCACGAATGTGGACCCTTACGGATCGCGGGCCTCCATCGCAAGGTGGGGGGCCCGCAATGGGATCGTTACCCATAGACGGGGCGGACCCGCGTCGAGAGACGCCGAGTCCGCCAGAAAGATCGGGAACGTGACCCCCGCTGGTCCGTGCGACGCCCGAGCGATCGGCGCGGCGACCGGATCGGCGTGGTCAAGCTCCTAAGGGCACGGGGGGGATGCCTAGGCGTCATCAGCAATTCGGGCGTGGAAGGCTGCGAAATGTCCGGGGGAGTTGCCCAACGAACGTCGATCCCGGAATACCCGAGAAGACCCGGGGAACTGAAACATCTCAGTACCCGGAGGAGAAGAAATCAACCGAGACTCCCTCAGTAGCGGCGAGCGAACGGGGACCAGCCTAAACCGAGTGGGATACCATTCGGGGTCGTGGGGCCGGAGT
>NZ_JBTYIP020000092.1:0-666 GCF_054877945.1 Singulisphaera rosea | reverse complement strand
GGCCTCATAACTCTTCATTTCCTTCGCGCCCACTCGAACCCCATCGGGATACGAACCCTCGAGACTCTCCACCTTCGGATGTCGCCCCTTCCAGGTCATCCGCCTGGCGCATTGCAGGACCACCTCCAGGCTCCTTAGCAACACACCGTTCCACTTCCTCTCCAGTGATGACCAGCAACGCTCGATCGGGTTGTACTTGCTGTGATACGGCGGATAGTACACCAAGCGGATCTCCAACCCCGACCAGTCTGCGAACTCAACCATCCGCTTCAAGAACTGCGTCCGTCGCCCTGAGTTCTTGGGCCCGTTGTCCAGATAGATCACCAGGCGTTTGATCCCCCGGTGGCCTCGCCTCACTCGCTGCCACCAGAGACGCAAGACGTCCACCCAGGCGTCGCTCGTCTCGCGTGAGCCCATGACCAGCGTCAACGCGCCGGTCGCGACCGTCAGGATCCCGAACGGGACCACCTTCTCCTTCGCCGGAGGGTCATGGTCCCATCCCTCCTCCACCTCACCTCGGCTGTCTGTCCGGGTTTTTCCCCCCCCCGGGAGTATTCCCCCAGGCTCACCTTCGCCTTCGTGTCCATCGAGATCTCCAGGGTCTCCGGGTCATCCTTCACTTCCTCCCGGACCGCATTCACGTTCGCGAAGATCGCGTCGGTCTCC
>NZ_JBTYIP020000091.1:0-680 GCF_054877945.1 Singulisphaera rosea | reverse complement strand
ACCAGCACGGCGGCCGATTCCTCAGCGTCCTACCTCGGACGCGGGCCGAAGATCGTGAATTCCGTCAGACCGTGGCTCGAGACGGCGTCCGCTGGCGACCGATCCACGACAAGCTCGATGATGACGGCCACCTCATCGATCGATTCTCCGTCTGTGAGCCGGAAGTCTCCAGCGTCGAGGGGTATCGGCTGGTCTGGTATCACAGCACTCGGAAGGCGGAAGTCGATGCCCAAGTGCGGCTCCAGCGCGTGGCTCGTGCCGAGGGGGAACTGTCCGGGCTGAAGGTGAGGCTCAATGCCGTCCGCACGCGGTTTCGGCAGCGAGCCAAGGTGGAGGAAGCGGTGGCCGCGATCCTGGAACCCCATGACGTCGCGCGATGGATCACGGTCACGATTGAAGAGCGAACCGAGGAGTCCTATCGCCAAGAGGGGCGTGGCCGGCCCAACGAAAATACGCGTTATATCAAAGAGACAAGTACACGTTTCACGATGAATTTCCAGGTCGACTATGCGGGCCTGAACGCCGAGAGGAGTGGCGATGGTATCTTTCCCCCGGTGACGAATGCACGTTCGCTTTCGGAACGGGAACTGTTGTTGGCGTACAAATGTCAGGCCGGGATCGAGAAGCGGTTCTCAAACCTGAAGACCGACTTCGAGGTGGCGCCGGTCTACCTTAAGAAT
>NZ_JBTYIP020000090.1:0-680 GCF_054877945.1 Singulisphaera rosea | reverse complement strand
ACCAGCACGGCGGCCGATTCCTCAGCGTCCTACCTCGGACGCGGGCCGAAGATCGTGAATTCCGTCAGACCGTGGCTCGAGACGGCGTCCGCTGGCGACCGATCCACGACAAGCTCGATGATGACGGTCACCTCATCGATCGATTCTCCGTCTGTGAGCCGGAAGTCTCCAGCGTCGAGGGGTATCGGCTGGTCTGGTATCACAGCACTCGGAAGGCGGAAGTCGATGCCCAAGTGCGGCTCCGGCGCGTGGCTCGTGCCGAGGGGGAACTGTCCGGGCTGAAGGTGAGGCTCAATGCCGTCCGCACGCGGTTTCGGCAGCGAGCCAAGGTGGAGGAAGCGGTGGCCGCGATCCTGGGACCCCATGACGTCGCGCGATGGATCACGGTCACGATTGAAGAGCGAACCGAGGAGTCCTATCGCCAAGAGGGGCGTGGCCGGCCCAACGAAAATACGCGTTATATCAAAGCGACAAGTACACGTTTCACGATGGATTTCCAGGTCGACTATGCGGGCCTGAACGCCGAGAGGAGTGGCGATGGTATCTTTCCCCTGGTGACGAATGCACGTTCGCTTTCGGAACGGGAACTGTTGTTGGCGTACAAATGTCAGGCCGGGATCGAGAAGCGGTTCTCAAACCTGAAGACCGACTTCGAGGTGGCGCCGGTCTACCTTAAGAAT
>NZ_JBTYIP020000089.1:0-762 GCF_054877945.1 Singulisphaera rosea | reverse complement strand
GTGCTTCCTCCCCATCGCCTGGACCGCACGCGCCGGCATCATCGGCGCGTTCGCATTGGCCCTCGCCCTGATCCGACCCGAGACCGGCACGAGCAGCGTGATCCCCGAGAGCGTGCTCCCCGTCCTCGCCACGCTCTTCATGTTCCGCATGATCCTGTTCTTGTATGAACTCAAGCACGCCAAGGGGCCCGAGTCGCTCGTCGACGCCCTCGGCTACTTCTTCCTGCTGCCGAACTTCTGCTTCTTGCACTTCCCCGTCGTCGACTACCGCACGCTCCAGCGTGGGTATTTCGCGAAGGACATCCATGAGACCCAACGCGCGGGCCTGCGGATGATGTTCCGGGGGACCGTGCAGCTCCTGCTCTACCGCATCGTCTACCACGAGTTCCTGATCGCCGCCGAGGAGGTCCACGACGTGGCCAGCCTCGTCGGCTACATCGCGTGTAATTATCTGCTTTACCTCCGCGTCTCGGGCCAGTTCCACATGGCCTGCGGGATGCTCCACCTCTTCGGGTTCCAGCTCCCGGAGACGCATCATCACTACTTGCTGGCGACCGGGTTCACCGACTACTGGCGACGCGTGAACATCTACTGGAAAGATTTCATGGTCCGCGTGGTGTTCAACCCGGTGGTCTTCCGCTTGAAGCGGCGGCCGCAGCCGTTGGCGCTGGCGGCGGCGACGGTGGTGGTGTTCGTGACGACGTGGTTCCTCCACGCCTATCAGTCGTTCTGGCTGAAGGGGAGCTGGGGGTTCAGCGGGCC
>NZ_JBTYIP020000088.1:0-763 GCF_054877945.1 Singulisphaera rosea | reverse complement strand
GAAAGCATGCGAGCATGAATAAACAAGAACTCTGGGATTGTCTTTCCGAATTGAATGCCACCCTCTGTGTCAAGCCCTGGCTTGATATTGAGGTTGTCGAATGCTCATCATATTCCGTCGTGCTTCATTGCGGTCTCGATCTTATTGCAGGGCCTGAAATTGAAATCCGGTTTGAGTCGATTTTCTTCGTCTCCTCTCTCATGAGTTGGAGAACGGACACGTCACGGCCAGTGGTACGGATTCTGGCCGGGGAAGATGCCGTTAGGACGAATTTGCACTATAGAATAGAAAGAGACCATCATTTGTTTGTGTTTTCACCAGAGGGCCTTGAGGAGTCGGCCAGGTCAGTAATCGCTGCTGGATCCATTTCTTGGCGAAATATCCGATTGGAAGGGGTATGACTTGAGGGGATAGAAAGCAGGGCCAGCGCATACTAACATGTTGATTGCGTAGCGACTTCCATCAAGAACTTGTCGCTCCACCCGCAGCTACGGAGGCAGCAAAAGGGGACACAACAGAATGCCACGTAGATAGCGCACAAATTTTGGCCAGTGAACAGGTTATAGCTTCTTGGACGGAAGACCAGAAAGGACATGCAAAGCGGAGGGTCAATGCAACGGAAGACCAGAAAGGACATGGGAAGACCAGAAAGGACATGCAAAGCGGAGTGTCAAAGCAACGACAGCCCAATGGCCACCGGATGCGATTCACGGACTGCTCCCTTGAGCCTCGGGGCGAGACGCCACCGGTCGAAGGCCCGTTG
>NZ_JBTYIP020000087.1:0-783 GCF_054877945.1 Singulisphaera rosea | reverse complement strand
ACGACGAGCGACCGAGGCGAGATGGGTTGTCTCGGATCGACAGGGCAGAAACTCGTAAGGATTGGGGTCGAAAATCCTCTCCCTGTTGGGCGTGGGAGGGACCAACAGGACTTGCTGAACGAGTCGAAAGTCCGGAAAAGTCCAAGAATCGGGGGATAGTCAGGCAAGAATTGCCCCCTCCGAAGCCATTCGGGCTTCGTAAGAGTTCGGGTTCACTAACCTCGTAACGATTCGGGTCCATTGACAGACCAGCCATCGCGTCTCGTCGGCGTGCCAGAGCGCCTGACCTTGGCTGCGCTTCACCAGCGCCTCATAGACCGGCTCGAAGAGCGGCGTCAGGCGCTTCAGGCCATCGGTCAGAGTCCCCAGCGACAGGTCCAGGCCGAGCGTGGCCCAGTCGGCCAAGAGCCGATAGGTCGGCCGATAGAACAGATACTTATCCAGGAGCACCGTCACCCAGATCGAGACCCCCAAGATGCCCTTCGGGATCAGCCGCGGCGGCGGTGGGGCGGTGACCACGCCGGGATGGGCCGCACAGCCGCAGGTGGGGCGATAACGATGCCGACGGATGACGCGGCGATGGGCCCGGACCTCGACCTCGAGGATCTCGGCATCTTCGGTCCCCGGGAAGTCGGCGAAGGGTTGGCCGCACCGCGCGCAGCGACATTGATCGGACGGAAGGACATGATCCTCGGGGACGGCCGGCAGATGAGAATGATCCCGGCGACTCGGCCCCGGCTTGCCCCGCTGCTGGCCGCGTGGTCGTGGCGGCGTGTCGGCACG
>NZ_JBTYIP020000086.1:0-1027 GCF_054877945.1 Singulisphaera rosea | reverse complement strand
TACAGTCTGTCATAGCGGCGGCTCGATTCCTGGTAGGGTAGGGATTTGTGCAACACCAAATCCTACAAGGAGTAGGGCCGCCGCGCAACCAATTCCTTCGAACTGCCTATGAAATATCCGGGCTAGCCGACCGGTAACGGAAAAGCGAGAGCCGAGAACGGGTTTACCGAATGCTTACTATCTACGTGGCATTCTATTCAGAGGGCGATCCTCGCTTCGGAATGCTCTGTCCCTTCGAGCGGCGCCAACTCATGGATAAGTAGCCACTCATCGGTTTGCGTTCGGCGTGTCCGCAGGATATAGTAAGGCAGGCTTACCTTGTGGTAAGTCTAGCTGTCTAATTACTCCTCGTCAACCCTTCCTCGATTCCCGATTTCCCATGAGTGATGAGCGATCCTCCCGGCCCGACGCGGATTCCGCCCCTAACCAGGTGCAGGGGTTACGAGACGAGTCCATCGGGCGATTGTTCTTGCAAGCCCAGCGCGCCTACTTCAAACGGGGCATAGCCAAGTTGCGCGCGCGGGGTCATGATCACGTGACCCTGGCCCACACCACTCTCCTTCCCTATCTCGATCCGGAGGGAACGTCCGTCACCAACCTGGCGGAGCGGGCCGGGATGACCAAGCAATCCATGCGGCAACTGGTGCTCGACCTGGAGGACAAGGGCTATATCAAGCGGATCCCCGACCCCGACGACCGGCGGGCCACGCTGGTGATCTTCACGGTCGAGGGGAGACGTTTCATCGAGGATGGCTCTGAGGTCAAGAAGGAGATCGACGACGAATACCGGGCGATTCTCGGCGAAGAGCGTGTGGAGGCGCTGAAAGGATCGTTGAAAACGCTCATAGAAAAAACGGGCATAGACGGTGCATTCGGCTGAAGGGGGGTCTCACAGTCATTACCTACGTTCCGCACATCCGGCATTCAATTTCTCCGAATTTCCGGCGGTCGCCACGTCAGCGGTTATAAGCCGCCGTCATTCGCAACAGGCTCAGGAGCCTGCGCTGCAGCGGACTCAGTTCCGTCG
>NZ_JBTYIP020000085.1:0-1142 GCF_054877945.1 Singulisphaera rosea | reverse complement strand
AAGCGAAGCTGCCGACCGAAGCCCCGATAAACGGCGGCCGTAACTATGACGGTCCTAAGGTAGCGAAGTTCCTTGTCGGGTAAGTTCCGACCTGCATGAATGGCGTAACGACTGGTGCACTGTCTCCACGAGGGACCCGGTGAAACTGTAGCCGTGGTGAAGATGCCACGTACCCGCGGTCAGACGGAAAGACCCCGTGAACCTTTACTGCAGGTTGGCACTGGGTCAGCGTCCTTTCTGTGTAGGATAGCTGGGAGGCAACGACCCGGCGGCGCCAGCCGTCGGCGAGCCAACGGTGAAATACCAGCCTGAAATGACCCTGATCCTCACCGGTCCGTAGCCCGGACCGGGACCGTGCTCATCGGGCAGTTTGACTGGGGCGGTCTCCTCCCAAAGCGTAACGGAGGAGCGCCATGGTACCCTCGGCCCGGTCGGCAATCGGGCAACACGAGCGCAAACGTATAAGGGTGCCTGACTGCGAGTCCTATCAGACGAGCAGGGACGAAAGTCGGCGTTAGTGATCCGGCGGTGCTGTATGGAAAGGCCGTCGCTCAACAGATAAAAGGTACTCCGGGGATAACAGGCTGATCTCCCCCGAGCGTCCCTAGCGGCGGGGAGGTTTGGCACCTCGATGTCGGCTCATCGCATCCTGGGGCTGGAGAAGGTCCCAAGGGTTTGGCTGTTCGCCAATGAAAGCGGTACGCGAGCTGGGTTCAGACCGTCGTGAGACAGGTCGGTCCCTATCTGCCGTGGGCGTAGGAAACTTGCGGAGCGTCTCCCCTAGTACGAGAGGATTGGGGAGGACCGACCTCTGGTGTGCCGGCTGTCCCGCTCGGGGCATCGCCGGGTAGCCAGGTCGGGACCGGATAAGCGCTGAAGGCATCTAAGCGCGAAGCCCCCTCCAAGACGAGGTTTCCAGCACGCAAGTGCGAAGGCTCCTGGAAGACGACCAGGTCGATAGGCCGGGAGTGCACGGCGAGCGATCGCCGCAGCCGACCGGTCCTAACAGCCGATCGCTTGACCACCCCGATCCGTCCGCCGCCGATCTCCCCCAAGGAGTCGGCGACGCACGAATCCCAATCGGGGTCACCATATCCCGACTCTCCGCATGAGTCGCGATCCTGTTCCGAAACGGGATCCAC
>NZ_JBTYIP020000084.1:0-1146 GCF_054877945.1 Singulisphaera rosea | reverse complement strand
TGGGAAGACCAGAAAGGACATGCAAAGCGGAGTGTCAAAGCAACGACAGCCCAATGGCCACCGGATGCGATTCACGGACTGCTCCCTTGAGCCTCGGGGCGAGACGCCACCGGTCGAAGGCCCGTTGCACCGGGACGACACGAACGTCTTAACAAGAATCCGGAGTCCCCACGATTCGGGAGGTGCAGGACGCAGACTTACCGATCATGAGACGGGCGGGCTCGGTCTCAACTGCACCTCAGACGGCGGGGCAACCGTTGAGATTCGCCACACGACCCACGCCCAGACGGGCCGCGACTTCCGCGAGACGCGATCGGCTCGACGCCAGGAATCGCCCCAGCAACCGGCCCTTCCTCAATCCCTCGAGTCGTGCTTGCCAGGTCTCCGCGCTCGACCCTAACCGATCGAGGATCTCGGACACCTCGCGGCCTACCATCGCCTTACCCTCCCGGAAGAGCCGGGAGGTGTAGTCGACCAGCAGCAGATAGCTCCCCAGCGGGAAACCTTCCAGCATCCCTTCCCGAGCCGAATCCAACTGGCGGCGATCCTCCACCGGGCATAGCCACAGGGACTCCTCAAGCCCCGACGACGCGTCCGACCCCGCAACGCTACCGCGACGCGACGCCTCGAGGTCCTCGCACCGCTCCTGGTCCTTGACGTGATCGACCCGCTCCTTGATCGAGGTGTGCGGGCTCGCCTCGGGCACATCGATCAGGCCGGCCGCCACAGGGTTGAGGTCGATGTAGGCACAGGTCGCCAGCAGCGCCTCTTCATCGAGGATCCCCACGCTCTTGAAGCGCGATTCGAAGAACGCTCCCCGGCAATCGTCCTGCCGGTTGGCGAGCCGAGAGAGGGGCTCCTTCAGGCACTTCATGAACCAACTGAGGCTCTGGAGACGTCGTCGCGCCGTCGCCACCCACTCGACGTCTTTGAGCCGTCCCTGCACCCACTCGTCGGACACGGGCAAGGGTTGCCGGGACCGATCGCGGGGCGGAAAGAGTCGTCCCCAGCGTCGCACGACCTCCTCATCGGACCAGCCCCAGGCCAGGTCCGGGTCGAGGCGGACGAGGACGTGCAGATGGTTATCCATGACGGAGAATGCGGCGACCGAGATCGAGAAGATTTGGGCGAGTCCCTTGAGGCGTT
>NZ_JBTYIP020000083.1:0-1319 GCF_054877945.1 Singulisphaera rosea | reverse complement strand
CCCGCGGGGCAAGAGTGCCCCGCCTACCGGAGATTCCCCTTAATCAAATTTCATTTCTATCAATCATTCATAGCATCATTTTACTTAAAACCCGGTGCGAGTCGTTCGGCGTCCTTCCAGAAGGCTACCTCCAGGGCGTCGAACTCGACGCCGAAGTGGTCGAGGCAGGCGGCGTCGACGGTTTCCGGTCGGATCGAATTATAAAAATCCAAGAAGACGCGACTCCCATGGCGGCGGACCAGGAAATCGACGAACGCGCCGCCGAGGACGTAGTCCGGCTCCAAGATGCGATGATAGCTCTCCGAGCTGAGCATGTCGGCGAGGCGAAGCGGGCCGAAATGCTTGCGATAATCGAGGGCGTCGCGGGCGAGGTCGAAGGAGCTGAGCCCGGCCTGCGCGACGGCCCACCCCTCGTGCAGCAAGTACGGGGGGTCGGCGTCCCGCGTGCGGAACTGGTCGATCGCGGCGTGGGCGAGCTCGTGGCGATCCAGCCACCTCGACTGTCCCCAATCGGCCGGGCTGTTCTCGCTCCCGAACGCAAGGCCCGCAATGCTCAAACCGGCGATCCCTTGGGCGGGTGATCCCATCAGGAGCGACCGCCCGCGGACCCAGTAGACCTTCGAACGCAAGGGGCCGCCGAGGATCGTCTCGAGCCGGGCCAGATGACCGTCCATCATCTCCGCGTCACGCCTCGGTTCCTCGAGGTCGTCGTAGAACATCACGAGCCTCGAGGTCTCCAGGCGACGACGATAGCCGAGTGAGGCCTCCGCCCTCATCAACGAGCCCGCGGCCGTCTTCGCCAGGTTCATCGGCAGATTGTTCGGGATCCGCTTGTCCACGAAGCAGGAGACCGCATAGACCAAGCCCGCCGCGAGGATCATCAGCGGAACCGAGGACGCGAAGGTCGACGCCAAGGCAAGCCCTCGACGAGGCCCCCTGGCGCCGAGGGCGACACCGGCCACGATCGCGAGACCAGAGCCGAGCAGCGTGACGACGACGAGGGCGACGAACGGGAACGGATGGGGGTGGAGGACCTGCCGAGATCGTTGACTCCCCAGCAGGGCCAGCAGGAGGATGAAACCAATCCAGGCGATCCGGCCGCCTTGCCGGATCCGAAACTCGCCGTCGGAGACCTGGGCCGTGGAGCTGAGGCGGGGGGAATCCTCTTGGATCACAGGGGCCTCCATCTTGGATCCTACGTTCCGCACATCCGGCATTCAATTTCTCCGAATTTCCGGCGGTCGCCACGTCAGCGGTTATAAGCCGCCGTCATTCGCAACAGGCTCAGGAGCCTGCGCTGCAGCGGACTCAGTTCCGTC
>NZ_JBTYIP020000082.1:0-1336 GCF_054877945.1 Singulisphaera rosea | reverse complement strand
CACTGCTCGTCGCTGAGGTCGGAAGGATAGGACTTACGCATGGGAATAATCCTCGGACAGATGTCGATCGGCCTGACTCCTTCTACAGGTGTAGGTTACGAAATTTTCGGATTACCGGATAGCCTCTGAGTGCCATCCAAATCGGTTTTGAGGCAGGACAACCCTTAGAACAATCGTAAGCGCCCGAGTTGGCCAGGGTCGACGGTTTGCGAGCCGGCCCGGGCCGCGATTCGTCGGAGACCACGGACACGGCGAGGCGTCGTCGCCTCGCGCGATTCACTCGGCCGTCATTCCGAGGCCACGTCGCCTCGCTCGATTCACTTCGCCGTGCGTCGATCCGTTCGCCGTTGATCCTCCGAGCGGTCGCCACCCATCGAGTCGGGGATCGTCCGAACCGGGTGGAACCTCGTGCGAATAAACGCCGGCCAAAGCCCCAACGATATTTTATATGAGTCACGTGGCGAGGCTCGCAAGAGATTGCTGGATAAGCATCGCGTCTTTGAAGTTGCCGATCGGCAGCGGTGCGATCGAGAGTGCCATCCGTCGGGTGGTGAATCTGCGATTGAAGGGGCCGAGCATCTACTGGCACAAGACGAGTGCGGAGGCCGTCCTCCTGCTCCGCTCGTATTACAAGGCGGGCCGCTGGAATCATATTGAGAGACAAGCGTTTACGACAACTCCAGGGATCGCGGCTTGAACCGAAAAAATCGGATCGGTCCCGGCTTACCCTTAGGCTTGTACCAGACGACCACCTGATCCGAGTCCCCCTGCGCCAGCACCCATCGCGAACGAGGCAGCCCCGGCATGTCCTTCGCCCCCCCTCGAGTCCCCGGCCGGCCGGGAGTGAAGTCGACGATCTGCTTCTGATGGATCCGAAACACACCGTGCAACTTGCGGCCGCGCAATAGGGCGAGATGGGCATAGGAGCAGAACCCACGATCCCCCAGTACGAGGTCGCCGGCCTCCAACTCGCTCGAGATCGCCGCGGCCCGAGACATCTCGTGGCTTCGCAACGGTGCCGTTATCGAGCGGAGCAGCATCCCGGTCGTGAGATCGAACATGACCAACCACTTGGCGACGGGGAAGCCGCATCCCTTCTTCTGATTGCCGGGTTGGCCGAAGTGTTGTTGCAACTCGGGCTCGTCGGGCATAGAGAAGCCCGAGCCGTCGACGACCCAGACCCGATGGCCGAGCCACCGCGAAGTGTCGGCGGTCGCCGCCCGCGACGTGGCGGCGACCTTCTCGAGGAGCCAGTGGAGGACGGCCAGCGGGAGCCGCTTGCGGGCCTGGCAGTAGGCGCTGTCGGTGAAGGACCAGTTGCCGAAGTGGGCGACGT
>NZ_JBTYIP020000081.1:0-1465 GCF_054877945.1 Singulisphaera rosea | reverse complement strand
CCCACGCCCCTGGCACGGCCTTACGCCGGAAAGGTGACTGGTGCTTCGAGCCCGCGGGACAGCCTGGCGAAGACATCGCGCGTACCCGAACCTGTAGCCCAACGGCGTCGGTCCCGACGCCCGCGGAGCACGTCGAGCAGACTGCTTATTCCCCACGATGTCGCTCCGTGCCTGGGGCCTTTCTGGGGAGACTCGTCGATGGATACCTTGCACGCCTGCTGTGCCGGTCTGGATGTCCACAAGCGAACGGTCGTCGCATGCGTCCGGAGGGTCGACCCCGCAGGCAAGGTCTTCACCACCATCAAGACCTTCGCCACCATGACCGCCGACCTCCTGAGCCTCTCCGATTGGCTCGCCGCCCAAGGGGTCAAGGTCATCGCGATGGAATCGACCGGGACGTATTGGAAGCCCGTCTTCAACCTCCTGGAGTCGCGGTTCGCAGTCGTCTTGGTCAACGCCCATCACATCAAGCAGGTGCCGGGGCGCAAGACCGACGTCAAGGACAGCGAATGGATCGCCCAATTGCTTCAATATGGATTGTTGCGAGCCAGCTTCGTCCCGCCCCGGCCGACGCGCGACTTGCGCGACCTGACGCGGCAGCGCACCCAGCTGACCTGCGAGAAGACTGCGGTCGTCAACCGGATCCAGAAGGTCCTGGAGGACGCCAATATCAAGCTCGCCTCGGTGGCCTCTAACACGTTGGGGGTCTCGGGCCGGGCCATGATCGAGGCGATCCTCCGCGGCGATGACGACCCGGACACGCTGGCCGACCACGCCCGGGGCCGGCTTCGCAAGAAGATCTCCGAACTGCGACGGGCGCTCCGCGGTTCGGTGTCGGACCACCATCGGTTCCTCCTCCGTTCGCACCTGGACCACTTGAGTCACCTGGAGGCGATGATTCGTCGCTACGACGAACGGATCGATGCGGCCCTCGCCCCTTTCGGGGAGACGATGGCTCGGCTGGTGACGATACCCGGTGTGGATCGCCGGGTGGCCGAGGTCGTCGTGGCCGAGATCGGGTTGGACATGAGTCGGTTCCCGACGGCGGGTCACCTCGCATCGTGGGCGGGCCTGTCGAGCGGCAACGACGAGAGTGCCGGGAGACGTCGGAGTGGCCGGACGACCGCCGGTGATCGCTGGCTGAAGACGGCGCTGGTGCAGGCGTCGTGGGCGGCCTATCGTGCCAAGGGGACGCATCTCTCGCGGAAATTCCGGCGGATCGCGGGGAGTCGGGGGAAGAAACGGGCGGCGGTGGCGGTGGCACATACGATGCTCGTGATCATCTATCACTTGATAAAGGAGGGGACGACGTACCACGAGATCGCCGTGAGTGACGAAGCCGCCTAACGAACCGGAGGATTCGTGAGACGGCCCCGAGTCGCTCGAAGAGCTTCCCAAGAGCGACGGCGTTCGGCGTGCGCGCATGACAAGCCGATCGCGACTCCGGGATTTTCTGAGCAGGCAC
>NZ_JBTYIP020000080.1:0-1525 GCF_054877945.1 Singulisphaera rosea | reverse complement strand
ATGGGATGAATGACCGTCAGCCGAAGTCCCTTGGAACGGGGCACCAGAGCGGGTGAGAGTCCCGTAGGCGACGTCGGAAGTTCCCCTATCCGGTACCCGAGTAGCGTCGGGCACGTGAAACCCGGCGCGAATCGGCGGGGACCATCCCGCAAGGCTAAGTACTCGATGACGACCGATAGCGAACCCAGTAGGGCGACCGAACGGTGGGAAGAACCCCGATTAGGGGAGGAGACTGAACCTGAAACCCCGTGCCTACGAGCGGTGGGAGGGCATTGGCTTCGGCCAGCCTGACCGCGTGCCTTTTGCATAATGATCCGGCGAGTTACTCTGTCCGGCCCCAGGTTAATCCCTTCAGGGGAGGAGCCGTAGCGAAAGCGAGTCTTCATCGGGCGTCATAGTCGGACGGAGTAGACGCGAAACCAGGTGAACTACCCATGGGCAGGTTGAAGCGGCCCTAACCGGCCGTGGAGGACCGAACCCACCAGTGTTGAAAAACTGGGGGAGGACCCGTGGGGAGGAGTGAAAGTCTTATCAAACCTGGAGATAGCTCGTTCTCTCCGAAATGGCTTTAGGGCCAGCCTCGGGACATACCCTACGGGGGTAGAGCGACGGAATTCGGCCGGGGGGCTTCCCGCCTACCCGCCGAAACCCAACTCCGAATACCGTAGGGCGGACCCCGGGAGTCAGAGCGTGGGGGAGAAGCTTCACGCTCGAGAGGGAAACAACCCAGACCGCCGACCAAGGCCCCCAAGTCGACGCTCAGTGGCAAAGGAAGTGGGATCGCGGTGACAGCCGGGATGTTGGCTTAGAAGCAGCCACCATTTCAAAAGTGCGTAACAGCTTACCGGTCGAGCCATCCCGCGCCGAAAATGACGGGGACTAAGCGTCGCGCCGCAGTCGCGGATCGGAAACGATAGTAGGAGAGCGTTGCCCTCGGCCGTGAAGCTGGACGGAAACGACCAGTGGAGCGTGGGCAAGTGCGAATGCCGGAACGAGTAACGACAAGATGGGTGGGAAGCCCATCCGCCGAAAGCACAAGGTTTCCTGGGGAAGGTCAATCCGCCCAGGGTCAGTCGGGACCTAAGGCGAGGCCCAAGGGCGTAGCCGATGGACAGACGGTTAATATTCCGCCACCCGCCATGAAGGTTGAACCGCGGAGGACGCCGAGACGAGTCAGGTCGGGGCGCTAGATACCCCCGTGCCGCAAGGCCGACAGCATTCGATCTGGAAGCCTGATGACATCTCGGCCACGAAAAGCCCCGCGGGGACGACATGGCCGGCCCGTACCGCAATCCGACACAGGTGTGCTAGGCGAGCATCCGAAGGCGTTCGGGAGAACCCTCGTGAAGGAACTCGGCAAAATGACCCCGTACCTTCGGTATAAGGGGTGCTCCCCGCAAGGGGAGCCGCAGAGAATCGGCACTAGCGACTGTTTATCAAAAACACAGGACTCTGCCAACTCGCAAGAGGACGTATAGAGTCTGACGCCTGCTCGGTGTCGGTAGGTTGAGGAAGGCGGTCAGCG
>NZ_JBTYIP020000079.1:0-1534 GCF_054877945.1 Singulisphaera rosea | reverse complement strand
ACCTCCTCATCGGACCAGCCCCAGGCCAGGTCCGGGTCGAGGCGGACGAGGACGTGCAGATGGTTATCCATGACGGAGAATGCGGCGACCGAGATCGAGAAGATTTGGGCGAGTCCCTTGAGGCGTTAGTCGATCCAATCCTTGCGGTCTTGCTCGGGATCCCCCAGGAGGAAGGCGCGACGGACGCAGCGTGTGATGCAGTGGTACCAGCGAGTGACGGTCGGATCCACGAGATGAGCACGCGCCATCGTCATCGGAAAGGCCTCCTGGGGTGTTCTTCAGAACACTAACCGCGGAGAATCCGACCGTCAAGACGCCGACCACCGAGATTGCGATGCCTGTCCTTTGTTCTTAGTAACTGTCCTTTGTTCTCGTTCACGTCTCATCATCGTTGGGACCGCGTCCTGCTTGCCCGTATCGAGGGATCCCCGGTCCCTTGTTGATCGGGTCGCGTCGTCCCAGGGCCTTGGGCCTTCGATCAGGGGAGTTGCGCCCCGAGGCTCAAGGGAGAGGTCCGTGATTCGACTCATGAAGCCTCTGGGGTTGTTGCTTTGGCCCTTCACAATGCATGTCCCTTCTGGTCTTTCTCTCAACGTCGAGGAGCATACCCTCACCCAATGCGTCCTCGCCATCGAACGCCCCAACGATTGGAAGGCCATCGAGAGCTTCGCCGAGTACGGCGACTGGCACCGCGACTACGTCACGATCGGCCTGACTCGCCTGATCGAGAAGGCCCCCGGGCGGACCTGGCACGGCTTCCACGTCTCCGCCGTCGACGACACCAAGGGCCATCGCTCCGGCGAACATGTATGGGGGACTTGCACCTTCCACGAGTACACGGCACGCTGCCTTAACCGGGTCACGACGGTCCGGGCCCATAACTGGGTGGTTCTCGGTGCCTTGCTCAACGAACCCGAGCGACCCGGCTGGTTCTTGCCGATCTCCGGACGTCTCTATTTCCGCAAGTCCCAACTGCTCGTGCGGCCGGCACCAGGGGGCAGATGGAGGAGTTCCGCACCAAGTGCGTGCTGGCCGTGGAACTGATCCGCGAGCAGGCCGAGCCGACGATGGGGCGTCATCTCGCCGTCTTCGACGGAGGCTTCACCCTGGGGAATGTGACCCGTCCCCTGGTCATCCCCGAGGAGGGCCGGCCTCGGATCGAGTTCCTGACGAGGCTGTAGCATGTCGCCCGGATCTATGCCGATCCAAAATATGGCAGACAGGGTAGCATCTTCCGAGTTGCACGGCGATGTCAAGCTGTTGACGCCAATGGCCAGGGTTCTGGATGGGAATATTTGGACAACAATGGTAATTGGCATCCCGAAAGTTCGCTCAAGCCGGGCAAGCCAGGCCACCCTAATCCCCAGTATTATGATCAAGCGGCCCAAGACACGCACCATCCATATCGAAAGCATGCGAGCATGAATAAACAAGAACTCTGGGATTGTCTTTCCGAATTGAATGCCACCCTCTGTGTCAAGCCCTGGCTTGATATTGAGGTTGTCGAATGCTCATCATATTCCGTCGTGCTTCA
>NZ_JBTYIP020000077.1:0-1946 GCF_054877945.1 Singulisphaera rosea | reverse complement strand
CCGAAGTTCCAGGCCCGGTTTGGGCGGAAAGCACGCTCCAGCAAGGGGTTAAGTGCGATTTCGGCTCGGAATTGTAGCCACTAAAAATTTTCAGACAATCTTGACAACTTCGGTTTCGTCGAGAAAATGCTCGTATGCCAGCTCGTCACGGCGCCGTCCATGTGGCCACCACCAAGAGGGTCTACAAGGGTAAGACCTACGTCACCCATTTGCTCCGCCGTTCCATCCGCAAGGGCACAGCCGTCACCCACGAGACCCTCGGCAACCTCTCTCATCTCCCCGATCACCTCATCGACATCATCAAGCGGTCTCTCAAAGGGGAGACCTTCGTCCCGGCCTCCGACTCCGTTCGCATCACGCGATCCCTTCCGCACGGCCACGTCGAGGCCGTCTTGAAGATGATCGCCAAGCTCGGCCTCGACGAACTCATCGCCTCCGAGCCCTCTCCTCGCCGCAACATCGTCGTCGCTATGATCGTCGAACGACTCGTCTTCCCCAGCTCCAAGCTGGCCAACACCCGGCACTGGCGCGACTCCACCTTGGCCGAGGAACTCGGCGTCGTCGACGCCACCGCGGACGACCTCTACCTCGCCATGGACTGGCTCTTGGAACGTCAGACGGCGATCGAGAAAAAACTGGCCAAGCGGCACCTCGGCGAGGGCGCGATGGTGCTCTACGACGTCACCAGCAGCTACTACGAAGGAAAGACTTGCCCGTTGGCTCGCTTCGGCCATGACCGCGACGGCAAGACCGGCCTGCCGATCATCGTGTACGGGGCGCTCACCGACGCCGAGGGCCGGCCCATCGCCGTACGGGTCTACCCCGGCAACACGGCCGACCCCAAGACGGTCCCGGACCAGGTCGAGGCGATCACCAAGCGATTCGGGCTGTCTCGCGTCGTGCTGGTCGGCGATCGGGGCATGCTCACTCAAACGCAGATTGATACCATTAAGGCCCATCCGGGATTGGGCTGGATCTCGGCGTTGCGGAGCGGCTCGATCCGCCGTCTCCTGGCCGAGGGCCACCTCGTCAAACACGACCTGGAGGCGCGACGGCTGGCCGAGATCTCCTCCCCGGAATTCCCCGGCGAACGGCTGGTGGCTTGCTACAACTCGCAGCTGGCCGAGCAACGACGCCGGAAGCGTCTGGAGTTGCTCGCGGCGACCGAGGCCGAGCTGGTGACCCTGTCCGCGAGCGTGTCCCGCGCGATGGGGAAGGAGCGGACGGCGTCGGCGATCGGCGTGAGGGTCGGCAAGGTCATCAATCGTTTCAAAGTCGCCAAACATTTCCATTTAACAATCCGTGATGGCCTTCTGGAGTGGGCCCGCAAGGACGAGGCGATCGCGAATGAGGCGATGCTCGACGGGATCTATGTCGTCCGGACGAGCGAACCGGCCGAACGGTTGACGGCGGCCGACGGGGTCCGGTCGTACAAGCGACTCGCGCAAGTCGAGCAAGCGTTCCGGAGCCTAAAAGGTATCGACATACTGGTTCGGCCGATCTACCATCGGACGGCCGACCGCGTGCGAGCCCACATCCTGCTGTGCCTGCTGGCCTACTATGTGGAGTGGCACCTCCGCCGGGCGTGGGAGCCGCTGCTGTTCGAGGACGAAGAGTTGGAGCGAGATCGCCAGCGTCGCGATCCGGTCGCTCCGGCCGAGGCCTCGTCGTCGTCGCGAGAGAAGAAGCAGACCGGGAAGACGGCATCGGGCCTACCCGTGCAGAGCTTCCGGACACTGATGGCTCATCTCGGGACGCGGTGCCGCAATACGTGCGTCATCGCGAGCGACCCGAGCCAGACCCCGTTCCACCAACTTACGGAGGCCGACGAGCTCCAGTCCGAATCACTGCGTTTGATCGCGTTGTAGCCAGAAACGGGGAATCGATTTTGACGTAAGTCGATCCCCGGCCCGGAAAATCCCACCTCGGCAAGCTGGAACTTCGGT
>NZ_JBTYIP020000076.1:0-2020 GCF_054877945.1 Singulisphaera rosea | reverse complement strand
TTGCGCCAAGAAGCTCGGGAAAGGGGAATCATTGCGAATGTGAAACCTTTCATCGGAACCCTGCGGGTAACCAATCCCGTCCGGCAGAGCCGGGCCAGCAGCCGGAAGCGAGTCTTGCGTGGGGGCGGGTGACCGTCACTGCGAAGCGTAGACAGCACGATCAAACGCTGTGTGATTGAGCCCCGAAATTTCCTCGTCGTGAGCCTTCGCCGTGGTCAGCCGCGGGGGCCGCGCCAGGCACTAGCGACACTTGGACCCACCCGCTTGCCTGGTCACACCGGGGTCGGAGGAACATGGCGAATGATCAAGAGGGTTCCCCGGGAACTTGGGAGACCTTGCCGTCTCTATCGTGACTGCCGGCTGGAGACCCGGCTTACCAACTCCAGGATGATCCGTGGCCCACGTCCGAGGCCGACGGGGACGAACGAGGGACGAACCGATGGTATCGCCAAGCGAAGGAAACGAAGCGCGGCGAGAAGGACGGCAAGGAGTCGGAGCGTCTCGTATTACCGCTGAGCCAGGGGAACCACCCGAGGGACCCTGGGGAGGGAAGGGGACGCCGTCTTATGAACCGTTGGAGGGAAACATGCCGGGTACGCCGAGACCCGATCTCGTGTCCACGAAACGACAACGGATCGCAGAACTCGCCAGGAATTGCCCTGATATGGCCTTCACGAACCTGGCGCATCACATCGACATCGAATGGATGTACGCAGCCCATGCCCAGACTCGCAAGGACGGGGCCGTCGGAGTGGATGGAGAGACCGCGGAAGAATATGAGGTCCACCTGGAGGCCAACCTCCAGGACCTCCTCGCCCGCGCCAAATCCGGCACGTACGTGGCGCCGCCCGTGCGTCGTGTGCATATCCCCAAGGCGGGCTCGGCCACCGAGACTCGCCCGCTGGGAATACCTACGTATGAGGATAAGATCCTCCAACGTGCGGTGCTGATGGTGCTCGAACCGGTGTACGAGACGGATTTTCTAGACGTCTCCCACGGGTTTCGCCCCGGACGCCGTGCTCACGGAGCATTGGACTCACTGTGGAAACAGGAGATGAAGCTGGCAGGCGACTGGATCGTGGACGTTGATCTGCGAAAATTCTTCGACACGATCGACCATGACCACTTGCGGGAATTCCTCAAGCGACGGGTACGCGATGGTGTGATCCTGCGACTGATCGGCAAATGGCTTAACGCCGGGGTGCTTGAGAAGGGGGTCCTAACCATCCCCGACGACGGTACGCCCCAAGGCGGAGTAGTTAGCCCTCTCTTGGCCAACATCTTCTTGCACTACGTGCTCGACGAGTGGTTCGAGAAGGAAGTTCGCCCCCGCCTGAAAGGAGAAGCCTTCGTAATCCGCTATGCGGACGACTTTGTGATCGGGGCAGCCCGAGAAGACGACGCGCAGCGAATCATGGAGGTCCTGCCCAAGCGGATGAGCAAGTACGGCCTCACGGTCCACCCGGAGAAGACACGCTTGATGCGGTTCGCACCGCCGCAAGCCGCCGGCTCCGAAACGGAGGATCGGGCCCCACCCGACCCGACGACATTCGACTTTCTGGGGTTTACCCACTACTGGGGACGATCTCAGCGAGGCGAATGGGTGGTCAAGCGGAAGACGGCGAATGGCCGACTCAAGCGCGCGTTATCCGCGATATCGGAATGGTGTCGCAAGAACCTACACCTTCCGATCCAGGAACAGCACCAGAAGCTCGCGCGGAAGCTGCAAGGCCACTACGGATACTACGGGATCATTGGTAACTTCTACAGCCTCCAGGAATTCCGGGAGGGAGTGCGAAAGATCTGGCGAAGCAAGCTGTCTCGGCGACGCCGCGATGGTGATGTGACGTGGGAGGAGTTCCTTCGCATGGAGAAGCGATACAGTCTTCCTCGCGCCCGTGTGGTCCACGGTCTGCGGAGTGGCGTAGCGAAGTCATGAGATGAAGAGCCAGATGCGTTTGACGCGCACGTCTGGATCTGTGGGGGGCCTGGGTGGGCGACTACCCAGGTCTACCCGGCC
>NZ_JBTYIP020000075.1:0-2107 GCF_054877945.1 Singulisphaera rosea | reverse complement strand
GCCACGGTCCATAGGGACAGCGCCCGCCGAAGGCTGGCACGGCGAGTCTTCGTTGAGTGCACCGATCGCGAGTACAGGCGAAAGAAATTCAGAGAAAATGAAGGGCGGATGTGCGGAACATAGGCTTACATTCCAAATCCAACTTCCTGATACGGTTCCCCCGGCCGGTGCGGGCGGATGTGGATGGAAACGGTTTGATCGAGCCGCTTGAGGAATTCCAGTAACTTGTCGGTGGTGAACCGGCTGAAATGGCCGTTCATGAGGTGCGATACTTCCGGCTGTTTGATGCCCAGCAGCGAGGCGATCTCCCGCTGCTTGAGCTTTCGGGCCACGAGCAGCTTGTTTACGTGGAATCCCAACTGTGCCCGTGCGTAAAGCTCATCGGCGTCTTCAAGGCCCAGATCGGCGAAGACGTTGCCTGAGCCCTCTTCGTATTCGATGGGTTCCCGTTCCTTTTTACTCATGCTCCGCAAGCTCCTTCGCCTCTTTGTATCGCTGTTTGATCAAATCCACATCTGGTTTCGGGGTCGCAATCCCTTTCTTTGACTTCTTCTGGAAGGCGTGCAGCACGTAGATTCTTTCCCCGAGTTGCACCGCAAGCACCGTCCGGTACGCGTCGCCCTCAAAGCGTAGGGCG
Source organism: Singulisphaera rosea (assembly GCF_054877945.1). Classification (NCBI taxonomy): domain Bacteria; kingdom Pseudomonadati; phylum Planctomycetota; class Planctomycetia; order Isosphaerales; family Isosphaeraceae; genus Singulisphaera; species Singulisphaera rosea. Next base: position 1,470 of record NZ_JBTYIP020000075.1, on the reverse strand, counting down.
ATCTCGAAAACCCCGCTGCCCACGCCCTTGAACGGCTTGGCGTCCTTCGGCATGCCGCCGAACTGGATCAGTTGCAACTCATCCCCGATCAGCTTCTGTGCTCCCTTGGGAAACGCCTGAAGGTTCCGCTTCGCGTTGCCCATCCAGACGAGGGGCCGCAATACCGGGGTTTCATCGTCGTCCGTAGCCAAAATGCTTGCTCCCTATTCTATAGGAATATTCCTATAGAGTCAAACGCCGTCTGCCAAGCCGCGATCCGGTGCCCGTCCCTCATTCCTTGGCAGTCTTCCCGCTCTCACCGGCAATCCCTTGGCCACCCCGGCTACGCCGGTCGCGTGCTCTCGGGGTCCGCTTCGCTCCCGTCCCTTCGGGACCGGCTTCGCCGCCCTCCCGCCCACTGGTGCAGGTCGGCAACGGGCGATTGCCACGCCCTCCGCTTCGCTGCGGTCATGGCAATCGCTGATCCGTCGCCTGTTGGTGGGTCGCTACGCTCCCGCCGCTGTTTGTTCCGGCCGGATTTCGCCCCAATCCTCTGTGGGGGGCGAAATCCGCCGGTTTGTTTATGTGTGATGGTCGCTTCGCTCCCGCTTTCTGTTTATCCCCCTCCGCCCCCAGCGGGGGTACGGGGGAAAAAGGAAAAGGGGGCATCGCGGGTTTAGGGAATCGCTCCCGTTGGTCGCTCGGAAGGCCCCCGCCAGAGCCACGCCGCCCCTTCCGCCCCTCCCACCCCTGGACCGCTCATAGCCCGGCTAATGCCCGGTCCGCAATGCCGCGTCAACGCGACGTAAACCGTTTTGCAGTAAAGGGAAATATTGTTTTTTGTGTAAGTATTCGGTAAACCCGTCGTCCTTGGTCGGCGCGCACCCTCACTCAGGCCACTCTGTGGGCCAACGAGAGGCTTCAAGACTCGAGTTCGTTGGACGACCGTTGTCCGCTTGGTCTATGAGTTGTCCGATGGTGGGAGATCTTCGTCGCAGCCCCAGGCGCGACGTTCTTCCGGCGTGAGATTCCACGGTAGGAACCGCTCCGCGTCGACCGGCGCCTGACCGCCGGCTTCGGCACACGCTTGCAGATAGGCCGTCAGCCAGAGGCGTGGGTTCAGACCCCACAGGCAGAGCGTCTGGAACAGCGAGAACATCCGCGCCGCCAGCCGGCCGCTCCAGACCGACCCGCTGCCGTAGTAGTTCTTCCGACCCACCACGGGCCCGCGCTGCACGCGCTCTGCCGTGTTGTTGTCCATCGGCACTTCCGGGTGCTCGACGAACACCGTTAGGCCCGTCCAGTGGTTGCCCAAGCTCTCCAGCACCTTCCGTCGCGCCGGGTGCAGCCCCGACTCTCCGAGTTCCGTCTCGCCGCGGGCCCCGAAGGCCGTCACCGCCGCGCGCAACGCGCCGTCGGCCGTGGCGAAGGCCACCGCGTCGGCACGTACCTCCAGGCGGGCCTCATTGAGTCGGTACAACGCACCGATCT
>NZ_JBTYIP020000074.1:0-2400 GCF_054877945.1 Singulisphaera rosea | reverse complement strand
TGCTCGTCGCTGAGGTCGGAGGGATAGGACTTACGCATGGGAATAATCCTCGGACAGATGTCGATCGGCCTGACTCCTTCTACAGGCGTAGGTTACGAAATTTTCGGATTACCGGATAGCCTCTCAGCTCGTGACGTAGTGATACCAACCGGGTGACGGTCGGACCCACCAAATGAGCACGCGCTATCGTCATCGGAAGGGCCTCCCGAAGTGTTCTTTTGAACACAAACCACAAAGATACCAACCGTCAAGAAGCTGGCCCTAAGATTGCAATGCCTGTCCTTTGTGCCGCTCGTTTTCGAGTGGTCGGGGTGAGGGATGGGAAGGAGGGCCGACGGGGTGGTTTGATGTGCTCGGTCCATCAACGTTCAATCTGCCTGTACGATAACCTTGGTGCTTCCGGTGTTGTAATCCAAAAACACGTAGTAAGAGGCGTTGTGACGCAGCAGCAGCGTTGAACCTTCAGGCAAATCCACTTGCCCCACAAACTGCATTGGCTTACCACCAAAAAAAGGCCATTCTGGGTCTTGGAGCCACTTAGGAGGATTCACGAGTGAGCGGTAAAACTCGATCACCTGATCCTCTAGCCAAGCGGCAAGCCCCCCAATTGAACCTGAATACAATGACACCAAATCACGAAAGAAATCCTCCGCCTCCAATGGGATGTCTGGCCGGAATCCATACTTCCGCCCGACAGCAATTAGTGTTTCGTATGCGTCGTCGTAGTCCATGTTAGCTCTCATCTAAAACCAAAAAAGGTGTAATCGAGTCGCCGTGAGGGATCAATCGCTGCATGCTCCCACGGCCATACCTCTCGCAGATCTCTGGGTGTATCATAGTCCGGTACGCCCCTTCCTCCACGAGCATGATGCAACTCTTTGACGGCACGAATTTCCCGAATTTGGCCGGTCGCATTGTCCCGTACAAGAACACGAGCGGAAGGAGCAGCACCTTGCCTCATTGCTCCGATATTGGACGGGCCGAATTCGCCCGGCATCGCTGATGCCGCCCGATTTTGCCAATAACGCTCTCGAATGGCTTGCCAGCTTGGATAGTTGCCTTCTGGTGTGAGTTTGGTGATTGGATCGCCAGCTTTCCATTCGGGAAATCGGCTAATCCCTTTGCTTGGCGCAGCGTTCATCGGCACGAAACATGGATTCAGTATCTTAAGCGGATCGTTATGCGACCAGACCGAAAAATCCCATGACTCCTTGCCGATAAAGTAGGTATGGTATTCTTCTACCTCGAAATTGTAAACCGTTGTCGAGTTCAATTCGTATTCGAGAGACTCCACGACCACCGAACGGCCGAGATGGGTCCGAAGGTGATCACCAATTTTCAGATGCTGCGCATCCGTCCAACCTCGACCCTGGACCCAGAAGGGGTGTTTGGCCGTTGTCCGGATCAGACGACCGCAGACGAGAATTCCTAAGAGTGGCGAGTATCCTTGATAAAGGCCCAGGACTCGGCGAGCGACGACAGGATGATCCGGATCATAATCTCAGTACTTCGGATGCTATGGCATTAGGATTCTATAGTGTAACTAGTGGCGGTGGTTGCCTTTCGATCGACACCTCTCTGACAAGCCCAAACATCTCGACCACCACATCCTGGAGCCACAGGAGCATCACCTCCAGCCTCAACCGCGACGGATTCAACCTCATCCCACCTCGACGCGGGCTCGACAATACCGCGTGGTGCAGCCACACCCACAAGTTGACCAGCAGGAAAGCGATCGCCACGTAGAGGAACCGCACTTCGAACCGTCGCGACGTCGTCCGGATCCGGGCCCGGTTCATCAGGCGATAGCTCGTCTCGATCCCGAAGCGCGTCCGATAGGTGTCCTTCACCCAGTCGAATCCCTTCGGCTTGAATCCCCAGAACGCATACGCCAACGCCTCGCGGCCCCTCTCGCCGCGCTCGCCGCGACGGTTCCGGCACTTGACGCAGATCTCCACCGTCGCCTTCCGCTTCCTGGCGTCGGTCATCGTGTACTCGGACCACCCGCTCCGCTTCCAGTACTTGAACACCCGCGAGCCGCTCGGCCCCAGGGGATGGTCCGCCTTGCGGCCCCGGCCCACCACCGGCATCAAGAACGGATGACGTGAGGCCTGGAAGTAGCGGATCGCCTCGACGGAGAAGAATTCGCGGTCGAGGAGCAGGAACTTGACCTCGATCCCGGCCTTGCGCACCTGGGCGAGTAGCTCGCGGGCGACGTCGGCCAGGGCCTGGTCGCGGACGACGGCGGTGAGGGCCACCGTGTAGCGGAAACCTTTGCGGACGACATAGGCGGTGGCATAGGCGTAGAAGGAGCTGGTCCCGCGCTTGGGCTTGCTGCGGTAGACTTCGGGGTCGGTCCGGGCCTCGGCCCCGTAGTAGGGGAGCAAGGTCATGTCGAGG
>NZ_JBTYIP020000073.1:0-2415 GCF_054877945.1 Singulisphaera rosea | reverse complement strand
TCACGCATGGGGACCTTGCGGGGCCGGCCGGTTGAGTTGATGGGGATGAGAGGCTCGAGGATAGCCCACTGCTCGTCGCTGAGGTCGGAGGGATAGGACTTACGCATGGGAATAATCCTCGGACAGACGTCGATCGGCCTGACTCCTTCTACAGGCGTAGGTTACGAAATTTTCGGATTACCGGATAGCCTCTAAGATTGCGATGCCTGTCCTTTGTCTTCTGTCCCTCCTTTGCTTCTTCTCCGACGAGAACAGACAGTAGAACTATCCACCAGCGATTTTGATTTGCCGCTCCAATTCATTCGGTGTCGTAATGCGACGCAAAACCAAGTCGAAATTGTAGCCTTCGTCAATCAAGTGAACATCGCCTGGGTAACTCTCTTGGATACACAAGGCGACATAAAGGCTAGCCTTTCCTTCTCCATCAATCACAATCGTCTCTTGATCTTTCTTGAATCGAACAATCGTAAAATCATTCCCCGCTCGATATTCATAAGCTGACAAACAATCACTACCGGAGTCCACAAGGTTTGCACCCTTTAACCTCTCCATACCCTGAGACACTATTTCTCGATCGAATTTCTGCCCCTCGCCAAGGTAAAGCAAAAGAAATGGCATAATCTTACTCCGGTTGAGAATTCCAAAGAATTCCAAAGCAAACGGCTTACCATCGAAAACCCCAGAACCAGCCGAGGTTATTCACGAACCTCCTGAGTGAAGTATTCCTCGGGGCCTATGTTCTGCCGATCGGACGTCCGGTGCCCGAGACGACGCGACGCCTTCGCTGAGGATACAGCGATCTCATGACACGGTCACACCGACGATGAGACGGGTCGCGCTCGGCCTCGGGCCGGACCTCAGACGGCGGGCACCCGTTGAGGTTCGCCACCCGACCCAGACCCAGACGTACCGCGACCTCCTCGAGACGAGACCGGCTCGACGCAAGGAATCGCCCGAGCAGCCGACCCCTCCTCAAGCTCTCCAGCCGCGCTTGCCAGGTCTCCGCGCTCGAACCCAACCGGTCGAAGATCTCCGACACCTCGCGCGCCACCGTCGCCTTACCCTCACGGAAGAGCCGCGAGGTGTAATCGACCAGGAGCAGGTAGCTCCCCAGCGGGAACCCTTCCAGCATCCCTTCCCGAGCCGAATCCAATGGGCGACGATCCTCGACCGGGCAGAGCCACAGCGCGTCCTCGAGGCTCGACGACGCCTCCGACCCCGCCACGCTACCGCGACGCGATGCCTCGAGGTCCTCGCACCGCTCCTGGTCCTTGACGTGATCGACGCGCTCCTTGATCGAGGTGTGGGGACTCGCCTCGGGGACGTCGACGAGGCCGGCCGCGACCGGGTTGAGGTCGATGTAGGCACAGATCGCCAAGAGCGACTCTTCATCGAGGATCCCGACGCTCCGGAAGCGCCCTTCGAAGAACGCCCCCGACAACCGTCCTGAGTGTTCGCAAGTCGCGAGAGTGGTTCTTTCAGACACTTCATGAACCAACTGAGGCTCTGCAAGCGTCGTCGCGCATTCGCCACCCACACGGTGTCAGCGAGCCGTCCCTGGACCCATTGGTCGGAGACGGGCAACGGCTTGCGGGATCGGTCACGCGGCGGGAAGAGTCGGCCCCAGCGTCGGACGACCTCCTCATCGGACCATCCCCCGGCAACGTCGGGGTCTAGGCGGACGAGGACGTGCAGGTGGTTATCCATGACCGAGAACGCGGCGACAGACACCGCGAAGATCTCCGCGAGTTCTTTGAGCCGCTGGTCGATCCAGTCCTTGCGGCCGTGCGCGGGATCCCCCAGGAGGAAGGCGCGTCGGACGCAGCGGGTGATGCAGTGATACCAACGGGTGACGGTCGGATCCACCAAATGAGCACGCGCCATCGTCATCGGAAGGGCCTCCTGGGGTGTTCCGAAGAACACTAACCACGGAGAAGTCGATCGTCAAGACGCCGACCGCCAAGATTGCAATGCCTGTCCTTTGTCTTCCCCCCCGCGCCCTCTTCACCATCCTCGAGCGCACCAAATACCTCGTCGAACCCGCCGCCTCCTGCTGCCTCGTCGCCGCCGAACAGCAGCAATCCCAGTTCACCAAAGACGACCAAATCGTCCTCCTCCTCTGCGGCGGCAACGTCTCCACCGAGAGCCTCTGTGGATTCCAGCAGCAGTTCCCGGAGACGAAGAGGTCGATCAGAAAATCGGCTAACGGTAGGACTCAGAATCCCCCAGGCGGCAGGCGTGTCGAACTCAGAGGCTATCCGGTAACTTTTTCCTCAATTTCCCGGAACTTAAAGGCCGCACGCTTCCTCTTCTCATCCTTTTTTAATAGTCTGAGCATTCGATGAATTGAACTGATTTTGATCATCGCCTCGCTCGACTCCGTACGCACCTCGTAGTCGCGGCTATGCCTACGAT
>NZ_JBTYIP020000072.1:0-2694 GCF_054877945.1 Singulisphaera rosea | reverse complement strand
CAACGGGCCTTCGACCGGTGGCGTCTCGCCCCGAGGCTCAAGGGAGCAGTCCGTGAATCGCATCCGGTGGCCATTGGGCTGTCGTTGCTTTGACACTCCGCTTTGCATGTCCTTTCTGGTCTTCCCAGCTTGTTCGTCGCCTCGCCGACCAGCGGCAGGCCCTCCACGATGCGGTCGAGCAGGTGCGGGTCACGGAGCAGACGCAGGGCGTCCTCCTTCTCCTGCGGCGTCATGGCGGGCGGGGTGTCCTTCGGCTCCAGGGCGGCCTTGATCTGCTTGTCCTGCAACTCCTCCAGCTTCAGCAGCACCCGGCCCAGGTCCTTCTTGACGACCTTCTCCTCGACGCCGAGTTCCCCGGCGGCCTGCGTGGTGAACGCCTTGCGATGGCGGGCCGAGTAGAGGTCGAAGGTGTCCACGAACAGGCCCCGGTCGGTGGTCGCCAGGACGTTCACCCGCAACATGTCGTAGGACAGGTTCTTGGCCAGCCCCCGCACCCGATAGCGCCGGTGGCCGATGTCCAGGACGACTTCATCCCTTTGGTCGTCGCTCCGCTCGGCCTCCACGTCCTGCGGGGCGTCCGGCATCGCGGCAGCGATGCCGAGCGTGCCCCGAGCCGGCTCGACTTCGGCCTTGATGGGGAGATCGCCGGTCTTCTCATCGTTCGATGCAGGGGCCGGTTCCCAGGCATCCACTCCGTCGGGGATCGTCGCCCCCGGCTCGGGCGTGGGTGCCGCCGATCGTCGGCCCTTGCCGAGCCATTCGGCCTTGCGGATGACGGCCCCGAGGGCGGCGGCCGGATCGTCGAACTGGAGGGCGTATTCGTTGGCCCCGAGGCCGGAGGGGAGCCGCAGGAGGAAGCACTCCATCCCCGCCTCCAGGAACGCCGGGGCGACCGCCTCGCTGGTCGTCATCACCCTTCGGATGACGAACTCCCGGAACGCCGAACGGAGGTCGTCGGTCGGGGCATCGTCGCCGAACAGGCAGGTGACGTTGCGGTAGCCGTGGTTCCAAAAGATGAGGGCGTCGAACAGGGAGCCGCAGAGGATGGCCTCGTCCCTGCCGGCCAGGCCCTGTACGTTCCACACCCCCCGCCGCCGGTCGGCGAGGAATGTGTCGAGCGCCGTGCCCTTGCGGAGGTGCGTCCCGACCTTCCTGCCGTAGATGTCCACGACCCACCCCGTGCCGTCGTGGGCCGTGACCGGGAAGACGACGGAGCCGCTGAAGTGCTCGTGGCCGCTGCCGGCCCGGAAGATGTTCAGGGCTTCGAGGCGAGCCCTGATCTGCCGGCCCGCCTTGCGATCCTTCGTCGGGAGCTTGGTGCCCAGCGTCCTGTCGGCGTAGCCGATGCGGAAGTGCTCGATCGCCTCGCCGTTGGTGACGCCCCGCTTACGGAGGTAGTCGAGGGCGTCGGGGCTATCCTTGAGGGTGCGGTGGTAGAAGTCGAGGACTCGGGCCAGGAGCCTCTGGTCGTCGTCCTGGGGGTCGAGTTCGATGTCGGGCATGATGGGACGGCCCTCCGCCACTCCCCTCGTCCTGTTTTCCTCTTTCCGTCGCCGAGGCCGTCGGGCGGTGTCATGGGCTAATCGACACGAGCGACGGCCGCCCCTGCGAGCGAACGAGCGAAGGCCGACCTCGCCGTCCCAGGGCTTTGCTCGTTCGCTCGCACCGGGGCGGGGCGGTAGCCGGGGCCGGGCGTCGCGGAGCGACGCCGCCCCCTCGGCCGGCCCAGGTCCCGGTCGGCGACGGCCTCCGGGTCGATGCGGCGGCTAACCGGGGACACGCATCGGGGGTTCCGGCACGAGGAGGGAGGGTTGCGTCGGCCGGCGGGAGAGGTAAGATCGCAGGTGGCCTTGAGGTTGTGGCGAGTCGAGGCGGTGAAGGGCTGCGGGCCTCTTTGTTGCTCCAAAGGCAGTTCCTCGAACTCTTAAAGAAGTCGATCTGCCTGGACGGATTCGAGCAACCGGGTCTAACCTCGCCGAGGCTGGTGACTTCTTCGGCTGGAAGCCATCAAAAGTCATCAAGGGCATCGGCGACTTCACGAAGGACCAGTTGCTCGGCAAGTGTTGGACGAAGGAAAGGCTGCTTGACGTGGCCGAGGGTTACGAGCATATCGCCAGGATTACACCAGCCAATCCAAGTGCTGCGGGCCGGGCGGCACAGTTGCGAGAACTCGCCACCCTATTCGATTAGAAAGGAAGAGGCATCGTGGCCAAACAGAGCAGGTTCGTCATCCATAACGATGATGGTGAGCCGATGATCTTGAACATCGAGCCGGAAGGAGCATTTTTCCGACTTGACACAGGGAAATCTGTGTCAGTTGAAGATTCTTATAATGTGTCACCTGTAACCCTTAAATTCTCCCGTAGCGAGGACGGTGCCCCGATAATCTCCATCTGGCCGGGAGATGGCGAGGTCAAGGTCGAGAAAGACGGCCTTGATGTGCTCGATCTCATGTAGATCGACACGAATTGAGTCGCCTGCGGGGCGGCGACAGGCCCGCACAGAGCCACCCCCCCGTCTATATTCCACCCCCCGCCCCGACCACCCCGGCTTTCGCCGAGAAAGGGAAGAACAAAGGACAGGCATCGCAATCTCGGTGGTCGGCGTCTTGACGGTCGGATTCTCCGCGGTTAGTGTTCTGAAGAACACCCCAGGAGGCCTTTCCGATGACGATGGCGCGTGCTCATCTCGTGG
>NZ_JBTYIP020000071.1:0-2896 GCF_054877945.1 Singulisphaera rosea | reverse complement strand
TACAAGAACGCCAACGCCAGGCGTGGCAACGAATTCCCGACATCCTCCCGCCTCAATCGCCGCCAGAGCAGCACCCCGCCCCCCGCGAACGCGACGATGCTCAGGACCCGGAACGCCCAGAGGGCCTCGAAATAGGTCCGCGACCCCGTCGCCAGGAAGCAGAGCGCAGGCAGGAGCGTCCCAAGCGGCGAGGTGAAGCCGTGGACCCGTTCACCCGGGTAGTAGACCAACCCATGCCCCTCGCACAGGTTCTGGCTGTGCCGGAACGTGATGAAGAAATCTTCCCAGACGTGATTCGTGTACAATGCGTAGGCGAGCGGGCTCAGCCCCGTCGCAACCGCAACGACCCACGCCCCCCGCCAGCCCGGCCGTTGCCCGTCCGTTTCTTGCTCCATGACGAGACACTACCCCAAGGACCAACGCCCGAGACGGCCCTCGAGGCCACCCCCCCTTGACATGTCGTCACCCCATTATCATACCCACCTGAAATCCGGGGGCAATTCAAGCCGGCGACGAATTCGTCCGTCCGTGGGCCGACGAAAGCGATCGCGAGGTGGGGCTCTTGCCCGATGCCCCCAAGGTTCCTGTCTCCTCAACGGGTCAGGACGCTCCGTCAAGTCTCGACACAGGTCGCGACGTCGGCAATGTTGGCAATCCGGGGCCAGGGTCGTGGAGTCCATGCTCTCGTCTCCCTCGCATGGCCGCGAATGCGATCTTGCGGGCCATGCTCGAAGGATTCCAGCCCAACGGGAATTCCTTCGTCCCACCCATCCCTCGAGAAGGACTTCGATGCGATATCGTTGAAGCCTCCGGGCCATGCTGATCGCATCACCCCTGGTTGGGCGGGTCACATCACTCGTCGCCTCGGCGATCGACGTCGCCCGTCATGGTCCCGATCCGACCTGGTTCAATCGACCATGCCGGCGGCTTGCGGAAGGCACGAAGCTGGTCGGCAAGCCCAAGGTTGACGTCGTGAAGGTTTTGGGCCCGCCGACGTACAACGACATCAAGCATACCTAAACCATTAACGCCTCGCCCCGGTCGTTCTCTTACCGCAAAATTCCAGAAATATCGCCTTAAAAGTCTTGCCAAAAAGCCTTAATAATCCGTAGCTCGTTCCTCGAAACGGTGCATCAAATTAGGACGGGCGAAAGGACGAGAGGTGCCGTGAGCACCGCAGACGGGGCGGGCAAGCCCATCTCCAGACGATCGAAGGCCGGGGTCACATTGGGATGTTCATCGACTTCCTGGCCGAATTTGGAGTCATTCAGGTCGCCACGGTCCATCACCGACCCGGGGAGTTCGCACTCGAACTCACGCCCGCGGATCAGGCCAGGATCCGCTCCACGCATGCCGCAAGCCATGGCCTTCACCGAACGATGTTTACACTACTAAGGCAATCTGATCCCATCAAGGCGGGAACGTGTGGGAATTCGCCGACCAACCTTGTACGATCTGGCAACGGACGCCCTAGAGCAATTCTCGCTTGCGTTGCGCACGACGGAGGAAAACGGGGATTTGCTCCCGGCCGGGTCAGGCCGGAGCCCTCGCGAGTCGACGTCGAAGCCGGGAGCCAGTCCTCGTTTCCGCCTCCGCTCTCGGCTCCCGGACATGTTGTGCTGGGTGCCAGACAGACGTTAGCCGCTCTGATCGTTGCCCTCGCCTCTCCAAACACCATTCAGGACATCCCAATGCTACCCGAGCCCAGCCTTCCGCCATACGTCGAGGTTCCAGACGTCACGCCTTCGGCCGTCCCCATCCCCTTCCCGAACTTCAGTAACATGAGCGCCACCCTCCCCAACTCGGTCCATGTCAACATGCAAGTGATACAGGCCCACGGAATCTCGGAGGAGGGATCCAAACAGATGTACATAGAGGACCGAGTTCCAGAAAAATTACCCGACATGATCATTCTTTCAAGTTTCTCAGGCGACCCACAGAGGCTTTTCGTAAACCTCCACCAGGAAAGCGTCGGCCGCCGCTCTTCGACGGGACCGCGGGTCTTCCTCTCCCCATCGTCGTTGAGAGACTATTGGAGATGAACCGTGTCGCGACCTCTCCTCTACCCTTGCCGAAGGGATCAAGGGAAGCGTGACACGTCCCCGTGACCGGACGGGCCGAAGCGGCCCGACCAACCGTCGACGGTGCCGGCGCCTGTGCGTCGTGGCCGAATCTCGAGGCTCGGCCACGCGTGAGTCCGCAGAAAGCAAGCCGGCCAAGTACCCCGTCCGCGATTCGCCCCGCGATGGGTTCGTGCCTCGTTGCGGCATCCTGAAGATCCGGACCGCCCGCATCACGTCCCGAGTCCTACGGCGGTTTTCGCCGACGGTGCTCCACGGCGGGAGCGATGGGGACCAACTCCCGACCGGCTCGGTCCCGGTCCCTCGCGGGTCGACGCCGTGACCGGGATGCCTTCCCTCTCTCCCGGACCTATTCAACCACAAACGTGCGGCTTAGATCGACAGACCCCGACGTGACGTTGATGTTCCTCCGAGCGGCGACCCGGGCGATTGCCTCCAGGGTGCCGATGCCGCAATCCTCCATGAGATGTGCGGCAACAACGGTAGCGGATCGGCTTACGTCAGGCATGGCACTGGACGAGGACCGGGCTACAGCGAAACGGAGGACGCGCAGATCGTTGCCCGGCCCATCGATCAGCGCGTACGAGGCCACCTCGATCAGTCCGAGCTCGGACGCTCGACTCTCGGCGAGCGTGCCGTCGAAGCTAGGCTAGGACCAGGCCCAGAGGAACCAGGGGAGGTAGAGCGGCGTGCAGACGGCGGCCGCCCCGAGGATATCGGCCAACCTCCGCCGACGAGTCCCCTCGCCGAAGATCAGGTCGGCGGCCGACAGCACCGTGATGTCGATGCACCCATCCGGCCTCGTCCACATCAGG
>NZ_JBTYIP020000070.1:0-3490 GCF_054877945.1 Singulisphaera rosea | reverse complement strand
GGCCCATTATGGTAAGCCCGGCGTTATGTTTCGGACCTTGGAGGAAACCGGGCTTCCGTGCCCTGAATCGGTGCATTGCTTTCCATAATCCCGTCACAGGGACTCGAGCCATGCGAGGAGATCCGGGGCGAGCTCCCGTGATCGGCGAACGTCCTTTGATGCGGCGCCTCCCTGCTCCAACGCTTTGCGTTTGGCCTCCAGATCGGTCTGGACATAAACCTCGGTCGACTTGACGTCCGCGTGGCCGAGCACGTCTTTGATCGTGATGATCGGCACACCCGATTGCAGCAGGTGCATGGCCTTGGTGTGGCGGAGTGTGTGCAGGCTGATGCCGCTCCGGTTGAGCCTCGGTATGATCTTGGCCGCGCCGTTCAGGTATTTCTTGAGCAAGTACCGGGCGCCCTGGCGCGTCAGCTTCTCGCCGCGCCGATTCTGGAAGAGGGGGCCCCGGTCGTTGGCCTGGTGCCCCTCGGCCTCGATGAAGCGTGACACGACCCTCGCCGTCTGCGGTAGTAGGGGACAGAGCCGTTCCTTCTTCCCCTTTCCCAGGACGCGCACGAACGCGGGACTCGTGAGCTGGAAATCGGCCGGCGTCATGTCGAGGAGTTCCTGGATGCGGGTGCCGGTATCGTAGAGGAGGGCCAGGAGCAGGTAGTCCCTCCGGCCCTCCCGGGTGGATCGATCGACCTGGCCCAGCAGGTTCCCCAATTCCTCATCGCTGAGGTATCCCAGGGAGGGCCGGACGGCCTTCTTCACGGGGATGGCCAGGATCCTTTGGCAGAGCGCCGCGTGAGAGAGCTCACAGTCCAGGACATAACGGAAGAAGCAGTGGATGGCGGCCAGGCGAGCGTTCCGGGTCCGGATGGTGTTGTGTCGCGCCGTTTCCAGCGAATCGAGGAAGGCTAGGACGACCTCAGGGGTGAAATCGCCGATAGTCAGACGATCGACCGGGCGCTGGTGCCGATCGGCGGCGAATCGCAGGAATAACTTCAAGGCGTCGCGATACGCGAGCGTCGTGTGGTGGCTCACATTGCGCTCGGCGCCCAGGTGCGCGCGAAAGAAGTCGGTCACAAGTCGGGACAGCTCAGGTGATCTCATGGGGATTTCCCTCCAGTTCATCGGTGATGAGATGCCCGAAGTGTGCTTGGTATCGCCGGGTGACCTCGCCAAGGAGGTCCTGGGCCAGTTGCAGGTATCGCTGGGAGCCCTCGAGTCCGACATGCCCGAGGTACGTGACCAACAGGGGCAGTTTCGCGTTCAAGTCCGCGTCCTGTTCGTACCAGCGCAGGAGGCGGTGAACGGCGAACGTTCCCCGAAGATCGTGGAGTCGAGGACGCCTGCCGGCCCCGGCCGGCGCGATCGCGGCGCGCGCTAGCATGTCGCGAAATGAGGCACGCAGGGCACTGGATGAGACGGGTTTCCCTGTCGGCCCCGCGAAGAACCAGGCGGTAGTGGGGCGGGCCCCGAGGCGCTGCTCAATCGACCAGCTGCACTCTTGCAATCTCTGGATCATGTCAGAGCTGATCGGGACCAATCGCGACTTGCCGAACTTCGTCTGGCGCACATGCAGCAAACCACCCGAGAGATCGACGTCCGCGATGGTCAGCCGCAGGGCTTCCCCCAACCGAAGGCCGGCTACGTACAAGAGGGTCAGAGCGGTCCCATGTACCACTCCTCGAAGTGGGGAACAGCGTGCCCGCGGAAAGCTTGCGCACGCCGTCAAGAAGCGCCTACCTTCCTCGCGCGTCAGAATGCGTTGCACGTAGTGGCGCCGAGAGATCTTCAGGAAGTTCCTCGGCGGGATCGCGGTCCTGGGGTCCTCGATGGCAAGGAATCGGCAGAGTTCGCGGATCAAGCTCAGTCGGTTCTCCCGGGTCTTGTCCGATCGCTGATCGGCCTCGGCGAGATAAGCGCGAACCACTTCCAGCGTGATGACCGGGTCCTTGCCCGCGAGATAGCGGCCCAGGAATCGGTCAAGATAGCCGAGAGCGAGGGCCTCTTCTCGATACCGACAGCCCGCCGCCCGCTTGAATTGGAGGAACCGCTCCAGCCCGTCCTTCAGGGGAGACGTGAATATTGGGATGGTCATTGGAGTAACTCCTCGATAGAGAGGGCGACGGTCTTGAGGTGGGCCAAGTCCACCTTGGTGTAGATGAGGGTCGAGTCCAGATGGACGTGCCCCAAGACATCGCCGATGGTCTTGATCGAGGTCCCGGTGGAGAGCAACCGCGACGCGAGCGTGTGACGGAACAGATAGAGACCCTTGCGACCGTGCCGGGAATCCAGTCCGGCTCGGCGAAGGGCCTGCTGAACGATCGTCGCCAAGTTGTTGTCCGGCACGAAAGGCTCATAGGGAGCCAGGTGCCGCACAAAGACGTTGCGACACTCGGCTTGGGGCCGGCCGTGACGGAGGTACGCGATGAGGGCTTCGGCCACTTCTGACAAGAGCGGCAAGACCAGCAGCCTTCCAGTCTTGGCTTGGGGGAAGGCGATCTGCTGGCTGCGCCAGTTGATGTGATCGAGCCGGAGTTGGCGAATGTCACCGGGTCGCATGCCGAGGCGGGCCGCCAGCAGCAAGATCGCGTAGTCCCGCTTGCCCAACGCTGTGCTCCGATCGACCGCTTGGAGCAGCGCGGCAACCTCGTCGTCCGTCAGGAGGTCCGGGATGCCCGCGAGTCGGTATTGCCGCACCAAGGCTGCGGCTGGCGAGAGGTCGCGTTCCAGGAGGCCGTGGAGGAAGGCCCAGCGAAGAAAACCGCGCAAGGTGCTGGCGTACGACCGCCGGGTTCCGAGCCCCTTGTCGGTCAACTGCGTCGCCAAGAACGTCCGGAGGGCGGCCGGTTGCACCTCCTCCCAGGTCGAAATGCCGGCTCGCTCGAGGTAGCCCGTAAACAGGGTGAGTTGGAAAGCCCGTTTGCGGACCGTCTTGGCCGCGACCCCGTGATGCTTCCGAAGGAAGTCCAGATAGGCGGGGGCGACCTGTTGGAACAGGGCATTGGTCGTCCGTTGCGGGGCGAGGGCACGGCGGGAGAATCGGCCGTCGCCGTCCATCTCGAGGAAGATGCGGATCGACGACAGGATACCGCGCCGTCGGCTGAGACTCCCCCTGGGGAAGCGTACCGCGAGGTAGCGCGTGACTCCCAGGTCGTGGACGGAGCACGGTAACGGAAGGGCATGCTCCTCCAAGTGGCGTGCGAAGCGGACCCACTCGTGGAGATGGAGACGGACGACCACAGGCAGGTACTTCAACTCCTGGAGGCGGGCGCCCACGAAATCAATGCGATCCTTGTGAGGCGACTGGACGTACCAGGATCGCAGCTCACCCGACAACCAATCTTTGAACATGATCTCCTCCTTCAGGTCCCGCGCCGCAGGCGCGTGTCAAGGACCCAAGGACGAGATTATGTAAAGTGCTGGCCGGGAGGATTACGTCAGGCCTGCCCTCCATCGGAGTGAGCTGCACATAACGCCTGGCTTACCATAATGGGCC
>NZ_JBTYIP020000069.1:0-3531 GCF_054877945.1 Singulisphaera rosea | reverse complement strand
TCGACGCAGATGAAAACATTGAAAATTTCGAATTTCATCTGCGTCGATCTGCGACATCTGCGGATCGCCTCCGGTGGTTTCTTCCCTGAACGTTTATAGCCTCTCGACGAGTCGGGCGAGCAGAACGAACGCGACGATCAAGAAGGCCCGAATCCAGGCTTTCTGCTCCAGATCATATCGTTCTTCCTCGGGGATGTTAGTTCGCATCGGAATCGTCCTTTCGCGTCGTTCGCTCGTCGACTTACGGATTCTCTTCTCGAGCTCCGCCGTAAGCCTTATCAGGATCGCCGGGCCGACCGGACAGGTTGCCAAAGAACTTGCGACGCCCGCTTTGCGGCTACTACGGTTTTTGCCGTTGACGACTACGGTGAAAACCGTAGAGTGGCGTGCGTCGTTTGAGTGGCACCTTCCAAGAGGGAATGGGGAGTCCTCGATCCCATGGTTCGACCTCGAGCCGAACAGCCGACGCCTGCGGAGTTGGAGATCCTCAAGGCGTTGTGGGAGCGCACCGGGCCCGCGTCGGTGCGCGAGATTTTTGAAGAGATGAACCGGCTGCACGACCCACCCCGGGCGTACACGTCGGTCATGAGCCTCATGAATGTGATGACCGATAAGGGGCTCTTGCGCCGGAGCCCCCGGGGGCGGGCGTTCGTTTATGAGCCCGCGTTGCCGCGGGACCAGACGCTCCGCTCGATGCTGGGCGAGACGCTCGAGCGAGCATATAGCGGCTCGGCGAGCTTGCTGGTCGCGCACCTGCTCGACCAATCCTTGCCGAGTGCCCAGGAGCTCGACCAGATCCGTTCACTCCTCGACGCGTACCAGGGACGACTCTCGGGCGAATCCAAGGAAGGAGGTGATCCGTGCAAGCCCTCGCGTCGCAAGCGGCCCAAGGGGTGAGCGGCCTCGTCTGGCTCGTGTTGCTGCACAGCGTCTGGCTCGGGCTGGCGTTATCGGCCTTCGTCGCGTTGCTGTTCCAGGGGCGGCCGGTCCTTTCTCATGGCGCAAAACGCGGGATCCTGATGGCTGCCCTCGGGCTCGTCGTGGTCGGTTCGGGGACGCTCGCGGCGCTCCAGTCTCTCGGCGATTGGCGAGGGGCGGGACTCGTCCCGGGGAGAATGCCGGTGGAAGTCATGGTATCGTCCGGATCATCGCATTCGACTCTCCAGGGAGTTTCATCCGCGACTCCGGCAGATCAAGGCCGTGCCGTCAGACGTTCACATCCCTGGATCCGTACCTTCGGCCTCATCGTCGAGGGCGTGTCCAACGCAGCACAGGCCGTTCGACCTCTCGCCGTCGCGATTTGGGGAGTGGTGGTCCTGTCGCTCTCGAGTGTGCTGGGGCTGGGAGTGAGGGGAGTCGTCCGGCTCCGTCACGCGGCCTCGGAGGCGCCGAGGGGGGTGCAGGAGCGGGCCCGGAGGCTCGGCCGGCTGTTGCGACTGGGGGGCGTCCCGAGGGTCGGTGTCCACCCGCAACTTGCGGAGCCGTGTCTCTGTGGGGCGTTCCGCCCGGTCGTCTTGCTGCCCAGGCCTTGGCTGGCATCGGCGGGTCCGGAGGCACTCGATGCGGTGCTCGCCCATGAACTGGCCCATGCGAGGCGGCTCGACCATCTCGTGACGGTGGCCCAACGGATCGTCGAGGCCCTCCTATTCTTCCACCCCGGCATCCACTGGCTGTCGCGGTCGTTGCGCCGCGAGAGCGAATTCCTCGCCGACGCCCTCGCCGCGCGCCTTACCGGTGACCCGCTGGCGTTGGCCCGAGTCCTCGAAGCGTTCGCCCGTCTCCGTCTCGGTATCGCTCCTTCCCGCCCGCACCCGTTCGGGGCGAGTCTGGGAGGAGAACACTCGACCCTTTCCCCTCGCATTCAGGAGCTGATCGGCATGACGCCCATTCGCCCACGTCCCCAGGTCTGGCCGTTCCTCGCATTGCCCACGGCTGTTGTTTTCGCGCTCTTGGCGGTCTCCGTCGGGTTCGCTAAGGAAGATCCCACGCCGCCCCGCGACAACCCCATTCGCACGAATCCGAGCGTACCGGCTGCGAAGGAAGACTTTCTTGCCGCGGACTCCGACCGGCAGATCTCCCTTCAGGTTCGCTGGGTCGACCTCGCCGAGCAACCCTGGCGGGATCGCCTCAAGGATCGACTCAAATCGTGTGGCGATGGAGCCGATGCCCGAGGTTCGATCCTCGATCGCGAAGGGATGGCCGAGTTCCTGAAGATTATCAAGGAAGACTCCGCTACGGATGTCGTCCAGGCGCCGAAGGTCACGACCTTCGAGGGGGCCCCCGCGCACATCAATCTCGGCCCAGAGGAGAAAAAGAAGCGCGGAGGAGCCCAGCCTGGAGTTGCGGCCGAGCCGGGTCATTCTCGAGTCGAGATCAAAGGGGTGTTCTCGGCCCAGGGGACGAAGCTCAACGTCGACGTACGCGACTCATTGGTCCAGTGCCGATTCAATGTGAAGGAGGTTGTCTTCGCCACCGAGGAGATCCGTTATCAGGGTATCTGCGGCGTCCCGGATGACTCCAGCCTGCTGATCAGCCTGGGTCACTACGAGCGCAAGGTCGATGGCAAGACGGTCAAGAGCGAGCGGCTGATCACCATCACGCCCCATCGCATCATCATCCCTCCCGCTCCTCCCGTTGAAAAACGGCCCGATGCAAAGAATTCCTCGTCGGCTCCTCACTCCGATCGACAAATCTCTTTCAAAGTCTTGTCGATCCACCTCGAGGAGCAGCCCTGGCGGGAACGCATTAAGCGTCACCTCAAGCCCTGCAACGAGGGGGCCGACACGCGAGGTTCGCTCGTGGATCGTGAATGGTTGGGCGAGCTGACGCAGGTCATTAAGAGTCGCAGTTATTTAAAAATTCGCGTGGCTCCGAAAGTCACCTCCTTCGAACAGATGCCCGCCAGGTTCGATCTAGGCGAGACGAATGGGGGGGACCGTGTAGGAACCCTCTTGGAGAGCCAGACCAAAGAGTTCGGTCGTACGCAGGTCGAAGTTAAGGGGGTGTTTTTGCCACAGGGGACGAAGCTTACGGTCTCCTTGGTCGACACGATGATGCCGGGTCGCGAGATCGAGCCGAAGGCGGATGGAATCACCTCCGGCGAAGTTCACTACGAGTCAACCTGCGACATCCCCGATGATTCCAGCCTGCTGATCAGCCTGGGACATTACGAGCGCATGGTCGATAGTAAGTCGGTGAGGTGCGAGCGTCTCATCCTCATCATGCCGTATTGTATCAGGCTTGAGGGCGAAGACGGTCCGTTGTCCGATGGCTCCTCAACGACCAAGAGGCGCCGCTGATCCGGACTGCTCGAGGTCAAACCGTGTGGCAAGGCCTCGAGTGGCGAAGCCCAAAGTTAGAGCGGTTCACGCACGCGTTGCGCACGTCGGAGGAAAACGGGGACTGGCTCCCGGCCGGGTCAGGCTGGGCCCCTCACGGGTCAACTCCGAGGCCGGGTGCCTGTCCCCATTTTCCGGGCCGTCGCCGTCCGCTGCGGCGGAAACGGGGACAGGCACCTGCGCTTCGCTGCGG
>NZ_JBTYIP020000068.1:0-3888 GCF_054877945.1 Singulisphaera rosea | reverse complement strand
TTGTGATGGCGTGGCGACGTTCGATGGCCTGTCCAGTTCGTCCTCCATCCGTTGATAATCCAGGCGGACTTCGGCGTCGGACGACAAGAACGACGCGTAGCGTCGTGATGGCGTCACACTTGGTGTCAGACCTAGTTTCTAGTTTTTTGTGATGGCGTGGCGACGTTCGATGGCCTGTCCAGTTCGTCCTCCATCCGTTGATAATCCAGGCGGACTTCGGCGTCGGACGACAAGAACGACGCGTAGCGTCGGGTGAGGTTCGGCACGCTCTCGGGCCGCGACAGGCCCAGCACCCGCATTAGTTCCGAGTTCGTGGCCACCGTCCGTCGTCGCGCCAGATACGCCACCGCCGCCCGCGCCGGGTGCCGACTCCCCCGGCGACCCAACTCCGATGCCTCGATCCCGTAGATCGCACACACCACCTCGCAGACTCTCTCCAGCGAGTGCCCACGCACCAGTCGCGTTTCACGCCTCAGTTCGCTCGACCCCTCGTCCCGGACCATCACCCCGACTCGATCGGCGAACGCTCGGCTCCCCAGGATCCAGCCCTGGTGTGCCACCTTCCAGGGCGATTCCGGCGGCTCTCTCAGCCCCGCGGACACGAACCGGCGATACGATGCGGCCGGGTCCGGTCCGCCGAAGTCACCGCCCCACGAGGCGAGCAACTCGTCGTAGGCCAACCACTCCGTCCGCCGTCGCCGATCCGCGTATCCGGCATAGCTCGACCAGGCCCAGTCGGCGGGGTGCTCCACCATCCGGGCGCGGACCGGGTTGAGGTGGACGTAGCGGGTCACCGTCCAGAGGTAGGACTCGTCCTCGACCAACTCGGTGCGATACCGCCCCTGGAAGACGTGCCCGGCAAAGCGATGGCGTCGCGTCCAGGCGTTGGCGTAGGCGGAGAGGAATCCTTGCATTCCTCTGGCCAGGTTAGGCTCGGGAGTCTTGAGGACGACGTGGAGGTGGTTGGTCATGAGGACGAAGGCATAGACCCGCCAGGAGCAACGGGCGGCGGCCAACCGGAGGTGATCCTGCAAGCGGCAGCGGTCCTCGTCATCCGTGACGATGTCTTGCTGGCCGTTGCCGCGGGCCATCACGTGATAGATCGCGTCGGGGTACTGGAGTCGCAGTCGTCGTGGCATATCCGCTATGGAAGCATCTTCACGCCGCCAGGGCAAGCGAAAAAACTAGAAACTAGGTCTGACCCATAGGTCCCCGAAGCGATGGCGTCGCGTCCAGGCGTTGGCGTAGGCGGAGAGGAATCCTTGCATTCCTCTGGCCAGGTTAGGCTCGGGAGTCTTGAGGACGACGTGGAGGTGGTTCGTCATGAGGACGAAGGCATAGACCCGCCAGGAGCAACGGGCGGCGGCCAACCGGAGGTGATCCTGCAAGCGGCAGCGGTCCTCGTCATCCGTGACGATGTCTTGCTGGCCGTTGCCGCGGGCCATCACGTGATAGATCGCGTCGGGGTACTGGAGTCGCAGTCGTCGTGGCATATCCGCTATGGAAGCATCTTCACGCCGCCAGGGCAAGCGAAAAAACTAGAAACTAGGTCTGACCCCTAGGTCCCCTCACGAAGTCGGTCGAGGAACTCCCTGTGCTCTGGGCCGCCGTGCTCCCACTCCAGGCCCGAGAGCATGAGCAGGTTCGCCATCTCTCGTCGAACGGCTGTGCTCGGTGAATCCTCGAGAATCCGGAGAATCCGCTCGTGCCAGATGGCTCGGTCCATTTGCCTTCTTCGTCCGGCCTTTGAGTGCGTGGATGTTCTACCATCCGGTTCGCCTGAGATAGGGGACTATCTCCGGCAAAGGTGGGCGAGGAGCGAGGCTTGACTTCCAAGGAGTGCTTTCTAGGATTAAATCCAAGAAGGCTATCCAAGGAAGGAACCTTAGGGGACAAGATTTAACGGTTTTGTGTGCTGTAAAGAGGGGCTATGGCCGAGCGGAAACTATTGCCGACCGGCGAATGCTGGTGCGGCTGTGGCAAGGAGGTCGGCCTCGGGTCCTTCTTCGCCCCCGGTCACGACAAATGGGCCGAGGGTTATGTGACCATGACGCGATACGGGTCCGTGGCCGCGTACATCGATGCTCATGGATACGGTCCCAACGGCAAAAACGCACGGGAGGAGGCTAAGACAGTGGAGCAATTCAAGCACTTCATCCAGATGTCCATCCGCTCGACTGACCCCATTGACCCCGATGCGGTCGCACAGGCAATCGAGGCACGGGGGGGGATTCGGACCAAGAACGGGTTCGCTTTCGAATCTGCGGAAGCCCGCGACGCCGCTTATGACGCGGTAGCTCAAGCCTTCTCGGAAAAGTACATCACTGCCGCTGATATCGCCTGAGTCCGTGCCGTGCCCCGGCGTCATCCGAGACGCCCGGGCTTTTCATCCTAATCGTTGGAGCAAACCGAGCATGGCGACCGGTAGGAACGTCAACGCGGGCTCCGCATTCTGTCGAGATTGCGGGGGGCCCACGGTGACAGCGGGCAAAGTCTCGACGTGCCCGAACACCACGACCCAAGGCACGCAGCAGGTCGCCCAAGATGTGTGCGACAACCTCGTGTGGCGGCGAAGAAGATTCTGTGAGCATTGCGGCCGGGCCGTGGGCGTCGGGGCTCTATGCACGAACCCTGGGTGCGGTCTTCCTCCCCTTCGTCCTTAAATACAAAGGAGATTTCTGGATGGAAACGCTCGTGAAGCAGGTGCTCGACACCGGCACAACGGGGTTCGTGCTCCTCGCCACCGGCTTCATCACCGGCGTTGGTTTGGCATGGTCGTTTCTAACTTGGTACTACAAAGAGGAACTTGGGAAGCTGCCCGTCTTGAGTGGCAAGCTCGCCACCAAAGATGCACGGATTCGAGAGTTAGAGGGTCAGTTGGGCCAATATGCTGCGGTCACTCCTCCGGCGACGGCCGGAACGGGCATCGGTGGTCCACAACCAAGGCCCAGCGTGACCGACTTGGCCGCTCAGGTTCGCGCCGTAGAAGCCCATGTCAGGAGGAATGGCAGAGGCTACGAGGCCGCTCGACTGAGAATTCTGGACGGTTCACAAGTTGTTTACGTGGTATGATATGGCGGGGGCCGGACGTCCAACGCCATTCTCCAAGACGGCTCAACCAAAAACGTTGATGATTCAAGAATGCAAATTTTGAACGAATCTAACTGATGCCCTGACATGGGGACGTGTGCGGCGTGTTGTTGCACGGGCTCGACTCCCGGTTCAGAGGTGACACAAATCCAAAGAACATGCAAATCAAAAGGCCTACCAGCGAAAACCCCGGAGCCAGCCGGGGGGATTTACGAACCTCCTGAGTGGAGTTTAACTCCAGTCATAGGCACTGACGATCGGAGGCCCGATGCCCTTAACGACGCGACGCCTTCGCCGAGAATCCAGCGATCCCATGACCGGCCCCGCATGACAAGGCCGCACCGACGATGAGACGGGTCGCGCTCGGCCTCGGCCAAGCCCTCAGATGGCAGGGCAGCCGTTGAGATTCGCCACACGACCCAAGCCCAAATGAGCCGCGACATCCTCGAGACGCGACCGGCTCGATGCCAGGAATCGCCCGAGCAACCGGCCCTTCCTCAAGCTCTCGAGCCGGGCTTGCCAGGTCTCCGCGCTCGAGCCCAACCGATCGAGGATCTCCAACACCTCGCGGGCCACCGTCGCCTTACCCTCACGTAACAGCCGCGACGTGTAATCGACCAGGAGCAGGTAGCTCCCCAGCGGGCCCCCTTCCAGCATCCCTTCCCGGAGCTACTTGGGCCGGGTAGACCTGGGTAGTCGCCCACCCAGGCCCCCCACAGATCCAGACGTGCGCGTCAAACGCATCTGGCTCTTCATCTCATGACTTCGCTACGCCACTCCGCAGACCGTGGACCACAC
>NZ_JBTYIP020000067.1:0-4569 GCF_054877945.1 Singulisphaera rosea | reverse complement strand
TCCGCGGCGGCCACGTGATCGGCGAAACCGACCCCGAGGGCATCAAAGACCCCGTCGGCCGCCTCTCCATGGCCGACGTCCACGCCACCATCCTTTCGGCCGTCGGGCTCGATCCCCGCAAAGAAAATATTTCCCCCGTGGGACGCCCCATCACCCTTAGCGAGGGCAAGCCGATCCGGGAACTCCTCGCCTGATGAAGCTCTTGCGGAACGCCGTAGGAACGGCCTGGAAAGGACTTCGCAACTCCCGGAGACACGCATCCTCCGTCCGAGGCGATTGACCTCGGCGAATCAGAGTGCGAGGTGTTTCGCCGGTATCAACAAGAAAACCGCAGCCCTGATCGGACGACTCTCCTCGGAGTGAGTGGCGGATCGAGCGGCATCGACGACTGTAGCCGTTCACGGCCTCAACGAGCATAGAGACTTTGGGCTATAGGACGGCGCGTACCACCATCCCATCGCTGGTCGAGCCACACGAGGGGCAGGCGACCCGTGGGGCCACCGCATATCGCGGACTGTCTGGAAGCACTTGGCGTCGTCGAACAGGCCCTGGATGTTCACCATGATGAGGGCTCGCGGTTCCGATCGCGAAGGCGGTCAAGGATGTCCGGGGCGCTCGATCCTGGCCGATCCGAATGTGGAACGTCCCATCACCCCGGAATCCGTCTTGAGCCTCGGGAGAATGTCCTCGGACGTTCGGGCGCATGAGGAGGCCCGAGCCGAACGAGATGTCGGCCCGGGCCTGTTGGGTTAAGAGGTTCGACAGTCGGCCGGCCCAGACCACGGTGATCATATCAAGCCGTGCCGCGTCTTTGATTTTATCCTGCTTCGGCGAGACGAGGCTCGCGAAGAACCAATCGAGGTCGCCCTGGCCGAACAGGGAGTCGACGGCGCTGTCATTGTAGTCGGTGTCGGGCGTGAGCCGGACATTGCCGTTCAGGCCGCCGGCGAGCGAACCGTTGAGATGCTTGACGCGGTCCGCATAAGAGACATTCGTCCGGCCCCACTCGGCCATGATGGCGTCCAGCGAGGCCAGGTCGCTGTCGTAGTTGGTGCTGCCGCCGATGAGGATGTCGCCGTCGTCGCCGCGGAGCGTGTCTACACCCAGACCACCGATCAGCAGGTCTCGGCCGGCACCGGCGTTGAGCGTGTCGTTACCCGGGCCACGCGACGATGAAATTAAGACGGCCGTCGTTGAGCGTGAATCCCAGGAATGGGCATTCGGGCGTTACAGACGGAAATACCTCCAGCGAGTTTCTCAAGACTTCCAGGAAGGACCCCATTGAGGATATCCGAGGCCGGACGAGAGCGGCGGGGCCACCCTCATCGGTGCACCACCTGTGAGATCCAATAGAATGAGCCTATAATTGAACGGCTCCAAGTAACCTTTTTCATGCCTCCGTTCGGAGTGGGCGGAACAGACGATCCGCCGGCTATCGGGGGACCATGCAGGCCCTCCGGCGATCAGCTTCTCGGTCGAATCGAGGATCCGGCGTGCATTTGTACCATCGGCGTTCATCACCCATATGCCGGACTGGCGATCACCAATACGCCAGTATGCGATTTGCCGGCCGTCAGGAGAGATTCGCCCGTCGAGACTGAGCACTCCCTTCCCGGTCGTGGTCAAGCGGCGAGCGTCAGTACCGTCAAGTCGCATCCGGTAGATTTGATAGCCCGCGCCCTTGTCGCGATGAGAGTAAGTTAAGACCCACGTACCGTCAGGCGACCAGTCGACGACTTGCTCGGTGTCGGGGATCGGCAGTTTCTGCGGTTTTGTTCCGTCGGCGTTGACGATCCATGTTTCAAGCTTGGGCATTTTTGTACCGGGTACGTCGCCTTTCCCGACAGGGATCATCAACCGCTTACTATCTGGTGACCAGAATGGATCCCCGGCGAGTGCGAACAGGTGATGAATCGCCCCATCCCGCGTCAGGTCTCGGATCGAAATGCCAACGGCTTCATCGACAGTTCCCTTCCGAGTCCATCGTTTGAAGGCAAGGGAACGCCCATCAGGTGAGAGGCGGAAGTACGTGTCGTAGGATGTGCTATCGCTCTGGTCGGCAACCTTAGCCCATGTCATTCGCTCGGGATCGAGGGCGAAGATCCCTTGGATGATCTCCCTCTCGCCATCCCCCCCTTCCCAAGCGTAGACATAGATAGTCCCCTTGCCGACATCCTTGATAGATCCGGTTGCCCGTAAGGCACGCCCGGGCATGAGCAGGGCGAACGGAGCGGCGGCCGAAGTCAACCCGAAGAGCACGAGATCGCGGCGAGTTATCATGTTGAGTTCCCGTAATAGCGTTAATTCTGTCGGGTAGGTGATTGACGAAGTACGTCTTCTGCCGAGGCTCGTGATGCGCCGGCAGCGATAGGCTATTGGCTACGCCCTTTTCCATCCGCCCCTCAGAACCGCTCGTCACCCTCTCGCGCTCTATCGGCTTGATTGCTTGGTTACCCTGGAGGCGTGGATCGCGGTATGGTTACATTCTCGCCTCTTTTCCGGATGATAGCGAGGGTCCTCCCAACGTCTCGCACGTCCGCCCCTCGCTATCGGACCACCTACCCCCCATCGCCATGTCAGCGGATTTCCCGCTTGCAGATGACGTAGCCGTTCACGGCCTCATATAGCATTTGTCGATACATCAGGACGGCGCGCACCACTACCCACTCGCACAAATGGGCTTTGGCGATCGAATGGGCCAGTTCTTCTCTCGAACCGCACAGCGGTTAGCGCAGACCGCTCCCTTCGATGGGCGTTCCCGTCGCGTCCATGATTTCCCGGTCTCTCGACCTTGCATCATCTCGCGCTGGCTACGCCGATCCCGACGCGCGTCTCATCATCCCCTACGCGATGACTCCTCCCCTGGGAATCCTCTCACGTCGCCGCCCCCGGCGGCAATAACGATGGCGACGGCCGGTCCTCGAACCAATTCCCTATGCATCTCTCCAGAAACTCAAACACCGACTGACCTTGTCCTACGCAAGTGGCGATCGTCGTCCAGATCCGCTCGCTCCAGCGTCGTCCCGCCTCGCTCCGAGTCCCCTGCGTGATATGCCGATCGATCACCACGAACCGGATCGCTTGCTCCGCTCGATTGTTCGTCGGTCCCACGTCCGGCGTCGTGATGAACGTGAAGAACGCCTCGCCGTGCTTGCGAAATCGCCGCGCCATGTCCCCGGCGTGCCGTGTCGATGGCACCTCCGTCATCCCCCCGCGGAGCACCGCGTCGCGGGCCACTTCCAACTGGCGTTGGAAGATGAGGGGAGATAGTTCGTCACGCCGATGGATCACCGCGAACAATCCCTCCAACGCACACCGCAACCGCTCGTCATAGGCCTTCGTCCCCGCGTCCGGCAGGGTCGTCAGGGACTTCACGTCGCGGATCAGATGCGCCATGCAGAACTGGACCGTGACGCCGCATTCCCGCATGAATCTCCGGTACGCCGAGAAATAATCGCAACCGATTACGCCCTGGAAATCCCGGCCCAAGAGGTCCATCAACACATCGGCGCTGCGATGCGGGTCGATCTTGAAGCTCGTATACAAGTCGGTCCGTAGGCACCAAGTCCACCAGGCCTCCTTGTTGCACTGGTGGCCCGTCTCATCGATGTTCAACAGCCTCGCGTCGGGCAGGAATCGAAGCAACTCGTCATAGGGGCCGTCCAGCGCCTGACTGACCTTGTCGATCGTGTTGGCCAAAGTGCTCCGAGCGAGGGTGACGCCGACGACGTCGCGGAGGAACGTCCGGATCGTCGAGTAGGAGGCGTGACAATCCCCCTTCATGAACGCGATGAGTGCCGTGAGGTGGGGCCCCACCAGGCCGCCACGTGCGATCTTCAGGGGGAACGGTGCCCAGCACGGCCTCCGACAGGCATCACACCAGTATTCGGGGCAGGTATGCGGCTCGATGGTCAACGGCATCTTTTCGATGTCGATCTGTTGGATGACGCGAGGGATCGTCGGGTTGGGTCGCAAGGTCCCGCCGCAATCGGGGCAGGCGTGGAGGTCGTGTGTCTCAAACCGAGTGATTTGCTCGGGCGGGAACGGTTGACGCTCGTGCTTCTCGTGCCCGGGTTGCCCGCCGATGGAGCGAGGCATGCCGTCGGACCTCTCGGGAGGCTTCGGCTTGACGATGTCCGAGGAAGGCGGCTTGGACGAGGTCGCGGAGTCCTTCTTGGCGGCAGCCAACTGGGCGCGGATACGCTCCAATTCCGTTTCGAGTGCAGCCACTTTGGCCGCGAGGGCTTGGCACCGGGGACACTCGCTGGATGTTGCGCTCAACCTCAAAAAGTAATCGACATCAGGCCGAAAAAGCTAGATTGGGCCGTGAACGGCTACCGAGACTCGAATCCGCAACGCTTGGCATACGTTTCTGTTCCCATGATTGCCGGACCCAAGCTCGGTTGGGGGGGACTTCCGCAAGGGCGTTCCCTACCGCGACCGCCCAGGTGGTCGCGGTCCCGGATCGACGCGGCCTTCTTGACCAGGATCAGGAAGGTCGCCTGGAAGGCGTCCTCGACGTCGCGAGGGTCGTCGAGGAGTCGGCGGCAGACTCCGAGCACCAGCGGA
>NZ_JBTYIP020000066.1:0-4832 GCF_054877945.1 Singulisphaera rosea | reverse complement strand
CGACGGAACTGAGTCCGCTGCAGCGCAGGCTCCTGAGCCTGTTGCGAATGACGGCGGCTTATAACCGCTGACGTGGCGACCGCCGGAAATTCGGAGAAATTGAATGCCGGATGTGCGGAACGTAGGGAAAAGCGGTGTGGTATGAAGGACTTGAATAGCTGAATAAAGCGACCGCCCCGAACGGAGCGGATCGATCGACGTCCGCTTGCGCGAATAGTCGCGAGATTCGGATTTTCCGAATCCGGGTTCGCTTGTTTAAGGCCTAGCCGACGATGAGGCGGCCGGCTGGCGAGATTGGATGGCGGCCTATTTCGAAGATCTGGTCGCTCAGCCTGATCCAACGTTTTACGAGCCACCTTACTTCCGCACTTTCCATATTGGATGAGGCCCGATCATTCCTGTTCGGGTAATGTTGAAGACGTGCCAGATAGATCGGATAGATTTGGAAGCGCAAGTCTATCGAGATCGGTCGTCAGGAAACAGCTTCAGTTGGAGGGCTTATGGGCATCGACCTTATTCTAAGGTGCGACGACCGCGAATTTTGCACCCGCCCCTCGATGGCAGAGTGGGATATGATCGCCTCGCTGCGGGCATTTCTCCCCGACCCTGTCACCTTGATCGTCGGCGATGATCAGGCAGAGATGGGAGACGACGAGACTTTCACTGCCGTCGCCCTGCTTGGGGCAATCGAAAGCATCGATGACTTCCTGGTCAGCCAAAGCCGCTTGCTGCCCGTGACCTACGTTTTCAAGAGGGAATACTTGCTCTTGAACGGGAGCCGTTTCCCGATTGACGACGATTTCTCAACGGGGGCAATGAGCGGGATCGAGTTCCCCGGCGACACGGAACATCGATATTCGATTCGTGCCGGAGTGGAAGAATGCCATCTAAGCAAGATAGCCATCGATCCCGACGGGAGGGGCAGGATCGTTGAACAACGCGATCTGCGAAGTGAAGAGGAGATAGAGACCACGACCTGCGGCCGGATCCAGATTCGCAAGCGGAATGATCAAGGTGGGCTTCGCGGAGTACTCGCACAGATACGCGAGTTCCTTGAGTCCTCGAGCGGGGAGTTGGTCACGAGGACGATTAGTGGCTGATCTATCAGTCGATCACACAAATATTACCGCACGAATTTTCTACCCTTGACCTTGCATCGGCATCGTTGCCCAGCTCGGAAGCGTCAAGAAGAGTCTCGATGAAAAACGGGCTTGTCGAATCTGATCGATTCGAGTAGGTATCCACCCAGAGATGGGCTCGATCAGATCAGCGAGGAACCGGTGATGATTCGCCTTATAATCGCCGCCTGGATGTGGGAGTTGATCGCCGTCAGTGCGGCGTTGCCTTCCGACTTGAAAACGACCATTAGCAAAGAATCGGCTATCAAAGTCTGGCAACGCTACCTCGACGAACACAAGCATGGACTGCATTATCGCTTCTATACAGAAATCTTTCCAAATAGTTGCGATAAATATGACGTTGTCGAAGGAGAGGTCTGGGCCTCAGGAACCGAGAATCTTCGAATCGAATACTCTCATAGACGATCAGGTTTTGGAGCCGAAACGTTCATATGGAATTCCAGTGAATACTGCCATGTGAATCAAAAGACAAATTTCCCCTTTCATACAAGCAGGCGTCCTGTTTGGGATAACCAGACCGAAAAGAAAAACGTTCTCAGTGCGTGTTGTATCGAGAAGAAAGATTGGATGAATATGATCGACATTCCTGACCAAAATCGGCTACTTTTCCTAGGACCTGATGATCCAACTTTTAAATCTAAGACGCAAACCGAGCTCAGGAGCGACTCCGAGGGAAGCGCCGTTTTGTGGTTTACTCCGCTCACTCCCGAGTTGGAGAGTTCCTGGGATTACATGACGGTCTTACTTGATAGCCGATCCGGGTTGCCCTCAGTTCTTAAAGTTGGAGGACGAACACCGGGTTATGCAAGCACTACCTATGTGCAACAAATAGATACAATCGAGCCTTCCATTCCAAACAATATATGGTCTTTCGGATCAATTTGCATCTCCTTTAGGCGATCAGCCTTCAAGGCAACCCCTGACTCGTTCACGGTACACCACATCGGGAATTGACCGCGGCAGGCTCCCTACTCATCCCTTTGCCCAATAGTGTGTCATGCGGCCACTCGTTTCCGAATCTCCGCGATTGTGTCGTCCACCAGGAGCTTGCCGTCGCGGAACACAGGCCGCAGGCAGCAACCCTCCGGATTTATAGCGTCCTGGCGATCGGCAAGGCAATAGACGCCAACGATGTTCGTCACGGCGATTCTGCCGCGGGCCGATTTCTTTACACCGTCATCGGTCTTCGGGTCCTTGTAAATTTCCCGACCGACGCCATTCACCTCTCCGTAGGTCGACTTCACCGCGAAGCCGAATGTGTCACGCGTGACATACTGGTAGGTGTAGGAGCCGACGCCGAACACGACGTTATTCGATGCGAAGCCCTTCGCTTTCAGGCCCGATAGGATCGCCTCGGCGCGGGCCAAGGTGATCGAATCGCCGTAGATCAGGCCGACATGGCTGTCCAGCGTCCGAAATCCCTTTTCGTTCGTCGTTCCGCCGAAGATATCCCAGAGGCACTCGACGGCACCTTGTGGGCCGAACTGCCCTCTGGTGCGTTGGGGTCGCCGACGAGAATCTTCACCGGATCTCCGCTGTCCGGGCGGAAAACGACCTTACCCTCTCGTGCCAGGATCGTTTCCTTCAACTCGGTCGCGTATTCGGTGATGACCTTCCAAAAATCCCAGGTGTCGGAGACGATCGACACGATGCCGGCGGGATAGAGCTGGGTGATCAGGCGGCGGAAGGCTGTCAATGGACCCGAATCGTTACGAGGTTAGTGAACCCGAACTGTTACGAAGCCCGAATGGCTTCGGAGGGGGCAATTCTTGCCTGACTATCCCCCGATTCTTGGACTTTTCCGGACTCTCGACTCGTTCAGCAAGTCCTGTTGGTCCCTCCCACGCCCAACAGGGAGAGGATTTTCGACCCCAATCCTTACGAGTTTCTGCCCTGTCGATCCGAGACAACCCATCTCGCCTCGGTCGCTCGTCGTCGACGGCTCCTCCAGGGCCGGCCGACTGTACGGAATGACCGGTGTACATCGCTGGCGTTTCCCCGCCACGACGGGGCCGTCCGCCGGCCCCGGATCAAACCCATTACTATCCCCCCCTCGCCGACAGGGACGGCTCCTCCAAGGCCATTTCCCTGAACAAATCCACCACTGAACACGACTCGAAATTTCACCTCTGACGGATGCCATCTCCCGGCTCGCCGATGTCGACTCGGGCGGATCCTCCAGGGCCGCCCTGACGGGTCTGGGACCATCGATCGCGATCCGGGCTCGATGCCGACCCCTCTGCCATTCATGACCGCCCGTTCAGGCTCTCCTCCAATTCCCGGAGGCGATAGCTCCGGCCCCGGATGTTCAGCACGTGGCACGAATGGAGCAGTCGGTCCAGGATCGCCGCCGTGATCACCTCGTCGCCCGCCAGCATCTCCGGCCAATCCTTGATCGCCTTGTTCGACGTGATGCACAGCGAGCCACGCTGATAGCGGTAGCTCACCAACCGGAAGAATAGATTCGCCTCCTCACGTGTGAATGTCTCGAAGCCAACTTCGTCGATGATCACCAACGCCGCCTTCATGTACTTCTTCCCCTTCAGGCGCGTCGGCGGCACCTCCGCGTCCTTGCGCATCGCGTGCAGCAGCTCCTCCAGGCGGAAGAACGCCACCGAGAAGCCGCTCTCCACCGCCTTGACACCCAGCGAGATCGCCAGATGCGTCTTGCCGACCCCGGGCGGGCCCAGGATCAGCAGGCCCTGCTTCTCTCGCAACCAGGCGCAGTTCGCCAGCGCGTCGAGCTTCGATCGCTGCACCGCCGGCTGGAACGCGAAGTCGAAGTTGGCCAACGTCTGGCCCGTCGGCAGGCCCGAGAGCCGCAGCGAAGTCCGGACCCGCCGTTCCTCGCGACGCTCCAACTCGTCCTTGAACAACTGCTCCAACAACGCCGGCGAGCCCAGGTCCTCCTTCACGGCTCGGGTCAGGATCATCGGCAGTGCGTCGGCGGCGAACTCCAACCCCAGCTTCATCAGCTGGTCGACCAACGTCCCCAGGTCGGCCGTCGTCGCCTTGGCGGGCAACGCCGGCGGCCGGTCGAGGTCGTGCGCGGTCCCCTTGGGCGTCATCGGGCCACCTCCGCCAGCGCGGCGTAGAGGTCCATTGGACGTCGCTCCACGGGCAACTCGGCGATCTCCTGGAGCTTCCTGGCCATCCGGCCCAGCGGCTTGGGCGGGAGCACCTCGGCGGTCCCGGGCCCTTCGTAGCAGGCCGGATCGATCAGGATCCGTTCGCTCGTGTGCCGCGGGTAGGTGACCAGGACCGCGGCGGTCCGGGGGTCGACGATCCGCACGCATCCCGAGCCGCCGCGGACCTCCACCTCGCGGCCGGCATAGGTGAACGGGACGACATAGCTACGCCCCTCGAAATGGACCGTGCAATCCTTGTGCACCGGGGCGGTCCTGACCAGGTCGAACGGCTCCGGCATGGACCCCGGCAACGGCCGCAACGACGGCCTCTCGGCCTCCCAACTCGCCTCGACCGACAGGCCGGTCGCCGGGCAGGTCCGCCGGGCCGCGTCGGCGAGGAGCGTCGCATCGGTCCAGCCCTGGAGCCCATCCAGGCCTTCGAAGGCGCGGCCCTGGATCTCCAGTCGCTTCCAGACGCCGACCCGCCGCTCCGTCTTGCCTTTCTGCTCCGGGGAGCGGACCTCGCAGGCGTCGACGTGGAACCCGAGCGTCCTGGCATAGACGC
>NZ_JBTYIP020000065.1:0-5039 GCF_054877945.1 Singulisphaera rosea | reverse complement strand
CGAGTCGGACGGATGCGACGGGGGCGATGACGACGTTCGCGTGGGACTACCGCAACGAGCTCGTCGGCGCGACGATCCGAAACAGCTCCGGGACCATCACCGAGCAAGTCACCTACACCTACGACGCCGTCGGCGACCGGATCGGCGTCAAAGTCCTCGCAGGCCAGCGCTGGGCGGTCTACGACGGCGACCAGGTCTACGGCGACTTCAACGGCGTCGGGGCTGTGCTGACCCGCTACCTCGACGGCCCCGCCGTCGACGAGCTCCTCGCCCGGACCAGCTCCGGCGTCTCCGCCTGGTACCTGACCGACCGCTTCGGAAGCGTCCGCGACATCGCCGACACATCAGGAACCCTGATCCGCCAGGACAAGTACGACGGCTACGGCCAATTCCTGAGCGGCACCGGCTCCGGCGGTGATGCGTTCATGTTCGCCGCCATGCGTTACGACACGGCGACCGGCCTGAACTACGACCGTGCCCGCTGGTACGACGGAGTGACGGGTCGGTTCGTGAGCCAGGATCCAATGGGTTTCGCGGCGGGAGACGCGAACTTGTACCGATACGTAAAAAATAGTCCAACAAATTATATCGATCCAACGGGAATGTACCCTGGCACTAATGGCTGGAGTGGTTCGAATCTATCCCTAACAGAAGGACCTATTAATGACTTTTTTAATTGGATGGCAGGTGGCATAACAAGCACGCGTAGGGTTCTTGATCCTGTCGCCAATAGAGCTCGGCGATCGGTAGGAATGTCTGAAGCGTGGGATCCTGTTGGTCGACCGGACAAGGTCCGCGATCCCGCGCCTGTGCCGGAATGGACGCTGGAAGGGACGAAGCAGGCATTGGATGGGATCGGGGTCCTGGATCCTTCACCAGCCACCGACTCGGCGAGTGCGGTGATTTCATTACTCCAAGGTAATTTACTCGATGCCGGAATCTCGCTGCTGGCCGCGTTTGTACCCTACATTGGTGATCTCGCGAAGGGATTGAAGTACGGAGGTAAGCTAGCAAAGTTCGCCGATGACGGATCTGATCTGGTTTCGGGTTTCGGCCGTGCAGCCAATCGGTCGGGATTGGACGATGCCTCGGCTGTGTTAGCCCGAAGAGCAGATGAGGGTGGGTCGAAGTTTGCGAGGCAGATGAATGATGCTCCATCGCTCGGAAAGGATACCTGCTTTGCGGCAGGAACCCCGATCCTTACACCCAGTGGGTTCAAGCCAATTGAGGCACTTCGGGTCGATGATTTGGTCCTGTCGGCTCCAGATGATGATCCGGATCATCCTGTCGTCGCTCGCCGAGTCCTGGGCCTTTATCAAGGATACTCGCCACTCTTAGGAATTCTCGTCTGCGGTCGTCTGATCCGGACAACGGCCAAACACCCCTTCTGGGTCCAGGGTCGAGGTTGGACGGATGCGCAGCATCTGAAGGCTGGTGATCACCTTCGGACCCATCTCGGTCGAACGGTGGTCGTGGAGTGTCTCGAATACGAATTGAGCTCGACAACGGTTTACAATTTCGAGGTAGAAGAATACCATACCTACTTTGTCGGAAGGGAGTCGTGGGGCTTTTCGGCGTGGTCACATAACGATCCGTTAAACATATTAAATCGATGTTTCCTTCCGAGGGACTCTGATCTCGACATTGGTCTGCCTACCTATCGTGACCCGAAAACGGGACAGTTGTCCTTCCTCGAACCTGATGCTCCAAAGAAAAACCCTTGGAGCTACATGACTGAATGGCATGACAAGCGGGCGACGGAATTGTTTGGACCTGGCTCGGGCCGCAATAACATCGGAGGACGAAATTACGACAAGAGATTTGCTGGTCGAGACATCGAGTTCAAATCAGACAATTTTTCCAAAGGCGAGAGATCGCAAGATTCCTTGGATCGCATGAACACACAAATTGGAAAAGATATTGAGAATCTGAACAACGGGGTTGCCAATCCGCATTGGCATTTTGACCATGATCCTCGTGTCGCACCAGAGATGGCACCTCTACTAAAGCGGCTTAAGGACGCAGGCATGCCTTGGACATGGGGTCAGTCAACTCCCTCATTCTGAAAAAGGAAGCGAAATGTCATCATTCCCCGAGAACGTATTTCAAGCCTTCCGTAGCTTGACGATCGAACATCGTTTCGTACCGGTTAAGGTCGGAGCCAGCAAGCGATTTGCATCGCTTGCAAGGCAGGAAACCAAAAATGTATATTCTTATTTGTTTGCAAGCGATGGGAGAATGAGTGGGGGAAATCTGGACATCGATCTTTGGATTGCTCCACCAGATGAACCAGGGGATGGCCTCGACAGACTGTACGTCGGCCACAAGATTCGAATTGCCAGCGAGTTCGAAGTGGATGATGGTTACTTTGCAAAATCTCAACAAAGAGTTATTCATCTGTTGCCGTTCGTTTCGGCGATCGTTCCACTTGTCGATCAGGAGCTGGAGGAGCCTAGCTTTCAAACGAAACGATGGAGTGTATATCGGATCCAAAGAAAAGCCATTTTCTCTGTTTTGACCGAGGCTGCTAATGGGAACAATCGCATCCGTGCTGCGGTCAACGAAGCTAGACGTCTTGCCGATGAGAAAGGTAGCATGGAAAGACTCAAGGAGGTCTGCTTGCCCATTGCCGAATCTCTTCTCGAAAGCACCATTTTGGATGATGAGGTTTTCCAGTTCTTTAAAGGCAAAACGGACTCCTTCGCTTCTAGTATTTCCATGCATCTCTACGTTTATGCTCTAGGAGAAAAAAGCGTCGCTAGCATTTTATAAACAACGGCCCTGGAAAGAGCTAAAACTACGGCAATTCTTGATAACGCCGCTCCAGCTCGGCCAGAAGTCCCGGCCGTTGCTTCTTGGAGCGGGCCTTTCTCATGATCGTGCGTCGCCCCCTCGCCTCGATCTGGCACGTCGGTTCCCTCGCATTTCGATACGGCAGTAGCTCCTCCACCGTCAACGGGCCGGGATGGGTCGCGTGGGCGTCCAGCACGAGGACCAGCGTCGCTCCCTCCAGCACCAGCCGGATCCCTGCGTGGCAATGACCGTGGATCCGCCGCTCGTGGCCCTTCGGCAGGCGGAACCAACGCTCCATATCGAGATTATCTCGGATTGCTTCATACTCCTCCTCGCCCACGAACAGACCGGCGAGGAAGCTAAGCATCACCGCTGCCATCCCGTGACGGATCGGGTCCTCCGTCGCCTCGAAGCGATCGATCAACTCCTCGAACTTCTCCTGCCGCTCCGTGATATCCTCCTCACCCACTTCCAGGGTCTCGGCCACCTCGGCGACTACACCGACATAGTCTCGGATCAGGACAGCGAGGAGGACAGGCAATGCAGCCTTGACGATCGGGCCCAGCGGAACCGGCTGACCTCGGTGACGGACCCGCTCGGCCACGCCGTCACCTACGGCTACGACGCCAACAGCAACGTCGTCACCGTGAAGGACCCCCTGAATCGCGTCACCACGACGGCCTACGACGCCATGGACCGGGCCACCACCGTCACCGGCCCCCTCTCCGGCGTCACCGTCACCGCCTACGACGCCATGGACCGGGCCACCACCGTCACCGACTCGCTGAACCACGTCACGAGCTACCTCTACGATGCCGCCGACCGCCTGACGACCATCACCGACCCGCTCCAGCACTCCACCGCCCTCGGCTACGACGCCGCCGACAACCTCACGACGGTCAAGGATCCGCTCGGCCGCATCACCTCCTACGCGTATGATGCGCTCAACCGGGTGACGACCATCACCGACCCGCTGACCCACGTGGCGACCACGATCTACGACAACGTCGGCCAGGTCACCGGCACGGTCGACGTGAACGGCGATCGGAGCACGTACACCTACGACGCGGCGGGCAACCTGGTCACGGCGACCGACCCGTTGAACCGCAAGACGACGTCCCAGTACGACGCCGCCGACCGCCTGACCACGATCACCGACCCACTGACCCACGTTACCGGCTACGGCTACGATGCCGCCGACCGCCTGACGACGATCACCGCCGCGTTGAGCCATGTCACAGTCATCGGCTACGACGCCAACGGCAACGTCGTGACGGTCAAGGACCCACTCAACCACGTCACCTCGACGACCTACGATGCAGACAATCGGCCGACCGCCGTCACCGATCCTCTCCAGCACACCACCGCGACCGATTACGACGCCGTGGGCAACCCCGTCGTCGTCACCGACCCCCTGAGCCACCGCACGACGACCCAGTATGACGCGATGGACCGCGCGACGACCGTGACGGGCCCTAACAACGACAAGACGGTCGTCGTCTACGACGCGGCCGGCAACCAGGTGAAGGTGATCGACCCGGTCGGCAACGTCACGACCAATGCCTACGATGCGGCCGACCGACTGACCACGGTCTCGATGCCGGGTGGCGGGACGCATACCTTCGTCTACGATGCGGGTGACCAGGTGACCGGCTATACCGACGCCGATGGCCGGCACTTGACGTACGCCTACGACCTCGGCGGGCGGCAAACGGGCGAGAGCTGGCTGGCCGCCTCGGGCGGGATCCTCAAGTCGTTGACCTATACCTACGACAATCTCGGGAACATGACGGGGGCGTCCGACCCGAGCGCGACCCTGACCTA
Source organism: Singulisphaera rosea (assembly GCF_054877945.1). Lineage (NCBI taxonomy): Bacteria > Pseudomonadati > Planctomycetota > Planctomycetia > Isosphaerales > Isosphaeraceae > Singulisphaera > Singulisphaera rosea. The sequence continues at coordinate 422 of NZ_JBTYIP020000065.1, read as the reverse complement.
CGGCTACGACTCGGGGGGCCAGTTGACCTCGGCGGGTCTCAGCGGCCCCGGCGGCCTGCCCACGATCACCCTGAGCTACGGCTACGACCTCGGCGGCAACCGCACGAGCGTGACCGACAACTTGAGCTCGGTCGGCCGCACGACGTACATGTACGACGCCGTGAACCGGATGACGACCCTGACCCAGAGCTTCGGCGGGACCGCCGGCCCTCAGGTTGTGCTCGGCTACGACGCGGCCGACGAGATGACCTCCGTCTCCCGGACGATCGGCGGCACGGGGACGGCCGTGACGACCTCGATGTCCTACGACGCGGCCGGCCGGATGACGACGCTGACACACCAGATTGCCGGAGGATCGGGTCTGGCGTCCTACGTCTACACCTTCGACAACGCCGACCGCCTGACGAGCGAGAAGTACGACG
>NZ_JBTYIP020000064.1:0-5780 GCF_054877945.1 Singulisphaera rosea | reverse complement strand
CCGTTCTCCAACGACGGCTCCCCGTCCTCTTGCCGCTCCCGTTGCAAAGTGGCGATGCCGGCTTGCAGGCCTTTCCCCGCGTCGGCCGTGACGTAGGATAAGGCCTTCCAATCGCGTAGCGCCTGGGCCCAGGTCACCCCCGAGCGGTCGTCGGCCTTCTGCCCGAGGAACCAGGTCATACTCGTGGGCTCGACGCCGACCAGCACGGGTCGGCCGTGGAAGAAGATCTCATCGAGGCAGCCGACCAGGACCAACGTCTGGCACCGCGCATCGAGGAGCTTGAGGACCCGACCTGCGGCCGACCCCGCGTCTTGGATCCACCGATGGAGCGTCGAGCGACCGGGGCAGGCGGGCGTCCCCACGATGAGGTCCAGTAGGGCGCGGATCTGGTTGAGGCTCAATCCCATCGCCGTGGCGGTGACGGAGAACTCGCGTTGCCGGCCGGGAGGGAACTCGATGGTCTGAGCGAGCCAGCCCCAGAGTTGGGCATTCTCGTGACGGAGACGCTGATTCTCCGCGATCAAGGTCGAACGAGTCGGTCCGCCATCGTGCCTGTCTTCGACGGCGGCTTGGACCTTGTGGGCATGATCATAGATGGTCTGTCGGCTACAGTCGGCGATATCGGCACGGCGAGTGACGTCGCCATAACCACCGGTCAAAGCCGCGGCGGCGTTGGCGATCCAGGAAGTGAAGGGTATCTTGGGCATGGGGTGGGCCTTCTGGAGCGTGGATCATGTAAGCAATCCCACTCTGGGGGTCCACCCCTCAGCAAAATCAAGATCTCAGGGCTCGATGTTGAGAATTGTCAAGTAGAGCGCGGCCTATCAGGGTCGGTTTGGGACGATGCCCCTACGAGCGTCGCCTCGTTTTCCGATGGCACCGGTAGCACGGTACTTATGGCCGAATGGGTGCGGTCACACAAACCCGTGACCAAGGGCGATACGCTAAGTACCGTGCTCAAAGTCGCCCCCAATTTATACTCCGCTTCCACATTTGATGTGTTTTTGTCGGCATGCGTCTCTGCCAGCACCGACCTCGCAACCAGCTCGAGGAAGGGAGGCCCTTGGGCGAGCGGGGGATTCTCGGAAACGCTCCATAATCACAATTTAAACATTAACGAAAATACATGTATAAGCAGTGGAATGGTGCCCGAAGGGGCATGGACGGCAGGAAGCAGGCACGCGGCCGGAGTCAACTGCCTGTTTGCCGACAGCCACGTAACGTCTCTAAAACCAAGCATTTCTTTGTACGTCTGGCGAGCGATCGGAACGAGATCGAACGGTGAGATCGTGTCGAGCGATGCGTTCTGACGCCCCTCAGGCGGGAAGCCCGACATAGGGCTCGTTGACTATAGACGATCAGAATCTACCCCAAGGAAACGCACCATGCTTCGCCGAGCCGTTATTGCCGCCTTCGCTGTTGCTATCATTGGGCTGTCCAGCACTCGTCCAGCCATGGCCGTCCTAACCGAGTACACGTGGTCCAAGCCGACGTCCCATATCGCCAAAACACCCAATTTACCGCGGAGGTTACAGCTTCGGGGATCCCCGGTGGCTTTACCCCTTCATTTGTGAGATGGAAAGTCTATAGCGGGACAACGCTGAAACAGACGATCGAAGGAGGCACAATTTCTGGACCTAGCCTCGATGGGTGGAAATACGAATTGAATGATACGGACAAGTTCAACGGGCTCACTTCTGGCAATTATACAGTCAAATGCGAAATTTATTACAATGATAAATATACTGATCTGAATCCGGACGATACGACGTCCTACGATTTCACCGTCGACCCGTGAACATGCTCGCTGACATCGACCTCTGACGCCGACGGCCTTTTGGCTTGACCTTTTGGCTTGATCTGACCGTTTGACACAGCCCTCGTACAAGATTGGCCGATCTCCGCCCCGTTATAAGCACGCGAGGGAGGCGGCTCCATTACGCGGGCCACCTCCCTCGTGCCTGCGAACTCGGTTACGAGGTCAGAAGTGATAGCGCTGGCCGTAGACGCCGGGCGAACTCCCGTAGGGCGACGGGTCGACGTCCTGGCTGATGCTCTCCCAGATGATCTCGAAGTTGCCGGAGTTGTCCATCGCGACCGCGGGCTGGATGTCGTCGAAGTTGACGTCCGAGTTGACCAGGGCGCTCGAGATCAGGGTGCCGCTCGAATTGAACAGGCTCATGTAGATATTGTGGCTCGTGGCCGTCAGGGTCGGCAAGGCCGACCAGGTCACGACGAAGTTCCCGTTGACGTCGATCGCGACGTCGGCCGGGCGGGTCTCCTGGTCGACTCGGGTCGAACTGGAGCTGACCTGGAAGACGCCAGCGAGCGCGGTCCCCGAGGAGTTGAATCGTCGCGCATCGACGACCCCGTTGTTCGAGGGGTCGACCCAGACGACATCGAAGGCACCGGAGGCGTTCATCGCGACGGCCGGGTAGCTCGGCACGGTCGCCGCGGTGTTCGCGATCTGGTCGACCTGGATCGGGAGCCCTTGGAGCACCCCCGACGAGTTGTACCGAGCGGCCATGATGTGGCCGGCCTCGTCCCCTTCCTCGATTCCGCCGATCTGGGCGGTGAAGACGACGACGAAGTCGCCGGCCGAGTCCATCGCGACGTCCGGCTGCTGCTGATACCCCTCGGGGATCGGGGCGGTGCCGCCCCCGGCGGTCCCGCCGGGGCCGGCGGTGTTCGGCGGGATGTAGAACACGCCCGACCCGACGCCCGACGAGCTGAAGAGCTGCCCTTCGACGATCATGGGGCCGCTGCTCGGTCCGTGCGAGCCGAGCGCGACCAGACTCTGCCAGACGACGACGAACGAACCGGTCGAGCTCATCGCGACCGACGGGTAAGTCTGCGAGCCTTGGGTCGCGCCGGCATTCGCCGTAAACTGCGAGCCGACCGCGACACCCGAGGAGTTGTAGCGCTGCCCGTAGATATTCCCCGCCGTGGAGAGGAAGCTGCTCTCGGGCCCCCACCAGACGACGACGAAGTTGCCGGCCGAGTCCATCGCGACCGAAGGCTGATAGTCCCCGCCGGTCGAACCGACGGTGGTCGACGCGATGAGGAACTCCGACCCCACTTTCGCTCCCGATGAGTCGAGCCTTTGGCCGTAGATGCCGTAATGATTCGGGTCGGCCTGGTTGCTTTCCCAGACCGCGACGGAGGCACCCGAGGCGTTGGTGGCAATTGCCGGCGTCCCTTGGGTGTAGTGCGTCGTAGTGTTGACGCGGAATTCCGCCCCGATCGGGGTCGCCGACAGCATAGCTCGCCCCTCGAGGGATTCGACCGTTAGCTTCCGCGACCTCGGGGCGACCCGAGCTTTCCTCGACCCGTACGATTGCAGCCAAGATGTGACCACGATGGTGCTCCGGCGATTTACGGACGATGTGCGGTACGTACTCGGGACGATGAATTGCGGAATCCCTCCCGGGCGTCCCGGCCGCCTGATTAAACACAAGCGACCCACCTACCTGTCAAGATGGCGACAGCAGCCTGTCCCGATGGCCGCTCAACATCTCCCTGCCACAGTCACGGCGGTTACAGTAAAGGCGGGTGGGCTCGCCCTGAAGAGCAGAGCCTCAATTGGACGGTCGCCGTCCCATGGCGGGGATCGATGGTTCGCGGAATCCGAAAGGTGAGGATGCCCGGCTCGTGGCCCAGGCTGAGGTCGCCGTGGGGCCGATTCTCAGCACCGACCTTTTGCCCTCCTCCTGCCTCTCCATTGCCCAGCCCGCTTGTCTCAACCTTGTTCTTGGAGGCCCCTGTGGCTCCGCGAGCCCTGCGATTTACACCGTTTGGCGACGACCCGCGCGTCGATGGGGGCAACGGACGAAGAATCGACCGTGCCCACTTGCTCAAAGAAAACGAAGGAGGTTTTTCGTAACATGGGAGCTCCCCATGATGCGAACTTGAATGAGGACCTCTAGGAGCGTGAGAGCATCGCCATGGATCCCCTCGAGCCCGACCCCGAGACGTCGGCCCTCATCCGGGCGAAGATCGAGCGGCATCGCGCCGAAGGCCTGACGGACGCCGCGCTGCGCCGCAGGGTCCTCGACGAGCTCTGGCTGGCCCTGCCGGCCGAGTTTATCGAGGCGCACGACCTCGAGACGATCGTCGCCCGCTGGCAACGCGCCATCGAGGCCGGTACGCCTCCGAGCGTCGACGAAGCGTACGGTCGTCTTTATCGGGCCTGCTGGTTGATCGGGGATGCGCTCGTCGACGGGCGGGACGGTCCATATTGGCTCGTCACGGGTCGCAACGGCAAGAGTCGGATCAGGGTCAAGGCGGCGACGAAGGCGGAAGCCTGGCACCTGGCGTGTCAGGAGGCCGAAGCACTCGGGATGATCGCCCCGAAGGATGGATCCCTCGAAGTCCCCTCGTGAGGGATTCGGGTCGCGGGCAATCGTTCGTCGCGCCCGTTCCTGCCAATCTTGCAGCGGCCCGCGGGGCCCGATCCTGTCATCCTGACAGCCGACGACAGCCTCGTTTTCACCCCCCAAATCGCAAGTTCCGTCGGCTCGAGCACTTGATGTGAAGTACTTGTTTGGCACGGCCGTTGCTCTTCACCAATGGCGGAGCGGGCCTCCTGGAGCGAGGATCCACGGGCCCTCGCCCGACCCGCCCCGCCGTGATTGGCGATCTCCTCTTGACGGTTGCCCGTGAACTCTTGAGAGGTATTTTTCCAATGATCCCGATGCCGAAGAACAACCACGCCTTCAACCCCATCACGATGGCCCCGATCAACCGGCTCGACTCCCTCCTCGGCCGCATGTTCGGCGAGGACGCCCCCCACGTCGTGCAGGCCATGCCCGGCACCTCGCAATCGGTGGCGGCCTGGGAGGACGATGAGCGCGTCTACGTCGAGGCCGACCTACCCGGGGTGGCCCCGCAGGACCTCGAGGTGACGGTCCACCAGGGTGTGCTCTACATACGCGGCGAACGCAAGGCCGAGGAAGGCCGGCGCCCCCAGTACGAGGGCAGGATTTACGGCCGGTTCGAGCGGATCGTGCGGCTCCCCGAGGGGGTCGACGGCGAGTCCGTGCAGGCGACCCTCAAGGACGGCGTCCTGCGGGTGGAGCTCGCCAAGCCCCAGCAGGCCAAGCCGAAGCGGATCGAGATCCGCACCAGTTGATCCGCCTCGAGGATTTGCCGGGGTCGACGTAATTTCCCCTCCGTCCCGACCCCGGTCGCCCCCACGCCGACGCGAGGGGGCCGAGAATCTCGAATCTCGCAACCATTCCCCGGCCGCTCGCCGAGCGGCCGGGGAGGGACGCGCCGATACGTGATCGACATCGCGTAACGGTCCGGATTGCGCGAAGTGAATGAAGATGTCCGCGAACCTGCATCGGAAGGAAGGAGGAATCACCATGCATGCCACATTCGAACGTTCTACCTGGAAAGCCGCCCTGATGACGTCCGTCGCCGCGCTGGTCCTCACCGGCGCCGCCATGGGGCAACAGGCCCCGACCAGCTCGGCCGAACACGAGGCCAAGGCCTCCCCGGTCGTTCGGTCTTTCGGTGAGAAGGGCGGATACCGGACAGAGGTCCGTAGCGAGACGAAGGGCACTCTCGGCCAGGAGGACCGGCGTCAGGTTTCCCTCCTGGCCGGGACTCAAAAAGGGGACATAACACAATAGCAATAAATGTTTCGCCAAAAATAATTTGCGCAGATCGAAATCGCAGGTGGACGCCTCTAGCGAGTCGAGGGGGTCTATGCGAGCCCTGACGGCCGAATCATCGAGGTGGGCTACTGGGCGAAAGCCCGAATTGAAGTCGAGGGG
>NZ_JBTYIP020000063.1:0-7160 GCF_054877945.1 Singulisphaera rosea | reverse complement strand
AAACTATGGAAATCGAAGAGGCGCTCACTCGAAAACGCACACGCTCGCGCAAGTGCCGTTGCCAAAACCCCTTAAATCCAAGTTGGAGGGGCGTGAGAGGGTTTTCGATACGCTTGGTTTAGGACTAGCATGCCGTGGATTGAACCGTGCGAGAATCCTCGGGTGAGGTAATATTCGTGGTCGGAGACGGTTTGGGAGGCCGCCACCATCGCTTCGTCGGCCCATTTCATGTAGTTGAAAAGACGGCGAATCGACTCGGTCGTCAGGGACATCGGAACTGCCCTCGGCTTGCCTGGAACGAAATGGCGAATAGGTGACAGGACACGGCGAGGCCTTGCAAGGTTCCTACGTCAGACGGAGGAGGCCGCCCCGCGAGTTATGCTTGCCAAGCCGCGTGGCGCTCAAGCCCAGCCCACCGCGATCCGATAATACCCTCGTGCCTTGCCCGCCCCCCGCGCCAAAACTTTATGCTGTCCGGCGGCTCGACCGCCCGACATTGCAGCCGCCGCGAGCGGCAGGCAACGCACCCACAACCGAGGCCGGGTAGGCGAGTCCCACCCCGGCTTTCGGTGTTTCGGGGCCCACCCGCCATCTCTCTAGCCTCCCCGATCACGCGAGCCAGACCCAGCGCCATCGGGATTGGGTCGCCGAGTCCAATAACCAGATGGGTCAGGGCCTGGGTCTCGCGGGCATCTCCGAGGCCCGCGCCAGTGCTTGAGTGTCGATGTACTCCCGGATGTTCGTCACCTTGCCATCTCGAACGGTAATGGCGAAAACCCAATGGTCTTCGAACGTCCTATTGGTGGCTTTGATTCTCCCCGTAGCGAAGCCGACGGCAAGAACCCGGTCTCCTTGCGCTACGAATTCGCGAGGCTCTGTTGAGGCCTCTACCGTTTCGGAAACCTTCTGAAGCAAACTCGTCAATCCCGCGTGCCCGCGGTGCGTGCCGGCCAGCGGCCAGTCTTCGCCCGGGATGATCCACTCGAGATCTTCGGCGACCATCGCCAGCAGACCCTCCCTGTCGCCGCGGCCGATCGCGGCGAAGAAGTCCCTCACGGTCCTGACGTTCTCTTTTGTATTCATGATAATATCTAAATCTATCTTGTGTCGGAACGCGTTGTGCCCGTGATTCAGCTCGACTCAGCGGGAGGGGAAGTAGTGGCCGTTATCCAAATCGGCGAGCAGGCCGGGCTGAGCGGGTTCCCAGCCGAGGGCATGGCGGGTGATGAGGTTGGACGCCGGGAGGTCCAGCGTGACCAGATTCGCGAGGAACCCGAAGTATCCCGGAAGCATCAGTACGTCCGCGGGAATGCTCACGGCCGGCAGGCCCAGGCGGCTGCCGATGGCCTCGGCGATCTCGCGGAACCGGAGGCCCTCGCCCTCAATCCCGTGCCAATTTTTGCCGGCCGGACCCTTCTCCATCGCCAGGCGGAACAAGGAGGCGAGGTCGCGGCCGTGCACGGCCGGCCACACGTTCGCGCCGTCTCCAGGGTAGCCGACGGCGCCCTTCTCCTTCGCGAGCCCGATCAGCAATGGTAGGAAGCCGGCACGATCGGTCGTGCTGTGCGCGATGGTAGGAATCCGCACGATCGACGACCGCACGCCCCGCTCCGCGAGGCCGACCACGGTGAGCTCCACGATGTTACGGACCCGCAGGGAACCTTTGTACTCACCGCCGCCGGGGGGAAGGGCTGGATCCTCCTCGGTCGCCGGTCGTCCCAAGAAGTGGGCCCCAGGGGCCGGCCAGCCTGGGTTCGTGGGCGAGCCGATGCTCCCCGACACCACCAGCGGCTTGCCGGTTCCGGCCAGCGCCTCGCCGTACGCGAGCATGATCTGGAGTTCCGCGGCGGCCACGGCGTCGATCCCGCCGGAGGGGAGCAGGTCTTGCCTGTGCGCGACGTGGATGACGCCGTCGGACTCCGCCGCCGCGGCTTTGAGCCCTTCGAGGTCGGAAATATCCCCGCGACGCACCTTGGCGCCGAGCGCGGCCACCGCCGCCGCGGACTTATCGGATCGGGCCAGGCCGGTGACCTCGTGGCCGGCGGCGATGAGCTCGGGGATGATGTATGAGCCGATATGGCCGGTCCCGCCGGTGACGAATACATGCATCTCATGTTCCTCGAGAGTGATGTGAGAAGTAACGCTCCGGGCGCGCTCAGCCGAGAAGGCTGACGCCGATCGAGAAGTTTGTGTGCTTGATGGAGTGGGCGACGAGGCCCAGCGACAGCAGGCAGACGTGCTCCAGCGTCCGCGCCATGAAAAGCGGCCCGGTATCCATCGGGTGCAGTCCGAGGCTCCCGATGAACGCCGAGACGCGTGCCTTCGCCCCCGCGTCGTCCCCGGCGATGAACACGTCCAACTGGTGGCCTTCGGCGGGGCCGGCAGCCAGGACGCGGGAGAACTGGGTGTTGAACGCCTTGACGACATTCACATTGGCGGGGGCGGCCTTAGCGATCTCCTGCGCGCCGAAACTGCCCTCAGGGGTCACGAAGCTCATGTGGTCGGAGGCGACGGGGTTGGTGATGTCGACGAGGAGCTTGCCTGCCAACCCTTCACCGTACCGCTTCACCACGTCGAGGACGGCGGAGTAAGGCACCGCCAGGATGACGATGTCCCCGGCCGGGGCGGCGCCGAAAGTCCCCGACGTCGCGCCCGCTCCGACCTGCTCGGCCAGCGCCCGCGCCTTCGCCGCGTCGCGACTCATCACCTCGACGGTATGTCCGGCCTTGGCTGCAAGGCCGCCGATCGCCGCGGCCATGCCGCCCGATCCGATGATGCTGATGGTGCTCATGTTCGTGCTCCCCACTTCCAGCCGGGTATTTAGATCGCGTCCGATTTAATCGGATACGTTCCAATGCTAGCCACCAACTTCCCAGAGTCAATCGCATCCGATATAATCGGATACGACTCATGTTGGCCGCGACGTCACAAGCTCCGGAGGGATCAGTGACCCGTTCCCCAAAGGCCGAAGCCAAAGGCCCGAAACTCTCGAAGTTCCTGTGCTTTGCGGTCTATTCGGCCAATCTGGCGTTTGGCCGCGCCTACAAGCCCATCCTGGATGCGGTCGGCCTGACCTACACCCAGTACATCGCGATGGTGGCCCTCTCGGAGCAGGACGGGCAGACCGTGAGCGAGCTCGGCGAGAAGCTGTTCCTGGAATCCAACACGCTGACGCCGATCCTCAAGAAGCTGGAGCAGGCCGGCAATATCATCCGCAACCGCGATCCCGCCGACGAGCGGCAGGTGAGGGTGAGCCTGACCGCGGCCGGACGGCGCCTGCTCGAGAACGAACTCGGCAGGGCGCTGGTCGAACCCTGCGGCTTGGGTGACGAGTTCTCCGCCGTGCAGAAGAACGTCGTCAGGCTGCGCGACAATCTGCTGCGCAACACCAGCGGCAAGCAGGACGAGGCGTGATGCCTCTCCTTAGCTCGTATTCTCCCTGGTTTACCACGCCCTACGATGCTCCAAATTATCAATTGGAGCATCGTAGGGCGTAGCGGGTCAGAGTTGCGCCAGGCCGCCGTCGACGGCGACTTCGCTGGCGGTCATGAAACTGCTGTCCGACGAAGCGAGAAAGGCGGCAACCGCCCCGATTTCCGCCGGATCGGCCATGCGCATGAGTGGAGTCATCGAGGCGTAGACCTTCTGGCCCTCCTCGCCGAGCGCCGCCTTTGCGAGTTCGGTCGCCGTCGCCCCAGGCGAGAGCACGTTGACCCGGATGCCGGTGCCCTTCAGGTCCTCCGCCCAGGTCCGCGCGAGGTTGCGCACCGCCGCCTTGCTCGCACTGTAAGCGCTCATCGCAGGGGCTCCCGTGGTGCCGGCGCTCGATCCGGTCAGGATGATCGAGCCGCCCTTCCCCATCAGCGGCAGCGCCTTCTGGACCGTGAAGATCGTCCCCTTCACGTTGGTGTCGAAGGTCTCGTCGATGTGCTCGGCGGTGATCTTGCCAAGCGCGAGCGGGCTTCCCGCCCCGGCATTGGCGAAGACGATGTCGAGGGTCCCGCGCTCGGCCTTCACTGCCGCGTAGAGTCGGTCGAGGTCGGCCTCGTCCGAGACCGAGCCCTTCACCGCTCGGGCATTGGGTCCGAGGTCGGCCAAGGCGGCGTCGAGCGCCTCCTGCCTGCGGCCGAAGATGAAGACGATGGCGCCCTCCTTGATGAAACGCTTCGCCGCGGCGCGGCCGATGCCGGTGGCTCCGCCCGTGATGACCGCAACCTTGCCTTCGAGCTTTCCCATGACTTCTCGGCTCCCGTCGTGTCGGACGGCGCCCCAGTTCCCAACGGCAGGGGGACGCCGTAAAATACGGATCACCGGTCCGAATCCCAACTCGCGACATCCGGACCACTGATCCGAATATACGGACCACTGATCCATTTGGCAAGGCGCCCCATGCGAGCCGACGCCCGGAAAAATTACGACCGCATCCTCGCGGTGGCGCGTGACGTCGTCACCCAACATGGCGGCGATGCGTCCATGCGGGACATTGCCCGGCGGTCCGGCGTCGGGTTCGCCACGCTGCTTCGCCATTTCCCGACGCGAGAAGGCTTGTTCGAGGCGTTGCTGCGTACGGACCTGGACGCCTTGACGCAGAGAGCAGGCGAGCTGGAAAGGTCGAATACGCCCGACGAAGCGCTCGTGTCCTGGTTTCGCGAGATGGTGGCCTTCGTCCAAGGCTATGGCGGCGTCGTCGCCTTGATGGCGAGCGCACACGAGGACCCGGGCTCCCCGCTCTATGCGACATGCGCCGCGGTGCACTCGGCGGGCGCGCGACTACTGCTCCGTGCCCAGACCGAGGGGACGGCCCGAGCCGACATGGATGGCGGCGACCTGTTCGCCCTGGTGTCGGCGCTCGGCTGGCTCGTCGGCCAAGCCTCGTTTGCGCCACGGGCGGACCATCTCTCTCACCTGATTACGAGCGCCATCCTGACAAAACCTAGGACCACTGCACCATGAAAACCCTCGTCTCCATCGCCCTGCTGGCCCTCGCGGCAACGGCACACGCCCAGACCGACGCGGATCGCGAGAAGCCGCTGGGCGAAGAGGCCGTGAAGGTGTCCGAGCACGTCTGGCAGATCGTCGGCTGGCCGAACGTCGGGTTCGTCGTGGGTCAGGAGGCGACGCTCGTCGTCGACACCGGCCTCGGACCCCGCAACGGCGCCACGGTCGCGAAGGTGGCCAAGCGGCTCGCCCCCGGCAACAAGCTCTACCTGACCACGACGCACTTCCACCCCGAGCATGCCGGCGGCGTGGCCGGCTTCCCCGAGGGGACGATCCTGATCCGACCCAAGGTGCAGCAGGAGGAGATGGACAAGCACGGTGAGGAGATGATCCAACTCTTCTCAAACAGGAACGAAAAGTGGAAGGAGTTCCTCGTCGGTGCCAAGCTTCGCGCCCCGGACAAGACCTTCGACAGGGAACTTGAGCTGGACCTCGGTGGCGGCGTGAAGGCCCGGCTCCTCTGGTTCGGCGGTGCCCACACCAAAGGTGACGAGCTGACCTTCGTCCTGCCCGACAGGACCCTGATTTCAGGCGACGTGGTGCAGAACAAGGTCGTGCCGAACATCTTCGGCGACGGCGGCACGCCGGCGAGTTGGATCGCGGTCCTGGACGAGGTGGAAAAGCTCGGGGCCGAACACGTCGTGCCAACGCACAGCCCGGTGGGTGACGGCTCGCTTGTCGCGAAGGAGAAGGCGTTCATCACCGACCTGCGGACCCGGGGGCTGGCCCTGAAGGCAAAGGGCGTGGCCGTGGAAGAGGCCGGGAAGCAGCTCACCGAGGAGTTCAAGAAGAAGTATGTCGACTGGTCCATCAAGGACGTGTCGGGCTTCGTGAAGAGCATCTACGCCGAGTGAGGTGAAGCTTCATGGGGCCTGCTGGACCCATTGCTTCAGCCAATCCGGTGCCTCGAAGGGGTCCGCGAAATACTGGGTCTCATGGACGACCTTGCCGTCGCGAAACTCAATGATGCTGACGGCGAACGCTGGTTTCCCCCGGTACATGATCGTGTATTCGGTGATCCAGAGCTCGCCGTTTCCGAGAATCCGGCGGACCTTGAAGCCCGAAGACTTGCCTGGATGATGGCCCCGCAGAGCCTGCAAGTTGGCCCGCCCGATGATTCGCTCACCCGATTGAGGGTATTCGCAGACGGCATCGTCGGCGTAGATGCCATGCTCCGCTCCCAAATCTCCGGACGCCGAGGCGGACCATTGCCGATCCAGAGCATCGCGAATCTGGTCCACTTGCATCGCCGCTCCCGTTCTGAAGTGTCAGGGCGAACGGGGCTCGATTATAGCCGGGCGGTCGGAGAGGGGCGATATGGCTGAAGCCGTCGGCTCCCCTCCGGGTTCCATCGAGCGCCCGGCTTCGCGATCTATTGCATAGAATAACGCTTGCCAATGAGGGCAATCTGCCCTACCGTCCGCTTACGCACGGGCAATGAAGCCCGGCGGTGGGATGGAGATGGTATGACGGAAATGGTTAGGATATGGTCATTCGAGCACAACGCTTGGTGGGCACCGGATTCAAGGGGATACACGAACATCGAGGCTGACGCGGGCCTCTTCCCAAGGGCGGAAGCGGATAAGATTTGCCGGAGTGCGAACTACGGTGGCCGCTTGAACGAGGAAATCGTCGACCTCGTCAAGCCTCCGCTCAAAAATCGGATCGCTACTCTGAGAGGGGAAGGAAACGAGGGGAAGGAAAGGACAGGCAACGCAATTTTGACGGCCGGCGTCTTGACGATGGGCCTCTCTGTGGTTAGTGTTCCGAAGAACACCCCAGGAAGCCCTTCCGATGACCATGGCGCGTGCTCATCCGGTGGATCCGACCGTCACCCGTTGGTATCACTGCGTCACTCGCTGCGTGCGACGCGCCTTCCTCCTGGGGGATCCTGAGTACGATCGGAAGAGTTGGATCGACCGACGGCTCAAGGAACTTGCGGAAATCTTTGCGGTATCGGTCGCCGCGTTCTCGGTCATGGATAACCACCTCCATGTCCTCGTCCGCCTCGACCCCGACGTGGCCGGGGGATGGACCGATGAGGAGGTCGTGCGACGCTGGGGGCGACTCTTCCCGCCCCGCGACCGTTCCCGCCAACCCTTGCCCGTCTCCGACGACTGGGTCCAGGGGCGGCTCAAGGACGCCGAATGGGTGGCGATCGC
>NZ_JBTYIP020000062.1:0-12805 GCF_054877945.1 Singulisphaera rosea | reverse complement strand
TCCGAGACCGGAACGCGTAAGGGAGTGACACAGAACACGGAGGCCAAACCGTCATCCATAGTTGGCCGAAGCTAGCCGACCGGTAACGGAAAAGCGAGAGCCGAGAACGGGTTTACCGAATGCTTACGACGCGTCGCGTATAACCATCGTGAAGCCAAAGCGTTACGATGGACACCTCTGGACCGACGGGATAGGCTTACTAGGAGAAGAGCGGCCGGGCCGGCCGCTCACCCCGTACGAGGAGCCTTGTGATGGCCTTTCTCTCCCTAGCAGCCACCCTCGCGATCGCCGCGACCCTTGGCGTCGCGGGCCAGTCGTCGGGCGGAGATGAGTCGAAGCCGTCGGATCCGCCCAAGGCGAAAGCCAAGGCCGAGACCGGCACCGAACCCGCGCCCGCTGCGGACGCGGACGCCGAAACGAAGCCCAACTCGGCCAAGCCCTCGGACGCGGAGATGCCGGCCGGATCGGACGACGACAAGGCCAAGTCCAAAGATCAGGACATGGACAAGGACACGGACAAGGACACGTCCGAGAAGGCGAAGACCAAGACCAAGGCCAAGTCCAAGCCGCAGAAGGCGACCTTCGGGGAGGGTTGCTTCTGGTCGACCGAAGCGGTCTTCGAGGCGGTCCCCGGCGTCAAGTCGGTGGTCTCGGGCTACTCCGGAGGCAGCGTCCCGCACCCGTCCTACGAGATGGTCTGCACCGGCGAGACCGGGCACGCGGAGGCCGTCCAGATCGAGTTCGACCCCGACGTCGTCTCCTACGAGACCCTCCTGAAGATCTTCTGGGCCTCCCACGACCCGACCACCCTGAACCGGCAGGGAGACGACTTCGGCCCCCAGTATCGCTCGGTCGTCTTCTTCCACAACGAGGCCCAGCGACGTGCCGCCCAGAAGTCGTACCAGAAGCTCACCGACACCGGCGCCATCGCGAGCCCGATCGTCACCCAGCTCGTCCCGGCGCAGTCCTTCTACCCCGCCGAACGCTACCACCAAAATTACTACCGCAACCACCGCAACGACGAATACAGCCAGTTCTACATCATCCCGAAGCTCAAGAAGCTGAAGACGATGCTCAAGTAAGCACGACAACCCTCTTCAAATCGAGCGTCGGAAGTGAATAACTCCAGCCTCACCATTCCCCCCCATGCGAGCCCCGAAACCTGCCCCCATCAACTCGGCGGGACGACGCCCAGGTTTTACACAAACCCTATACTTATCTTTATTTTTTTCGACCAAACAGATTTCATCAATCCGGGCAGCCATTGTCGAGGGTGACGAACGGAGGGGCATGGACGGAGAGCCTGGGATGAGCAGACCGAAACGGAAAGCTCGTCCGGTCGACAAACCCGGTTTGATGCTCCTGATAGCCGCATTCGAAGCGTTCACGAAGTCCGGAGAAAGTTCCGTTCTTTGCGACGCCTGCTGTACTCCGATCGACTTCGTCCCGTTGAGCGAGACCGTCTGGAAACACCATTGCTCGTGCGGAAAGTTCAACGGCAATCTCAAGGGTTTATGAGGACATGTCATCGACCGCTCCATTCCCGTGCGAGTCGGAGCGGATTACCGACGGCCCAGGGTGTAAACAGTGAGGCGATCACAGCCTTCGCTGTCTGGCCTCGGTAGCACTCGTCTAAACAGAGTTCCGGCGAGCAGTCATACGAGAGGGTTATCCCCGGATATGAATCGGGCGAATCACGTAGAGGGTCGACCATGATAGCCGGGGATCAGGAGGTAGAGGGGCCGAAAGAGAGGGCGAAGCGGGTCTTGTCCGAGATCGGGGGGTTGCTCTCGGCGTTCTTCAACTCGCCCCGGGCCCTGGGATGGGCGGCCATTGCGGTGGGGATCATCTTCCGGGTGGCGGAGTATGCCAATCATCGGTCACTCTGGAAAGACGAGGAGTTGCTCCTGTCCAACGTCTCCGGGCGGCCGATCTTCGAGTTCGACCGGCCGTTGCAGCACGACCAGCTCGCCCCCCCGGTGTTCATCATCCTCGCGCGGATCCTGACTCGGCTCTTCGGCGAGTCGTCGTATGTGCTGAGGGCCGTCCCCTTGGCCGCGGGGATCGCGATCCTGTTCGTGCTCGGGACGGTCGCCCGGCGATCGATCTCGGCGAAGGCGGTGCCGCTCGTCCTGGCCCTGGCGGCGGTCTCGGACGACCTCATCTACTTCGCCACCGAGTTCAAGCAGTACTCGACCGACGTCCTGATCGCACTCGGCTGCTGCCTGCTGGCCTGGGACCTCGAGGCCGAGGCCTTGACCTGGCGACGGTTCGCGAAGGCGGCAATCTTGGGAGTGGCGGCGACCTGGTCCTCCCACCCGTCGGCCTTCATGCTCGCCGGCGCCGGGCTCTGGCTCGCAGTCCGGGCCCTGGGCGACCGGGACTGGCCGCGCGTCGCGAGGCTCGCCGCGCTCGGGGCCATCTGGGGGGTTAGCTTCGCCCTCTGCTTCGTCCTCTCGAGCCGGATGCTCGGCTCGAGCCGGTTCATGTGGGAGTGGTGGGGATTCTCATTCCTCCCCCTGCCCCCTCGCTCGCTCGCCGACGTGGAGACGGTCTTCTGGCACTTCGCCAACACCTTCACCAGCCCCGCCGGGATCGTCACCCCGTTCAACCCGGTCGTCACCGCCCTCCTGTCGCTCGGCCTCTTCGTCCTGGGGGTCATCGGGCTCGCATACCGGAAGCGTTGGGAGGTCGTGGTCGTCCTGACCGCACCGATCGCCCTGGCGATGGTCGCCTCGTCCCTGCACCGCTACCCGTTCCACGGCCGGGTCATCCTCTTCCTGGTCCCTTCGCTCCTCCTCCTCGTCGCCGAAGGGGCCGACGTCATCGGCCGCCGCCTCGGGCGAGGCGCCATGATCCTCTTAGCCGCGATCCTGCTCGTCACCGCGACCGACGATGACTTCCTCAAGATCGACCGCTGCCGCTACCACGACTTCGACTCCCACGGCGACCACCGCAACGACATGCTCGACTACCGAGAGGCACGGCTCCCCCGGCCCCAGACGCAAAAGCCCAAGGCCTCGACCGGCCCAACGCCGAGCCCTCCATGAGGTAGGCATCCCATGGCCGATTCCTCCCGGAAGCCCATTATGAGAATCTGCAACTCTAATGGAATTTGATCTCTTCAAATTTTCCAAATCTTCTCGAGGATGAGTCGAAGCTGGAACGCCTTTGGCGAATCGCTCGAACATATTGGTTTCGGACTCACTGAAGTTCAATTGATTGTCGGTCAACGATCCGATACGGCCATCGCCGGTGAGGAAATTGACGACACCCGATTCCTGATTACGCCGGACCAGTCCGGTTTGGGCCTCTTTCACCGGCATGTCCTCGGGCGCCATCCAATGGATCCCGCTCCCATGGACGTCCACGACGACCGGCTTCGTCGGCATCGGGCCGTGGTCCGTCACCGTCAGACGTTCCGGGTTGTGGGCATCCTCGGTCGTGAGCGCGAGGAAGGAGGCCCAATCGCCGTGCCCGGGCCGATCATTCGGGCATTGAAAGAGGGGTGCAACCCGTTCGGACACCTCCTTTGCGAGCGCAGCGTTCTTCGGGCTGTTCCACGCCGCCGTGCGGTCGAATCGCTCATAGATGCCGTCGAGCCCGAGAGCGGGGAGCATGAGCACGCGCCAGCTATACAGAGGGGTCCCGTCCTTATCGCGCACGCAAATCGGGGGATATTCACCCGTGCTGTCCTGGTAGTTTCGAATCGCCAAGGAGAGTTGCGCGAGCCGCCCCTTGCATGAGGAATCCCGGGCCTCGACCCTCAGGCGCCTGACCTCTCGGTTCAGATAGAAGCAAGAGACGACGATGGCAAGCACGAGCCAGGGCGTTCGCCGTCGAATCAGGCGCTTCGCGAGTCGGTCAGGCTGAGTGCTCATCGCCGTGGACCCTGGGTTGGCAGGCGAATCTCCGGGTGCGTTCGCTCATTCGCACACACATTCACAACCAATGACTATTGACGATCTAGCCCACGTCTTTCCGGGATGACGAAATTGATCCCGCGACGCTGATCTCGAATCAGATATACGCCGTGAAGAAACGGTTTTCCGTGTTCAAGACATCCTTGTGCTGGGTCGCTTCCATGAATTGCCCCGACGAGGAGCGATTCTAGGCACGGCCAGCCTCTCAAGGGAAGACGTCGGCGGCCTGCATCTTACGGCGGTAGACCTGATTTCGCAGCAGATTCGGCCTCGGAATTGCTCTATTTGCCAGATGCCGTTCATGGGTCTGATTCTCACCACGCGCCCGACGAATGATGGACAAGCCAAACACCCCTGACGACTCGCAGCACGATCGGGCGGAGCTCTTTCGTTATATCGTCGAGAGCGCCGAAGATTACGCCATCTTCACGGCCCATGCCGACCGGCGGATTACGTCGTGGAACGTCGGCGCCGAGCGGTTGATGGGCTGGACGGAGGAGGAGATTCTCGGGCAGTCGGCGGACATCATCTTCACGCCCGAGGATCGCGAGGCCGGCGAGGTGGCGAAGGAGACGAGGAAGGCCCTCTCCGAAGGTCGGGCCACGAACCGGCGCTGGCACATGCGGAAGGACGGGAGCCGGTTCTGGGGCGACGGCCTCATGTGCTTGCTCAAGGACGACGACGGGAACGGCCGGGGGTTCGTCAAGATTTTCCGGGATCGGACCGCCGAACTCCGGGCCGAGGAGGCCCGCCGCGAGGACGACCGCCGCAAGGACGAGTTCCTCGCGATGCTCGCGCACGAGCTGCGCAACCCCCTCTCGGCCATCGGCCACGCCTCCCAGCTCTCGCTCCGGCCCGAGGCCGACGCCAAGTCGGTCGAGTGGTCCAGGGACGTGATCTCGCGGCAGGTCCAGAACCTCTCCCGGATGATCGACGACCTCCTCGACATCTCCCGGATCAATCGGGGCAAGATCCAGCTCAAGAAGGAGCCGCTGCACGTCGGGCCGGTCGTCATGCGGGCCGCCGAGGCGGTCTCCTCGCTCATCCACGAGAAGGGCCACGAGCTGAACGTCTCGACCGCGACGGGGCCGATGCGCGTGATCGCCGACCCCACGAGGCTCGAGCAGGTCGTCGCGAACCTCCTGATGAACGCGGCGAAGTACACCGACCCCGGCGGGAAGATCGCCGTCTCGGCCTTTCTCGAGGGGGACGAGGTCGTCATCACGGTCAAGGACAACGGCATCGGCCTCGCCCCCGAGATGCTCGCCGAGGTCTTCGAGATGTTCTCACAGGTCGACCGGTCGCTCGACCGCGCCCGAGGAGGCCTGGGGATCGGGCTCTCCGTGGTCAAGAAGCTCGTCGAGATGCACGGCGGCCGCGTGTCGGCGACGAGCGACGGCCTGAACCGTGGGAGCGAGTTCACCGTCCGAGTCCCCGGCGCGAAGGGGAACAAGCCCGTCGAGACCGTGAAGACCTCGCACACCCTGGAGGCCGTCACGTCGAAGCGGATCCTCGTCGTCGACGACAACGTGGACTCCGCCATCGGCCTGGCGAAGCTCCTTCGCTTCGCGGGCCATCAGCTCGAGATCACCCACGACGGCCACGCCGCCCTCGAGCTGGCGGAGACGTTCCGCCCCGAGGTCCTCCTCCTCGACATCGGCCTGCCGGGCCTCAACGGCTACGAAGTCACCGCGCTGCTCCGCCCACGCGACGGGTTCCGCGAGAGCATCTTCATCGCCATCTCCGGCTACGGCCAGGAGCACGACCGCGAACGCTCCCGCGCCTCCGGCTTCGACCACCACCTCGCCAAGCCCGTCGACTTCGAACGACTCCTCGAGTTGATCGACGCGTCTCGCCAGTGAACGGCGAAGGGCCGAGTCGTCCATCAACCCTCGATTTATTCAATGTCTGATTTGATCATTGGCCCTTCCGCCACCAGCGGCGAGCCCCGCATCACAAGAGCTTGTCGAGGGTAATCGGCAACTCTCTGATCCGCTTGCCGGTCGCGTGGAAGACGGCGTTTGCGATCGCGGCCGCAACGCCGACGACTCCGATTTCGCCCAGGCCCTTCGCGCCAAGGGGGTTGACCAATTCGTCTCGCTCGTCGACGAAGATCACCTCGATGTCGACGACGTCGGCGTTGACCGGGACGTGGTAGTCCGCGAGGTTGTGCGTGATGAATCGGCCGAACCGGTGGTCGAGGACGCTCTCCTCGTGCAACGCCGAACTAATACCCCAGACGATACCGCCCATGACCTGGCTCCGGGCCGTCTTGGGGTTGATGACCCGGCCTCCGGCGATCGCCGTCACGACCCGCGCGACGCGCACCGTGCCGAAGTCCTCGTCGACCTCCACCTCGGCGAAGATCGCCGAGTGGGTGTGACGCGAGTAGCCGTCGCTCTCGGGGCTGACGGACGCCTCCTCCGCGATGACATCGACCCCGCCGGCCCGCATCACCTCGGCAACGGAGACCGATCGCGAGGGGTCTTCCCGTAGTCGGATCTGCCCGTCCGCGAACTCCACCTGGTCGAACGACGCCCCGGCGAGCGGCGAGCCCTCGACCTTCCGTGCGAGCCCGAGGAGGGTCTTCCCGACCGCTTTACACACCGCCTTGATCGCGGAGCCGACGGACGCGACCGTCCATGAGCCACCTACGACGGGTGACAGGGGCAGCGACGAATCGCCGAGCTTGAACGTCACATCCTGCAGGGGGAGCCCGAGCATCTCGCCGGCGATCTGGGACATCACGGTATACGTGCCGGTGCCGATGTCCGCGGTCGCGCTGGAGACCGTGAGCTCGCCGTCGACCGTCAGCCTGGCCGACGCCGAAGCCTTCTGCTGCAGCGCCTCCCAGGCCCCGCTCGCCATGCCCCAGCCGATCAACGTCGAGCCCCGGCGCATCGAGCGCGGGGCCGGGTCGCGTTTCCGCCAGCCGAACCGCTCGGACGCCTGGCGGTAGCACTCCTTGAGCTCCTTGCTCGTGAACGGCTTTCCGTCGTTCTGATCCTCCTCGGCGTAGTTCTTCAGCCGCAACTCGACGGGGTCGATTCCGAGCCCGACGGAGAGCTCGTCCATCGCGGATTCGATGGCGAAGACGCCCCATACCGCCCCGGGGGCCCGCATGTCGCACGGGGTGGGCAGGTCGAGCTGGACGACCTTGTGCTCGAACCGGGCGTTGTCGCACCGGTAGAGGAGGCCCGACCAGTTGACCACTTCCTCGCTGTAGTCCTCGTACCGCGAGGTCTCGGCCGTCGCCTCGTGGATGACCGCCTGCAGCGTCCCGTCGGGGGACGCCCCGAGGGCCACGCGCTGCCGGGTCGTCGGACGGTGCCCGAAGCTGAACATCTGCTGGCGAGTCAGCACCACCCGGACGGACCGCTTCAACATGCGTGCGGCAAGCGCCGCCAGGAAGACCTGGTATTGGGGCCGAAGGCCGGCGCCGAAGGCACCCCCCACGTAGGCGGTGACGACGCGGATCTCGTCGGGCTTGAAGCCCAGGGCATTGCAGAGGTAGTCGCGTACGTTCTGCACGCCCTGGGTCTTGTCGTAAATGGTGAAGGTCCCGTCCTCATCTCGCACCACTGTCGTAGCGAAGGTCTCCATTGGGTTGTGATGCTCGACGGGCACCATAGACTCGGCGTCGACCTGCACCGGGGCCCTGGAAAATGCCCTGTCGGCGTGGCCGCGAGGCTTCGGCGGCGGCTTGATGCCCTCCCGCTCCTTCGGCTTGTACGCGGCCTCCAGATTCGACTCCAGCGCCGTAACATGCGCGCGGCTCTCGTATTCGATCCGCACGAGCGTCGAGGCGAATCGGGCCAACTCCGGGGAGTCTGCCACGACCAGTGCCACCGGCTGGGCGCTGAAATGGACCTCCGCGTCATAGAGAGGGCGGAACGGGGAGCCGGGCGGCGCGATCTGGTCGCGGTAGCTCGAGTCGAACCACGCAAGACTCGGCCTGTTCTCGTGTGAGATGACCTGGATCACCCCGGGCAGTTTCAACGCCTCGCTCGCGTCGATGGACGTGATCTTTCCCCGGGCGATGGGGCTTGAGACCACCCAGCCGTAAGCGAGGCCCGGGGTCGTGTACTCGGCGGCGTATTTCGCCCCGCCCGTCACCTTGGCGCGGCCATCGACGCGGCTGATCGGCTTCCCGATGTGGGCGGTGCTCATCGAGCGGGTTCCTTGGCGGCCTCAGAAAGGGCGCGAACGACCGTGCGTCGCGCCAGCTCGATCTTGAAGGCGTTGTGCTCGAATCCGCTCGCGTCGCGGAGGATGGCCTGCGCCGCCTTCGCGAAATTATCCCTCGTCGGCTCCGAGCCCCGGAGAACGGCCTCGGCGCCGGGATCGCGCCAGGGCTTGTGGGCCACCCCCCCCAGGGCGATGCGGGCCTCGGCAATCTTGCCGCCATCCATCCGGAGCGCGGCGGCGACCGAGACGAGGGCGAAGGCGTACGAGGCGCGGTCGCGGATCTTCAAGTAGGCAAAATGCTCCGGAAAGCCCTCGGCGGGCAGGAGCACGCCGGTGATGAGCTCGCCGACACCTAGCGTTGTGTCGATGTGGGGGCTGTCGCCGGGCAGGCGGTGGAACTCGGCAATCGGGATGGATCGCTCGCCTCCGGGGCCCGTCACCCTCACGACGGCCTCCAGGGCCGCCAGGGCGACGCACATATCGGATGGATGCGTGGCGATGCAGGAATCGCTGTGCCCGAGGATCGCGTGATAGCGGTTGTACCCCTCGACGGCCGAGCAGCCGCCCCCCGGCTCGCGCTTGTTGCACGGCGTGGCGGAGTCGTAGAAGTACGGGCAACGGGTCCGCTGCATCAGGTTGCCGCCCGTCGTCGCCATGTTGCGCAGCTGGGCCGACGCTCCCGCGAGGATGGCCCTGGACAGCAGCGGATGGGATCGCTCCACCTCTTCGTTGTAGGCGACGTCCGTGTTCGTCACGAGCGCCCCGATCTCGAGCCCGCAGTCGGGGCCACGCCGGATTTCCCTCAGGGCGAGGCGGTTGATGTCGATCAGCCTCGCCGGCCGCTCGACGTTCTCCTTCATGAGGTCGAGCAGGTTGGTGCCGCCGGCGATGAACTTGGTTCCGGAGCCCGCGGCGATATCCCCGACGGCGGTCGCCACGTCGTCGGCACGGCTGTAGGTAAAGGGGTTCATACCACTCCCTCCGCCGCCATCGCCTGTTGGATTGCGGCGACGATGTTCGGGTAGGCCCCGCAACGGCAGATATTGCCGCTCATGAGTTCGCGGATCTCGTCGGACGTCTTCGCCCGCCCTTCCCGGATGAGGCCCGCCGCCGAACAGATCTGGCCCGGCGTGCAGTAGCCGCACTGGAAGGCGTCGTGCTCGACGAACGCCTCCTGCAGGGCATGAAGGGCATCTCCCTCAGCGAGCCCTTCGATCGTCGTGACCTCCGAGCCATCCCGCATTACGGCCAGGGTCAGGCAGGAATTGATCCGGCGACCGTCGACCAGCACCGTGCAGGCGCCGCACTGGCCGTGGTCGCAGCCCTTCTTCGTCCCCGTAAGTCCAAGATGTTCACGAAGGGCATCGAGCAGGGTCGTCCAGGGGGCGACATGCATCTGCCGGCGAACGCCGTTAATCGTCAGGGCGATCGAGGTCTCGGCGGGCAAGGACGTCGCCATGCCCGGCGCAAGGTCGTTCATCGTTTCGGTCCTTCGTCATGGGCTACGCCTGCGGGTCAGAGCTTTCAATCCAGTATAAGCGGGAAAGGATGGGAGAATGGAAGCTTCGGCCTGAGCCTTGTCAGGCAGGCTTGACCGGCTGGCCCAGGATGACGCCGAACTTGCCGTGAAGGACGTCGAGCCGGTGAAGCTGCGCCGGGTAGGCCAGCAATTCATGGAGGAGCTCGGGCCGGGTGAAGAAATTCTGGCCGCCCGGGCCATTGTCGTGGTCGTGCCTGGCCGGGGCATCAGGGAAGGCTTCGAAGATGCCGAACGTCGTCTTCGAGTAGCGCAGGGCGAACCAGGGCCCGGTCCCCGGCTCCTTGTCG
Organism: Singulisphaera rosea; assembly: GCF_054877945.1. Taxonomy (NCBI): domain Bacteria; kingdom Pseudomonadati; phylum Planctomycetota; class Planctomycetia; order Isosphaerales; family Isosphaeraceae; genus Singulisphaera; species Singulisphaera rosea. Next base: position 2,867 of record NZ_JBTYIP020000062.1, on the reverse strand, counting down.
ATCCCGTCGTGGATGTCCTGTAGGAAGGACATGAGCTGCTCCTCCTTGCCCGGCTTGGCCTCCATGTGGATGTAGTAGGCCTTCGGTCCGGGTGTGTCGTCGAGGCCGATGACGACGAAGCCCGGGTGGGACGGGTCGTCCTGCGACCAGTCCGGGCTGGGGTTGGGGAACGGAGGCAGGTTCACTCCATCCCCGGGATAGCTGTCGCTCATGGGCTTCCTTTCGATAGTCGGGCAGGACCGGCCCCCACTGATGAGGGCCAGCCGTCCACGTTGGGAGCTGTAATTTCTGAGCCGATCTCGGCCGCCGACTTATTATTAGCAGGCGGCATTCGGCGGAGTCCAATAGCCAAAAGCGATTTTCAGATCGCGCCAGTCGATCGAGGAGTTTGACCCTTGGAGCTACGCCAAATCCGCTACTTCTTGGCCGTCGCCGAGGCGAGGCATTTCACCAAGGCGGCTCAGACGCTGGGCATCTCGCAATCAACTCTCTCGGCGCAGGTCAAAGAGTTGGAGCGCGACCTCGGAACGCCGCTATTTGATCGGACTGGGCGTGCAGTTCGCCTTTCCGAGGCGGGTAAGGCGTTCCTGGAACATGCGGCCCGCGCGGTCCGCGACGCCGAGGCTGGGCGCGACGCGGTAAGGGCGGTGCTCGCCGCCGACATCGGCCACCTTCGTGTCGGCGTCACCAACGCCTTCAGCACGCGGCTTGTACCCGAGATCGTCGCCCACTTCGCCCGGCGACATCCGGGCGTCAGCCTCTTGGTCTCCAACACGAGCGGACCTGCCATACGCAGTGGCGTCGCATCGGGCCGCTTCGACCTTGGCATCTCCTACGCGTTGTCGGACTCGAAGGAGATCGAGACGGAGCCCTGGCTCGATGACGAACTCGTGGTCGTTTGCCCCTCGGGCCATAAGCTTGCCGGTCGAGGCCCTATCCGCTTCGCCGAACTCCACGGCGAGCCCGTGATCCTGCCCGACATCGATTGTTCGAGCCGCCTCCGTCTCGATGAAGTCCTCGACGAACGGGAGGTCAGCCCAAGAATCATGATCGAGATCAACGACATTCACACGATCCTTGAGTCTGTCCGGCTGGGGCCGTATTCCACCATCGTTCCGCGTCAGGCCATGATCCCTACGGAGGGGATTGAGGTGATCCCGATCATCGAGCCGAACATTGCCATGCCCATCGTCATCGTATGGCCGAGGGGCATCCCTCGGACTTCGGCGATGATGGCGTTCCGGACTTCTGTCTTCCAGATCGAACCGTTGTAGGTCCTGTCCGAGTGGTAGCCCAGCCTGGATCAGACTTCAACCGTTCCCGCTCGCTTTGTCAGTTTGGATAGTGCTCACCTGGAATTTTTGCTGTACAGACGTCAATATTCCGCCGATAACTGGTTCCAATCCCCAGATCGTGCCCGCGTACACTCGCATGGAGGTTCTCGAATGCCCAAAGTCGTCGTCCGTAACTTTGGCTGTCCCCTGGACGGTTTCGGAGCCAGCCTCGGGCAAGGCCAGTCCGAACCGTTCGGCAAGGACGCCATCCAGATCATGAACGGGTTCTTCCCCACCCGCACCTTCAAGTCCATGGTCGGTAGCGATGGGGAACGACGGGGCTGGAAGACAGCTACGCGTCCAAGTCCTTCGACGGGGTGGGCACCTCCATCATGGGCCGCAACATGTTCACCCCCCTTCGCGGCCGCCGGGAAAACGAGGACTGGAAGGGCTGGTGGGGCGATAACCCTCCCTTCAAGCACCCGGTCTTCGTGCTGACGTACCATCCCCGGGCCACCCTGGAGTTCGATAACGGCACCTCCTTCCACTTCGTGGACGGCTCGCCGGATCAGGTCCGGGAGCAAGCTCAGGCTGCGGCCGGTGGCAAGGACGTGACGATCAATAGCGGCACCGCCACGGTCCGAGCCTTCTGGAAAGCCCGACTCCTCGACGAGCTGCACCCGGTCATGGCGCCGGTCTTCGTGGGGGAAGGCGAGCGGCTCCTGGGCGGGGTGGAGGGCTACGAAGTCGCGTGCTTCGAGGCTTCCGAGGCGGCTGTGCATTACCGGATCATCAAAAAGAACTGATCGAGGAGGAAAGTCATGTCAGTTAAACGCATGGATAACGTCCTCATCGTTGTCGACGATCTCGAAGCCGCCAAGGCGTTTTTCATCGAACTGGGCCTCGAGCTCGAGGGCCAGACGACGGTCGGTGGGCCTGCAGTCGGGAGCCTGATCGGGCTGGGGGATGTCCGATCCACCATCGCGATGCTGCGGACCCCCGATGGTCAGGGCATCGAGCTCGACAAATTCCATACTCCGGACGCGGTCAGGTTCGGCCCGGTGGATGCGCCGGTGAACACGATGGGCTATCGTCGCGTCATGTTCAACGTCGACGGCATCGACGACCTCGTCGACCGGATGCGAACCCACGGGGCTGAGATTATCGGCGAGATGACGTATGGCGAGTCATACCGGCTGGCCTACATCCGCGGTCCCGAGGGTATCATCGTCGGGCTTGCCGAGCAGCTCGGCTGAATCGTCAGCGACCCTGGCGGCGACCGTCGCTCGGGACGCCAGTGGGAGGCGGAGATTTTCAACCCTTCGGATGTGCTTCGGGCGTTTTAGAGACTATCCGGTAATCCGAAAGGTTCGTAACCTATTTCTGTAGAAGGAGTCAGGCCGATCGACGTCCGTCCGAGGATTATTCCCATGCGTAAGTCCTATCCCTCCGATCTCAGCGACGAACAGTGGGCTATCCTCGAGCCTCTCATCCCCATCAACTCGACCGGCCGGCCCCGCAAGGTCCCCATGCGCGAGGTCCTCAACGCCATCTTCTACCTCAACCGGTCCGGTTGCCAGTGGGACATGCTCC
>NZ_JBTYIP020000061.1:0-14402 GCF_054877945.1 Singulisphaera rosea | reverse complement strand
ACGACGGAACTGAGTCCGCTGCAGCGCAGGCTCCTGAGCCTGTTGCGAATGACGGCGGCTTATAACCGCTGACGTGGCGACCGCCGGAAATTCGGAGAAATTGAATGCCGGATGTGCGGAACGTAGGATGCAGGGATAGAATACCGGGAAAACAGCAGGTGGAAGGCAGTTCTATTCCCGAACAAGTATTACGGAAAATACGAAGACGAGCTTGAGCAAACGGCACGACTAAATCTGGACAGGGATTATCAACTTTTTGCGCTCCTCGGGGACGTACGCAACAGTCACGGTTTCGCTGGTTGCGACACTGGCGATCGATTCAACCCGATCTCCTCGAAACGTGGCCTCCCAGACGACATCACCGCAAAATGTCAGGAAACTGCTTGCACCGGCGACCATTCTGAGACGTGGGTCGGGCTTCAGGAACTGCTGGATTTCGATTGGCAGCAAATCGCTACCCGGCGCGGCATCGTAGACCCAGTTCAATTTGAGAAATGGGATAGGACAAAGGAATGGCGCGCCGAGCCAGATGAATGGTACGGAGACGTTAGCGGTCCTAATATTATCCACATTTCCGAAGAAGAAATGCGTGGGTACGTCAATGACGTTGTCAATGGTGCTCGCGGTGCAGAATGGGAAGCAGCCGTGCAGCGGCTAAAGAACGAGTACGATTTCGACTCCCCAGTGCGACGATTAGCTCGGATCACGTGGCGGATCTCATACGCAGAATGCGGCAAGCAAATTTGGACAAAGATACTCCCACGTATGCTCAGCCTCGGAAAGTCGCATGGGTACGAGAACGTTCGGCTCGTGATGAACTTCGACTCGTAGAGCAACGGATAACGGTATCGGTAATCACAGAGGATCAATATGGAATATCACAAAATAGAAACCCTATTCGACCGCGACGGAAAATTTGTCGTGACGGAGCAGCTTCGTAATCCGGTCTATGGCGAGTTTAAGAGATGGCACGTCACGGAGAAGATCGACGGCACGAACATCCGAGTCACGCTGACCGAGGAAGGAAAGGTAATTCTCGGAGGCCGAACGGACGCGGCCCAGATCCCCGCCGATCTGATTCAATACCTCTACGAGACCTTCCCCGCCGACAAGATGCGGGAAGCGCTATGGCTTCCTGACGCCGAAGGCAAGGTCCAGCCCGTAAAGGCCGTGCTCTACGGTGAAGGCTATGGCGCGGGCATTCAGAAGGGCGGCGGCCTCTACCGCAAGGACAAGGCGTTCAGGCTCTTCGACGTACTGGTGGCCGACAAGTGGTGGCTGGACTGGCCGAATGTCGAGGATGTGGCCGGCAAGCTCGGCGTCAAAACCGCCCCTTACCTCGGCGACTTCACCCTGGACGAGATCGTCGCGATGGTCAAGGCCGGCGTACCGTCGGTCGTCTCTGTCGAGGACAGCGGGCAGGAGCGGATGGCCGAAGGCGTCATTGGCAGAACCATCGAGCCGCTGTTTGATCGACGTGGAAAACGAATCATCCTGAAGCTGAAGACGAGCGACTTCGGACAGGCAGCTAAAGCAGCTTAATGGATTAACGGTCCGGTAAAGAAAGGAAACTTATGCCATATATCAGCGTTCATGTCGACGCAAGCGATGTGCTTGATGACCTCGATGAAGAGGAAATCAAAAACTATCTGCGCAAACGCGCCAAGCGTTCTGGAAAAGATTGCGGTTTCGGACCCAACTACACGATCCCGCAGAGAGAGGCTCGATACACGTTGGAAGAAGCAGCGGATATTTTCAGAGCACAAGGACGCATGGATTTGGCGTTCAAGTTGGAAGAGATTCGCACCGACTTTGTGCTCAACTAGTTTGAAGTAAATGTCCTGCCTACTGGATGGAAAGAGAGGTGAGGTGAGTGAAGAGATCAGAAATGCGGTGATTGAGCGAGCGGTTATCAACGATGCCGAACGCGGAATGCTGACCGCCTGGTTACAATTGAACTACGGAGGAACTGGCCAGGGCTTTGGTGGTTACGCCCTTTACCTGCCGAAGACGTATTCACATCACAAGGTCGAGAGCCCTGCGGGACACTTCATCTGGCGGTGCATGGAGATCGCCGGCGTCACGTCTTGGGACGCCATCGCGGGGAAGACGATTCGCGTAAAGCTCGACAAGCCAGGATTCGGTGGAAGTATCCTTGGCATCGGGCACATCGTCAAGGACGACTGGTTCTACCCTAAACTCGACTTAGCCGGGGACGACCACGCCCGGACGGGGAAACCATGAGCTTGTATGACTGCCCCAAGTGCTGGGAGATCGTCTGCATTTGCGGTCATGGATACCGATCTTGGAAGACGGAGACGATCGTCCAGTTGCGGGATGAGCTCGACAAGGAGCTCGCACGCCGAGAAAGCGATCAACCATCGAGGGATAGGAATGACATCATCTTATTCGACGAATTGGATTCAACGCGTGGTTAGGCTGTCAAAGGCCTCGGAAAGTGTCGTGCGACCGGCCACATGGGCAGGAAACGACCCACGCCCCGCCAGTTCCCTTATTCTCGACCTCCAACGGCCCGCTGCAATACGGGCAACGTTCGATGACCGCCAAGCCGCTCGTGTGTTGCATGAACGCCGAGAGCGCAGCTTTGGCGTAGGTTGGCAGCGGACGACGGACAGACGCGACAATCCGGGAAGCCTCGACCTCGATCTCCTCATACGTATACGTCACGCGCGGAGCTACCTCATCAGATACTTTGGAGGCGAGTACGTGAATTGCTCCACCCTCGGACATGGGGCTCAATCCATTTTACATGGGGGCAGTCGATACCGCGAGCCTGGAAAAAGGAAGAATCGGCGCGAGGTGGAAAAGCTGGATTTCGTTAACCAGTCAAAAGGTCGGGTCACCGGCCAGGAAGAGAGGTGAGATGGGAGGCGTGGTGAAGATTTGGTCGTTCGAGCATGACGCCTGGTGGCGAGCTGATTCCCGTGGCTACACGACGAGAGAGGCCGAAGCTGGTCTTTACCCGAGGGCTGACGCGGAGAAGATTTGCTCCAGCGCCAACTACGGAGGGCGGCTCCACGAGGAGATCGTCGAGATCGACCTTCCCCCGCTCAAGGAGCAGATCGCAGGGCTGATCCGCGAGATCAACGCCCAGGACAACCGTGCAACGGCCAGCCCCTACTACTACGTCATCCAGAGCAAGCGGTGGGTCGATTGCTACCACGACGGAGAGAAGGAGGTCGTGGCCTACGACGGGAGGATCTGGACCCTCGAAGAATGGACGGAGTCGCAGGAATGGGCGAGCCCTTCCGAAGCGTTCGACTCCTGGCATGGTCAGCACCCGTTCTCAGTTCGAGCCGAGTGGGAGGACAAGGGCGTCTTCCTGACCGAGAAGGCGGCGTTGCTTTTCATGCGGGCAAACGCCCACCATCTCACCGAGCCGAGAACCTACGTCAAGCACTTCTGGCGGAACTCGCAGATGGAGACCGTTATGCGGGCGCTGGAAGAATTCTCAGGAGAGAAGCTCGTATGGCGATAAACGATCTGATAGGCCGGTCACCGGCAGAGGTTTTTCACCCTTCCGTGTTCATCAAGGACGAACTGGAAGCCCGTGGTTGGACACTCGATATGCTGGCAATGCGGATGGGGCCGGAGTTCGGCATCAACCGACTCTCGCTCGATCTGTACATAGAGGTCGGTCCCACGGAGCCAGGCATGCGGATCGGTGATTTGTCGGCTGAGGCCCTGGGGAGAGCATTTGACGTTTCCCCGGAGTTCTTCCTTAACCTCGAAGCGGCATGGCTGAAAGGGACGAAAGCATGACGTCGTCACCCTACACGAACGCTAGTAACGATCCAGAATCGAAATGGGTTGGCGAAGTTGAATTTTTCGCTCGCATGGACGAAAATCCATCAGCAGTTTACCTAGTCGAAGAATATCAGGGAATTGAGCGACAGCGCATTGCTTTGTTCTCCAGCCAGGCAAAAGCTCAGGAATGGATGGATTCGCAGGAAGGGACATGTGTTTGCTGTCCGTACATAATCGATGAGCCTGAATTTGGTAATAGGAGAGTATCGTGAGTACCAGATCGATTGATGAGAAGGCGCTGCGCGCCGCTGAGAAAGCCTATAACTTGCACATAGAACATCGTGCCATGAAATTTGCAATCGAGGCTTGGCAGCAAGTCATGCGTGATAACCAGCCTGCGGATTCATTGGTTAATAGCCCCGACGCATGGCCTGCCAATATCGTTGCCGAGCGGCACGAAGTTTCGGGGAAATGGGTGCTGTGGTATTTGACCGATGAGCAGGCCGCTATCTGTCAGCAAGCCCTTCCGCCTCTCAGCGAGAATTGTCAGATCTGCGGCGAGGATCATGAAGGTAATGTGCCGCGTGGCTGTGAGACAGGAGACGGTGAATGAATACGGACTCGGTATATCTTCCGCCATTTCCCATCATCGCCAAGCCCCAGAAGCATTCTCCTTGCAATGGCTGCGGATGGTGCTGCCATGAGGAAATTTGCATGGTCGGCAAGGTGTTTCTAGACCTCGTGGACAAAAAATCGTTCGTGAAAGGGCCATGCCCCATGATGGATTTCAGCGGGGGAAAAGTACGCTGTGGAGTCGTTCTTGCCGAGGAGCGTTGCAACTTGAAACCAGTGACCGCCGAAGCTCTTGGCATCGGTAAGGGCTGTTGCGCAGATGATCCGAGGGCCTATGACCACGACTGAATCGCTGAATGAGAAATCGCAATTTGATCGCGTTAGGGAAAACGCCGCCGTAGCATTTGGTGCTCTGATGGCAACGCCTTCTTCCAACGAAGTTTTGGCCGCCCTCGGAATTGTTACGGGCTGGATTCATACCGAACTGTCTCTCTGGAAAGCTCAGAACGCGCAGGGCGAAGCATCTAAACACAAATCGATGTCGGAGAATCCATGACCAACTTACCTGAACCGCCAATACCTTCGACGCTGATTCAAGAGCTACTGAACGAAGCGAAATTTATGGACAAGGCCGGAAAGCAGGCTATTGAGCGAGCCATCGCCATCATCCGCAAGCATGAGGCCGAACCACAATACGAGCGTCTCGTCGCCGACGAACAAGCGGCGTACGAATGCCACAAGCACGCTAGTGGGTATTCAGATAATGGAGGGGATCCTGAAAAATCAGGAATCGCGTGCGTTGCAGCGCCAGCCATGGTGGTAGCAGATGCAGTGGCAGAAAAAAGCTGCCTCCCCTCCACCAACACGAGTGAGATTTCAATACACAAAGCCACTTTGGAGGACATCATCCGGGGGCGATTCCAGGTTCTGGGTTATGAAAACCCGGTTACGCTTGCCAGAGAATCCATGTTGGCGATTGGCCCATATCTCCGCACAAAGGATCCGGTCATCGACAAAGCCTTGGTCAACGCCGCCGAGATCCTGGCCAATTTCAAAGCCGGTGAAGCCCATGAAGATGGCTCTTTAGGGCGTAAGCTGGAGGAGTGGCAGGCTTGCTATGCCATGCTCTTTAAACAGATGAACGAACTGGTGACCGGTGTACCCGAGCCGGTGTTGAGCGCACCGAAGCAACATCTAAACCAAGCGGAAATCGCCATAGTAATTGCCGAATTCATGCACCTCGATGAAGATGATCGTGGCATTCAAGGCGCAGCCTCGCGCATAGCGGAGTTAATATATGGAAACTGAAATGGAAATAGAGAAACCGAAATCGTGTCGGTGTGGCAACGAGCCTGAAATGCTTCACGAACATTACCTAGCTATGACCTTGATACGTTGTTCCGGCTGTGAGAACTCAACAGGATGGCATCATACGCCTTTAGGTGCGATTTACATTTGGAATACTCGCTATGCAGGGGACGGTAAAGCCTCAATCCCCGCTTCCGTGGGCGAAGGCCAAGCCCTTACCCCTGCACCAATTATGGGAGAGCCGACTCCCTATCGTCTCCGCGCGGATACCACACCGCCGCCCGAAGGAGTCCAGGTAACGCATTTTGGCACAAATGATTCATTGTTAGGAAAAACCTGCTACTCCCCCACCCGCGAAAATCCGGCTCATCCTCACGACAACTCTGTCGCGAGCATCGAGAAAGATGAGGAAAACTGCGACTCGAATACTGGACAGCTGGATGAATCCTGGATGTCAGGCGTGAATTACCAAGGTAACATTGAGGATGGCAACAATGAGTCCAATCACCGCATCCCAAAGCCGAAACTAATCACCGTGGATGAAATGACGGTTAATCTACTAATCGAAGAAAATAAAAAGCTTCGGGCTATTATTGCTGAACGACAAAAGTTGGATGAACAGCCGGTCGAGATGACGGAGGAACAATGGAAGCAGCACGCCACGCAGAAGTCGCTCGACATCGTGGAATCGTTCTACAGCATCCTTAAGGTAAGAGATGCAGAAATTGCTGAGTTAAAGGCACGCTTGGAGCGGGAATCGAGTGGAGATGAGAGGGCGGCGGCCGTGAGCGTCATGATGCAGGGCAGTGAGCGGTATCTTGCCGAGATGAACGGCGTTGAGATCCTCCACGACGAAGGGATGCTCAAATTTGCTCTCGACACCCTGTTGAAACACTACGAACTGAAGAGGCGATCATGAGCGTGGGTGGAACCGTTTACAATGCAACGCTGACCCCGGAAGGGTATACGAAGTTCTGGGTTCGAGACACTCGCTACAACGACCGCACCTGCGTAGTCGGCGACGAATCTAACCTGCGTCCGAAGGTCGCACTTGGCGAAGAGATTTGGTGGCAATGCGGGACGATCTACGTCAACCGAGGGGGCAAGGACGTTCCGTTCCCGAAGATCGGGTACTCGACGGATGCAGGGCCGAAATTTAGGGAGATAGCGAATGGATAAAGACTGTGACTTATCGCGATATAGCCAAGAGCGGGCCGATGAACGTCTGCAAGAGCAGAGAGACGAGTTTATTCGACAGCTCAACACGAAGGCCCCCGATGATTTGGGGCCAGTTTACTCGCTGTCGTTGGTAGATGAGCCTAGCATAAATGACGAATTGCGGGCGCAACTTGGAACGGAACGCTCCATGCATAACGCGTGGAGAAAACGGGCTGAAGAAGCGGAGCTTAAACTGCAACGGCTTTCCAACGCATTGCAGTGGTATGCCGACGAGAAGAACTACAATGACGACGGAGCGCCTATTCGCGATGTTTTCACAGAAGGCGTAAATTGCCAGGAACTGGATTGTGCCGCTACTGCAAGAAAGGCGTTGGATTCCTCCAGCGATATCGAAGAGCAACCGAGGCGGGGATGAGTAGAGTCACAGAAGTTATTATTTGCTCGTCCGTTCGCGAAATGAACGATTGCGGATCGGACGCTGAGATGCCTCAGATATTTCTAAGGATAAATAAATGGTTGGCGGATCTTAATCCAGATTGGCAATTGAATATGATAGCAGACCATGCCGGAGGAACGAAATGGATGCAAATGTACATCGCGGCGGGAGCGTTTAATCATTTTTATGGCATGGAGGATTTCATGGAATGGTTTAAAACGCTGCAATGGGAATCGCCAGAGAAGGTCGTGCTGATCGTGAATGAGGAAGAATGCCCGACCATTGTTTGGCGACCAGCTTATTCGGAGGCGACCAGCTTATTCGGATTAGGAAAGGAAGTTCGGCGGGGATGAGTAACTACACCATTTTGGAACAAAATACGTTGGCTGGGTTCGAGCACGAGGATACGAAGGAAATGTATCTTCGAGGTGCGCAGCGTGATGAACTGAAAGCATTTTTTATGGCAGATCAATGCGGTATTATGTAGCAACCACACCTTGCGCCCCGTTCAGTTTTCCACCGGATTTTGCTATCATTTCCCCAAATAGTCAACGGGGGATACATGAGCGAGTTGGTAGTTAATGGGCTGGTGCGGAAGCGTGCAGAGCTGGCCGGAGTCATTGACCATACACAGGCACAGCTTCGGCAGATGATCGCCGATGTCGGCAGTCTCGACGCCGCAATTCGGGTGTTCAATCCTGATTACAAGCTCGACGGCATCAAGACCAAGACGTTTCGTCCTACGCGCGATGGTGCGAAGCGTGGGGAAATGACGCGGGCGGTTCTCGAAATCATCCGCACGTCACAGGAGCCGCTTACTACGCGGGGCGTTGCCGAACGGGTGACGCCGGGAGCAGATGTTCAGACAATGAAACTGACGGTCAAGCGTGTCGGTCTGGCTTTGATGCGGCAGCGGGATCGCCGTACGATTCGGGCGGCGAAGAACGAAGGCCGCGAAATCGAGTGGAGCATGGCGTAGGAACAACTGCCTTTACTCCGGCACCTTGTCCTGGCCGCGATAGATCAGGTAAAGTCCCATCTTGGCGGTGATGTCCTTCATGTGCTCCAGAAGCTGCTGAGACGCGGCGATCTGCTCTTCTAGGCAATCGCGGGCGTCGCAGACGGCTTCGAATATCGATTGCTCTTCCTCGGTCATGATTGCCTCTCCTTTGGATCGCTGGTGCCGGGAGAGATGAAGAGTCTTCTGAATGAGAGACTACATACGCCTTCGGCTTTCGCCTATTGTATAGCGTATGTCTCCCCGGCCTAAGGTCGAGGAGTGCGATGACGGTCACACAAACCGCATTCAGAAGAGGTCTTCACACCCCAAAGCGACTACGCCGCCTCATCGAAGAAGCTATAGCGAGGTTTGCTGAATGTCAAATTCTAAGCCATTCAGTGAGAAGCCAAATTTACGAGGTAGTCAAAGATTCGGTGAAGTGCTATATCGAACAGTCGAAATTTGAACGGGGAAGAAAATGAAATTTTTACATATCGCAATCGTTGGGATCTGCCTACCGACCGCCGCCTATGCAGAGCACGTCAACGGCTACACCAGAAGCAACGGAACTTACGTGCAGGGTTACGAGCGTAGTGATCGTGACAACACTGTGACGAACAATTACTCCTATCAGGGAAATACAAACCCATATACGGGAGCGGTAGGATCAAATCGTTACGAGCATGACACGACTTCGCCGTACTACTCAGGGCCTGATAGCAATAAACGGAGTGGGCATGATGAGATTGGCTATGGCGGCGGAACTTATCGATAGCTGAATGACACTTCGTAGAAAAGCCGGAGGCCAATCTAACTAATGCTTTCGGAAATCGTCCATTTTTTGATTTGTGACCGCAATATCTTTATCTAGTTGATTAACCTTGGAGCTTAACGCAGATACTTGCGTTCCGAGCGAAAGAAAAGTCCATCCTGCGGTTGCTATGAGTACGGTCATTACTAATACAAGGACTTTAAAAGGAACCTTATCACTGATTTGGGGGTCAAGCCTGTCATCTAGGGATTTTATCTTCCCCTCAAGCTCTCTCCGCAAACCGCTTAAACTTTCGCCTGTACTTTCAAATTGCTCAACGTCATTCTTCCCCATTACGAGGGACTCCCATTGATTTTGGATACCCTGGCTAGATCAACCTTTTGGAAAAAATCGCTGATCTTCTGGTTTGGAATAGTGTATTTCATTCCAAATGATCCGTTTTGAAATGACAAGGTAATTCCAGCCCGGTTCCCTTCAAGAGAGCGTAGTATTCCCGTTATCGTATCGAGCGGAAATGTAACCGATTTTATTTCTGACGGTCCGATATCGAACTTTATAATCCTTCGATCCGTTAGCACGTATACCAACGCTCCCATCACGTCAGGCTTGACGTTGGCGTTAATTGCAAGGTGCGCCTTGATGGTGTCACCGTTGATGGTTGCTTTGAGCAGTTCGCAGATACTCAAACGTCGAGACTCGTCGATCTTCGGGCTATTGAGCCCGAACACCTCGGTTGCAAGTTGATTTAATGATTCTTCTGTTGCCATTGGAGCAATCGGTCATTTGTTGAAGCCGATCTATAGTGGTTATTGTACACGATATCAATCTTCAAATAAAGCGCATTGAACCTTTGGATATGAGATGTCCCCTGTTATTTAGGCGGAGGTTTTCTGCCAATACCCTTTCCACTGACGCGACACTGGATGCGTCAAGGCGGCGTGAGTTGCCAGTAAATACTGTTCTCCGTTGCTGACCCGGCGATTATCCTCCCTCCAGGCCATCTCCCCGGCATAGGCCGCGAGGTAAGGACCAGCGATATGGTGGTGCGTTCCAATCTCGGCTCGACGTACCCGCGAGAAGAAGGACTCCGCCTGATTCGTGCAAGCTCCGTCCGCAGAATAGGCGGCACTGTGGTTGATCCGTTTCGTCAGGTAGCGGGCGTGAAGGGCGTCCCAGCCGGTCGCTTCGTCGGCGTGGATCGTGCTACCGGGCGTTACGCGGCTGAAAATTGTTCCTACGGCCTCTTCCTCGCTTTTGAAGACGAACGGCAGAGTCTTACCGTTCCGCTCCCTCATGATGACCACCACGCGGCGTTTCCCTGTCTGATTCACGACCAACCTGCGGTCTTTCCGGTCTACCTTGCGGTTCGCAGGTTTGACGTAGCCGCCGAAGTAGGCCCCATCGACCTCCACTTCGCCGCTGACGACGTTGTCGGCCTTCTTCGCAACCAAGGCCTCACGCAGCTTGTGAGCGAGGACGAAGGCGGTTTTGTACTGAACATCGAGGTCGCGGGAGAGTTGCAGGGCACTGTGACCCTTGGCCCCGTTCGCGAAGATGGCGATTGCGGCGAGGATATCCCGGATCGGAAGCTTACGGCTGGCGAAGATAGTCCCGCTGGTGACCGAGAACCTATACCCACACCCGGTACATTTCCACCGATTCTCCGATTTACACTCATAAAGCTCGACGCAGCCGCAACGACCGCAGAACGGTTTGCCCTCTCGCTCATGCCAACGTATCTTCTGAAAGGCGTCGCGTGCCTGGGCTTCGCTCATACGCATGACCTTCGCAAGCGAGAGCGTCCGGGCTTTAGCAGAGAGGAGGAAGTGTTGCGACATTTAGTTGGCGAATTCGTTATCTTATTATCGATAACATTATCATATTCGATAACGTTGTCAACGACGAAAATAACGAGTACGTTATCTTTTTCGTGCAATCGATATGGAGGATTTATGGCGGAGGAGATCGACCTGGCCGAGAAGATCAAACGGCTCTTGAAAGCGGAGTTGAAGCGGGCGGACGTCAGCTACGACGAGCTGGCCGAGCGGCTAACGCGGGCGGGTATCAAGGAAACCAAGGCGACCGTCGCCAACAAGATAAGCAGAGGTGCTTTCTCAGCCGTTTTCCTGGTTGCCGTTTTGAAGGCGATAGGACGCGAGTCTATCTCTCTGTCAGAAATTTGATGACAAGAGGGTAAAACTGATTTAAGAGGTAACCCTATGGCGGTATGCGCCACCGAGGATCCCATACCCCGGCGACGCAGTGACCGCTAAGTTAATAACATGCGTTCGATACGCACTGAACACCTGCCTTTCTTGCTTTCATGGAAGATGGTTGGTAAGCACGATGTTTGTAGCATCGTGGGGATATGAGCCGCCAGCAGCCAGCCTGTTTGGCGGCTTATTCTTTTCTGGCGTATGAGACTGAGGCCGGTCATTACGCAGCCTTTTCCGGCCCGTTAGACTTAGCCCGGATATTTCGATCCCCTTCCAGCAAAGCGAGTCCGCTCGTGCCGATACGGTAGGCGAACACATCGCCTTTCATCTTGCGTTCAAACTCGCCATTCCGATAGGCTCCGTTCACCGTCGATTTGATCTTTACGGTTGTCTTGCCGCAAAGGAGAGCGCCCTCCTGCATAGTGAGGAACTTCTCACTGTGCTTTTCGTACGCCTCGAATACTTCACGTTTAAGACCGCCCATTTGGCGAGATGGAGTCTTCCGTTTGAATGGAGGTCTGCCATTCGACTTCAAATTTTCGCCTTCCTGATCCTTGCTTGTCGAACTCTCGTTATTTCCGCGAGCGGTTTGCAGACCGAGAAACCCAGCGTGGCCGTGAAGCATGAGGAATACATCGGCAAGAAGCTTTGCGCCTTGCTCCCCGTCTTCAAATTGGATGGTGACTTCAATTGCCATGGTTCGAATCTCTCAGTCGTCATTTGTTCGGATCGACTCGTACTAGCATTGGAGCGAGACGTCAAATGGTTTATTCGCTCCGCCATCTCGCTCCTCATCTCGCCCTTAGATCTCATGCCCACCAAAACAATTCCCTATCGATAATTTATTTGCAGATAGAAACTGCGGTTTAGTCGTGCTAGAAGCATTTCACAGCTAACCAAGGGGGAATTAATCATGAAAAATATCGCTGGAATCGTTGTTATCGCTTCTCTTTCTGCGTGCTCGTGCATCATCGAAGGCACGACGCAGCAAATCACCATCAATACAAACCCTGCCGGGGCTGATTGCACCCTGAAAAGGCAGGAGGAAGTCCTCGGCCACGTCAATCCAACGCCAGGTTCACTACTCGTGAAGAAAACGAAATACGACATCAATATTTCCTGCGATAAGAAGGGCTACCAGACGGCTACCTACCTGAATCACTCAGGCGCTGCAGGTGCGACTGCGGGCAACATTATACTAGGCGGGGGTATAGGATGGGCGATTGATTCCGCCGCAGGAGCTGACAATAAATACGACAGTCCGGTCAACATTACGTTGGTCCCCGCCGAGCGGACATCTCGCGAGTAAAACCATGGCATCGGCGTACGAGCTCGCGGAAGAAACGATCAGGAAGTGCGGGAGACGATTCGATACCGTAGAATACGCTGTTTCGAAAAGCGGAAGGGCCAAAGATGCGAAGAGCAAAGAGTTGTGGTTGAAGGTGGCGGGAATCATAAAAGACTGGTCAAAGCCGCGATGAAAGACGCACCGCTCATCGTACTGCTTCTTTTCCTAGGGCTGCTGCAATTCGGCTGGGTGTTCTGGCCAGAACTCGGCATTGCGTGGGACGTGGCAAATGCCTCGCTCTGCGTCGTAATTCTTCTGCTTTTCGGCGTCGCGAAGATTTTTCGTCGTTAGTCCGGCTTGCTACCTAATACCGGGTGTGCGTATGGTATTCCTTGGCACGGTTGACCTCTATCGCTGGGACCGTTACTCCTAGGATCAGAGCTATAAGGAACACGGCAGCCATGAGGCTGCGGATCGAGATGCCTTTGGTAGACATTGGATGGCGATGCCTTCAGAAAGGACAAGAGGACTTTCAAATCCTAGACGCCCAGATCGAGTTGGATATTCGACGCGGGGGCGTGCGGCCTCGGCATCGTTCTTCTGGCCAGAACACTTCCCGGCGGTTTGGGCGAGTTCACGGCTTGGATCAAATCGGCTGTCCGCTGAGGATATGAGTCGCCGCAATGGCGGGAGCCGTTTCAATCAAAGGCTGCCCGCCGCGCATCAAATATCGCTTGACTCATGCGAACGTTGTTCTATGGTCTGTATTCACTGGATGCAATCAGTGATTTTTAACGAAACATTATGGAGAATACACTATGAACGACATTGTTTCAATGACCAAGGGCGATACCGTATCGCTGACCAAGAAGGCCCCCGGACTCACTAAGGTTTTCGCCGGTGCCGGTTGGGATATGAAAGCGGAAGGCGCGACCATGGACCTCGATCTGGCCGCATTTCTGCTCGACGCCAACGGCAAGCTGAACGGTAAAGGCAATTTCGTCTATTTCGGCCACAAGGAATCCGCCTGCAAATCCGTTGCGAGCCGCGGCGACAATCTGACAGGTGCCGGCGAAGGCGACGACGAGGTGATCGACGTCAACCTGGCCGCCGTCCCCGCGGATGTCAATGAGATCCTCTTTGTTGCCTCGATCTATCAGGGTAAACAGAAGGGGCAGAGCCTCCGCGATCTGGACAACGCATTCATTCGCATCGTCAATGCAGACAACCAGCAGGAACTCGCGAACTACAAAATCACCGATACGGACAGTAGCCATGAATCTTTCATTCTTGGGAAGCTCGTCCGCGAAGGTGCCGACTGGAACTTTGTAGCCATCGGCGAAGCTGATGCAGCTGAACTTGGCGGGCTCGCGACCCGCTTCGGTCTTCAAGTCGCAGCATAGCGGCTTGCTAGCTTTGATTATTAATTGCCTCATAGGCTAACCGTATGCGGGCCGAGCGAATGCCCGGCCCGCATATTTTTGGAGTACAGCATGAAAAAATACTTTCTAGCCCAACTTTCGCAGGTTTCCGCCTGGATTGGGTTCTTCTTCATCCTGAGCGCCTTCTTCGCCTCGCGTCCCACTATCCTCGTCTTTGGCGGACTTCTCATCCTCACCGACGACGAAGCCCTCAAAGGTTGGGTGTCCCGGAAAGCACCATGGCTCGTCTCCAAAATCGAGGAATGGACGCAATGAGAATGAGCTACATCCTCGCGATGATTTTGCTCCTTGCCACCTATGTTCCGCACATCCGCCCTTCATTTTCTCTGAATTTCTTTCGCCTGTACTCGCGATCGGTGCACTCAACGAAGACTCGCCGTGCCAGCCTTCGGCGGGCGCTGTCCCTATGGACCGTGGCTA
>NZ_JBTYIP020000060.1:0-15881 GCF_054877945.1 Singulisphaera rosea | reverse complement strand
GCCCGTGTGGTCCACGGTCTGCGGAGTGGCGTAGCGAAGTCATGAGATGAAGAGCCAGATGCGTTTGACGCGCACGTCTGGATCTGTGGGGGGCCTGGGTGGGCGACTACCCAGGTCTACCCGGCCTCTGGCTTCTCTGGCTTCTCTGGCTTCTCTGGTTTCTCTGGCTTCTCTGGCTTCTCTGGCTTCTCTGGCTTCTCTGGCTTCTCTGGCTTCTATGGCTTCTCTGGCTTCTCTGGCTTCTCTGGCTTCTCTGGCTTCTCTGGCTTCTCTGGCTTCTCTGGCTTCTCTGGCTTCTCTGGCTTCTCTGGCTTCTCTAGGCTTCTCTGGGGCTTGGCGTGCTTCTCGATCGCACGCTTCAGGGCAGCCGCGGCTACCGGCGGGTTGTCTAGCAGGTCCAGGAATCTGTCGCGATCGCGGTCAGTTAGAGGGCTGGCTGTCTCCTCGTAGAAACGGACCTCATCATCGGGAATGACCAAGGCTTTACGGATTCCTACTTCCGTGTCGCTGACCTGGTCGATAATCACCGTGGCGTTCGCGAACGCCTTCGGAAGGCAGATTCGGCCCTTCGGATTCGGTTGACCTTGTTTCCATTTCCATGACTGTCCTGATCTCGTTAGGTTTCCTTGCTACTCAATATGGAGGGTTTTGGGAAAGTGGTCAAGTGGCAATTTCCCACGAGGATCCTTCCGAGACGAGGAGGGGACTTGTACCGCCAGGGACATCGGTCGACAAAATCGGCGGCTCGAACACGGAATAGCTACGAGACACGTCTCGCTCTGGTCTTAAGATTGGGATCACGTAGACTGCAGATTTCAAAAAAAAGCGCAATTGGAGCTGGCAATCGGTAGAACGAATCTCCAGATGGAAGGATCAAAACGCCGTAAGTATAGTGTTTTCAGCAATTTACATTGATTCCCAATAAATTTTTCGGGGATCGTCCCAAACTGAGCCCGCGGCGACTTGACAGTGTTCAGTAGTGATCGATTGACTCACGTCGGCGCAAACGTCGAGTTACTCTGGGGATAGCTATCCTGGACCGCTTCATGCTTTGTCCAGCAAAGTGTCAAGTTCGTACACTATGCCCTTCGCCCTACTTTGGGACGGTCCCATTTTTCGATGTTTTTTGTTTCTCGCCGGCAAACTTGCCGGCGAAGCGGTATACTATTTCCATGAAGTTTAGCGAACTACCCAATGACCCGTCCGCGATGTCCGCCTCGGAGCGGTTCGGCTTCCGATACGGATCGAAGGGAACGCACACTACACGAACAATAATGCTAGACGAGGTGTCGCAGGTCTTCGCAGCTGTGCCAGCTGGGGCCGAACGTGTTGAGTACCTGGATGCGATTATCAACGACAATGTTACCGGCAAAAAGACACTCATCACGCGGCGGCACACGGCTCAACGTTTGAGTGAGCTTTACGGATTGGACCAGCGTCTTGTCCTCTTTCGCGTACTGCGCCGATTCTGGAAAGCCGAGAGTGAATGTCGGCCTCTTCTGGCAATGTTGTGCGCACTAGCACGTGATCCTCTGCTCCGGCTTACAGCGAGTGTCGTGCTTTCTATGAAGCCAGGTGAGGAACTCTCGCGACAGACGATTACCAAGGCAGTCTTGGAAGGCACGGGTGACCGACTTAACACCGCTTCCATCGACAAAGTGGTCCGCAATTGTTCGTCTTCCTGGACGCAATCGGGCCACCTAGAAGGAAGGGTGAGGAAGACTCGTTGTCGGATCGTAGCTACGCCATTGTCAACAGCCTATGCCTTGCTCCTTGGCTACCTAGAGGGTGTTCGTGGCAGCCAGTTGTTTCGAAGTTCGTGGGCTGAATCGTTGGACTCCGCTCCAGAGCACTTAGTCCACCTAGCGAAGGATGCCAAGCGATTGGGGGTCTTGGATCTGAAACAGGCGGGAGACGTGGTGGAAGTCGGATTCTCAAGCCTCCTTACTCGTGAAGAGATACGGGACAGCCATGGGAAGAATTGAAGACCTCGCTGACAAATACGAACGGCACGTGTCCGCTCCTTGGCCCCGTAATTTGGCGGGTGCCCAGAAGGCAATTTTCGTTGTCTACGACAAGAATGATGAACGAAAGTTGCGTGCAAAGCGCCGCGAGTTTGAAGTGCGCACTCGCGATGCCGGCCACAAATGGCGCGAAGTGGATCTGACAGATGTGTTTCCAAGGTGGATGGCACGCGACGAGTACAGGGAAGCTTACTTTGAGTCGCCTGAGGATCTGAACCTCAAGCTGCAGGCCGAGTTCGTCGAGTTCGCCGCTGGTCAATTACGCGACGCTCTGGTCGCTACAGACGTTGACGACGATACGGTGATCGGAGTATTTGGTGCCGCGTCGCTTTATGGCTTAACTCGAATATCTGAAGTGTTGAAGCACGTGGAAGGTGACATCCGGGGTCGATTGGTGCTGTTTTTTCCCGGCGACCACGATCAGAACAATTACCGACTTTTAGACGCGCGGGATGGCTGGAACTACCTCGCTGTACCTATCACATCGCATGATGGAAAGGGACATTGATGAAATCCCTGCTGAACCGTGATCTGTTCACGCGTCATCCAGCAACGACTCGCCTGATGAATAACGGTCAGGCTCGGATCGCTGACGGCATGACCGAGAAGGAACTCCTGACGCTTCGCGAAGAGCTTTCTAACTTTGTTTGCGAAGGCCAGTATGCAGACGGCATGCGCCGGGTTTTGGAGTCGTTTCTTGCACATATTGGTGGAACAAGCCAACCAGCCGCGTGGGTTAGCGGATTCTACGGCAGTGGAAAGTCACATCTATTGAAAATGCTCTGTCACCTGTGGGCAAACACGCCCTTTCCAGATCATGGTGATACGGCTCGCACGCTTGTCCCCGATCTACCTCCTGACGTGTCTGAAGCGCTCCGTGAACTTGACACTCAGGGGCGTCGCTTTGGAGGTTTGCATGCTGCATCGGGCACCCTGCCCGCCGGAGGCAGTGACAGTGTACGATTGACAGTATTGGGCATCGTATTGCGGTCTGTGGGGTTGCCAACGACGTATGCGCAAGCCCGCTTTTGTTTATATCTAAAAAACAATGGCTTTTGGGACCAGGTAAGAGGAAGCGTCGAGGCTGCGGGGAAAGATTATTGGCGAGAACTCAATAATCTTTACGTCAGTCCAGTCTTGCACGACGCACTGATCGGTGTTGACTCAGGTTACGGCGACCGAAAGTCGGTCCGAGAGACGTTGAAGCAAGAATTCAAACAGCCACTAGATATAGACACAAGCGACTTCATTCGATTGGTTCGGGAAGTTCTAGCGAATGGCCACGAACTACCCTGCACAATGCTCGTCCTCGACGAAGTCCAGCTTTACATCAGTGACGATTCGGAACGAGCGACCAAGGTCGTAGAAGTGGCCGAGGCTCTCACTAAACAACTCGATTGTCGGTTGCTGCTTGTCGGAGCGGGCCAGAGTGCTTTGGGGGCACAGACCGCTCAGTTTGGCAAGTTGCGAGATCGATTCACGATTCCCGTGGAACTGTCAGACGCGGATGTGGAAACCGTTACGCGTCGAGTGCTTCTCGCCAAGAAGCCGGAGCACGTGGCGAGTATCCGACAGGAATTGGCGATTCACGACGGAGAGATCAAGAGGCAACTCAAAGGGACGCAATTATCGTCCCGATCAGAAGATTCCGAGCACCTAGTCGAGGATTACCCGATCCTGCCGGTGCGTCGCCGCTTTTGGGAAGAGTGTTTCCGTGCCGTCGATCCGGCAGGCACTAGCGGCATGTTACGGACGCAGTTGAGGATCATTCATGACGCTTTGCGTGAGCTGGCGGATCTCCCGCTCCGCACCGTTGTTCCGGCTGACTATATTTTCGAGCAATTGAAGCCGGGGCTTTTGCAACAAGGCATGTTACTCAAGGAACTCGATGAGACTATCCGTCGTCTCGACGACGGGACTGCTGACGGCAAACTCGCGCGAAGGCTCTGCGGCCTGATCTTCCTGATTCGCAAGCTACCAAGAGAAGCCGGAGCAGATAAGGGCATTCGGTCCACTCCTGAGATGCTTGCCGACCTCATGGTCAGCGATCTACACCACGACGGGACTTTCCTTCGCAAGGAAATCCCAAAGATTCTGAAGCACTTGGAGGAGACCGGCGTCCTTCTTAAGGACCACGATGAATACAACCTTCAAACAAAAGAATATGCGGAATGGGACAAGGAGTTTCGAAATCGAATTACCCGATTCACGAATCAGAATGAGACCGAGATTCACAATCGGCGTGAAGCACTGATACGCGACGCAGCTCAGGCTGCTGTGAAGGGGATTAAACTCTCCCATGGTGATAGCAAGGTTCCTCGCAAGTTGGCGATTCACTTTGGTGCAGATGCTCCTGCTGCAACCGGCCATGAGATTCCTGTTTGGTTTCGGGACGGGTGGAATTCTAACCAGAAGTCGGTGATCGACTCCGCCCGCTCTGCAGGCACAGATAGCCCGATCGTCTTTGTCTACGTTGAGAAGGCTTGCGCAGATGAATTGAAGAAGCAGATTATTCGTGCCGAAGGCGCGCGCGGCACAATCGATTTCAAGGGAGTGCCGAGTACGCCGGAAGGCGAAGAGGCACGCAACGCGATGCAGAGTCGGCTAGCCGACGCCGAACGGACGCGAGATGAGTTGATCCAGAAGATCGTTGAAGGGGCAAAGGTCTATAAAGGTGGCGGGACTGAACAGTTTGAATTGGCCCTGGCTGACAAGGTTCGTTCAGCCGCAGACGCAGCCTTGGATCGCCTCTTTCCATACTTCAAAGACGCCGATCACAAGAACTGGCCGGTGGTTATCTCTCGCGGCCGTGGTGGGTACGACGCGCCCTTAGAAGTGATTGATTGGACGGGCCCGACCGAACAGCATCCGGTCTGCAAAGAGATCTTGCGAACCATCGGCTCGGAGATGGAAGGCAAGGCCATCCGAAAGGTGTTTGAAGAAAGTCCGTATGGGTGGCCCGTTGATACGATCGACGGGGCACTTATCGCCCTACTAGCGACAGGACATACCACGGCGACACACGCCAGCGCTGGGGCACAATCGGCAAGCCAGCTTGACCAGGGCAAGATCACGAAGACAAAGTTCCGGGTCGAGACGGTGACCCTCACCGCGAAGGACAAAATCAAGCTTCGTGGATTGTTCCAAGAGGCAGGCCTCACGGCGAAGGCGAGCGATGACCTGTCGGCAAAATCCACCGAACTTCTCGAGTTGATGGTAAAGCTCGCAGGCAAGGCCGGCGGAGTTGCTCCTCTCCCTGAGTGCCCCAAAACAAGCCACATCCTTGACCTTCGAGCTATGGCGGGGAACGAGCGACTGCAAGCGGTCCTTGTTGAACACGACTCTCTCAAGGAACAAGCTAAGTCGTGGCGAGAGATGGCCGAGCTTTCGGAGAAACGAGTCGCTCTTTGGCAGCGATTGCAGCGATTTCTCAAGCACGCTCACGGTGTGGACGCCTACGAGGAATCGGAATCGGCAGCCAATGGAATCCAGAATCATCGCTTGCTTTTGGATCGCACCGATCACGTTACTCCGCTGATCAAGAAACTCGCTGCAGCATTACGAACCTCAGTGAAGACCGCCCACGAAGGATTTCTGGAGCGGCACACGGAAGAGAAATCGAGACTTGAAGCTGCCGACGCCTGGAAGGGGCTGAACAGTGTCCAACGCCAATCGCTTACTCAGCAGTTCGGTCTCGACGAAATTCCAGCGGTTTCCGTTGGCGCCGATGATGAGTTGCTGACGACGCTCGATCGTATTCCGCTTGGTTCCTGGCGGGATAAGACCGATGCATTGTCCAGCCGTTTTGCACAAGCCCTCGCGGCTGCATCGAAGATGCTTGAGCCGAAGATTCAAACCGTGCGGTTGACTAGCGGCACGCTAAAGACCGAGACGGAGGTTCGGCAGTGGCTTAGCCACCAAGAGACCGCATTGGTGGCGAAGCTCTCCGACGGACCAATCGTGATCCAATAAAAGGCGCTGAAATGGCATCGCTTCCGAGCAACCTCCGCCGTGATCTCGAACGGGCGATTATCCGCGCACGTGAAATCGCCGTCGCAGGATCGCGGTCTGCTCTCGAAGCCCTGACGGTCCACGAAGGGATACGCGGACCTCACATTACTTCAGAGAAGCAGATCGCATTACGCAATCACTTACGGGCACATGCGAAACAGATCGGCGACCGCCGCAACTCGCAGTCGGGTTCACAGGCAATCGATCGTCTCGTTCAAGAATGCGCGTATGAGCACTGGCACCGCATGATCTTTGGAAGGTTCCTCGCGGAAAACAATCTGCTCGTCGAACCCGATTCTCAGGTGAGCGTTACACTCGAAGACGTTGAAGAGCTTGCACGAGACGAGGGGATTGACCGCTGGGAACTCGTCGGCCGGTTTGCGCAAAAGTCCTTACCCGCGATTTTTCGGACTGACGATCCCCTCTTGCAGGTGACACTGCCTCGCGAGACCCGGCTTCAGTTGGACGCACTCCTCGACGAGATCCCCTCGGAGATTTTTCTCGCGGATGACAGTCTCGGATGGGTTTATCAGTTCTGGCAAAGCGCTGAGAGACAACGGATTAATGTTGGAGGTGAAAAGATCACGGGTGAAACCCTGTCTGCGGTGACGCAGCTTTTCACTGAACATTATATGGTTCTATTTTTGCTCCATAATACGATTGGAGCCTGGTATGCTGGCAAGCTTCTTGCAGAGCGACCCGAACTTGGTACTTCCGCGTCGAGCGAAGCGTCACTGAGGGACTCCATACGCCTCACCGAGGCTGGCGGCTACGATTTCGATTACCTCAGGTTCGTTCGTTCACCTTCTTCGGAGGAAACGAGCGGTACGGGTGAAAGTACAGCCTCCTGGCGACCAATGGGAGGAGCTTTTGACGGTTGGCCAAAGCGGGCAGCCGAGCTGAGGCTGCTCGATCCTTGCTGTGGATCTGGTCATTTCCTTATTGCGGCTTTTGAGCTCCTCGTCCGATTGAGGATGCGAGAGGAGTCCTTGGGTGTCTCCGAAGCCGTCGATGCCGTAATCCGTGACAACTTATTCGGGCTGGAACTTGATGCACGTTGCACACAGATCGCTGCATTTAATGTGGCCGTGTCAGCCTGGAAACTGACCGGACCGCGCCCGTTGCCTACGATCAGAAACATAGCCTGCACAGGGCTGTCTGTCGGAGTGTCCCGTGATGTTTGGATGCAGGCACTTGAATCAGACGGAACCTCAAGCCTGAAATTCTACTTTGGTCAGCTATATGACATGTTTAGCAGCGCGTCGACCTTGGGTAGCCTCATTAATCCCAATCGATTTCTTGGCAGCCAGACTCTGAAGATCGCCGATAGGGAGCGACTGTCCCTGTCGCTCGACGGGGTGATTTCCAGGGATCCGACTACCGCGCCCGATCAACACGAACTCGGGGTGGCTGCGCAAGGTATGACTCGCGCCGCAGAGCTTCTTGCGGATCGATACGACCTTGTCTTAACGAATGTGCCTTATCTAGCAAGAGGGAAACAGGATGACGTACTTCGGGACCATATCGAGACACATTACGGGTTAGGCAAAACTGACTTGGCGACAGCCTTTCTCATCAGATGTTTAGAATTCTGCAATCCCTCAGGAGTTGTTGCGGTTGTCACACCTCAGAACTGGCTTTTCCTCAAGTCCTACGAGAAGCTAAGGGAGCAACTGCTGACTGCGAGAGAACTGCGAATCGTTGCTCAATTAGGAGCCGGGGCATTTGAATCTATTAGCGGTGAAGTTGTTAACGTGGCTTTATCTGTTATTGTCGCTTCACTCCCGAGCAGAGACTCGCAGATCTCAGGAATCGATGTAACGCACGCCAAACAGGTCTTCGAAAAGGAGCTTGGTTTGAAGGCAGTAGGTAAAATAATCCGTATCTCGCAGGAGCAGCAATTCGAGAATCCTGATGGAAAGATCGTTCTCTCAGAAGGAAGCTGGAGCAGCCTCCTTTCCACGATTGCCACATCATATCAAGGCATTAAAACAGGGGATGACGATCGATTTCGCCGTTTCTTCTGGGAAGTAGAAAGAGTGGAGGAACGCTGGCGATTATTTCAGAGTACCGTTCGTGGAACCACATACTTCGGAGGCTGCGAGGGTTTGATCGATTGGTCTGACGACGGAAACGGGCTTGCTAGGCGTCAGGGATTAAAAGCGTGGGGGAAACTCGGGGTCATGGTCAACCAAATGAGCGATTTGCCCGTCGCCTTGTACCTCGGCACACCATTTGACAGCAACGCCTCGCCCCTGATTCCGAAAAACCCTAAAGACTTGCCCGCTATCTATGAGTTTTGTGCTTCGCCTGGCTATCGACAGATGGTACGAAAAATCGATCAATCTCTGAAACCAACCAACACCAGCCTTGTACAAGTGCCATTCGAATCTGATCGTTGGATGGGGATCGCGCAGAGAAAATACCCCGACGGGTTTCCGGAGCCAGAGAGCGACGATCCTACACAGTGGTTGTTTCACGGACGACCAAACCACACGTTGATCCCCGGTCAGGTCGCACTATTGCGCCTTCTCGGGTACAGATGGCCTACTGAACTCGATCCCGAGATGCGGCTCAGCAGTCGTTCTCGCGAACTTGTCCAAAGTTGTGAAGCCCTACTTCCTCTTGCGGATGGGGACGGGATTGTTTGTATCCCCTCTGTTCGTGGCGAGGAACCAGCAGACTTGCGATTAGAACGTCTGCTCGATTCTTGCGGTCTCAAACCAGCGTGCATTTTAGAAGACTGGTTGCGCAACAACTGTTTCAGAGAACATTGCGAGGTATTTCATAATTCACCCTTCATGTGGCATATCTGGGATGGTCGTAAGGCCGATGGTTTTCACGCTTTGGTCAACTATCACAAGCTTGCCAGTCCGGGTGGGCACAAGCTACTTGAAAGCTTAACGTACAGCTACCTTGGCGATTGGATCAATCGTCAGGAAAGCGACGTAAAACGGGGTGAATCGGGAGCCGATGGCCGACTTGCAGCCGCGAGGACTTTGCAGGAAAGGCTCGTCTTGATCCTGGCGGGAGAACCGCCGTTCGACATTTTTGTTCGATGGAAACCTCTTTCTGAGCAGCCAATTGGCTGGAATCCTGATATCAACGACGGCGTACGAATCAACATTCGGCCCTTCATGACTGGCGAAATTGCCGGCGGACGGAAAGGCGCTGGCATCCTTCGTTGGGCTCCGAAGGTCAGTTGGAACAAGGATCGCGGCAAAGAATCTAAGCGTCCGCGCGAAGAGTATCCATGGTTCTGGGGTTGGGACGAGTCCATCGATTTCGCTGGCGGCGACATATTCACGGGTGATCGCTGGAACGATTGCCATTACTCGAACGAATTCAAGCAAAACGGCCGCTGATCGGCAAAGGGCAAAGAACCATGAGCATCAACATCGGCGTCATCGACGCTCAGGCCACTAGGCTGGCGACAGACCTCTCGCCCGAGTTCGAGCTTCGGCTTGGTATAAAGAACGATCCGATCAAGCAACGATCGTTGTCGTTCGTCTTCATGGTCGTGCGGGCATTGCTCGACCTGACCGACGACGAGGCTTTAGATTGCCTGACCGAAGGCGGAAACGACTTTGGAGTTGACGCCATTCATGTCGGAGACATCGAGGATGGAGAGTTTCAGGTTACGCTGTTTCAGGGAAAGTACACCAATAACGCCACCGGAGCGAACACCTTTCCACAGACGGGAATCGAGAAGGCTGTTCAGGCCGTTCGTTATCTTTTCGACCCTAATGCGACGGTCACTACAAATCCCGTTTTGAAGGCTCGCGTCGAAGACATTCGCTCACAGGTTCGCGACGGAAACATCCCTCGAGTCTGTGCCGTCATGTGCAGCAACGGAAGTCCGTGGAACGCCGCTGCACAGCAGGTGATCGACCAGGCTGGCTTTCCGGCCGAGCAGGTGGCGTGGAAGTATGTCAACCACGATGACATCGTGCGTCTGATGCAGGCTACCAAACAGGTAGATGACACCCTACGCCTAAGTGGCAAAGCGATGGTCGAGGACTTCGATTACCGCCGCGTCCTGGTTGGCAAGATTCCAGTCAAAGAGATCGAAGCGCTCTTTAGTCGTCATGGCGACCTGCTTCTCGATCGGAACATTCGTCGATTTCTGGGTTTGCAAGGGAACCGGGTCAACACTGGGATCGCCGCCACTTTGAACAATCAGCCCGAGCGTCCCAACTTTTACTTCTACAACAACGGGATCACGTTGCTCTGCAAGAAATTCTTTTATAACGCTCTACAAGCGTCAGACCACCAGGTGAAAGCCCATGGACTTCAGATCATAAATGGCGGGCAGACATGTAAAACGATTCAGTCCACGCTGTCAGCATTGGTCGGCGCGACGCCGGATATCGAGAAGGCGTTCGTTCTGGTTCGACTCTACGAACTACCCGAGGACTCGGATGATTTGGTTCGTAGCATAACCTATGCCACCAATAGCCAGAGCCCGGTTGATCTTCGCGATTTGAGGTCCAATGACGCTCGTCAAAAGAACCTGGAGACCGATATTGCCGGGCTCACCGATGCGGCTGGCCGAAAGTGGATTTATGTCAGGAACCGGAGCAATGCTGGCTTGAGCCGCCAGCACATTCTTAGTAGCCGCGCAGCCGAGTCCGTGCTCGCGGTATGGCGGTCAATGCCCCATCAGGCGAAGACCCACAGCCGCGAACTCTTCAGCAATCTAATCTATGACTCAATCTTTACTGCACAACTGAATGGCGCGCAGCTAATACTTGCCACGTTGATGTTTCGCTTTGCTGAAACGAAACGCCAGCAGAATTCTGCGGTTTCTCCCGACTGGATCACATATGCCTCGCACTTTGTCGCCATGCTGATGGGGCGTTATCTCTTAACCGACCTTGGGATCACACTTGATCAACTCAACCACGCGAAGTTCACCGACGCGATCAAGCAGTGGGAACTTAAAGACGAACAGTACCACGCGAAGGCGCTAGGCGACCTTCAGACGGCGATCAATAATCAGTATGGGAACCAGCCACAGTCGCTCCAGCAATTGGCCGCGACGTTCCGACGTGGCGACCTCCTTCAGCCGGGGAGGTTGCCCTAATGGCCGCTAAGTCCAGGGGCAAGCTGGCCAGCGCACAGCCGACCACGATGCTGGAGGCGATGATTCGATCATTCGAACTGGCGTCGCGGCACCAACCTGGCACAGATGAGCGACCCGCAGCCGTTTTATGGGCAGACCCCCGAGGCGAATGGCGACCGTTGATTGCGACGCTGCGCGCACGACTGCCTCAACTGTTTACATTTGGTCCGTACGATCCCTCAAAGACGACAGGACCGGCCATCTGGCTCAAGTGCATCGTTGCTCGAACGATCGATTCCCCGGCGTTGACGCCCGATGCAGTGCCTATAATCTACCTTCCAGAAGTCAGCCGGCAGGATCTGAGAGCCGGTGATGAGTGTCCATCCGAACTCCGCCCGCTCGTTGAATTGCAATATCGGGGCGTCGTGTGGACTCAGCACAACGGACGAGACTGGACCATCGAGGCATTTCTTGTTTCGGAGCATGCGTTGGGCTTGGATGTTGCACGTGATTTAGCAACTCGTAGGTCGATCGATGCTTCGTTAACCGCCTTAGCGGATGCGCCGCTCAGTCAACTTCGAGGAAAAAAACTGGAGGCTGATGATTTTGATCGCCTGATGATAGGCGACCAACCCCGCGACCTCCTCTCTTGGATGAATGCACCGATCGACGTTCAAAAACGTTTTCAGCAAGCAGGAAAGTGGCACGCCTTCAGGAACCGTTGCCGTAACGATTACGGTTTTGACCCGGAGATGGATGGGGAAACCGTCGCCGGTGAGTCCTTCGGGATGCGTGATAATAACGCCTGGGCAACTCTCTGGCTGCGATTTTGCGAGTCACCAGCTTTGTACCCGAACATCCCTGATTTACTGATTCGCTCGAAGCCGAGCAGTGGCAAGTTATTGTTTGATAAAGAGGCCTGGCCGGATGAAAACGACAATGCCGAAGCTGCGTTACGCAAATCGCTAGAAGGTCTAGAAAACAAATCGCCTGTCGATGCTCGTGCGACAATCCGAAAACTAGAGTCAGAACACGGAGGCCGACGCAACTGGGTTTGGGCACAACTGGAACGCGCGCCCTTGGCGACGGTTTTGGAGAGCCTCGTAAAACTGGCAGAACGAACAGAATCGAATCTGGGTGGTGATACCCCCCAGGAAATGGCTCGGCTCTACGTAGAGGGCGGCTACCTGGCCGATGACGCGGCCGTACGAGCACTTGCCTTTCAGGGTAACGTTGCTGACAGGCAAGCAGTTCGAATCGCAGTTCGGGCCCTTTACAAGCTATGGTTAGAGCTGGCGGCGGAGCGCCTGCAGAAACAGATCTCGAAGAGTCCGATTCCGAATGCTTTGACTCAAGCGACTGTCGAAGCGAAAGGCGGCACTTGCATCCTTTTCGCAGACGGACTGCGTTACGACCTAGGCCGCCGACTAGCCGCCGTTTTCGATGAACTCGGCTTCAAGACCTCGTGCAATCAGCGTTGGTCGGCTCTTCCGTCTGTCACAGCCACCGCAAAACCAGTGATCTCGCCTATTGCTCACTTGATGATAGGTAAAAGCATTCCCATCGACTACGCCCCGACAATCAAGGAAACCGACGAAGAACTTACTCACGCTCGATTCCAAAAACTTCTTAAGCAGGCGGGTTACGAACTGATCTCGGGGGATGTCACGAGCGGCCCCATAAAAGCCACGTCTCGTGGTTGGACAGAGTTCGGGAATATCGACAAGCGCGGTCACGACATGCAGATTGACCTGGCGGGACAGTTAGAGGACGAGTTACGTCGATTGGCTGATCGAGTAGTTTCACTTCTCGAGGCTGGCTGGAAATCAATACGAGTCGTGACCGATCATGGCTGGCTCCTGATGCCCGGCAATCTTCCAAAGCAGGAACTTCCGCATTACTTGACCGAGAGCAAGTGGTCACGATGCGCACGCATCAAGGGCAACTCGCAAGTAAATGTACCGACAGCTTCGTGGACTTGGAACTCTCACGTTGAATTTGCTTCAGGACCGGGAATCTCTGTGTTTTCTCAGGGGTACGCCTATTCACACGGTGGTCTCAGTCTGCAAGAGTGTTTGATTCCCGATTTGGTGATCGAACCTTCCGAGGATGGTTCAACGATAAAAGCTACGATCGCTGATGTGAAATGGCGTGCCCTACGTGTCCGACTTCAGGTTGATCCAATCGATCCTTCCTTGCAGGTCGATATACGAACCTCCGCAGGCTTACCAAATAGCACGATCGTCGCAGGACCTCGCGGGTTGGAAAGCGATGGCAAATCATCGCTGCTTATCGAGAACGAAGACCTGATCGGCACGGCCGCAGTGATCGTCGTTCTCGACTCGCGCGGCCGAGTCGTCGGAAAACAATCGACTGTTGTCGGCGGGGAGGATTGAGAGTGATGGCACTGGAACTCGATACACTCGATCGTCTCGGCGCTTCGGCGTTCGACGGCTATTTGGTCCGTAAAGACTTGGTTCGGAAATACTCCAGGCAGTATCCCGTGCCCACCTATGTTGTCGAGTTTTTGCTAGGGCGCTATTGTGCCACTGTCGACGAGAACGAGATCGCAGAAGGACTTCAGGTCGTCGAACGGCAATTGAAGGACCGTACCGTTCGTACAGGTGACGAAGAACTCTTCAAAGCCAAGGCACGTGACAAAGGGGCAGTGAAACTGATCGACGTTGTGCGGGCTAAACTCGATGCAAAGAACGACTGCTACATCGCGGAAGTCCCGAGTTTGGCCTTACGGGACGTTCGGATCGACGACTGGCTTGTTCGTGAACATGAGAGAATGTTAACGGACGGATTTTATGCTGAAATCACACTGGGATATGATGCCCTTGTAGCACAGGAGAAGAACGGCCGGCCGTTTTCGATCGATGCATTGCGGCCTATTCAAATGTCAAAATCGGACGTATTGGACACTCTGGCTCGGGGGCGTCAAGCATTTACGACCGAACAGTGGCGACACTTTCTGATTCGTTCGATTGGGTTGGAGCCGACAGCGTTATCTGACCGTGCACAATGGGTCTGCCTACTCCGAATGGTTCCGTTTGTAGAACGCAAC
Organism: Singulisphaera rosea; assembly: GCF_054877945.1. NCBI lineage: Bacteria > Pseudomonadati > Planctomycetota > Planctomycetia > Isosphaerales > Isosphaeraceae > Singulisphaera > Singulisphaera rosea. Next base: position 1,711 of record NZ_JBTYIP020000060.1, on the reverse strand, counting down.
TATAACATGGTTGAGTTAGGCCCTCGCGGGACTGGGAAGAGCCATTTGTTCCAACAGATCTCTCCCTACTCCCACTTAATTTCTGGAGGTAAGGCCACTGTCGCAAAAATGTTCGTTAACAACGCAAACGGTCAACGCGGTTTGGTCTGCCAATACGATGTTGTTTGTTTCGATGAGGTTTCCGGCGTTTCCTTCGACCAAAATGATGGCGTTAATATCATGAAGGGTTATATGGCGTCTGGAGAGTTCAGCCGAGGAAAGGAGAGTATTCGGGCAGAAGGCGGCATTGTCATGGTCGGCAACTTCGATGTCGATATCGAGCAACAGCAAAGGATCGGGCATTTGCTCAGTCCGTTGCCGCCAGAGATGCGAGACGATACTGCCTTCCACGATCGTTTGCACGCGTTCGCGCCGGGGTGGGATTTTCCCAAGCTCAATCCTAACGAACACTTGACTGATCATTTCGGTCTCGTCAGCGACTTTCTTAGCGAATGCTGGAACAAACTTCGACCGAGCAGCCGCGTTTCAAAATTGCAGGGACGTGTACACCTTGGCGGAGCGCTGAGTGGACGCGATATCGAGGCCGTGAATAAAACGGCGAGCGGACTTCTGAAGCTTCTGTTTCCAGATTCTGCGATGGAAGTTCCGGATGACGATCTGGAGGAGATTGTTCGGCTGGCATTAGAGTCACGTAGGCGTGTGAAAGAGCAGCAAAAGCGGTGCTTGAAGAGCGAATTTAGGAACACTCACTTCAGCTATACACTTGGCCGAGACGGAGTCGAACAGTTCGTTTCAACGCCTGAGTTGCACAGCGATGATGCAATCGAAGATGATCCCCTGCCACCCGGTCAAGTCTGGGCAATCAGCCCAGGCTCGCAGGAGTCAGGAGCTGGGTTGTATCGGATCGAAGTCACGGTCGGTCCAGGCGGTGGTGGTGTAAAAATCCTTAATACTCCGGCCCCCTCCGGGTTTCGAGAGAGCGTCAAAGTTGGGGAGCAAAATCTATACAACATGGCGAAAAAGCTGGTTGGAGATCGCGATCCTCGCTCCCATGAATTCAACGTTCAGATGAGGGCCATGGATAATGATCGGAGTGGTGTCGGAGTTGGCCTACCAGTTCTGGTTGCCTTAGCGGGCTCTTTGTTGGAACGAAGCACAAAGGGGGGGCTCATAATTGTCGGTTCACTCAATCTCGGTGGTTCCACCGAGACGGTCCCCAACGCCGTTTCAATCGCCGAAGTAGCGATCGAGAAAAAGGCGACAACGTTGCTCATGCCGGTTTCTTCACGCCGGCAATTGAACGACTTACCCGATGACCTCTGGACCAAAATCAGCATCGATTTTTACAGTGACACCTCAGATGCCTTCTTCAAATCGCTCTCAGAGTGAACGTCAACTCGGTTCGAGACTTCCATCTTCAGGAGATGCTGGATTGCCCTAGACCTAGATTGATATGCACCCGCGATGGCTTCAATGAACGAATGAATTTCGGACTTTCTGGAAAAACCTTGAGAAATGGTCCAAGGAGCGTTCTTGATTCCCCTGCTTAGGCGTGGTAGCCGCCGCCATTGAAACGCTTCTCTGAGAGGCTATCCGGTAACTTTTTCCTCAATTTCCCGGAATTTAAAGGCCGCACGCTTCCTCTTCTCATCCTTTTTTAATAGTCTGAGCATTCGATGAATTGAACTGATTTTGATCATTGCCTCGCTCG
>NZ_JBTYIP020000059.1:0-16460 GCF_054877945.1 Singulisphaera rosea | reverse complement strand
CGTCGTACTTCTCGCTCGTCAGGCGGTCGGCGTTGTCGAAGGTGTAGACGTAGGACGCCAGACCCGATCCTCCGGCAATCTGGTGTGTCAGCGTCGTCATCCGGCCGGCCGCGTCGTAGGACATCGAAGTCGTCACGGCCGTTCCCGTGCCGCCGATCGTCCGGGAGACGGAGGTCATCTCGTCGGCCGCGTCGTAGCCGAGCACAACCTGAGGGCCGGCGGTCCCGCCGAAGCTCTGGGTCAGCGTCGTCATCCGGTTCACAGCGTCGTACATGTACGTCGTGCGGCCGACCGAGCTCAAGTTGTCGGTCACGCTCGTGCGGTTGCCGCCGAGGTCGTAGCCGTAGCTCAGGGTGATCGTGGGGAGCCCGCCGGGGCCACTCATCCCCGCCGAGGTCAACTGGCCCCCCGAGTCGTAGCCGTAGGTCAAGGTCGCGCTCGGGTCGGACGCCCCCGTCATGTTCCCAAGATTGTCGTAGGTATAGGTCAACGACTTGAGGATCCCGCCCGAGGCGGCCAGCCAGCTCTCGCCCGTTTGCCGCCCACCGAGGTCGTAGGCGTACGTCAAGTGCCGGCCATCGGCGTCGGTATAGCCGGTCACCTGGTCTCCCGCGTCGTAGACGAAGGTGTGCGTCCCGCCACCCGGCATCGAGACCGTGGTCAGTCGGTCGCCCGCATCGTAGGCATTGGTCGTGACATTGCCGACCGGGTCGATCACCTTGACCTGGTTGCCGGCCGCGTTGTAGACGACGACAGTCGTGTCGTTGTTGGGGCCGGTCACGGTCGTTGCGCGGTCCAGAGCGTCGTACTGGGTCGTCGTGCGGTGGCTCAGGGGGTCGGTGACGACGACGGGGTTGCCCACGGCGTCGTAGGTCGTGGAGGTGATGTGCTGGAGTGGATCCGTGACCGCGATCGGCCGATCGTCTGCATCGTAGGTCGTGGTGGTGACGTGGTTCAGAGGGTCCTTGACCGTGACGACGTTGCCGTTGGCGTCGTAGCCGATGACCGTGGTGTGGCTCAACGCGGCGGTGATCGTCGTCAGGCGGTCGTCGGCATCGTAGCGGTAGCCGGTAACGTGGGTCAGCGGGTCGGTGATCGTGGTCAGGCGGTCGGCGGCGTCGTACTGGTACGTCGTCTTGCGGTTCAACGGGTCGGTCGCCGTGACCAGATTGCCCGCCGCGTCGTAGGTGTACGTGCTCCGGTCGCCATTCACGTCAACCGTGCCGATGACCTGGCCAACGTTGTCGTAGATGGTGGTCGCCACGTGGCTCAGCGAGTCGGTGACGGTCGCCACCCGGTTGAGCGCATCGTAGCCGTATGCGGTGACGCGGCCGAGCGGGTCCGTGACCCTCGTGAGGTTGTCGGCGGCGTCGTACCCGAAGGTGGTGGAGTGCTGAAGCGCGTCGGTGATGGTCGTCAGGCGGTCGTCGGCATCGTAGAGGTAGCTCGTGACGTGGTTCAGCGGGTCGGTGACGGTGGTGGCGCGGCCGGCGGCGTCGTAGGCGGTGACCGTGACGCCGGAGAGCGGGTCGGTGACAGTAGTGGCCCGGTCCATGGCGTCGTAGGCCGTCGTGGTGACTCGATTCAGGGCGTCCTTCACGGTCACGAGGTTGCTGTTGGCATCATAGCCGAAGGTGACGGCGTGACCGAGCGGGTCCGTCACGGAGAGCAGGCGGTTTCGTGCGTCGTAGGCAAGGACGGTGGTCTGCCCCAGGGCGTCGGTCACCCCGATCAGGTTGCCCACGGCGTCGTATGTGTTGGTAGTAAAATTGCCGAGCGAATCGAAGACGTTAACCGGCCGGTTCAGCTCGTCGTGGTAGGTGGTCGCGGAATGATTGAGGGGGTCGGTGACTCGAAAAAGATTACCCACAGCGTCATAGAGGTACGTCGTCGTGTGGTTCAGCGGGTCAGTCGAAGCGACGATGCGTCCTGCGTTATCGTATACATAGGTACTACGTTGATTATTGGCGTCGATAACACCAGTAACCCGCCCCTCGGAGTCGTAGAGGATCGTTGTCCTGTGGGTGAGAGCGTCTGTGATCGTCGTCACCCGATTCATGCTGTCGTAGTCGTAGGATGTGGTGTGCCCTAGTGGGTCGGTGACCGAGGTGATGTTGCCAACAGCGTCGTAATGGGTAGCAGTCACATGGCCCATAGGGTCGGTGACCGTCGTGAGTCGATCCAACGCGTCGTACGCATATTGGGTCGTCCTCGAAAGCGGCGCCTGGACCATGGTAAGGTCGCCATCGGCGTCGTACGAGTACGTCGTCCGATTCAAGAGCGCATCCGTCATCCCGGCGAGTTGGTTCAGCTTCGTGTACGCATAGGTTGTGACACCGTTGCGGCCATCTGTGACCGTACTCGGATTCCCATAGGTGTCGTATGCAACTTTGCTGACCGAATTGTCGGCGGCCGTGATGGTCGTGAGGCGATCCTGACTGTCGTATTGGTAACTGGTGACGTTCCCCAGGGCGTCCTTGATGGTGGCGAGCATCCCGTGGGATGCGTAGGTCATCGTCGTCAGGCCGCCGCGACCATCCTGGAGGACCGTGTTGTTCCCGTGGTTGTCATAGGTATAGGAGGTCAAGACGTGACGAGGGTCGATCTCGGAAGTGACCTCGGCGAAGCTGTTATAGGTGTAGTTCGTAACCCCCGACATCGAATTGGTGACCTTGAGCGGGTTCCCCTTCAAGTCGTATTCGACCATCGAGATGTCGTGAGTGCGGTCAACCGAGAAGACCCCCAGGCCATTGGCGTTACGCATCGTGCTGGAGACGTAACCGTCGCTGCCGGTCACGTAGACTGGTCGACCTAGGCCGTAACCGTCGGGACGCATGGCTGTCCCGTTGCCGTTGGGGTCGATGAAAATCGCACGGGCTTCGACCATGCGGAGGGGCGATGTGGTGCCGCTCCCTGGGGCTACCCAGCCGTTCTCCTGGAAGGCGAAGATCTTCTCGGTTGCCCCACCCGGACGAGTGATTGTCCCGACGCGTCCTGCAGCGTCGTAGGCCGCCAAGAAAGCATTCCCCCGCGCGTCTGTCAGCGTGGTCATGCGCGCCGAACCGTCGTAAGCGAAGCTCGTGGTCGTCGCGTCGGGCATCTGGACTGTGGTCAGCGCACCGCCGCTGTGGGTGAAGGTAGTCACCCGGTTAGCCGGGTCGGTCACCTTCTGCAATTTACCGCTCCCGTCGTAGGTGAGCGTCGTCACCTTCGAGTACGGGTCGGTGATCGTCGTGAGCCGGTTGCTGCCGTCATAGCCGAATCCTGTATATCGGAGATTGCGATCTCCAACAGAGATCTCGCGGCCGGAGGAGTCGTAGTTCTCGACGGTCCCGTCGGGGAGTCCGCGCGCGTACCCGCCGCCGACTCCGACCAGCGTGGAATAGTCGCCCGCGGGGGAGGTGTACGTCGAGCCGGAGCCAGCGAACCAGAGGCTGGAGCCGCCGCTCAGTTCGAGGATGACGCCTCCGGTGGCCGGGATGATGCGATTCAGCCCCTTGAGTGTCCACCCGGCACCGATCGGATTCGCCGATTCGTTCACAACATCCGTATAACCCGAGTACACGTTCGTGAGGGGGCTTGTCCAATCCTCAACAACCGTGACCGTGTATCCGTATCGCCCGGTCGACAGACCAGTGCCATCAGCCTGAAGGGCCAATTGGAGCATATCTCCTGAGATCATCTCGGTCGTATCGTAGTCGTAGACGGCTCCGGCCGTCCCATTGAGGCTGAGCTTGGCGTGGATCAGGTCGGGCGCGAAAAGGGTTCCGAGAAGGTAATGGACGATAACGATCGGCTTGGGAGCCGCCGAGACAGAGTCATATTCAAATTCGAGTGAAGGGATGTTGGGATTGTACGTCGGCAGGACGACATTGGTCTGGAGCGAACCGGAGTTGGCGTCTATGGACGTCCGATCTCCCGGCACGGAAAACGAAGGGCCCCCTGGCGCGACGAGATCCGGCGGAACCGTCGTGGGAAGGTCGGCGAGACTAGGATCATAGGTTCCAAGCGGCAAATACAAATAAAATGTATTCGAACCGCTCGTATGCGGCCCGGAGGCCGACGCCGTGATCCTGTCAACTGAGGTCAGATAGTTAGTATCCTTCCATGTGATCGTGAGCGTGTCCGTGTTCTCACCCGAGGAGGAGATAATATCAGAGCCCAATCCAGAAACATCCCAACTATAGGTATCGGGAAAGTATTGACCTTCCCAAACCATGGTGAATGACTGGGTCCTACCGATATGGGCGATAGTCTCCGAGTTGTTGAAAAGAATCTCACCCGGCGAACTCCAGACCCAAAGCAAATTACCGGGTACGGGGTCAGGTGGAAACACTATCGGCTTATCAATCGGAAATGGCCAAACAACAGCTAAGCCATTTCTCTCACCAATTGTGACACCCGCATAATTATTTGCATAATATGGCTGATAACCTGCACTTATAGAATAAGTCAATAAAATTCCGACGTTCAGGTTTCCTGTATGCATCCCGTTGTTAATAGGATTAACAATCAAATCCTTCGAAACAGTCCCTGCCGTAAAGACGATATTGCCATCCTGTTCCACCCCCGAAAGTGAAAAGTCCCGATTTTGAATAGCGGCATGATCCAGATCACTGAAGGGAGAGTACGTAAAGCTCACTTCCAAATCGTAGGACAAAGGACCGTCGAGCAGGTCGAGTTCGATAGTCCCCGTATCTCCATCCTCGGAGGCCGAAGGATCGGGCGACCAGACCCTGATCCCGGGAGTGGTTTCGTCGAGGGGCTGAATCAGTCCGGCGGTCCTCCGAGGCCCGCCTGCGGCCGGGGATGCCACCTCGGGGAGTCTTGAGGAGGAATGGGCGGGCATCATCGAAGGGTTCGTATGGACGCCCTGGCTGGCATCAGGCGTAACCACCGTGGCCCCGACCGGTGTCGTCGAATCCCCCGAAGCCGGTTGAAGAGGCGCGACGGGGGCCGCAGAACGCCGAGTCGGAGCGCCGCCACCACCTCCGCCCCCGGTCCCCAAGGATCCACCACCTCCGCGAGCCGAAGACGGCGTCGGCCGCGCGAGACCCTCCCTCGTAGGGTGGGACGAGGGAGCGTGGTCCGCTGTCAGCGGAGTTAGGTCAAGCCAATCGCCGGCCCCGGAGGACCGCGAAAGGGTTCGGGCCTGGGGCATGGAGGGGGTAGACGAGGCGACGGGCGGACTCGCGACGAAGGGGCTTTGGAATACGGGGCGTTCGGGGAGGTGCCTCGACGGGGGTGGGATGATGACGGGTTCGACCGGGGGTTGGCCGGGTTGGGCGTCTTGATCGGGGATCGTCCCTGCGATCGCGGGGGTGTCGATCAGAGAGAGCACGACCGCCAAGCTGCCGCCGAGGCAGGCCAGGCCGAGCGGCTCTGTGATCATCTTCCGCGTCTCGAAGCCTTCCAGCGTGGCCAATCGGCGCGCAAGCGCAGCGCGGCGGCGATCCGTGTAGGATGGGCGGCTCATGGGGGGGAACGATCCTTCGATCGAAGCCTTCGGGGGAGAACGACGGGCGTCGGCCCGGCGAAGAGCGCAGGGCAGTACGCCCGGCCCTTCGCAAGTCGGTTCGCGCGTCACCAAATCGGCATCGGCACATCGGACGATATGCCGATCCCTCAACGAACGGCCCAAGGGGGGGGGAAGGCCGGTCGCAGGAAGATCTGAGAGGACCATCACGTCAGGATGGACCTCGAATCGAACAGGGCCTAATCAAGCGATTCGGTGCGGGATTTACAAATGAATTTTTGGGCGATCGGCCATTTTTCCCGAAGCACCGACGTCCGAACAACCCCTACAATCAGACCCAAGCCATTGAATCGCATACGGCTAAATCTCATATGTATCGTTCGATAAGAGTCTCGAAAAAATTCAAGAATTTCCCCGAGGAGTTCGTGTCGTCCCACCGGGCCGCGGCGGCGAGGGCCTTCGCACGGTGCCGAGCGGCCCAGGCCGGGTCGTCCCAGAGTCGTTCGATGACCGCCAACCAGGGGGCCACGTCCCGCGGTGTGGGGGCGCCACCGGCCGGTGAGCAACGATCGGGGAGAGTGAAGACGAACCCGGCGTCGCCGAGGGTCTCGGGTAAGGCCCCCCGGTCGCTGGCGAGCACGGGCAGGCCGTTGGCCAGGGCCTCGGCGGCAACGCGGCCGAAGCTCTCGCGCCAGAGCGATGGCATGAGCACGGCACGGCTGACTCGGTAGAATTGCCGAGGGTCGGGGGTGTGGGCCATTCGATGCAGGTTCGGCAGGCTGGAGATATCAATGCCCGACGTGGATAGGCCGTCGGCGTCGCCGCGTCCCTCGACGATCAGGAACGGGATGTCGGGACGGCGGCGGGCGAGTTCTACGGCGATCCTCGCGAAGACGGCCGCCCCCTTGGCGGGCTGGGGGTTGACGAACGTGAGGAAGCGAGGCTCGGGGTCGTGGGCCACGACACGATCAGCCCGGAGCGGGTATGGGATCGCGCTCGTCTCGAGTCCGACACGGCGGGCGTAGAATCTCCGGGCGTATCCCGAGGGGACGATCAGCGCAGCCACATCACGGAAGGCCGATCGGTCTTGATAGGCGAAGTTGTGGAGGTGGAAGACCACCGCGACTCCCGCTCTTCGAGCCCTTGCCATGAGCTCGAGGTTGGCCGGATGGCCGCCGTAGGTCAGGAGGACCTGGGGCCGAAATCGGGCCAGGACCTGATCGGCCAGGTCGAGGAATGCTCGGGCCTCGGCGGGGGTCGGCGAGTTCTCGAGCCGGCTGGACGACGTCGGCAGCAGGGTGACGCGTACGCCTTCGAGGGTCAGGTCAACAACCTCCGACTGGCCGTCGCTCCGATGCGCCGTCGCTCGACGATACGGGACGTCGAGCGGGTCGAGGACGGATTCCAAGGGAGTCTCTCGGGCGAAGTCGAGGACCCCGGCCGTGAGGGCCCGGCAGTCGACCCCTCGGGCGGCGAGCAGCTCGAGGATGTCGCGGGTGGCACGGGCCGCGCCGCTGACCGGGTCGACATAAGAATGGCACGAGGCGAACAGGATGCGGGAGAGAGTCACGGGGACGACTCCCCGTCCGGGCAAGGCTCGCCGGGCCGCGTCAGCACGGTCCAGCCCGAGGGGTTGCCCCCGTACTCATAGACCTGCCAATCGCCCGAGGCGACGAAGGCCCGGACCGCTGCCCCGACCCCGAAGGCCGGGTGGTGCGTGTCGTGCAGGGCGATCGCGCGGCAACGCCCCGCGAAGAGCGAGAGCCAACGGGAGGTCTGCTCCTCCGTATTCGGGTCGGTGTCGATGTGGAGGAAGTCGATCCGTTCCCAGCGATCCGCAACGTCGCCCGGGTCGGCAGTCAGGGATGTGAATCGGGGGTCGACGATTGTTTGTCGATCGAGTGGGTCGACGCCCCAGACGTGTCCCTCGGTCATCCGGACGCCGGCGACCAGGGCTCGCGCGGCGGCCCCGGATCCCACGCCAAGGGCGACGACGACGCGGGCCCCCAGGGTCGTGACCCAATCGGTCGCGAGGGGGGCGTAGGGGTCGAAGTCGCCGGGGCCTCGGGCCGGCAGCAGTCGTTTCTTCGATGCGGCGACGAGCCAGGCGACGGGCGGCGGCGCGGCGAGCTGTCGGAGGGCAGCCTGGGCGTCGGCGTCGGCGGGACACTCGGCCAGGACCGCTTGCCAGAGGCTCCTGGCCTCGGCGTGATCGCCGCGCTGCTGGGCGAGGACCGCGAGGTTGCGCCGGGTGAGATGCCCGTAGATCCCCACGTCCAGGCTCGAGAATTGCTCGGGCCGGCGGATGGTCAGGATCCGCCTCCAGAGCGCCTCGGCCTCGACCGGGGAGCCGGTGTTGCGGTGGACGACCGCCTGGCGGAACAGGAGCTCGGCGTCGTCGGGGAAGAGGGTGAGCCCTCGCTTGCAGACGTCCAAGGCCTCACGAGGCTGCTCGAGAGTCTGGTGCGCCCGGGCGATCAACGCATAAAGCTTGCGCGTGATCGAGTCGGCGGGGGCCGAGCCGGCCAGGCTTCGCGTCAGGTAGTCGAGCGCGGCGGCGGAGTCCTGGCGCTCGATGGCGATCGAGCCGAGGTTGAAGAGGACGAACGGGTCGGCGGGTCGGTCGGCGAGCTCCTCGAGGAGGATCGCCTCGTCCCTCGCGAGCTTTCGGCCCCGGACCTGGTTGTCGTTGTATCCGGTGTGCCGCACCGTCACCTCGGTCCAGCGGACCGGGACGCCCGCCCTTCGCAAGGATGGCAAGATTTGTTCATGGACGCGATAGGTCCAGCGGACATCCTCGCGGAGGGGGAAAAGGCGGATGTGGTCGACGACCGTCTGGCCTCCTCCCCCTTCCTTGTCGGGGTCGCATGAGCAACGGACGACGTACGCCCCCTCGGATTCGGGGTCGAGGCCATCGAGCAAGGCCTTGAGTCCGGGCCGTTCGCTCGGCTCGATGACGTCGTCCGCGTCGAGCCAGAAAGCGAAGTCGCCGGTGGCACGCGCCAGGGCCGCGTTGCGGGCGGCGGCGAAGTCGTTGACCCAGACGAAGTCGAAGACTCGGGCCCCGAACGACCGGGCGATCTCGGCCGTCCGGTCCGTCGAACCGGTGTCGACCACGATGATCTCGTCGAAGAGGTCCGCCGCGGAGGAAAGGCAGGCGGGGAGGTTCGACTCCTCGTTCTTCACGATCATCGTCAGGCTGACCTTGGCCGGTCGGGCCGAAGTCTCGGCCGGCGTGCCTTTGCCTTCCCAGGGACGAAGGGCGACCCTCCGCCCTCGTCCATCGGGCAGGCCCCACTTGGCCGCGAAGCGACGCTCGTTCTCGCTTAGGAGCGCCTCGGCGTCGATCCCGGCGCCAACAAACGTGCGACTGCCGAAATGGTGGATGAAGAGGTCGTGGGCCACCGCAAGCTCGAAGCCGGCCTTGCCGGCCCGAGCCGCCAGGTCGTCGTCGTCGAAGAAGCCGAGCCCGAATTGCTCGTCCAGGCCGCCGACCGCGTCGAGCACCGCGCGTTTTAACAGGAGACAGAACCCGGAGAGCTTGGCCGTGGTCATCCACTGGCCACGGTGCTCCGCTCGCCAACGGGCCGCGAACCGGTGCATCTCGTCGAGGTTGCGGTAGGGCGTGTGCTCGACGAGTTGGGGGGGTGTCGCGTAGTTCGACATCGGGCCGGCGAGGCCGATCTTCGGGTCGGACTCGACCAGGGCGATGAGCTGGTCGAGCCAGCCGTCGGTGACCACCGCGTCGTTGTTCAGGAGGACCAGGAAGTCGCCTCGGGCGGCTTGTAATCCCTGGTTACACGCGGCGGGAAACCCGCGATTCTCGGGATTCGTGATGACCTGGACCTGGAACGGCGCGGCGGCTTGCACCCCCTCAAGGAACGCATTCGTGCCGTCGGTCGAGCCGTTGTCGACGACGATCAGCTCCCAGGGGTCGCGTGTGTGGCGGGCGAGTGCAGCGATACAATGCCGGGTGAACTCCCGTTGATTCCAACACGGGATGATCACCGAGCCTAACCGACCCTTGCTGGGCACTGGCATTCTCCGCGACGAATCGTGAGCCTTCGGCGGCGCGGGGGGCACCGCTCTCGACTCGGGATGACGAGCCTCGGCGGCCGGGCCTGCGACGAACTTCGTCGCGATCGTCGTCGGCAGCGCCTCCACGGCCCGCAGGATCCGCTCCATGCGGTGCCTGTAGGTGTGCTTCGCGAGCACCTCGGCCCTCCCCGAGGCCGCGATCCGTTCCCGAGCCTCGTCGTGTTCGAGGTAGTATTTCAAACGATCGAGCATGTCGTCGGCGTCGCGGTACGTCGCGAGGTGCTCGCCATCCTGGAACAGCTCCGCCTGGCCGTTCTCCGACAGGTCGTTGGTCAGGAGCATCGAGCCGCACGCCAACGCCTCGAACACCCTCATGTTCACGTCGTTGAGCACGCTCCGATTGAAGACCACCCGCGAGGCGGAGTAGATCTCGGCCATGGCGTCGAAGAACGCGCGGCCGACGTACGCGGAGGGGATCTTCTGCATGAGCAAGGCGACGAGGTCAGCCCTGGGGCTCGGGGCGAGGTGGCCGACGAAGCAGACGTCGTGTCTCTTGGCGACCTCGCGCCTCCGGTGGATGTTCGGGTCACAAGCCAGCGGCAACCATTCGACTCGCTCGACCCCCGAGTCTCGCAACCGCCCGGCGCCGTCGCGCTGGGCGGCGAGGGTCAGGTCGACCTTCCCGGCCCGGACGAGCCGACGATCGAAGTCCATGTGCGTGTCGATCGCCCAGTAGGCCATCGGGCGCAGCGCGTCGGGGATCGGCCAGTCGAAGCCGTCATCGATCGCCAGATGCAAATCGAAATGCCCGGGACGAATTTCGTTGAGCTGGTCAGGCCGAAAATACTCGACCTCGGCGATTTCACCCAAGGCCGCCCGACAGTAGATGCCGGTCGTATCAGGTCGCGGACGGTCGTCGAAGATCAAGGCAACGCGGCGGACGTGCATGGTCGAGCGTTCGATGGTGAGCGTTCGGTCAATCCCGGGGGAAAACTATCACCGACGCCGGATCGGGACGCAAGTGCCTTGTTAAGACGATTTCGACACAAATTGAATACGGATGGCAGAAAGAGGGAGAGATTTATCCGCAGATGACGCAGATACACAGATTTACAAACGAATTAAAAATGAAAATTAACACATTTTTAATTTGAATTTTATCTGTGAATATCTGCGTTATCTACGGACGAATCTTATACTTTCCTCACTGAGAAGGGTCGTCCGGTTTTTCCATCTTCGACAACGCGCGAACCTCTTCGGCCGACAGCGTGCGAGGGATCGCCCGCGCGTGGGACGCTCGACCGTACATCGTCATCCCGGTGAAGCGAGATCCGATGATGAACGGTTCCTTGCAGCGGATCGAACCGGTGAGGTGATCGCTGGCAGGTGAGGTTTCGATGGGTTCGCCGTCGATGTGGATCTTCAATCCCGACGCTTTCAAACGACCATCGTAGGTCATGAAGACGTGGTGCCAACCGGGTTTCGTGAATGGGGCCGATTGCAAGTCGATCGCGTTCTTCGGCTCACACGACCAGTCGTGGATCAAATACGCGACGAACCGATTGCCCGCGTATTGCAGTTCATACCCGCGGTTTCTGCCCAAGGGGAGCATTTTCGAGATCAAGGATTGCGACTTGCCAGGTTCGCAGAGGAACCATCCTCCCGCCGAGAATGGCTCGTCGAACTCGAAGTCGCCCGCATCACCGCAGAGGATCCCGCCGATCCCGCGGAAGCTCGCCACCCGAGAGGGACCGTTGGCGACGAGGGTGGAATGTCCCTCGGCAATCTCGGGTCCGGCAAAGTGTCGGGCTCCGTTGGGGGCGACCGTTCGAAACGCATCGTCCCCCTTTCCTTCGAATGTCCAGAGGCCGACCAAGCCCTCACCGATTCCGGCCGTTGTCGGTATCCCTTTTCGCCCGCGGTCGAACCACGCACGGGCCTCCTCGGCGGAGAGGGCACGCCGGTAGACGAAAGCGTCGTCGATGTCGCCACGGAAATAATCCCGGCCGATTCGGGAGCCGATCACGAACGACCCGTGGGTCTTCGTCGGGGTGGTCAATGAGTCGTAGTCGGCGTCGTGAGGGGTGTCGACGCCGTTGACGTAGATCTTGTAACCGAGCGCCTTCGACGAGCCGTTATAGGTACAGACGACGTGATACCAAGCATCATTCGGGAATTTTGAGCGCGTTGCCGAGCGGATCGTGCTCGCGTCCCAGTCGCCTACGAAATGACAGCCGAATCGCCCGTCGAAGAACAGGTCGAACCCCTTCTCGGCGGGAGTGATCGTCCCCATGAGGGCGCGGAAGCCTTCTCCTTTCGGCTTGACCCAGGCCCCCAGTGAGTAGGCATCGGTTCGATCGAAATCGACGAGCGGACCGCAGTCGAGGAAGGCGCCCCCCTCAAAGCGGACAGCGCGACTGCCGTCGCTCTCGACGATCGTCGGCAAGACGCTTTCAGGCACCGGTTGGCCATCATGGCCTTGCCCGGTTTTGTCTCGAAATTGCTCACCCGAGGCACCATCGAACGACCAGTGGCCCACCAATCCTTGCTTCAATGCCGAGGACTCTTGCCAGGCAATCCCGGATCGGTCGCGGTCATACAACTCGAAGATCTCGTCGGCGGTGAGTGCTCGACGATAGGCGCGGAACTCGTCGACACGCCCCTGGCAGTAGTCGCGACGCTCGCGGCTCCCGATCGCGAATGGGGCCTTGTTGCGAATCGTCTCGCGGAGAGAGTCGTGCGTGATCTCGGCCGTGGCCGGGCCGCCGTCGAAGTAGAGCTTCAATCCGTCGGCGCGGCGAGATCCATCATAGGTGACGGCGATCTGATGCCAACCGTCCGGCGCGAGAGGCTCGATCGCGCACACTCGGAGGGCGTCCCCCTGCCAACTAGAGATGAGGTGCGCGGCGATCGTGTCCCCTATGCCGAACTCGAATCCGTGGAGCGTGTTGTCCATCTTGCTGAAAAAACAGCCGTGGCTTCCGGGACGGCGCTCGGCCCAACTGATCAAAGTGAACGGGTCGGCGATATCGATGTCGAGCACTCCCGGACAGACGATCGTCGATCGGTCGAGTTCGAGCGCATCGCCGACAACCCCGTCGGGGACGATCTGAGGTCGCGAGGTTCGCCCCTCATGCTTCGCCGGGCCGAGATCCACGACACGCACATTGCCGGGATCGTCCAGGGGCCAGTGCGATTCGACGACCTCCTTCCGTCGAGGTGGCGCGACCGGGTTGAACTCGCCCGAAGGGTATGTGGTCACCGCCAGGGCGAATCGGGTTGGCTCCTTGGCGCGATTCGAGATCGTCACGGTCGCGAGGTCGTCGCCCCCTTCTTTCTTGACTTCGAAGCCGACACGATCGCGATCCACGGTACTGTTCGAGTCGCGGCGGCTCCAAAGCAGGTGGACCTGGGACTCACGTTCCCCGAAGAGGATCGGGAGCAAGGGGCTGGCCCCCCCTTCAGCGGCCGGGGCCTGGGGCTTCGATCGCCCGGGATACCACCCTCGGCCATTGACGACGAGGTGCCGGCCTTGATCGTCCTCGAGCCCCTCGCCGAACACCCAACGAATCCCGCTCCTCGTCACCTGTAGCTTCATGTTCGTCGCCACCAGGGCCTCGATCACGACGGGCTGGTCGCCCTGGATTCGGGCAATTGGGCTGTCGAAACCGGGGAAGATCGGCTTGGGCACACCGGCGATCGGGAACGTCCCGTTGATCGGGGGGAAATCCTTGTCGCCACTGCTGGGCAGAAGCTCGTACTCGACTTCAGAGACGGTCGGCTTGTCGACCCGGACCTCGATGCGATCGGCCGTTGCCAGCGCCGAGGTTCGCCCGTTCGCATACGTTACATCGGGCAATGCCAATTTTTTCACCGCGAAGCGCTTCTCCTCGAGGGGCGAGACGATCCAGTCGTCGCCATCCTTCTCGATCGATTCGATCGCCGACCACGGGATCATCCGGTTCCCGATTGCGAGGTCACCCTTGGGGAGCGCGGTCCGTATCGTCCCTCGGCCTTTGCGGACGACGAGCATCGCTTCGGGCGGGGCCTCGTCCGCCGGGCACGGCTCTGCCTCGACTACGAAGCGATCACCGTCGCGAGTGGCCTTGAACGTCCGATGGTCCTCAGGAGACGTGGATAACGAGACCTCGATCGATAGCCCGTCCAGACTCCGCCGATCGAAGGCGTACGCATCGATCTCGAACTGACGCTTCCTTTCACGATCGTGGAATGTCAGACCCGGATTGCGAGGGACCAGCGCCGGCCCTTCGAGGAAAGCCCGAACGCGGTGAGCAGGGATTGCGAAGTTGATTTGGGTACCGGGGTATCCGCCAACGACGAGGCCGACAATCCTCCCACGGTCATCGACCAGCGGCCCTCCGGAATTGCCTGGATTGACGACGGCGTCGAACTGAATCGTATCCAGGTCGCCATCCTTTCGGCGAAGGGCGGCGATCTTCCCTTGATTGATGCTCACCGCCGGGGCTTCATTCCCGGTCGCGAGCATCTGTCCGAACGGGTAGCCGAAAACCGTGACCGGCATCGTTTCGACGAGGTCCTCTACGCCCCCGATCTCCAGGGTGACCAACGTCGGAGACGCATCAACCTTCAACAAGGCGAGGTCGACATCATCCCCGAGCTTGACGACCTTCGCGCCGAGGTGTCGCTCACTCTTCAAACCGGGATTGAGGATTAACCGCACCTTGGAGCCGAGCCCCAAGGACGAGACCACATGATGATTGGTCACGAACAAACCATCAGTCGAGACGCAGACGGCCGAGCCAATCCCGCGACCTCCGACATCGACTAGGGCCGTCGCGTCCTTGCCGCGCTTGATCGTCGACACGGCGGGACCAACGGGCTGAGCCCCAGCCTCGTCCTGGGACGCCTCGACGCCGACTTCGAGATCGGCAGAGCGACAATGAGAGAGGGGTTCGAGATTCCCGAACATCACGCCGCTCACCGCGAGGAACCAGGCCAGGGGACGATGATTCGCGGTCGCGGCTCTTCGCATCGTCATGGTCGATCCCTTCGGAAACGCCCCACCGGCTGTGGGGGTCAGAGTTACGATCATCCCGCCGCGTCGCTCGTTCGGATTCCCTGCCGATGTGATTCGAAGGAATCCTCGCGATCGGCCGCTCAGCTCAGGTTATCATCGGAATCGGCCGATTGCCACGGGGCCGGAGCATGTCTAGGGATGTTCCCCCCGAGGGCCTCGACGATCTCCTCCTGTCAAGGGAATTGGAAACATGAACGGGCATGAGATACGCAGAATTGCTCGATCCCGCGGTTTGATCCTGGCAATGGCCCTCCTATCAACAACCGCAAATTCGTCTGCCGCCGATCTCCTGACGTGGAGTGCCCCCAAGACCACTCCGCAATTCCGCGAGATCCTCGACGCCGACACCTACAGGCGACTTTCCACGCCCTTCGACGACCAGCTCATCAAGGCCAGGAAACTCGCCCGGACGAAATATCCCGATCACGGCCTCAGAATTCATGGGAGGCAAGCCCCGACAACCATAGAAGCGAGTGGGTTGGGCCCCGAAGATGTGGTCATCAAGGCCGAAGGCAAGGAACTTTGGGGACGTCTCGCCGAGTACCGCCGCGACCCGATCCGGGTGCAGTACTACTCCGTCAAGGCCGATCGCATCCGTGACATGCGTGTGGCAATCGCGTTTCAGAACGCCTTCGAGATCGTCCGTCGGCCCGATCTCGTCTATCTCAGGAGCAAGGACCAGGACCCAAAATGGGATCGCGATGTTTTTATAGGATTGACGGCGACGTCGACCGATCCCGACCTCTCCGAAACCGCCTGGCAGCACGCTCTCGCCGCGGGCTTCCCGCGCAACCGTGCCTCCTCCGCCGCGGGCGCCGCGCTCGCGATGGCGCAAGGGCGGCCTGAGGCGGCTCTCGACTTCTGGTACGAAGCCGAGCATGCCGCGGGGACGGAGCCACTCGACCCCATGCTCGCCTATCGAGTGGCGATCGCGAACGGGAAGTGGGAACGCGTCAAGACGTTGGCGCTCGAGCATCCCACGATCTTCGGAAACGTCGCGAAAGAAGCGACCGCGTTGATCGCCGCATATCGGGCCTTGCCGGTCGAGGCTCGAGAGGCAACTCCACCGAGTGTTCAAGCGGCGCGGATGCACCACCTCGACGTGCGCAACGAACTCATCGGCGCGGACGACATCACGGAGAATAGGTTCCTCGACCGCGTCCGACGTCAGGAGGAGTTCCAGGAATCGATCGTCTCGGGCCACTACCGATTGCTCGACCTGTCGCATCTCGAGGGGATCCAGGATTTCGATCTCAAGTTCCGGTTTACGATGGCCCCAACCGATTCCGAACGATCGACCTTCGTGAAGGTCACCCGCCTCACGCTCAATGGCTTAACCAGGGCCGACCAGGACTCGCCCCCCGAAGCCAAGTCGCTCGGACAGCTCGAACTCGAAGCCCCTTCGGGATTTCTCCTCGGACTGACCAGCAGTGAAGCGAAGATCTCCCTTCCCGATCCACAAATCCAGATCGACGGTAAGCGATCCAACTCGATCCGCTACGTCAAGGTCGGCGGCCTCCTCGAAGTCTTCATTAACGAACGACGAATCCTCTACCGCCCCGTCGATCCGACCTTCGAGCTGCACCGAATCCGGTTCCAATCCGTCGGAATGTCGATCGAAATCGACGAATTTACCCTCGCGGATTTGATTCCTCGGATCGAAGGATAATCGGGGATGAGGAAAGAGGCGATCATCAACAGATGACGCAGATTTACACAGATTTAAAATGCGATAAAATTCTAAACAAATTTTAGATTGAAATAGGAGTTACGCAGTTGAGGGATTTGTGAGCCCAATCCAGGGTCTGGCGAGGTAGCTTCGGATCGCCTCGGCCACGATCCCCGACTTGGCCATGAACCCGCTGACCCCGGTGGTGAAGAAATGCC
>NZ_JBTYIP020000058.1:0-17121 GCF_054877945.1 Singulisphaera rosea | reverse complement strand
TTTTCTCGACGAAACCGAAGTTGTCAAGATTGTCTGAAAATTTTTAGTGGCTACAATTCCGAGCCGAAATCGCACTTAACCCCTTGCTGGAGCGTGCTTTCCGCCCAAACCGGGCCTGGAACTTCGGTCTAGAAGGCGAACGGGTCTACCGGGAATGCAGGGTCCAGGATGACGGCCTCGGCCTCGTGGAGGAGGACCTCCGCGCCGACCCAATCCGGCCAGAGGTTTTCGTCGTATCGCTGTCCTCGATCGAGCCGGGGCCGGCTGCGGAGAACGGCCTCCGACGCCTTGTGGAAATCCCGGCGGGCCTCCGCCTCACGGCCGAGCTTGAAGTGGGCCAGGGCCAAGGTGATTCGGCCGACGTGGGTCCAGCAATCGTCGGAAACCAGAGAGAGACTTTCGAGACGCTCGGCGGCTTTATCGAAATCTCCGGCGCGGTAATCGAGCAGGGCGCGAACGATGAGGAACGAGTGGTGGTCCCCCGCGTTCTCGTCGCTGACGGTGACGCCAAGCTCGGCGAGCCTTCGGACCGGCCCGAGGTCATCGACGAGGTCGGGCATGAGCAGGCAAGAGACGGCGACGTCTCGGACCTGATACCGATCCGAGCCGTCGACCGCCCCGTAGGTCGCCAGGAGCTTACGGCAGGATTCGCGCAGGCCCGGACGATCTCCGATCCATGCCTGGAGCGACGCCAGCCGGCTCAAGTGCTGGGAACGGTTCAATCCTCTCGCGACCGCCTCCGCGGCATCGGTCGCGGCCTCGCCCCAAAGACGTTGCCGGCCTCGATCGAAGAGGCGAGCGTCCCAATACCCATTCCAATAGGGATCGAGGCGAACGAGCTCGGCGAAGACGCCATCGAAACCGACGATCTCGGCGCAGACTCCGAAACTTTGTCGCGTCCACCACTGATCCAGCACGGTCGACTCCCGGCGTGCCTTGAAAATGTCCTCGGCCGCCTTGGAGGGCCTCCCCATCTGGACGTGGATCCTGGCACGCCGCTTCCAGAAGACCGGATTGACGGGCTTCGATCCGACGGCCCAATCCAGGTCGGCCTCGGCCTCGCGGTCGCGATGGAGCTCGGCAAGGATCCGGGCGCGAGCCAGATGAAGCTGGGGCTGCTCGGGACGAGAGAGGATGGAAAGGTCGAGGTCGGAAGTCGCCCCGGCGAAGCGATTCACCCGCTCTCGGGCGAGGTCCTGAAGGCCCTGGCGGTTGCGGTCGATCCAGCCGGGGGATTCGATGTGTCGCATAGCCTCGCGGTAGAGGAGCTCGAACTGGGCCTGGTTCCACCAGGAATCGCCGTGCGGACGGAAATCGGCCGGAGTCACCCCGATTTCCTGGACCTCGGAGTCGTACCAGTCGGTCGCCTTCGCGAGCCAGGTCCGGGCCTCATCGCCGTGGCCGAGCCGATGATGGGCCATCGCCAGGAGGGGCCAGTCGCGGAAGATCGGGGTCTCGCTCAGGGTGCCGATGGCGTCCTCGAACTTCCCGGCTCGGTAGCGGGCGACGGCAAGCTCGAAGAGGTTGAAGTCGTTGCGGCCGTTGCGTTCGTAGCACATTTGCGCGAGCCGGACGAGGCGATCGCCGTCGACCGAAGGCTTGGCGGAGAACAGCCACGCATAGCAGAGCGTGTTGATGTCCGAGGGATCGTCCGAAGAACCATACGTCGCGACCAAGCTATGGGCGTACGTGAGGAAGCCTGTCTCGTCGTTGCAGAGCAGGAGGAAGAGAGCAAGGGCCCGCCGCTGTGCGTTGACATCTCCTCCCGGCGGCAATCGATCGAGGGCCGGACGGAGTTGGGCGGCGGCCTCGCCCCACAGGCCAACCCGGGCGAAATCCAACCCGCGTTCGATCGAACCCTCCGCCGGCCGCAGGTAGAAGCAGAAGCCGTTGACCTCGTTGCTAACCTTCACGAGCAGGACGTTTCTTCCCTTTCGGAGGCGGACGGTCACCGGGGCGAGAGATCCGGGGCCCGGATGATCGGGATAGGCATTCGGGTCCTCGTGAACGAGTTGGCCGTTGACCCAGAGGCGGACGTCGTCGTCTCCGCCGATCAGGAAGGTCGCGACGCGCTCGTCGGCCGCGAACACGTAGGTCATCGCATAGGCCGACTGGGCCGAAGTCCCGAACGGGACGGACAGGTCGACCATGCCATAGTCGCCGCTCGGCGCGTGACGCCACCGGAGGTCGTCCGGGCCGCTGAAGGCGGCGACGCCCGTCGACGGGTCCGGGTCGATCTCGGGCGGGCCGGGGGGCTGCGAGAGGTTCGGATCCTCGGGATAGGAGCCGACGACCCACCAGCCCGCATCAAAAAATGGTCTGACGTCCCCCTTGGCGATGCCGGCGGCACGTGTATAGGCGGAGTCGGCCTCGGCGTGCCGGCCTCGCTCGGCCAGAAATCGGCCCTGGAGGATCCAGGGAGGGGGGCCTTTCGCCGCGAGTCCCTCCGCTCGGGCGAAGTCGGCCCGCGCCAGATCCTCTCTGCCGATCTGGACGAAGGCCCGGCCTCGGGCGAGCCACACCGAGGCGTCGTCGGGCCGCGAGGCGACCGCCTTCGCGAACTCGACCTCGGCCTTCGCCGCATCGCCGAGCATGGAGTAGGCACGGCCACGATGAATATGCAGGAGGGGCGAGGCCGGAGGGCAGGCCCCCTCGATGAGTTGGCCCGCCTCACGTCGGAGGACTTCATAACAGGCGGCGTCGTACCACCACGCGGAGACGTGCAGCGTCGAATCCAGGAGCGAAGCTTCCAGGAGGGTCTCATAACGGGCCTCAGCCTCGCGGAAGAGGTGCCGGGCCTGGTCGCCGTGGCCGAGCCGATGGTGGGCCATCGCCAGGACGGCGAGGAGCCACTCATGCGGCATTTCCTCGGAGATCACCTCGGTGACCTT
This sequence comes from Singulisphaera rosea, assembly GCF_054877945.1. Taxonomy (NCBI): domain Bacteria; kingdom Pseudomonadati; phylum Planctomycetota; class Planctomycetia; order Isosphaerales; family Isosphaeraceae; genus Singulisphaera; species Singulisphaera rosea. The sequence continues at coordinate 14,230 of NZ_JBTYIP020000058.1, read as the reverse complement.
CGCGAACTCGCCCGCACGGTAGTAGGCCAGGCCGAGGTTATACTTCAGCCACCAAACTTCCCAGCCAACCCGAAGCTTGCGCTGTTCGGCCATACGCACCAGGGTCCCTGGCTCGGCGGCGCTTCCGTCGAAGAGGAGGGAGCGGAGCAGTTCGAGCTCAGACCCGTCGGGGTGCGGCCACCCGAGCATCTCGACCGTGAGGCGGCGATATTCCTCAGGAGGTCGCGTGAGTCGCACCAGCGAGGCGGCGGCGAAGGCATTCGGGCCGATCGTGCCCGGCGCGAAGAGCGAATATCGCGCAGCCTCGTCCCACAACCCGAGTTGCCCATAGTCGTAGCCCAAGGCCCGCTCGACCTCTTCGCGTCGCTGTTTCGCGGAGGCATTTTCGGGCTGTTCGCGGGCCAGGGCTTTCAGCGTCTCCAGGCCCTCCAGGCGCGGCTTCGCCCCCTCGGCCAATCGACCGGCCTTCCAGGCGATCTCGCCGAGAGCGATCCGGGCGATCGCAAGATCGGCCCGAAGGAGGACGGACTTCGGGTCGGCAGCGACCAGCGCCTCTCGGATCGAAAGCTCCTCGGCGAACGACCGGCTCGCGTCGTCGACCTTGCCTCGCTCGGTCTGGAGCAGGCCAAAGGCGTGCTTGCTGGCGGCCAGGTCGCCCTTGAGTTTTGCGTCGCCCGCATCGGCCGCCAACAACCGAGCGCGACGGGCGACAAGGCTCGCGCCCGCCTCGAGGATCTTATCGGAGTTGGAGGTGCCTTCGGCCGCCGTCCCTCCCTTTACGATGGGCACCAGCCGGGCAATCAACGCTTGAAAGTCATCGCGGTCGCGGATCGACAGGAGGTCATGATCCGTCTTGATCAGGTTCGCGTCGTTGAAGCCGGCGTCGATCGCCTTGGAGACGGCCTCGACGGCGAGGTCGGCGAAGCGACGCCGTTCTTCGGGATCGTCCTCGAACAACGGGTCTTTCTCCGCGCCAGGCGGGATCTCGGCGCAGAGGGCGCGGACGCAGGCGAGATTGTACAAATCCAAAGGATTTTGATTCGGCATCCTCTCGAATGTGGCGCGGGCCTGGCGCATCAGGCGAGCCGACTCATCGGCCTGGCCCGCCTTCCGAAGATGGAACGCGATCTGCCTGGAGTTCCAGAAGTACGCGGACTGGATCGACGGCACGGACGGGTTCTCGGCGGCCAGCCGCTTCCACAAATCATTTCCCTTCCACTCCCACATCAGCGTTTCGTTCTGGTCGAGGTTCAGCGCCCTGAGGCGCGTGCCCACGTTCGCGGTGCTGATGGCGAGACTCCGCCCGTAACGAATGACGTGAGGGCTTCGTGCGTGGGCCGCCCCCGCGTGCTCGACGGCCCTTCGGAACATCGCCAGGGCTTCGGCGAGTTGGCCCTTGGAGTTCAAGACGACGCCAAGGTTGTTGAGGGTGGCGGACAGGCCGATCTGATATTCCGGATCCTCGGGATCGGCTCCAACTAGCCCCTCCCAGAGGGAAAGGGCCTGCTGGCAGGCCGCGAGTTGTTGATCCGGACGATTGCCTTCCCCATGCTGGACGGCGAGCGACGTGTAGGTGTTGGCGAGTTCCTTGCGGAATCGGAGAGTCTCGGGTTGCACGAGGGACGTCCAGATCGCGATCGCCCGCGCGTTGTGGCCCTGCTGATAATGGCATTCGGCGAGGGCAGCCTTCAACTCGATGTCCCCGGGCCTCTCCATAAGCAGGGCCTTGTGGAGTGCGGTGGCCTGGTCGAGAGAGGACTTCGACTGGGAATCCTGACCGAGCTCCTTCTGGATCTTGCCGACGCGCAGGAGCGCCGAGGCCAGCCCCGCGCGGAGCGCCGGTTCGCCGTCACGCTCTTTGACGAAGCCCTGGTAGAAGGTCAGGGCCGATTGGAGCAGGTCACGCCTCAGGGGCTGTAACCCGGCAACCTGAAGGAGCTGGCTCTCGCTGACCCTGGTGAGATAGTCGTCGACGGCCGCCCTCGCCTTGGCGAATCCGGCCTCGGCGCGGAGCCTTTGGCTGTCCGCCTCGGCCAGCGCCTCGGCCGTGCGTTTCTGCGCGGCCTCGGCCTGGGCCCGGAGGGCGGCTTCGTGCTTGCGGGCCTCTTGCTCCGCGATCCGGGCGATCTTCTCGCTCAAGGCCGCGTGCTCCTGATGAGCCGCCAGCATCGTCATCCGCCCCGCCACGATCAGCGACGCCGTCGTCGCCAAGACAAGGACCGCGGCGAGCACCCCGCCGAGCGCCGCGACGCCCGGATTTCTCCTGGCCCAGCGCGCCAGCCGCTCGGTCGACGAGGTGCGCCGAGCCAAGATCGGTTCATCGTCGAGGAAGCGCCTGAGGTCTTCGCCCAGTTCGTCGGCGGTAGGATAGCGACGCCTCGAGTCCTTTTCGATCGCCTTCAGGACGATCGTCTCCAGGTCCCTCGGGATCCGATGGTCGTGCTCTCGGGGGTGGAGCGGCTCCACCGACTTGACCTGTTCGACCAGGCGGAGCCGATCGGTGGCATCGAACGCCGGCTCGAGGGTGAGCAACTCGTACAGGGTCAGCCCGAGCCCATAGACGTCCGCCCGCGCATCGCCCTCGCCCCGGAACCGCTCGGGGGCCATGTATCTCAGGGTGCCGAGGAGGTCGCCGGTCTGCGTCAATCCGTCGTCGTCCGCCTTCGCGAGGCCGAAGTCGGTGATCCAGACGACACCCGTCGTGTCGAGCAGCAGGTTCGACGGCTTGATGTCGCGATGAACGACGCCCCTGGCATGGGCGTAGGCCAACCCTTGGGCCGCCTGGAGGCCGATCCTCGCCACGCTCCGGAAATAGGCGGCCCGCCCGGATTCGACGGTCGGGATCTGGGTCCCTCCCGGGAGCACGCCGGAGATCGTCGAGCAGGCGGTCAGGGGAGGCCCCTCGAGCGAATGGCGATCGGCGTCCTTCCCGTCCGCGGCCTCGGCCTGGGTCCGAGCGAGCAGGTCGGCCTGCCCCAGATGGGCGGAGATCGTGCCGGGACCATTGGACCCGAATCGGCCGGTCAGCAGCGAGTTGACGACCTGGCCGATCTCGGTCTCCCTGGGAGATCCCGCCTGAGGACCGTCGCGCGGCGTTGTCGGCCCGACCTTGACGTCGGCCACGCCGGCCAGTTCTTCGGCCCCTCGCCGCGTCTTCTCGGGCTTGGCGCGACCTCGGAGGCGACGGACCTCCTCATAGACGATGTCGAGACCATGGCCCTGGATGAACTGCATGGCGTAGTAACACGCGTCCCCCTCGCGGCCGACCTCGAACACGGGGACGATGTTCGTGTGATGCATCCGCGCCGCGGCGCGGGCCTCGCGACGGAACCGTTCGAGCGTCTTGATGTCGAGGGCCACGTTGGGCGGGAGCATCTTGAGCGCAACGCGGCGGCCCAGGGAGACCTGCTCGGCCTCGTAGACGACTCCCATCCCGCCTCGGCCGATCTCCCGGAGGATCCGGTAATCGCCGACGTGGGAGAGGCTCGGGGTCGGGAACGGCTTCGCGGACCGGGAATCGCCCTCGAGGCCGTCCTTGCGGACTTCCTCGGCCTGCTCCAGGTCGAGCATCGCGGGGAAGAGCGCGAGGATGTCCTCGGCCAACTCGGGGTAACGGTCGGTATATTCCTTCAGGCTCGGGCGTTCGCCGCGTCGGTATCGCTCGGCGAACTCGTCGGCGAGCAGATCGAGACGATTGTCGTTCCCGGAGTTCGACCCGGATTGCGAGGCGGTCGCGTCGCTCACAGCCCCTCCAGTCCTCCCGGCATCTTCGCCAGTACGTCTTTGATCCGCTTCAAGGCACGAATGTATCGCTTCGCGCCGGCCTCTTCGGTGATGCCCAGGGCCAAGGCCGCCTCGGACCGGCTGAGCTGCTCGAAGTGCCGGAGCGCCAGGATCTCGCGGTCCGTGGCCTCCAGGCCGTTCAGCGCCTCCTGCACCCTCAGGAGCTTCTCCGCCCTCTGCACCGCCTGCGTCGGAGAGGTCAGACGCCCCAGGAGCATCGACGCCAGCGCGGCCGAGCTGGCCTGGGGGAGCGCCTCATGGTACAGCGACACCTCTCGGCCCGCGTCACGCATCTTCGTCCCAATGTGGTGACGATGGAGCGTCGCCATCCGCTCGGCCACGATCAGGCGGAGCCAGAGGAAGGGCGGTAACTGCGGGTCGACGAGGTACGCGTCGAGTCGCTTGGAAGCATCAAGGAACGCATCCTGCACGACATCCACAGGGTCGAGCCGGGGGCGCAGTCGAGGGTCGAGCCGGAGGTCGACCATCTTCAGGAGCCGATCCCGATAGGCGGCGAATACCCCGGCCAGGGCCGTGCGGTCGCCGTCCCGAAGGCGTTCGACAAGATCTGATGTTTCATTCACGTTCGAATCCACGATCATCCCCATACCCTTAACCCGCGCGCCTGCGGATATACGGGACAGATCCGGCGCGGTTTGTCGCGCGTTTACGGGAACCGCCTCGGAGAAAAGGGGAAGGCTCAAGCCGCGGAATCGGTGCTGAGGATCCTGACTTGGGTGCCACGAGTTGGTACTCCACCCCGAGAGCGTCGGCCAAGTCGCTCGGCTCACGGGGTGGAGTACCAACCCGTGGCACCCTCGACATCCGTCCCAGTACTGATTTTGCGGCTTGAGCCAAAGTGGAATGTCAGGCAAGACCGAGTACCCAGAGGAATGGCCTTGGAAGGTCTCCCCATCGACGTTCGGATCCCCGGACAATCCGCCTCGGTGATGTCTCAGTACAGATAGGGCAACAGCCTCCACGTGCGTCGGCGGTAGGCGTCGTAGGATTCGCCGAATTCCGAAGAGAGCAGGGCCTCCTCGGAGTTCATCCGGGCGACGAGGGGTGGGATGAGGAGGAGCGAGAGGAGGACTCCGGCGGCACTCCGGAAGACCAGATCCCAGCCGAAAAGGGTCAACAGGACTCCCAGATAGCTGGGGTGGCGGATCAGGCGGTACATCCCGCTCGTCACGAGCTCGTGGCCTTCCTGGATCGCGACGAGGCCGCTGAACCGTCGGCCGAGGACGAACATGGGGATGATGCGCACGGTGCAGCCGACGACGTACAGGGCCAGCCCGCCCCAGCGTGCGACATCCCCGTCGATCGTCCAGAAGTCGCGACGATCGGTGTAAGGCGGAAGCCATCCCAGCAAGAAGCCGATGGCCAGGACCGGGAGGAAGATCCAGCGGTTGTGGGTGTCCTCGCGCCGGCCGGTCGAGAGGTTGCCGCTCGTGAACATCGCCAGGATCGAGGATGCGACCGTCGCGACCGCGGCGCCGACGCGGGCAGGGTGGGCCAAGTACGCGTCCCACCCGCCCCAGCCCCAGACCGCGAGCCCGAGGTAGAGCCCCACCGAAATGGGCGTGGCGACGATCAACCCCCACTTCTGGAATCCGTGGCTCATGGGTCCAAACCTCGAAACGAGGCTCAGGGGCGGATGACCGTGCCGTCGCGCTGGCGGGTCGAGCCCCAACTGTGCTGGAACGTCGGGCCATCGGCGGGGAAGGGGAACTTCGCCGCGGCCTTCTCGTCGAGGTCGATCCCGAGGCCGGGGGCCTCATTCGCGTAGAGGAAGCCGTCCTTCGTCTCGGGGCAGCCGGGGAAGACCTCGCGGGTGTTGGGCGGGAAGACGCCGGATTCGTGGATGCCGAAGTTGTGGCTCGCCAGTTCGAGCGCCAACCCGGCCGCGTGGCCCACGGGGGAGACATCGCCGGGGCCGTGCCAGGCGGTCTTCACGCCGAAGAACTCCGCGAGGACCGCCACCTTGCGGGCCATGCTCAGGCCGCCGATCTGCGAGATGTGGATCCGGATGAAATCAATCACCCGATCCTTGATCAACGGGACGTATTCATGTTGCGTGTTGAACAACTCTCCCATCGCGATCGGCGTGGCGCATTGCTGCCGGATCAGGCGGAGGTGGTCGTTCTGCTCGGGGGGGACGGGGTCCTCGACGAAGAACGGGCGGTACGGCTCGAGGTCCTTGCAGAGCTGGATCGCCTGGCTCGGCGTGACGCGCTCGTGGACGTCGTGCAGGAGCTCGATCTCGTCGCCGAGCTTCGACCGGAGGTGCTCGAACAGCCTGGGGATCTCGCGGACGTATTTGGCCGGCTCCCAGATCGCGCCGGGGCTCGTCGGGCCGACGGGGCCGTTTCGCGGGGGAACCTCGCGGTCGCCGGTGGCGCCGCCGGTCCCGTAGGTGGCCATTCCCGGCACCCCGAGCTGGACGCGGACGTGCCGGTAGCCTTTCTCCATGGCCGCCCTCACGCGCTCCTCCAACTCGAGGAAGTCCCGCCCGCTGGCGTGGGCGTAGAGGGCCGCCGCGAACCGGCACTTGCCCCCGAGGAGCTGGTACACGGGCATATTCGCCCGCTTGCCCTTGATGTCCCAGAGGGCCATGTCGACGCCGCTCATGGCGTTGAACAGGACCGGTCCGTTCCGCCAATAAGAGCTGACGTAGGACGACTGCCAGATGTCCTCGATCTCGTCGGGGTTGCGGCCGATCAGGAACGGCTTGAGGTACTTGTCGACGGCGACCTGAACCGCGAGCGGGCGCTGGGTAAACGTGGCGCAGCCGAGCCCGTAGAGGCCGGGCTCGCTCGTGACGACCTTGACGACGACCAGGCGGATCCGGTCCGGGGCGGTGAGGATCGTCTGGATATCCGTAATCTTGAGCGGCGGCAGGCCTCGGGGGGCCGCCGGCTTCTCGGGCTCGGCGGCCCGCGCCGAGGCTCCACCCATCGCTAATAGTCCCGGGCCCGCGAGCGCGGCCCCCGCGGGGATGAGTCGCAAGACGTCGCGTCGGTCCATATCCCACCCATCTCGTTCGGAAGATCGAGATCCTCGCCGAGAGCGCACGACCGACGGCACTCTAACACGCTCGTCCGGCCCGTGAAAGGCTCCCGATCCACCCTGGATGCCGAGGAGGAGGAGAGGGTAGGCGGGCCGTCGAAACCCGAAAATCAGCCGCACGCTTTCATGCGATGACTTCCGCACTCGTTTTCCCGTGGGACCGACGCACAGCGGAGGGCAAACCCCTCGGAAAGTCGAGAGACTCAACTCGACGGGCGACATCGAGCGGACGCGGCGATCGATCTCGGAAGACTTGGGGTTGTCTCCGAACCGAGTGGTTCGGCTTCGGGAAGGTTCCGCGAAGCGACCCGGCCCGATGGGCACGGGGAGAGTTGGGGGATACGGACGAGTCCATTCGTCGCTCGCGGCGAAGACATCGAAGCGAGGGGGGGGAACTTCGATGCCTTATGCCAGACCCGGAGAGAGGACGACGGACTCCGACCATTGAGTCTCAGGCTGCTCGGTCCCGAGGTCGAGGAAATGGCTGACGCGGTCGCGGCCCCGGGCCTTCGAGTGGTAGAGGGCGCGATCGGCCCGCTCAATGAAGCGAGCGGCATCGGGATAGGGGGGGGTGGCCGTGGCCACGCCGAAACTGGCCGTCACCGCTCGGTGCTTCCAGCCCCGGTTGGCGATCGCGCTCCGGAGCCGTTCGGCGATGCGACGGGCGTCGGCCGCGTCGGTCTCGGGCAGGATCACGGCGAACTCCTCGCCGCCGTAGCGTGCGACGACCTCGTGCGATCGCGAGTGCGACCGGAGCGTCTCGGCGACGGCGCGGAGGACCTGATCCCCGGCCTGGTGGCCGAAGGTGTCGTTGTAGGGCTTGAAGTGGTCCACATCCAGGAGGACCAGCGAGAGCGGCCCGCGATGCCGTTCCCCGTACGAGAGGGCGGAAACGAGGTTCTCGTCGAAGTGTCTTCGGTTGCTCAAGCCGGTGAGGCCGTCGGTGGAGGCACGCTTGGCCAGGAGCGAGTTCTGGCGCTCGAGGGCGACATGGAGATCCTCAAGTTGCGTCGCGTGAGCACGCAATTGCTCTTGGATCGCCAGGATGCGGCTGGCGACGGTCAGCCGGGCGGTCAGCTCGCCGGTGTCGACCGGCTTCGTCAGGAGGTCGTCGGCCCCGGCCTCCAGGCCCGCGAGCCGGTCCTCGCGACCGCTCCGGGCCGTGAGGAGGATGATGTACGTGTAGAGGGCGTCCGGTTGGGCCCGGATTAAGCGGCAAAGCTCCGGCCCATTGAGCGAAGGCATCATCCAGTCGGACAGGAGGAGCTCGATGCCTCCCTGGCGGACACGCTCCCAGGCCTCGGCGCCGTCGTGGACGACTTCGACCTGGTAGCCCATCTTCTCGAGCATCTTGCGGAGCGCCAGGGCGGAGGCGAGATCGTCATCCACGATCAAAATGTTCATAGACCAACTTCATTGAATGCGACTGAGTCAATGGGTATGTTCGTCCTGATGCAGTGGACAATTCCCAGTCGCAAAGGCTATTCCCTGCGGCCCGCGTTGCCAAGGAAAAAATGGACACAACGTGGCGCACGTTGCAATTGCGAAACAATTAGATGGAGCGTCCCGATCTGATTTAGGCCGGTCGCGCGACGGCGGCAAGCCCATCGAGCAATTCCGCGACCCGGCGGTCGAGCTCCTGGAGGATCGGTGGGACTTCGGAAAGTTTGCCGTCGCGGGCCAGGAGCTCCAGGGCCGAGGCCGCGGCGACGGCCTCCTTCGCACCGAAGTTGGCAACCGATCCCTTCAAGGCATGGGCGGCTCTGCTGAGCAGATAGGCATCGCCGACGGCGGCGGCGTCGCGGACCTCCTGGATCAACCTCGGGCCATCCCGGAGGAAGACGTCGGCGAGCTCGCGGAGCAATTCTTCGTCGCCATCCACCTCGAGGAGCGCATCGGCGACGTTGAACTCGCGTTCGGGAGCTTCGGAGGGGGAGGGAGAAGGGGCCGGCGGATTCTCGACCGCCTCGCGTTGGGCCAGGCAGCGGGTGATCGCGGCGGCGAGCTCGGCGGCCCGCATCGGCTTGGAGACATAGTCGTCGCAGCCGGCGTCCAGGCAGCGTTCGCGGTCACCCCGCATCGCATGGGCGGTCATCGCGATCACCGGCATGTGCTTCGCCCCGGTCTCCTGCTCGCGGCGACGGAGCAACCCGGTGGCCTCCAGGCCGTCGAGCACCGGCATCTGCAGGTCCATGAGTACGAGGTCGAACCGCTCGCGCTCGAGGGTGTCCAGCGCGATGCGCCCGTTGGCGGCGACGACGGCCTCGTGGCCCCGTTTCTCGAGCAGACGGACGGCCAGAGTCTGGTTGACCGGGTTGTCCTCGGCCACGAGCACGCGGAGCCGAGAGACCTGCGGAGACTCGGTCGCCGCGTCATCGGTCCCGCGAGGCTCGCGGGGCTTGGGTGCGGGCGGGGCGCCCGGGAGAATGTTCGTGATCGCCTTGAGCAAGTCGGACTGCTTGACCGGCTTGGTCAGGTAGATGGCACCGAGCTCTCGGCAACGGTCGACGTCCCCTTGCTGGCCCGCCGAAGAGAGCATGATGATCGGCAGGGTGGACAAGGCCTGGTCCATCCGGACCCGGGACGCGAGGGTGAGGCCGTCCATCTCGGGCATCATGACGTCGAAGATGGCCAGACGATACGGGTCGCCGGCCTCGGACGCTCGCTTCAACAAGTAGAGGGCCGACCGCCCGTCCTCGACGGTGGTCGGCCTCATCCCGACCTGGAGCAGGAGGTCGTGGAGGATCCGGCGGTTGCTCGCGTTATCGTCGACGATCAGGGCGGAGACGTCGCGGAGGTTGCCCGTCGGCACATTCGCCAAGGGGAGGCCATCGCCCCGTACGGTGAACCGCGCGACGAACGAGAACAGGCTCCCTTCGCCCAGGCGGCTCTCCAAGGTAATCCGGCCCCCCATCAGCTCGACGAGCCGGCAGGAGATGGGCAGGCCCAGGCCGGTCCCGCCGTACTTGCGGGTGAACGAGCCGTCGGCCTGCTCGAAGGGGGCGAAGATCGCGGCCCGGCGGTCGGGCGCGATGCCGATCCCCGTATCGGAGACCGCGAACCGCAGGCCGATCTCATCCCCCTCGCGCCAGGCTTTCTGGACGCGGAAGAGGACCTCGCCCCGCTCGGTGAACTTGATCGCGTTGCCGACGAGGTTGACCACGACCTGCCGGAGCCGGCCGCCGTCGCCGACCAGGGCGTCGGGCAGGTCGGGGGCGATGTCGAAGGCGAGCTCCAGCCCCTTCTGGAAGGCGCGGAGGCCGAGGGTCCGCATCGCGTCGCCGAGGCAGTCGCGGAGGTCGAGCGGGCCGGGGTCGAGTTGGAGCTTGCCGGCCTCGATCTTGGAAAAGTCGAGGATGTCGTTGATGACCGTCAGCAGGGCGTCGGCCGACGAGGCGACCACCTCGAGGTACTCGTGCTGGTCGGGGGAGAGCGCGGTGTCGAGCACGAGCTCGGTCATGCCGATGATCCCGTTCATCGGGGTCCGGATCTCGTGGCTGACGTTGGCGAGGAACTCGCTCTTGGCCCGGCTGGCGGCCTCGGCGGCCTCCTTGGCCCGGACCAGCTCCGACGTCCGCTCGGCCACGCGGGCCTCGAGCTGTGCGGCACGAGCATGGCCCGCCGCCTCCACCCTGGCCCGGGCCGCCTCGATCTCGGCCTGCCGCTGCGCGACCAACTGAAGCTCGCGAACGCTCTCGAGACAGAACCGGATGAGGAAGATGTCCTCGAAGACGACCCAGCCGGCGTGCTCGAACCATCGCCAGGGGTCGATGGTGTTGGACCCATAAGTCGAGCGAGGCCAGAGGGCGCCCCCCAGGACATGGTCGAGCACGACGACCACCGTCCCGGTGGCGAGCACACGCCAGTCGCGATAGAAGGCGAGGAACGCGAGCGAGCCGAAGACGTGGAAGTGGGTCTCGATCCGCCCACCTGTCAGGTGGATGAGCAGCGCCCCCATGAGCATCTGGCCGATCGCGACGACATGCCGGGTCAACACCCAGCCGGGACGGAACAAGGCGAGCAAGACGGGCAGGCTGACGATCGCGCCCCCGAGGATGAGCGCGAACCAGACGTGGACGTGGATCCAGCTCGACGTCCCCGCCCAGGCTCGGGGTGAGATCACCAGGGCCACGACGACCGCGGCGAACCACTGGAAGCCGAGCAACCCGGCGAAGAGCCGGTCGGTGCGGCGGGCGATCGCGTTCAGACTCTCTTCGAAAGCGACCCGGGCCTGGGCCTTGATGGCCCCGGAAACCGCTTCATCCGCCCGGTCCGAAACCGCCATGTCGTGACCCTTTCCGGTCTCGCGATACCTCAACGTCAATGGATCGAGCACCCGAACACGGGGAAGTCCCGGGGTGGCTCCCCCGCGTTCCCCGTGAGCCTCGCAATCACCGCGTCGAGTCCGGCATTGTCGCCGGCCTGCCCTCGCGCGGAGGTGATCCCGCCCGCGAACAGCAACCGCCCCCCCTTATCATACAAGACGACCGTCCCCGAAGTCGCAGCACCAAAGCGAAGAGCCTCCCGGCCGCCTAGGTCCTCGACCACTCGGACGCCCGGGATCGCCTCCGCACGTCGTTGGAGATCCGTCGGCAACCAGTGGCCCTGGCCATGCCCCGGCTGGTAGAAGACGACCTGCGCCGAGACGCTGTTCTCGTGGCCCTCCATGACCCGAGACAGCATCTCGAGGCTGGCCTTCGTGCACGGACAACGGGGATGGGCGAGCAGGATCAGGTTCGCACGTGCGGGGTCGAAGCGGAGACCGGTCCCCGACGGCCAGTCGCGTCGAGGTTCGGCCGCCCGGCCCGGGGTGAAATCATAGGCGTGCAGGGCCGCCAGGCCGCACGAGACCGCAACCCCCCAGGTGACCAATGCCCCTGTGAGGAAGACTCGAGGATTGCTGACATGCGTCATTGCATCATCCCAAAGGGTCGACGAGAAGACGGCGTCGCCCTAGCGAGCATAGGACGGAAATGGTAACGCGGCTCTCGGGGTTCGCGAACGATCGACAAACCAGGGCATCTCGACGATTCGAGAGGACTGTCGCCACATCCCCGAATCCTCCACGCCGACTCGAACGAGGAACGCGTCGCCCCTCCATTGGAAACGCGAGGCCCGGCCACCACAATGGATGCGAGACTCCCCGAGCCACACTCGAAGGGGAGTCGCTCCGGCGGGTCGTCGAGGGAACGTCCGCGACGAACGGACCGGAACGGGATTTCGAGAGGATACGCGTATGTGCGGGATCTCGGGGGCGGCGTGGACGGACGCCGGCAAGCCGCTCGGCGAGCACGAGCTCGCGGCCATGATGGACCGCATGGCGCACCGGGGGCCCGATGATGCGGGCACCTACCGGGACGGCCACGCCGCGCTCGGGTTCCGCAGGCTCTCGATCGTCGACCTGGCCGGCGGCCATCAGCCCTTGAGCAACGAGGACGGCACGGTCTGGACCGTCTTCAACGGCGAGATCTACAACTTCCCGGCCCTGAGGAGACGGCTCGAGGCCCGAGGGCACACGCTCCGCTCGCAAGGGGATACCGAAGTCCTGGTCCACCTCTACGAGGACGAGGGGACCGGGATGTTCGCGCACCTGCGCGGGATGTTCGCGCTGGCGATCTGGGACGCCCCCCGCCGACGGCTCCTGCTGGCCCGCGACCGGCTCGGGCAGAAGCCCTTGGTCTACCGCCACGACGGCTCGAGGATCACGTTCGCCAGCGAGCTCAAGTCGCTCCTCGCGCTCCCCGAGCGCGACGTGCCCGGGCGGGTGAACCCGAAGGCCCTGGATCGCTACCTGACCTACGGCTACGTCGCCCACCCCGACACGATCCTCCAGGGGACGCACAAGATCCCCCCGGGCCACTTCGCGAGCTGGCAGGACGGCAAGCTCGAGCTCGGCTGCTACTGGGATCCCGACTGGTCCGTCGAGCGGCGGCGTCCTCTCGGCGAAGACATCGAGGAGCTCCGCGCCACGCTCGGCGAGGCCGTCCGCGAGCAGATGGTCGCCGACGTCCCCCTCGGCGCCTTCCTGTCGGGCGGGGTCGACTCGACGATCATCGTCGGCCTGATGCAGCAGGCGTCGAGCCGGCCGGTGAAGACCTTCTCGATCGGGTTCGACGACCCGGCGTTCGACGAGAGCCAGTACGCCGAGGCCGCCGCGAAGTTCCTGGGGACCGAGCACCACGCGTTCGTCGTGACGCCGAAGGCCTGGGAGACCCTGCCCGCCCTCGCCTGGCAGTTCGACGAGCCGTTCGCCGACAGCTCGGCGGTGCCGACCTGGCACGTCGCCCAGGAGACCAGGCGTGAGGTGACGGTGGCCCTGACCGGCGACGCCGGCGACGAGCTCTTCGCCGGCTACGACCGCTACCGGGCCGTCGCGCTCTCGGGCTACTTCGAGCGGCTGCCGGCGGGCCCGCGTGGGGTCCTGAGCGGCCCACTCGCCCGCGCCCTGCCGGCCTCGTCGCGGGCGAAGACGCGGATGCGTAGCCTCCGCCGCTGGCTCGAGGGGCTCGCCGAGCCTCTCGAGGCCCGCTACCTCCGCTGGGCCAGCCAGTTCGACGAGAACGGGCGGGCCGCCCTCTACACCGACGCCTGGATCGACGAGCTGGCGCGAGCCGGCTCGTCGGCCCCGGACACCGCCGACCCCGCCTCAATGCTCCGGAACGCCCTGGCGGTCGGCGCGAGCCGAGACCCGGTGACCCGCGCCATGGTCGCCGACCTCATCACGTACCTGCCCGGCGACCTCCTCGTCAAAGTCGACATGGCGAGCATGGCCCACAGCCTGGAGTGCCGCGGCCCGTTCCTCGACCACCGCGTCGTCGAGCTCGCCATGGCGATGCCGATCGGCCGCAAGCTCCGGCTCCGCGGCGGACGATCCAAGGCCGTCCTCAAGGACGCCTTCGCCGAGACGCTCCCCCCCTCGATCCGCAACCGCCCCAAGATGGGCTTCGGCGTCCCTCTCGACCGCTGGTTCCGCGGCCCCCTCAAGGACGAGCTCCGCGCCGTGCTCCTCGACCCCGTCGCCACCGCCCGCGGCCTCTTCCGCCCCGACGCCGTCGCCACCCTGGTCGACGAGCACGTCACCGGCAAACGCGACCACGCCTACCGCCTCTGGAACCTCCTGATGCTCGAGCTCTGGTTCCGAAACCATATCGACGGACGGTGGAAATGATTTTGCGATGCAACTGATGAGAAGATTTGCTACGGCGTCTTCATCTTCGACAACGCCTCGATCCGGGCCGCAGCGTTCTTCGCCCCTACGTTCCGCACATCCGGCATTCAATTTCTCCGAATTTCCGGCGGTCGCCACGTCAGCGGTTATAAGCCGCCGTCATTCGCAACAGGCTCAGGAGCCTGCGCTGCAGCGGACTCAGTTCCGTCG
>NZ_JBTYIP020000057.1:0-19579 GCF_054877945.1 Singulisphaera rosea | reverse complement strand
AGCCACGGTCCATAGGGACAGCGCCCGCCGAAGGCTGGCACGGCGAGTCTTCGTTGAGTGCACCGATCGCGAGTACAGGCGAAAGAAATTCAGAGAAAATGAAGGGCGGATGTGCGGAACATAGGTTTCAGCATAGAGGAAGCGATTCTACCCGCCACCGCGGACTTTGCCGAATCGATCTCGAAACATGTACAAGAGATATTTTTTCTCGGATCCATTGAGGGCAAGGTGATTGGATTCACGGGTAATGGTCCTTTTCGCGAGGCGGATCTCGATCGGCTCGCGGTCAAGTTGAAGGCCATCTCTGATTGCGAAGGGATCGACTGGGGTGATCTGGAATGGGTGGTAATCGGTTCGGATCAGTTCGACTATGAGTATCTCGAGCAAGCCGCGACTGTGCCTTATATAAGATTTTTCTCTCAAGAGGAGTTTCTGAGCGTCCTGTTATTCGGTGAATCCTCGATGTGGCCCTCATCAACTTCGGAGATTCGACGCACGCATGAGGGCCTTCGATTCGTCGACGATCTGGCCAAGAAAGGGCGGAACCACCAACACCTTGAGTCTTCAATCCCAACCGCGAGAGTTTCACTTCAGCCCTCAGCATCTTCACCGTCGAAGGCCCCTGCCCCAACATCCCTAGATCTGATGCCTATAGTAATCAACCCAAAGTCTGTTCCTCGAGGGGCTCCTTCGCAGTCAGCTTCTGACTCAATCAAATCGACCGAGGTATCTGCTCCCTCTCAAGAAATATCTCTTACCGCAGATGCCCGAGCCCAGATCTCGGCCAGAAGCGGATCGGCTGTCCCACCAATTCCGGCTTCTCGGCCTCCCGAGATCCGAGAAACCCCAAAAGGCCAACCCACATCTGGTTCGGCTTCACCTGTCCTTAACGACTCTCCTCCGTTCACGAGTGTCAAATATTCAATCAAATATCCTGATTTACCAAGAGTTTCGCCTCCGGAAACGAGCGAATTCAATAATTCGAATTTGAGGGTGGAATCCGAGCTAATGAAACTCGGCTATTCGGTCAAAAAAGGGACAATCCGGACCCATCGTCGGCTCGCTCTGCAACACGGTGTTGACAAACTCGGACTTCAAAACGTTATCAACCACCTCGCTTGGTTGGTTCGGTTCCACCGCTACAAGCAAAGTATGTATGATGCCGTGGCACGCTGGCAAGAAGATCTCGAATGGTTGACGCGAACGCATAGCAGACGCTGAACGAAGATTCTCAGAATCGCTGAATCTCGGATAGAAGCAAGCCTCTTACCTGATTTGACGTTCTTGCATGTGGCGCAACAGTTGGGCGAATCCATCATCTGAGAACGCGGATTCGATCGCCTCGGCGGCCCCTGCGGCGGCGACCTCGGCTCGGGCGAACATCGTCTCTTCGTAGCCCCGGATCGCCGCCTGCCAATCCTCGGCGACGGTGAGGGCAACCGCCAGGTCCGCCGCGTCGATCATGGCCAGGTTCACCCCCTCCCCGGAGAAGGGCGACATGACATGGGCGGCATCGCCGAGGAGCGTGACGCCCGGGCGGTTCTCCCAGCGATGGCCCACGGGCAACGCATAGAGGGGCAGGAACGTCATCCCACCGCGGGACTCGCGGATCAACGGGAGAAGCCTCGGGGACCACCCCTGGAAATACCCGGCCAGCGTGTTCCTCGCCTCGTCGGGATAGCCCGCGTCGATGACTCCGGAGGTCGCCCACCCTTCCGGGACTCGCAGCGCGACGTAGACGCCAACGTGAGCATTCGCGTCGCGATGAGCAATGAGTCCCCGGTTCTCCCCCATGGCGAACACCATCCCGTGGCCGACCAGTCGGGCGACCTCGGGATGCCGCTCGTCCACGTCGTCGAACCCCAACGACACGAACGTGACACCGGAATAGGCCGGCACCGCGTCTGAAAGCACCGGACGGACTCGCGAGCGCGTCCCGTCGGCCCCGACCACCAGGTCGAAGGACTCGACATGGCCTTCCTCGAAGCGTAGATCCCAACCCCCGTCGTCGCGTGGCCCAATCTCCAGCAGCCGATGCCCCCAACGCACAACACCGGGCGGGAGGGAATCGAGCAGGATCCGGCGCAACGCGGCACGGTCGACCTCGGGCCGATCGAAGTCGGCCGCCTCCCCCTCCTCCTCGAAATGCAGGACCCCGTCCCGGTCGAAGAGGCGAGTCCCCTGGTCCTCATATCGCGCAATGCTCAGGAATTCCTGCTCCAACCCCGCCAGCCGCAAGGCGTGCTGGCCGGTGTCGGCGTGGAAGTCCAACGATCCCCCTTGCGCCCGATGGTCCGGCGTGACGTCCCGCTCGAAGACGGTCGCCGCCACGCCCCTGGTGTGCAAGATCCGGGCAAGCGTCAGCCCGCCAGGGCCTCCGCCTACGATCGCGATGCGAGGGACTCTCTCCATTTCGGATCCTCCATGGAACGGCCTCGGGTCGATTTTCCAGATGTATAGCATGCTATGCACTTGCGGACCAAGGTCAAGTCTGGGATAATCCCCGACATGGCCTGGGTCCCGAAGAAGAGCGCCGAGCACCTGATCGGCCGCACGGCGCGGCTGCTCACCCGCGTGGGAGATGCGCGTCTGAAGACGCTCGGCCTCACCGGAGCCCACCTCCCAATCTTCGCGGCGCTCCAGGACGGCTCGACCCTCTCCCAGACGGAGCTGGCGAAGCTCGCGGTGGTGGAGCAGCCGACGATGGCGGCGACGCTCTCGAGGATGGAGCGCGACGGCTTGATCGTGCGCGAGCCCGACCCGGGCGACCGCCGCAGCAGCCTGATCCGCCTGACGGCCGCAGCCCTCGCGAAGCTCCCCGAATTAACGGCCTTGCGTTCCCAGGCCGCCGAAGAAGCCCTGTCCGGCTTCGACGAGGCCGAGCGCGAACTCCTCGCCGGCATGCTCATGAGGATCATCGCGAACGTCGAGAAGGCCGCGACGGGAGGAAATGGCTCTCGGATCGCCAGTAGCGATAAATGCTGAAGACAACTTATATCACTAAACCACGCCGGCTTCGGTCCGACATGGTCGCCGACGCGAATGCGAGGCGAGACATCGACACTCCTCGCGGATCTCCAACAGACTCGTACCGCGCGAGGATTTCACCACAAAGGCACAAAGAACCATCGAAGGAGGTCCGAAGAGGATAGATTCTCCCTGGCTCCTCCTCTTTGTGTCCTTATGTGCCTTTGTGGTGAAGCCTTCTTCCGGCAAAGCCTCGGTGGGGATCAGCGAGACAGCGAGAAGTCTCAGATTTCTTGTGCATCTCGAGCGACATGGAGTATCCTCCAGTCACGTGAGCCGCGCGATCCCGAGCCTCAACGCGGCATGAGTGTTCATGCGGCGGGGGATCGAAGATCGGCGCCACCTGGCTCACTCCCCTCCCTTGGACAATCCTGAACGCTCCCGGTCTGAATCCCGGGCTCGCCGTAACCGCCACACCGCCGGTATCTTCGCCGAGTTCGGCGTCACGCCTCCCGAAGCCTCGCTGCTCCATGTCGCCTGCTACGGCATAGATGCCCCGCCGGACGATGTCCATGGCCCAGTCGACGAGCCCACCTGGGGGGGAATCGATCGCTGGGCCTCGCTCGATGTCTACAGCATCGGCGGCAAGAGCACCCGGGCCCAATGCCGGGCCGCACTGACCGCTTGTCTGAACAAGGGTTGGTTGCAAGTCATCGACGAGCCGGCCCTCGCCAAGATCGTCGATGAGCTCCGCGAACGCCGGGTTCTCGGCCCGATCTACGGGTTGCCCCCGGTCGGTGCCGTCGCCTTCACCGACGCCGGTGCGGCGTTATGGCAACAGATCGCAGAACCGCGTCGGGGCGACTCCCCTCGGACACCCTCGAGTGGCAGCGGGATTGTCCGAGCCAAATCAACCCGCTACCTGCCAACCCGAGCGAAGGCCGTCGCTGAAATCGAAAGCGCTCGCAATAATCCCGACGTGATCTCCGTCACCGGTCCTTTCCCCACTGGCCCGTGGCGCGCCCAGTGGTGGCGACGTTTTCCCGAGGGCTACCGCATCGAGATCGAGGAGCATAACTCGACGGAGAAGCTCGGGATCGAGAGCGAGTCTTGTTACTTCGCATCCTCTCCCCCCGAGGAGGATCCCCAACGGCTGCAATATATTCTCGACTGTCACAACGTCACGTTCACAGAGTGGATCCTCTTGCAGGCCATGGAAGATGGCCCCCGTAGTTTGCATGCTGTCAAGAGGCGCGGGTTGAGGGAGTGCCTCCTGGGCTTCGGCGGCACGATCTCGAATCAGATGTGCATCCTCGGGCCCGACGGCACGATCTCGGAGGAAGCGGTCCGGAACGGGTTGGATGCCTGCCTCCGCCACGGTTGGTTGAGGGCCTTGGACCAGCACGTGCTCGACGAGATCCATCACTTGCTGCGAAACGACCCGGCGCTCCTGGCCCTCCCCAAGACAGCCGAGCTTCGTCCGGAAGGTTCTTGCGTTCTCGAAGACCCGGACCATCCGGGCCATTTTGTGTCATCACTGGCATCTCCCGAAAGTCGTTGGGGAGAGATCGAGTTCTCGCCGACCGGGGCAGCCCTCTATCGGATGATCTCGGCCGAATGGCTGGGCCCGGACTTGGAAGAGGGGTTTCTCGCCACGAAGCGGTACTCCTGGGAGGAGCACCATTTTTGCGAGTCGGAAGAGGGCTTCCGGCGCAACATCCAGGAACACATCGCGAACGGATTGACCATCGAAGCCACCCGAATCGTACCAATCGGCCCCTGGTGTATTCACTGGTGGGATCGGTACCCGTCAGGCTACCGGCTGGAGCTTGAGATCGGGGATCGTCGTTGACGTCCTGATCACAAAAGAACGAGGAGTTCACCGAGATCCAACCCTGGCTGGCCTGCGCTCTACCGGGCTTCGCCAGACGCATCGGATGAAATACGGCTAATATCCCTGATCGAACACTCCTCCTATTTTCTTATTCGTTCGATTATCCGTGTTCCATCCGTGTTCAATCCGTGGCCAAAAAAATCCCCCATCCACGGCCCAAACGCCGCAAACCCTGCCGACTCTTGCAATCGGCATCCTGAATCGTGCGGCCTGCACGATACGAGGGCCGTAGCCACGCCAGGCTCGACGACATAACTGTTTCTGCCACCACGAATTGTGGCCACTCACGCGATCGGGCACATCCCTTGCTTTTGGGGAGGGCGGGTCTCGATCGGCGGATTCTACAAGGAGCGGTGATGCACGCGGACGACCTCTACTTCATCATCCCGACGTACCGGCTCAGGGACGTCGGCGAGGCGGTCGAGACTTACGACGAGCACTTCTGGCGGAACGGCCACTCGCCGACGCTGATCGTGTGCGACGACTCCAGCCCGGTCGCCCAGGAGAAGTACTTCGCGCTGCTGGAGCAGACGAGCACCCACGGGGAGCTCTACTACGTCGGCCCGAAGGAGAAAGAAGAGTTCATCGGTTTCCTGAGCCGACGGCTCCGCGACAAGCGGCTCGACGGCCTGGTCAAGAACCTGTTCCGGCCCAGCTACGGGGGGAACCGGAACCACACGCTGATGCACACCCTGGGCGGGTTGATGATCTCGTCGGATGACGACATGCGCCCTTATGCCTTGATGGAACACAGCCTCGAGTCGCTCGGCCAGGGGGAGGTGAGCCGGGGCCGGCTGCACCGGACCGGGGAGGCCGGGTACGGGCGGAAGTCGTTCGACATCATCGGGTCGTTCCTCGACGTCCTCGGGAAGCGGGCGGGCGAAGTGCCGGACAACTACGAGACGGGCGAGGTCCTCGTCGACACCGCGATGGAGTTGGAGACCAACGTGTCGATGGGCTTGGCGAGGGAGAACTCGCTGGTCTTGGAGCGAGGGCCGGTGCCGAGCTCCTCGGTGGTGAAGATGGCCCAGACGTTCCGCTCCGGGACGAACGACATCGACGCGATGGACTTCGCCGACCTCTTCCTCGAGGACGAGGCCCAGGTCGACCCCGACGGCCTGAACGAGCTCTACGTCCTGGTCAACTTCCGGCCGGCCCTGACCAACAAGAACTGGCGGATGGACTGCGGCGTGGCGGGCTACGACAACACCTTCGGCCTCCCCCCGTTCTTCCCGACCCGCCTCCGGTTCGAGGACTACATCTACCGGATCTGGATCCAGCAGGACGGCGTCGCCGCGGCCCACGTCGACTCGGCGCAGAACCACACGCGGTCCAACTACATGCGGAACCCCGTGGCCGCCGAGATCTTCAACGAGGAGGTGTCGAACCTGCTCAAGCGGAAGATCAAGGACACCGTCACCCGCGTCGACGACCTGGGCATCGCCTTCGACTACGACGGCGAGGTCACGGCCGACGACGCCCTCGCCGTGCTCGACAAGGTAGCGGCGATGTACACCCGGGCGATGCAGGCGGCCGAGCGCGCCTCACGCCCCGAACGCAAGGACGCCCTCCGGCTGTTCGCGGCGAACCTCCAAAAGGCCTTCTACGCCTTCGAGCCCGACTTCTTCCACCAGAACCTCCTGCGGATCGTGGACGACGTCGTGACCATCATCAAGGGCTCGATCGAGCTCTGGCCGACCCTCATCGAGATCTGCTACTTCGAGAAGGACCGCCGAGGGCTCCCCCGGATCAAGGTGAACAACCGCCGGGCCAGTTGAGCGAGGCCTGTGGCGATTCCCTTCTCCCCTTCCCACCCAAACCGAGGCTTTCCCAACGATGCGGATCGCGCAGGTCGCGCCGCTCTTCGAGAGCGTCCCGCCGAGGCTGTACGGCGGGACGGAGCGTGTCGTCTCGTACTTGACCGAAGAATTGGTACGCCAAGGACACGAGGTCACCCTGTTCGCCAGCGGAGACTCTCGCACAGCAGCCCGATTGATCCCGGGATCTCCCCGGGCGCTCTGGGAGGAGCCCGAGTGCCGGGAGACGCTCCCGCACCACGTCGGGCTCGTCGAGATGGTCACAAGGGAGGCGGATCAATTCGACCTGATCCACTTCCACCTCGACTACGTCCATTTCCCGGTCGTCGGGCGGCTCCCCTGCCCCACTGTGACAACCCTCCACGGCCGGTTGTCCCCCTTCGACCAGGAGGCGTTCTTCGACGCCTATCCCGACGTCCCGATCGTGTCGATCTCGGACGACCAGCGCCGGCCGATCCCCCGGGCGAACTGGCGGGCGACCGTCCACCACGGCCTGCCCCTCGACCTGCACCGCCCTCGCAAAGCCCCGGGGACCTACCTCGCCTTCCTCGGGCGGGTCTCTCCCGAGAAGGGGCTCGAGAAGGCTATCGAGATCTCGCGGCAAGCCGACTTGAAGCTCCGCGTGGCCGCCAAGATCTACCCCGAGGAGCGACCCTATTACGAGCGCGAAATCGTCCCCCTCTTGCGGACATCCCCCTGGGTCGAGTTCGTCGGCGAGGTCGGCGGAGAGGCGAAGGATGCGTTCCTCGGCGACGCCCTCGCGCTCCTCTTCCCGATCGATTGGGCCGAGCCGTTCGGCCTCGTCATGATCGAAGCGATGGCCTGCGGCACGCCCGTCATTGCCTTCCGCCGAGGCTCCGTCCCCGAGGTCATGGTCGACGGCGTGACCGGCTTCGTCGTCGACGACGTCGCGGGGGCCGTGGAGGCCGTCCGCCGCGTCCCGACGCTCGACCGCAACACTTGCCGCCAGTCCTTCGCCCAAAGATTCGGCGCCGACCGGATGGCCCGCGACTACGAGGCGGTCTACCGCCGGCTCGTCGAGGGCGAGGCCCCATCCGTCTCGCGCGAAGACGAGCACCACGAGGCCCGACGCCCGATCGCCGGCGCGATCCGACGCCGACGTTCCCTGTTCGGCCCCGTCGGAGCCGGCGCGTCGCCTCCCGACCCCGCGTTGCCCCCTGGAGGGACCCCGCGATGAGCTCCACCCCGACGACCGGAGGCGACCCGCACCACGTGCTCGCCGCCTCGAGCCTGACCGACGACCGCACCCGCGTCCTCAAGCACGGCGACACGTTCGCCGTGTTCGACCACCTCGGCCAGATCAAGGCCGGGGGCCTGGGAGAAGAGGGGCTGTACCACGAGGGGACGCGGTACCTCTCGCTCCTGGTCCTCGAGCTCGACGGCCGGCCGCCGTTCTTCCTCGGCTCGACCGTCCGCGACCGCAACGACCTGCTCTCGGTCTCCCTGACGAATCCGGACCGCTCCCACGACGGCCGGGTCGACGTGCCGCTCGGGACGCTCCATCTGGCGGTTCGCACGAGGCTCTGGCAAGGGGCCTGCCACGTCCGGATCCGGGCGAAGAACCACGGCCTCGACCGCTTCGACGTCGCGGTCGGGCTCCGGTTCCGGGCCGACTTCGCCGACATCTTCGAGGTCCGGGGGATGACCCGCAAGGCCAGGGGCCGCAACCTCCCCCCGGAGGTCGAGCCGGGCCGCGTCGTGCTCGGCTACGTCGGCCTAGACGGGGAACGTCGGAGGACCCTGCTGCGCTTCTCACCAAATCCGGCGGACTTGCACCACGACCGGGCGAGGTTCGACCTGTCGATCCGCCCGCACGAAGAGCTCGTGATCGACCTGGCGGTCGCCTGCTGGCGCGGGGACGAGACGCCCGAGCCCCCGGACTTCGACACCGCCCAGGAGGCGTCCGGCGCCGCCCTCACCCGCCTCCGCAAAGGCTCGGCACGAGTCCGGGCGTCGGACGGCCGGTTCGACGCCTGGCTTCGCCGCTCCGAGTCGGACCTGTCCATGATGACCTCGGAGCTGCCGACAGGCCCCTACCCCTACGCCGGGGTCCCCTGGTTCAACACCCCGTTCGGCCGCGACGGCATCATCACCGCACTCGAATGCCTCTGGCTCCGGCCCGACCTCGCCCGAGGGGTGCTCGCCTACCTCGCGTCGACCCAGGCGACCGAGGTGATCCCCGAGCAGGACGCCGAGCCCGGCAAGATCCTCCACGAGACGCGGAACGGCGAGATGGCGACGCTCGGCGAGATGCCATTTGGGCGCTATTATGGCAGTGTCGACGCGACCCCGCTCTTCGTGCTCCTGGCGGGGGCCTACTACGAGCGGACCGCGGATTTACCCTTCCTCGAAGCCCTCTGGCCGCACGTCGAGGCCGCGCTCGGCTGGATCGACCGCGATGGCGATCGTGACGGCGACGGCTTCGTCGAATACGAGCGCCGGGCCGGCGACGGCCTGATCCACCAGGGGTGGAAGGACTCCGACGACGCCGTCTCGCACGCCGACGGCTCCTTCGCGACCGGCCCGATCGCCCTCTGCGAGGTCCAATCCTACGTCTACGCCGCGCGCCGGGCCGGCGCGGCCCTGGCGGCCGCCCTCGGGAAGCCGGACCGCTCCGCCATGCTCGAGCGCCAGGCCGAGGCCCTCCGCGCCCGCTTCGAAGAGGCCTTCTGGAGCAACGACCTGGGGACCTACGCCCTGGCCCTCGACGGCGACAAGCGCCCCTGCCTCATCCGCTCCTCCAACGCCGGCCACTGCCTCTTCGGCGGGATCGCCGCCCCCGACCGCGCCTCGCGGGTGGCGAAGGGTTTGATGTCCCCCGAGTCCTTCTCCGGCTGGGGCATCCGCACGATCGCCGCGACCCAGGTCCGCTTCAACCCCATGGCCTACCACAACGGCTCCGTCTGGCCCCACGACAATGCCATGATCGCCTTCGGGGCCTCCCGATACGGCCTCAAGGACCTCCCGCGCCGCGTCCTCGCCGGCCTCTTCGCCGCAGCGACCTCCTTCGACCTCCACCGCATGCCCGAGCTCTTCTGCGGATTCGGCCGCGAAGCCGGCGAAGGCCCCATCCCCTACCCCGTCGCCTGCGCACCCCAAGCCTGGGCGGCCGGGTCCGTCTTCCTCCTCCTCCAGGCCTGCCTCGGCCTCGGCATCACCGCGACCGAGCGTCAGCTCTGGTTCCACCAACCCAGGCTCCCCGCCTTCCTACCCCAACTCCGCATCACCAACCTCCGCGTCGCCGAAGCCACCGTCGACCTCCGCCTCATCCGCCACCGCGCCGGCGTCGGCGTCGGCGTGGACGTCATCCGCAAGGCCGGCGACCTCGACGTCGTCGTCGAAATCTAACCAATACCAAAATCTCAATATCACTAATACCACTTAATTTAGAATTATAAAATTCAATTCTGGATCTCCCGCGTCGCAGGGCGATGGCGATCTCGTTCAATCTCTTCGAGGATCCGGCCGTCGTCTTCATTCCAGTGCTCCGCCATCATGCCGGCGGCGGACTCGGTGCCCCCGGGTCGCCATCCGGGCGAGGGACCTGGGAGTGTCTTCGAGCAGGTAAAACTCGGCCTCGATCCTCCGCCACTCATCCACTCATCGGGGAGCGATAACTCCCATCGACCTGGCGCGGAGGGAAGCGTACACTGCCGGCCCCCCTCCCAAGCCGTCGAGTCGGTGCAGGAGCAGGCAAGGTGACCGTCGTGTTTCCTGAAGGCTGCCGCAGGGGACCAATCTGGTCATGCTGGGGCAAGCGGGGTCGGTTCCCGATCGGCGTATTCCTACTGCCTGTCGCGGGTTGCGCGTCGATCTCCAATACCCACCCACGGGTCGGGCCACGGGCCGACGTGGTCAGATCGGTCGCGATCGCCCCGTCATCAGAGAGAGGCTCGGTCCCCCGAGTGGCCCAGGCCGCGGATCCGGAAGTCCGCAGGACCGAAGGGGAAACGCCTCAACCCGTCCGTGCCGGGGCGGCTCCCGCCGTGGAAAGCCGCCCGGGATGCTCCGCGCCCCTCGAATCGAGCGGCAAAGACGACGAAGAGGAGGACGACGAGGACGACGAGGACGACGAGGATGACGACGACGATGACGAATCGATGCCCGCACGGGGCTCGACCGGCGCCTCACGTCGGGAACAAAGCCCCGCGCAGGTCGCGATCCGCCGCCCTGGCGCCGTTTCCGCGGGCGAGCGACCGGAATTCGACCTCGACCGTCCCCGGGCCGAGCGGTCTGGCGGGGGTGGTGCCCCCACGAAGGAGGACGAGACGAACGACGAGCTCGAAGTGGCGGACGAAGACTTCCCCAACCCGTATCTCTTGATGAACGCGCTCGGTCTCGCCGAGTCCCGGACCAAGTTCTACGGCTGGATGGAAGGCTCGATCGCGGGGAACCCGAACGTCCCGAGGCGCGGGGAGAACTTCGGCCTCTTCCCCAACAACCAGGCCAACGTCTGGCTCTTTCCGCAGATCTACTTCGTGGCCGAGCGCCGACCCGAGGAGGAGGATTACCTCGACTGGGGATTCCGCTTCGACAACTTCTTCGGCAACGGCTGGTTGGGGACGCAAAACGCCGGGGTCATCCAGGGGCGCTACCTGCCGAATCAGGTCGGATGGGACCCCGTGCAGTTCTTCGGCGAGCTGCACCTGCCCGTCCTGACCCAAGGCGGCATGGACCTGAAGTTCGGCAGGTTCTACTCGCTGTCCGGCTACGAGGCCGTGATCGCCCCCGGCCGCCCGCTCCTGTCGACCGGCTACATGTTCTCGTACAGCCACCCGTTCGCCCAGCTCGGCGTGCAGTCGACCCTGCACCTGACCGACCGCTTCAACTGGTACAACGGCGTGAGCTTATATAACACGTCGATCAACGGGGACGACCGGCTCTTCGACCTGAGCGGCTCGATCGGTTACATCGGCGGGTTCTCGTGGGATTCGAAGGACGACCGCACCAATCTGACGGCCTCCATCGACGTCGGCTCGAACATCTTCCCGGTCTCCCCGGTCCCGGGCCAGGTCCTGCCCCGCCTCCCCGGGCCGATGCCCCCCCCACGGCCGCAGGCCCCGGGCGATCAGCTCCCTGACCGCTTCGCCGCCCTCTTCACGCAGATCCTCACGCACCAGGCGACCGAGAAGCTATCGACGATCGTCGAGGCCGACGAGGCGGTGGAAACGGGCATGCCAAGGCTCGACCCGAGTCGCCAGCCGGCGAATTCGTCGTGGTTCGGGCTCGGCGGCTGGGTCCTCTACGACCTGTCGACGAGGTGGACCGGCGTCTGCCGGCTCGAGAGCTTCTGGGACGTCACCGGCAGTCGCACCGGCTTCCCGACCACGTTCCACGAAGGGACGCTCGGCACGATCTTCAAACCTCGACCCTGGCTCTGGTTCCGTCCCGAAGTCCGCGGCGACTGGTCCGACCGCTTCCACCCGTTCAACGACGGCAAGTCGGCCAGTCAGTTCACCATCGGCTCCGACGTGATTGTCCTGTTCTGAGCCCTCGTGTCGTCCGTGTCGGACGCATTTCGATTCTGCTCTTGCCTGATGGACGATCCTGTGTGACATTCCCCGGCCGACGCGAGGCTCCCGAGGGGCAAGGTCCGCCCCAACGCGGGACGATGGAGACCGGCCCCCCCCGATGAAGCGAGAACGTACTGGGCGTTCTGCCCGGGACGAATATCCCCCCTACTGTAACAGACCTGCAACGCCCCCCCATTAGCGAGGGCGAAGTTTCCGAGGCCTGCCGACGGTCTCGAAGACTTCCTGCGATGAATCCCCCCCGTGTGAAGAAGCAGCAAGTGACCTCAATGTCGCCGACCGCGCGACGATCGATGGGCCAAGCGGCTATGATTTCCAGAGGCGCTGCACGTCCTGATCTGTTCAAGGACGAATGTCTTCCCGACATCCTCCGCACGACCGCGGCCCGGAGGCCCGGCCACCCGGCGATCCTCTGGGGCGACCGGGCGGTCACCTATGCCGAGCTCGACGCCCTGAGCGATCGGCTCGCCCGGGCCTTGGGGGGGCACGGGGCCGGACCGGGCCGGATCGTGGGGCTGTTCATGCCCCGAGGGGCGGACCTCCTGGTCGCCCAGGCCGGGATCTCGAAGAGTGGCGCCGCCTGGCTCCCCTTCGACGCCGACCTGCCGCGTGAACGAGTCGAGACATGTCTCGATTCCGCGGACGCCCGGGGGCTCGTGACGTGCCGCGAATGGATGGTACGCCTGGAGGGCCTGACGCAACCGGTCTGGGCGGTGGAAGACCTCCTGGAGCAAGGATCCACGTCCGAAGCCTCAGGCCTGCCGCCGGGGCCGAGGCCCTCGGACCCGGCCTACGTGATCTACACATCGGGCTCGACGGGAAAGCCCAAGGGGATCGCGGTCAGCCACCGGAGCATCTGCCACTTCCTCAGGTCCGAGAACGAACTCCTGGGCGTGGACGAGGACGACCGGGTCTACCAGGGCTTCTCGGCCGCGTTCGACATGTCGTTCGAAGAAATCTGGATATCTTACCTCGTGGGTGCGACCCTCTGGGTGGCCCCCGCCGGGTCGGTGGCCGACCCGGACCTCCTGGCGGGCGCGGTGAACCGTCACCGGCTCACGGTCGTGCACGCGGTGCCCACGTTGATGGGGCTCGTCGACGACCCACTGCCGACGGTCCGGCTCATCAACCTCGGCGGCGAGGCGTGCCCCGAGTCGCTGGTCGGGCGCCTCGCTCGGACGGGGCGGTTGCTCTTCAACACCTACGGGCCGACCGAGACGACCGTCTCGGCCACGCTCGCACGACTCGAGCCGGGCCTTCCGGTGACGATCGGGGCGCCGCTGCCGAACTACGGGATGATGGTCCTCGACGAATCGCGTCGGCCCTTGCCGACGGGCGAGGTCGGGGAGCTCGCGGTCTGCGGGCCGGGGGTCGCGATCGGCTACGTCGGCCGACCCGAGCTCACGGCGGACCGCTTCATCGCCAACCCGTTCGCCGAGACGCCCGAAGAGGCCCGGCTGTATCTGACGGGCGACCTCGGCCGGATCGAGGACGACGGCCAGATCACGTACCTCGGCCGGGGTGACGGCCAGGTCAAGGTCCGCGGGTTCCGCGTCGAGGTCGGCGAGATCGAGGCCGTGCTCGTCGAGCAGACCAGCGTCGCCGCGGCCGCCGTCGTGCTCCGCCCCTTGGGTTCGGGTTCGGACGAGGCCCTCGTGGGATTCGTCGTCCCGAACGCGGGCCACGAGGTCATCCCCAGCCCGGCGCAACTGCGCGGGGTCCTGGCCTCGCGGCTCCCCGCGTACATGGTGCCGACCCGGATCGAGGTCGTGGATAGCCTGCCCTGCCTGGCTTCGGGAAAGCTCGACCGGAAGGCACTCGGCACACTCCCCCTCTCTTCCCGTTCGGAGGCCGCGAGGCCCGACGCCTGCGCCCCGAGCAACCCGGACGAAGCCGCGCTCTTCGTCGCGGTCGAGGAACTGCTCCCGAACACCGACATTCGCCCCGACGCCGACTTCTTCGACGACCTCGGCGGCCATTCCCTGCTCGTCGCCCGCCTGGTTTCTCAGCTCCGCACCGACCCTAACTACGCCGAGATGAGCATCCAGGACGTCTACCGGCAACGGCCGCTGGGCATGCTCGCGGAGACGATGCGCCAGCGTCGCGAACGCCACCGAGGCCCGGTCGCGTTGCCGTACGCGCCGGTCTCGCGTCGTCGGCGTCTGGCATGCGGGTTGGCGCAGGCGGTGACGATGCCCTTCCTGGTCGTCCTGAACATGGCGGCCTGGCTCGCGCCGTTCTTCGCCTACCACTTCTTCACCGGCGACGAGGGGGACAGCATCCCCCACGCGGCGGCCAATTCGTTGGCCACGTTCCTCGGGGTCGAGGTCCTGACGTTCGGCATTGCCATCGCGGGCAAGTGGCTCGTCGCGGGGCGGCTGAAGGCCGGACGTTACCCCCTCTGGGGCTGGACCCACTTCCGCTGGTGGCTCGCGAGCCGGCTGTGCGAGCTCCCCCCGCTCGAGCTCCTGACGGGCACTCCGCTCCTCCCCTGGTACCTGCGGGCGCTGGGGGCGAGAATCGGCCGTGACGTCCAGATCGACTCGCTCTACCTGCAGGTGCCCGACCTCCTGTCGATCGAGTCGGGTGCAAGTATCGGCATGAGCGTCCACTTCGCGAACGCCCGCGCCGAACGGGGAGAGCTCGTGCTAGGACCCATCCACGTCGGCCGAGACGCGGTGATCGAGTCCTACGCCGTGCTGGAAGACCACACGTCGATGGGCGCGTCGTCCTGTCTCGGAGGCCTGTCGGCGCTCGCCTCGGGCGTCGAGGTCCCTCCCGGCGACACCTGGGAAGGCTCCCCCGCTCGTCCCGTCGAGCGTGCCCGCGAAGAGCTCCCGCCGCGCCCTTCGTTCTCGAGACTGGCGCGAATGGCCCAACTGGTGTTCTTCATCACCGGCAGCCTGACGGTCTCCGCGCTCTTCTTCCTGACGATCTTCCCGAGCTTCATCCTGATCGACTGGATCGACGCGAACCTCTGGGACCTCTTCCACGTCGGGGCCCGCCCGGCCTTCGCGTTCGTGTTCTACTTCCTGCTCGCCATCCCGGCCAGCGTGCTGCTCGTGGCCGCCACGATCCTCCTGGCCGCGGGCTTGCGACGCTCGATCGGTCGACAGCGCCCGGGCCTCTCGGCGGTCTACGGGCTCGGCTACTGCCGCAAGTGGCTCCACTCCCGCGTCTACGACGCCAGCCTGGGGGTACTCCACGGCCTGTTCGCCTCGGTGTTCGCCCCGTGCTGGCTCCGCCTCATGGGCGCCCAGGTCGGGCGAGGCGCCGAGGTGTCGACGGCCGCGGGGGTGATCCCCAACCTGCTGACGCTCGGCGAGCAATCCTTCATCGCCGACGGCGTCCTGCTCGGCGACGAAGAACAGCGCGGCGGGTGGATGGTGCTGACCCCCACGACCATCGGCGCCCGAGCCTTCGTCGGGAACGGCGCCTATGTCTCCGACGGGGCGATCGTCCCCAACGACGTCCTGATCGGCGTCCAGACGCGTACGCCCGAGAACGATCGCCTGCGGCCGGGCCAGACGTGGATGGGATCCCCCGCGCTGCTCTTGCCCGCCCGCGAACGCCCGGCCGACTTCGACCCCTCCCTCACCTTCGAGCCCACCTGGAAGCGCCGCCTGGCCCGAGGGACCATCGAGGCCTTGCGCATCGTGCTCCCCCTGGCGTTCATCACCGCGTCCGGCTATTTGATCGTCCACGAAGTGATGCCGATCGCCGAAGACGGGCGTTGGCTCGCGACGTGGGCGGCCCTGGCGTTGTCGGGGTGCGTGTTCGGCGGCTCGTCCTTCCTGCTGGTCGTCCTCCTGAAATGGGGCCTGATCGGCCGCTACAAGCCGGGGGCCTCGCCGATGTGGTCGCCGTTCGTCTGGCTGAGCGAGGCGGTGACCAACGTCTATGAGTCGCTGGCCGTCCCGAACTTCCTCAACCTCCTCCGCGGCTCGCCCATGCTCCCGTGGGCACTCCGGCTGCTCGGCGTACACGTCGGCAACGGCGTCTTCCTCGACACCACCGACCTGACCGAATTCGACTGCGTCCGGATCGGCGACGAAGCCGAGTTGAACGCCTGGTGCGGCCCGCAAACCCACCTGTTCGAAGATCGCGTGATGAAGATCGGCATCGTCGACATCGGCCCCCGCGTGACGATCGGCCCCTCCTCGACGGTCCTCTACGACTCGAGCATCGGGGAGTCCACCCAACTCGGCCCGCTCACCCTCGTCGCCAAGGGCGAGCGCGTGCCCCCACGGACGCGCTGGGCCGGATCGCCGGCGGTCCCTGCGTTCAGCGACGAGGACGGGCCCGAGTCTCCGAACCTTGTCCATCCCGATCCCGCACGGGCGCCACACTCCCCCAAACCCCGGGAAAGCGATCAAGACATCCCTCAATCCGCGACGTTTTACTGACGCAACAGATTTTCATCAACGACCCAACATCAGGCTAGAATCTGCCTCGGATGGAAGACGAAACTTTTTGAGCCACGGATGGAACACGGATAAGACGAAGAAAATGGTAATCAACAGTTGACACAAATTAGGTATTCAATACTTACTAAAATTTATTGAATTCCCAATCTGTGTCCATCTGCGTCATCTGTTGACGAATTCTCCGATCCCCTGATTTATCCGTGTTTCATCCGTGGCTAAGAAATCCTTCGTTGCAGATTGCAACTTGCCCTCCTCGACTTGCAATTCGCCCGATCCTTCCGGCCCGGCCCGGATCTTCATCATCGAGGCGGTTTCCTGTAACCGTCTCTCCTACAGCCACTTACGATTCACCAACGGGCCTTGGCATGAGTCCTGCCAACTGCTCAAGGGAGGATCGCGTCCCTCGAAGTCGGCCCGACTCCCTGGGTCCCTTGGGTTTGGCGTGTTAGAACGGACATGGCGGGGCCATGAGAGGCCCCTGGAGGCGTCTTTGACCGTCGCGTTGGTCCTCTCCAGGCTCGCCCTCGGGATGTCGGTGGTCGCTCTCGGCCTGACGCTCATCGCCCAACGGTTGGGGAAATCCCACGGCCTCATGAAAAGGAAGGCCGTGACAACCCTCGCTGCGGTGGGCCTGGGCATCGCGCTCCTCGGTTTCGGCCTCGGACTCGTCGCCGGCTGCGATCAGCTCTGAGCCTCGGATGCGGGGCAGGAGTGCCCTGCCTGCCGACTCGTTCAGTAGAGGCACTCCCCCCGGTAGGCGGAGCACTCCCGCCCCGCTTTTTCTTGACAATTTGTACACGTTTTTCGATTTTGGAAGGATAAGATGCGATGATCCGTGAGACTGTCCATGCCGTGCTCGCCTGTATCGTGAGCTTCGCCATTTGCGCCGTGGCCTATCCGGTCGCGGTCTACGGGCTCGGTCACACTCTCTTCCCCACACAGGCCTCGGGGAGCCTGGTCGAGCGCGACGGCAAGGTGATCGGCTCCCGGCTGATCGCTCAGCCGTTCGCGTCGGAGAAGTACTTCTCGCCCCGCCCCTCGGCGGCCGGTGCCTCGGGGTACTCGGCCGACGCGGCCAGCGGCTCGAACCTGGCGACGACCAACCCGGCGCTCCACGACCGGATCGCGCTCGATGCGGCCAGGCAGGTCGCCACCCACTCCGGCGACGCCGAGATCAAGGCGAAGTTGGAACGTCTCGACAGCCTCCAGGCCGACTTGAAGGCCAAGAAGGAGATCAAGGAACCCTCACCGGCCGACACCGACGCCATCGCCAAGCTCGAAGGCGAGGTCACCACGGCCCAAGGCCAGGTCCTGGAGCGTTCGAACGCCGTCGGCCAGACGGAGACCAACCGCGTGCCGGTCGACCTCGTCACGACCTCGGGCGCCGGGCTCGACCCGGACATCAGCCTCGAGGCCGCCCGCTACCAGGCTCCCCGCGTGGCCTCGGCCCGCAAGGTGCCTGTCGACCAGATCCTGAAGTTGATCGACGACCAGGCCGACCGTTCCGGGGCGATCATCGGCGCCCCTGCCCGGGTCAACGTGCTCCTGCTAAACCTCGAACTCGACAAGACGACCCCCGCACCCGTCGTGCCGACCGCCACCCCATCGGCCAACCTGCCGGCAGAGGTCCCGTCGACCACCCCTCCCGGTGCCTCATCGGCACCGGGCGGGGTCGAGTCCAAGAAGGTGGTGGAAGCCCCGGCTCCGGTCGTCGAGACGACCACGACAGAGGCCGTCGAGGCCTTGGCCGGGAGGGTCGATCGGCTCCAGGAGAAGCTCGACACCGCGACCGCCGAGAATCTGGCCGACGACATGAAGACGATCAAGACCCAGGTCGCGACGCTCGTCGCGGCCACCACCCCGATCGCCAGCCGTCTGGCCGGCCTCGACGCGAAAGTCGGAGGTTTCGAACGTGACATCCGATCGCTCCAGAGCGATCGAGCCGAGTCGCAGAAGGCCACTCCTGAAGCTCTCGATGACATCGCCACACTCGGCAAGCAGGTCCAGGCCCTGGGCTCGCAACTCGAGGCGATCCGTGCGTCCGTAAAGACGCGCCCGGTGATCGAGCGGGCCATCTCCGCCCCCGCAGCGACGACCGGCCTCGACCTCGCTCCGGCCATCGCGCTCTTCAACCAACGGCGGTTTGCCGAGGCGGCCCAATCGTTCCGGACCCTGGCCGAGACCCGACCGGGCGACGCCCGCCCCTGGTATTTCGCCGCGCTCGCCAACGGCCTGTCGTCAGGACGTTGGACGGGAGAGACCGCGGAACTCCTCAAGAAGGGCATGGAACGCGAGCGAGTCGGCTCGCCCGAGACCTCTGAGATCGATGCGGCCTTCGCCGGCCTGACCAAAGAGACCGGCAAGGACTGGCTCGGATTCTACCGCCGGCAGGCCACGCGCTGACGTTGCCCCGGACCGCCCGCCAGATTGTGGAGGATCCCACGATGGACCATCACAAAGCCAACCAAGTCGCCGACGCCCTCGGAGGCATCGCCCTGCGTAGCGTCGACGCGACCCTCCCCGGCTCCGAATGGATCGTCATCTTCGAGCGCCCCGATGGTCGAGTCGTCGTGATCTCCGAGACCTCCGTCGATGAATATGGAGATCGCGACGCATTCCACGCCGGCCAATGCTACGCCACCATCACCCTCGGCACGAACGCCTGAGCAACCTCATCAAATCAAAGGCGTCTCACCACAAAGGCACAAAGACACAAAGAAGACCAAGAAAGAAATGTTCATTCTTTTTGACTTCCTTTGTGCCTTTGTGGTTAATACCCTCCCCGAATTCCCACCGCGCGCAAAAAAACACCCCCATGACTCGGATGAGTCACGGGGGTGTTCGTGGAAGATTCCGGCGATAACCGACTTTCGCGCCAAAGGCACTATCATGGGCCTGGCGGGCTTAACGGCCGTGTTCGGG
>NZ_JBTYIP020000056.1:0-27385 GCF_054877945.1 Singulisphaera rosea | reverse complement strand
GCAGTCACCGCAACGCTCAACCCCGCCAACTCCACGAACCTCTACAAGTTCTCCGGCACCGCCGGGTCCACGATCTTCCTCGACAGCACCGGCTTCACCACCACCGACCCCAACGGGTACGGCGGAAGCTGGACCCTCTACGATGCCTACGGCACCCAAGTCTACGGCAACTACTTCGGATACGACTCGGGACGCATCACCCTCCCCACCACCGGCACCTACACCCTCGCCGTCCAGGGCTACATCTACGCCAACGGCACCACGACCGACAATTTCGTCGTCAGGTCGGTCACCGACGCCACCGCCGCCTTGACCCTCGGCACCGCCGTCTCCGGTTCCATCGCAAGCCAAGGTCAGCAGAAAAACTACACCTTCACCCTCGCTTCGCCGACCAGGCTCTGGTTCGACTCCCAGACCAACGACGGGAACTTCTACTGGACGATCAAGGGGTCTCAAGGCACCGTCAACGGGAACACCGCCTTCTCTTCGGATGACCAAAACATCGGCCTACTCCCGGCCGGATCCTACACGCTCACCGTCGGCGCCAGTAGCGACTACACAGGCAGCTTCAAGTTCAACCTCCTCGACCTCGCCGCGGCCACATCCATCACCGTCGGCACCTCCGGAACTCCCACCGGACAGACCGTCTCAGCCACGCTCAGTCCCGCCAACTCGACGAAGCTCTATAAGTTCTCGGGGACGGCCGGGGACACGTTCCTCTTCCACAACCTGTCCTATACGGGCGACTATGCCAACTGGCGGCTGCTCGATCCGTACAACAACAGCATCTTTGGCAGCTACCTCGGAAGTGACAATAGCGGTGTGACACTTCCAGCTTCGGGGACATACACCCTGGCCGTGTACGCAAACGTGGGCGACACGACCGCGCCCAACTACAGCTTCCAAGTGAACTATCAGTCCCACACCAATCCACCGACCATCAGCGGGACCACCCTGACACTGGGTTCCCCCGTCTCCACTTCAGTCTCTGCCGGCGGAATCGACTACTACCAGTTCACCCTCGCGAATCCCACGCGGCTTTGGTTCGACGTCCAGACTTACGACGGCAGCCTGAGTTGGAGTCTAGCCGGACCGCAGGGGACCGTCCTCGGCTATGAAAACTTCAACTGGGACGACCAGAATATCGGATTGCTGCCGGCCGGAACCTACTCTCTCCAGGTGAGCGGTCCGGGGGGCGAGGCCTATGCGTTCAACCTCCTCAGTTTCACCGCCGCCACCCCGATCACCCCAGGATCGCCAGTCTCCGGCACCCTGAACCCTTCGAATTCCACGAAGCTTTACTCGTTCTCCGGCACCGCTGGTACCACGATCTTCCTCGATAGTGCCTCCGCCACTCCCAACGATCCTAACAACGGCAACACGGGACATTGGACCCTTTACGACGGGTTCGGCACCCAGGTGTTCGACGGCGCCTTCCAGAACGACTCGGGGCGGCTCACGCTACCCACTACGGGCACTTATACCCTCGCCTTACACGGGTACTACTACGCGAGCCCGACCTACACGACCGACTATTCCTTCACGGTCCGCTCCGTCAGCGATGCCACCACCGCATTGACCCTCGGGACCGCCGTCTCCGGATCCATCGCCGGCCAGGGTCAGCAGAAGAACTACACCTTTACACTGGCGTCGCCGACTCAGCTCTGGTTCGACAGCCAGACCAACGACGGGAATCTGAATTGGGTCATCAACGGCTCCCAGGGTAACGTCTACGGGCAGACACCCTTCTCGTACGACGACCGTACCACCGCGGTGCTCCCGGCCGGCACTTATACCCTCACCATTGCGGCCAGCGGAGACTATACCGGCAGCTACAACTTCAACCTCCTCTCGTTCGCCGCGGCCACGTCGGTCTCGCTCAACTCGACCGTCAATGCGACTCTAAATCCCGCGGACTCGACCAACCTCTACAAGTTCTCCGGCACCGCCGGATCCACGATCTACCTCGACAACACCGCATTCTCCACCTCCGACCCCAACAATTATAGCGGCTACTGGACCCTCTTCGACGCCTATGGCACCCAGGTCTACAGCAACAACTTCATTTACGACTCCGGCCGAATCACCCTCCCCACCACGGGAACCTACACCCTCGGCATCCAGGGCTACCTCAACGCCACGGGTTCCGCGACCGACACCTTCGTGGTCCGGTCCATCAGCGACGCCACCACCGCGATGACCCTCGGCACGCCCGTCTCCGGCTCCATCGCCACACCGGGGCAGCAGCAGAAATACACGTTCACGCTCGGCGGTTCCGTCCAGCTCTGGTTCGACAGCAGGACCTCCGACGGAAATCTCTACTGGACCCTGTCCGGCCCCCAGGGCAACGTCTACGGCGGGACGCCGTTCAGCTACGACGACCGGAACATCGGCATCGTCCCCGCCGGCACCTATACCCTGACCGTCTCCGGCAACGGCGACTACACGGGAAGCTACGGCTTCAACGTCTTCTACCTCTCCTCGTCCTCCGTCCTCACCACGAATTCCGCCGTCACGGCCTCGCTCAGCCCCGCCAATTCCGCCAAGTCCTACAAGTTCGCCGGCACCGCCGGCTCGACCCTCTACCTCGACAACACCGCCTTCTCCACAACCGACCCCAACGGATACCGGGGCACCTGGTACCTCTACGACGCCTACGGAACCCAGGTCTTCGCCGGCGACCTCATCAACGACTCCGGCCGCGTCACCCTGCCCACCACCGGCACCTACACCGTCGTCTTCGCGGGAAGCGTCAACGCGACCGGCACCGCCTCCGACACCTTCGTCGTCCGGACCGTCAGCGACGCCACCGTCGCCCTCACCCTCGGAACCGCAGTCTCCGGATCCATCACCGGCGCCGGCCAGAAGCGCAACTACACCTTCACCCTCGCCTCGCCCACTTACCTCTGGTTCGATACCCAAACTAACGACGGAAACCTATACTGGACCCTGAACGGCCCTCAGGGCAACGTCTACGGGAATACGGGGTTCTCCTCCGACGAGCGGAATATCGGATATCTCCCGGCTGGCAGCTACACGCTCACGGTCGCCGGGAACTATGACTACACGGGCAGCTACAAGTTCAACCTCCTCGACTTCGCCGCCGCCACTCCGATCACCGTCGGCTCCGTCGGCACCCCCACCGGCCAGACGGTCTCCGCGACTCTCAACCCAGCGAATTCGACCAAGCTCTACAATTTCACGGGGAGCAGCGGGGACAAGTTCCTCTTCCATAACCTTTCTTACTCCGGCGACAATGCCTACTGGCAACTCCTCGATCCGTACAACAACCTCGTTTTCAGCAATTATTTCGGGAGCGACGCCAGCGGCGTGACCCTCGCGCTCTCGGGAACGTACACCCTCGCCGTCTTCGGAAGCGTCGGTGACACCAACGCCCCCAGTTATAGTTTCCAGGTGAACTTCCAGTCTCACTACGATCCCAACTCCCTGGGAACGCCGATCGCACTCGGCACCCCAGTCACCGGGGCGGTCGGCGCCGGCGGAGTCGACCCCTACCAGTTCTCCCTCGCGTCGCCGACACGGCTTTGGTTCGACAGCCTGACTTATGATGGTTCCTTGACCTGGAGCTTGGTCGGCCCCCAAGGGACCATCTGGGACTCCCGTAATTTCGCATGGGATGACCAGGCTATCGGCCTCCTCGCCGCCGGCACCTACGTCCTCAAGGTGAGCGGGCCGGGCGGCGAAGCTTATGCGTTCAATATCCTCGACTTCGCCGCCGCCACACCCGTCACCTTGGGGTCCCCGGTCTCCGCGTCCTTGAACCCTGCCAACTCCACCAACCTCTACTCGTTCTCGGGGACGGCCGGTTCGACCATCTTCCTCGATAACACCGCCTTCTCCAGTTCGGATCCCAACGGATATACCGGCTACTGGTCCCTCATTGACGCCTTCGGCAACCAGGTTTTCAACAGCAATTTCACCAATGATTCTGGCCGCATCACTCTTCCCACCACCGGCACCTACACCCTCGCCGTCCAAGGCTACATTCCCGCCTCCGGTGCCGCGACCGACACGTTCGTCGTCCGGACCGTCAACGACTCCACGACGGCTCTGACCCTCGGCACGGCCGTCTCCGGTTCCATCGCCAGCCCGGGTCAGCAGAGCAACTATACCTTCACTCTCGCGTCGCCGACCCAGCTCTGGTTCGACAGCCAGGCCAACGACGGGAACCTCAACTGGGTCATCAACGGCTCGCAGGGTAACGTCTATGGCCAGACGCCCTTCAACTACGACGACCGGGCCACTTCCCTGCTCCCGGCCGGCACCTACACCCTTACGGTCGCGGCCTACGGAGATTACATCGGCGGTTTCAACTTCAACCTCCTCTCGTTCGCCGGGGCCGTCAACCTCTCGCTCAACTCGGCCGTCACCACCCCCCTCAGCCCCGCAAATTCGACCACCCTCTACAAGTTCGCGGGCACGGCCGGCTCGACCATCTTCCTCGACGCCACGGGCTTCTCCACCTCCGATCCCAACGGGTACAGGGGTTCCTGGTACCTCTACGACGCCTACGGCACCCAAGTCTTTAGCAGCGACCTCGCGAACGACTCCGGACGGATCACCCTGCCCACCTCCGGCACCTACACGCTCGCCGTCCAAGGCCATCTCTACGCCTCGGGTTCCGCCACCGACTCCTTCGTCGTCAGGTCCGTCTCCGACGCCACCACCGCGTTGACCCTCGGCACGCCCGTTTCCGGCTCCATTGCCACCCCGGGACAGCAGCAGAAGTACACGTTCACCCTCGGCGGACCTAACCAGCTCTGGTTCGACTCACGGACAAACGACGGGAACCTGAACTGGACCCTGACCGGGCCTCAGGGCGTCGTCTTCGGCAACACGCCCTTCTCCTACGATGACCGGCTGACGTCCCTCCTGCCGGCCGCGACTTACACCCTGACCGTGTCCGGCAACGGTGACTACACCGGAAGTTTCGCCTTCAACCTCTTCTACTTCTCCTCGTCCTCCGTCCTCACCACGAATTCCGCCGTCACGGCCTCGCTCAGCCCCGCCAATTCCGCCAAGTCCTACAAGTTCGCCGGCACCGCCGGCTCGACCCTCTACCTCGACAACACCGCCTTCTCCACAACCGACCCCAACGGATACCGGGGCACCTGGTACCTCTACGACGCCTACGGGACCCAGGTCTTCGCCGGCGACCTCATCAACGACTCCGGCCGCGTCACCCTGCCTACCACCGGCACCTACACCGTCGTCTTCGCGGGCAGCATCGCCGCGACCGGCACCGCCTCCGACACCTTCGTCGTCCGGACCGTCAGCGACGCCACCGTCGCCCTCACCCTCGGAACCGCCGTCTCCGGATCCATCACCGGCACCGGCCAGCAGCGTAACTACACCTTCACCCTCGCCTCGCCCACCACACTCTGGTTCGATAGCCAGACCAACGACGGAAACCTGAACTGGTCGATCAAGGGTGCCCAGGGCACCGTCTACGGTACCACCTACTTCAATTACGACGACCGGAACGTCGGTCTGCTCCCGGCCGGCACCTACACCCTGACCGTCTCCGGGTACGGCGACTACTTGGGCAGCTACAAGTTCAACCTCCTCGACTTCGGCGCCGCCACTGCAATCATCGTGGGATCGTCCGGTACACCGGCCGGACAGACGGTCTCCGCGACGCTCAGCCCCGCAAATTCGACCAAGCTCTACAAATTCACCGGGACTGCGGGCGATTCGTTCCTCTTCCACAACATCAGTGTCACCGGTGATTACGCCTACTGGCAGTTGTACGACCCCTTCAACCGCCAGTTGTTCAGCAACGGCGCGGCCAGCGATGCTAGCGGTGTCGTCCTCCCCACGAACGGGACCTACACCCTGGTCCTCTCGGGCGCCGTGGGTGATTCCACCTCGCCCAACTATAGCTTCCAGGTGAACTACCAGTCCCACACCACGCCGACATCCATCGGCGGCACCTCCCTGACGTTGGGCTCCCCGATCTCGGGGACCGTCTCGGCCGGCGGGATCGATTTCTACCAGTTCACCCTCGCAAACCCCACGCGTCTCTGGTTCGATACCCAGACCTATGACAGCAGCCTGAGTTGGACTCTGAGCGGGTTGCAAGGCCCCGTGATCGGTTACGAAAATTTCGTCTGGGACGACCAGGTCATCGGCCTGCTCCCGGCTGGTACGTATTCCCTTCAGGTGAGCGGCCCGGCCGGCGAGGCTTACTCCTTCAATGTCCTCGACTTCGCCTCCGCCACTCCGATCAGCACGGGATCCTCGGTCACCGCGACGTTGACCCCCTCGAATTCTCCGG
The DNA here is from genome assembly GCF_054877945.1 of Singulisphaera rosea. NCBI lineage: Bacteria > Pseudomonadati > Planctomycetota > Planctomycetia > Isosphaerales > Isosphaeraceae > Singulisphaera > Singulisphaera rosea. Next base: position 21,087 of record NZ_JBTYIP020000056.1, on the reverse strand, counting down.
CCTTCTACTCTTTCTCCGGCACCGCCGGCTCGGTCATCTACCTCAACAACACCGCCTTCTCGACCTCCGATCCCAACGGTTACCGGGGTAATTGGTACCTCTATGACTCCTTCGGTACCCAGGTCTTCGCCAGCGACCTGATCAACGACTCTGGTCGAGTCACCCTGCCGACCACTGGTACTTACACACTCGTCGTCTCCGGCGTCGTCTATTCGTCGGGCACCGCGAGCGACACCTTCGTCGTCAGTCCCGTCACCGACACCACCACACCCCTCACACTCGCGACCTCCGTCACCGGTTCCATTTCGAGTCCCGGCCAGCGGAGTAACTACACCTTCACCCTGGCCTCTCCGGATCGACTCTGGTTCGACAGTCAGACCAATGACAATACGTTCGTTTGGTTCTTGACCGGCCCGCAAGGGGTGGTCTACAGCGATACGGGCTTCGGTTCCGGCGAACGGAGCATCGGCCTGTTGCTCTCCGGAACCTACACGCTCACCGTCTATGCCCAGGGCGAACAAACCGGTTCCTTCGGCTTCAGCCTCCTTTCGTTCTCCGGCGCCTCCGCCGTGACCCCGGGCACGACGGTCTCCGACTCCCTCAACCCCGGAGACTCCTCCAAAGCCTACAAGTTCTCCGGCACCGCGGGTTCCAGCATCTTCATCGACAATCCCAACTCCTCCAGCTACGACCCCTACGGTTACACCCAGGGCTACTTCACCCTCATCGACGCCCTCGGCACCACCGTCTTCAACGGTTATCTTGACAACGACTCGGGCCGCATCACCCTGCCCACCACCGGCACCTACACCCTGATCGCCGACGGGTGGCTTGGAGCCACGACGCCGGTCAGCTACTCCTTCATCGTCAAGCCGATCACCGACAACATCAAGCAGCTCTGGGGTACCTCCGGCGACGACTCCATCCTCGTCCAGTACCTCGACGCCAACACCCGCGATGTCTACCTCAACGGGTACCTCGAGGGAACCCTCTCCGGCACCGCAACGCTCACCATCATGGGCATGGGCGGCAACGACTCCTTGACCGTGGTCGGCACGGGCTCCGCCGATACCTTCACCATCTCCCCCACCCAGGTCGCCCTCGGTTCCTCCGCCAACGTCCTCGTCGGAATCGCCAACGTCACCGTCGACGGCTCCGGCGGTGCCGACACCTTCAACTACTCCGGTTCCAATCCCAAGCTCACCCTCCTCGGAGGCGCAGGACTCGACACCTTCGCGCCCGCCGACAACGCCTCCATCCTCCGCCTCGACGGCGGCGCCGACGGGGCCATCCTCAACGAGTCGGCGAGCACGACCGGCCTCGTCCTCGACCTCGCCAGCGGCCTCGTCACAAGGGTCACCTCCTTCGCCAACATCACGAGCGTCGTCGGAAGCCCGAGGAATGACGCTCCCGTCGGAATCTCCAAGTCCGTCACCACACTCGAGGATTCCCCCTACACCTTCTCTGTCGCCGACTTCGGATTCACCGACCCCGGCGACTCACCCGCCAACGCCCTGCTCTCCATCAAGGTCGTCACACTCCCGGCCGCCGGCTCGCTCGCCCTCAACGGCGTCGCCGTCACCGCAGGCTCCACCGTCCTCGCCTCCGACATCGCCGCAGGAAAGCTCGTCTTCACCCCCGCCGCCAACGCCTTCGCCTCCACCTACGCCTCCTTCAAGTTCCAGGTCCAGGATAACGGCGGCACCGCCGGCGGCGGCATCGACACCGACCCCACCGCACGGACCCTGACCCTCAACGTCACCTCCGTCAACGACGCCCCCGTCCTCACCGCCGGCACCGTCGCCAACCTCTCCGTCCTCGAAGACGCTGCCATCACCTCCTTCAACCTCGGGGCCATCGCCTTCGGGCCCGGCGGCGGCCCGCTCGAAGCCTCCCAGACCCTCTCCTACAAGGTCACCGCCGTCCCTGCCCCGACCTTCGGCACCGTCTTCCTGGCCGACGGCGTCACCGCCGTCACCGCCAACACCGCCTACTCCCTCGCCCAGATCCAGGGCATGAAGTTCCGACCCGCCGCAAACGCCAACGGATCCTCCTCCTTCGCATTCGCCGTCCAGGACAACGGCGGCACGGCCAACGGCGGCGTCGACACCCTCAACCTCGCCATCGCCATCACCGTCACCTCGGTCAACGACGCACCGCTCGGCACCTCCAAGGCCGTCACCGTCCTCGAAGACTCCTCCTACACCTTCGGCGTCAGCGACTTCGGGTTCTCCGACCCCAACGACTCTCCGGCCAACGCCTTCGGATATGTCGTCATCTCCAGCCTCCCCACAAACCCAGGACTCACCTTCAACGGCGCCGTCGTCACCGTCGGACAGGTCATCACCACCGTCGACATCGCCGCAGGTAAGCTCAAGTTCATCGACCCCGCAAACGCCGCAGGGGCCGGATACTTGAGCTTTGGGTTCCAGGTCAAGGACAACGGCGGGACCGCAAACGGCGGCGTCGACACCGACCCCACGCCCAAGACCTTCACCGTCAACGTCACGCCCGTCAACGACGCACCCGTCGGCATCGCAAAGACCGTCACCATCCTCGAAGATTCCTCCTACACCTTCGGTGTCGCCGACTTCGGGTTCTCCGACCCCAACGACTCCCCCGCCAATAACTTCGCCTCCATCGTCGTCACCAACATCCCCACGAACCCCGGCCTCACCTACAACGGCGCCCCCCTCACCTCCGGCGTCGTCATCCCCGTCGCTGATCTCGCCGCGGGCAAGCTCAAGTTCACGCCAAACGCCAACGTCAGCGGCGGATCCTACATCAAGTTCTCCTTCCAGGTCCGCGACGACGGCGGGACCGCAAACGGCGGCGTCAACACCGATCCCATCGCTCGCTCGATGTACGTCACCATCACCCCCGTCAACGACGCACCCGTCGGAACCTCCAAGACGGTTACCGTCCTCGAAGACTCCTCCTACACCTTCGGCGTCAGCGACTTCGGGTTCTCCGACCCCAACGACTCTCCGGCCAACGCCTTCGGATACGTCGTCATCTCCAGCCTGCCCGCGAACCCAGGCCTCACCTTCAACGGCGCCGCCGTCACCGTCGGACAGGTCATCACCACCGTCGACATCGCCGCGGGCAAGCTCAAGTTCACCGACCCCGCGAACGCCGCAGGGGTTGGATACTTGAGCTTCGGGTTCCAGGTCAAGGACAACGGCGGGACCGCAAACGGCGGCGTCGACACCGACACCACTCCAAAGACCATCACCGTCAACGTCACGCCCGTCAACGACGCACCCGTCGGCATCGCCAAGACCGTCACCATCCTCGAAGATTCCTCCTACACCTTCGGTGTCGCCGACTTCGGGTTCTCCGACCCCAACGACTCCCCCGCCAATAACTTCGCCTCCATCGTCGTCACCAACATCCCCACGAACCCCGGCCTCACCTACAACGGCGCCCCCCTCACCTCCGGCGTCGTCATCCCCGTCGCCGATCTCGCCGCGGGCAAGCTCAAGTTCACACCCAACGCCAACGTCAACGGCGGATCCTACATCAAGTTCTCCTTCCAGGTCCGCGACGACGGCGGCACGGCCAACGGCGGCGTCAACACCGACCCCATCGCACGCTCGATGTACGTCTCCATCACCTCCGTCAACGACGCACCCGTGGGGACCTCCAAGACCGTCACCGTCCTCGAAGACTCCTCCTACACCTTCGGCGTCAGCGACTTCGGGTTCTCCGACCCCAACGACTCTCCGGCCAACGCCTTCGGATATGTCGTCATCTCCAGCCTCCCCACAAACCCAGGACTCACCTTCAACGGCGCCGTCGTCACCGTCGGACAGGTCATCACCACCGTCGACATCGCCGCGGGCAAGCTCAAGTTCACCGACCCCGCGAACGCCGCAGGGGCCGGATACTTGAGCTTCGGGTTCCAGGTCAAGGACAACGGCGGGACCGCAAACGGCGGCGTCGACACCGACACCACACCAAAGACCATCACCGTCAACGTCACACCCGTCAACGACGCCCCCGTCGGCATCGCCAAGACCGTCACCATCCTCGAAGACTCCTCCTACACCTTCGGCGTCGCCGACTTCGGGTTCTCCGACCCGAATGATTCGCCTGCTAATAACTTCGCCTCCATCGTCGTCACCAACATCCCCACGAACCCCGGCCTCACCTACAACGGCGCCGCTCTCACCTCCGGCGTCGTCATCCCCGTCGCTGACCTCGCCGCGGGCAAGCTCAAGTTCACGCCAAACGCCAACGTCAACGGCGGTTCCTACATCAAGTTCTCCTTCCAGGTCCGCGACGACGGCGGCACCGCAAACGGCGGCGTCAACACCGATCCCATCGCCCGATCCATGTACGTCACCATCACCCCCGTCAACGACGCACCGCTCGGCACCTCCAAGACCGTCACCGTCCTCGAAGACTCCTCCTACACCTTCGGCGTCAGCGACTTCGGGTTCTCCGACCCCAACGACTCTCCGGCCAACGCCTTCGGATACGTCGTCATCTCCAGCCTGCCCGCGAACCCAGGCCTCACCTTCAACGGCTCCGCCGTCACCGTCGGACAGGTCATCACCACCGTCGACATCGCCGCGGGCAAGCTCAAGTTCATCGACCCCGCCAATGCCAACGGCACCGGATACCTGAGCCTCGGGTTCCAGGTCAAAGACAACGGCGGGACCTCGAATGGCGGCGTCGACACCGACCCCACGCCCAAGACCTTCACCATCAATGTCACCCCCGTCAACGACGCCCCAGTCGGCACCGCAAACACCGTGACCTTGCTCGAAGACTCCTCCTACACCTTCGGAGTCGCCGACTTCGGGTTCACCGACCCTGGCGACTCCCCGGCCAATAACTTCGTGTCCATCGTCGTCACCAACATCCCCACAAACCCGGGCCTCACTTATAACGGCGCCCCCCTCACCTCCGGCGTCGTCATCCCCGTCGCCGATCTCGCCGCGGGCAAGCTCAAGTTCACACCAAACGCCAATGCCGCGGGCGCCGCGTACCTCTCCTTCAGCTTCCAGGTCAAGGACGACGGCGGAACCGCAAACGGAGGCGTCGACACCGACCCCACCCCTCGCTCGATGACCGTCAACATCACCCCCGTCAACGACGCGCCCCTCGGCGTCGCCAAGGCCGCCGTCACCCTCGAGGACAAGCCCTACGTCTTCTCCATCGCCGACTTCAGCTTCTCCGACCCCAACGACTCGCCCGCCAATAACTTCGTCTCCATCAAGGTCACCAACGTCGCCACCGCACCGGGCCTCACCTACAACGGCGTCGCTCCCGCCAACGGGGCCGTCATCCCCGTCGCCGACATCGCCGCGGGCAAGCTCGTCTACACCCCGCCCGCTAACGTCAACGGGTCGCTCTACGCCAAGTTCAGCTTCCAGGTCAAGGACGACGGCGGAACCGCCAACGGCGGCGTCGACACCGACCCCGTCGCCCGCTCGATGTACGTCACCATCACCTCCGTCAACGACGCCCCCGTCGGCGTCGCCAAGACCGTCAACATCGCCCAGAACTCGACCTACACCTTCGCCGCCTCCGACTTCGCCCTCAACGACCCCAACGACAACCCGGCCAACGTCCTCGCCGCCGTCGTGATCTCCTCGCTCCCGACCGCCGGATCGCTCACGCTCAACGGCACCGCCGTCACCTCGGGGCTCGTCATCCTCGTCGCCGACATCAACGCCGGGAAGCTCAAGTTCGCCCCCGCCGCAGGGGCCACCGGCTCGCCCTACACATCCTTCACCTTCCGGGTCCGCGACAACGGCGGGACCTCGAATGGCGGCGTCGATACCGACACCACGCCCAAGACCTTCACCTTCAACGTGAGCTGAGCATCCCTGCCGAACTCCGGCCGATTGATCTCTCGGCACAAAGACCGACTCCACCCCAAGGGCGGCCCATCAAAGGGCCGCCCTTTCGTCTTGGGATCTTCTCCCGGCACGCTCGGGGACCTCACCTCCGGATCGGGCGAACGCAGCGCGTTGTCGTTCCCCAGGGAGGTCGGTCGGGGTGTCACGTTCCGGCATCGAACCCCGTACGAATTCGGAGAAAGGCCCAAACCGAGCGTCAACCTATCTCGTTTGCCGCCAAAGCGTAACAAACACGCCCCGGCATACCCGGCGACCGCCGGCCACACGCCTCTCGCGGCGGTCCCCAGTTTGCCCGATTTCTTGTTTGCACTTCTCTGTTCACACCGCTAGTGTATGAAATTCGTATTGGCGATTAAAATAATACGTTTAGATCCGTATTCATCGCCAAATGGTCTGAGCCATCCCCCGTTGAACAACGGCCGGGACCGAATCGGGAAAATCGAGCCCTCGGGTTTGCCGGCCGGGGCCGACGGGGAGGCGATCTCCAAACGCGAGAACGAGCCCGCGACGAAAGCGGCGCTTGGCATCAGACCTCGGACCTCAGGTCGGCGTGTGACGTCTTGAGGCCGGTCTCCCAAGCATTCGAGGCGACCGGGCCTCGTGACCGTCCCATCGATGCCGGGTCGGCCCGGCGACGGGGCTGCGCATCGGTCGAGGCATAACCCGGAGATTGTCGGATGGACTCGGACAAGGCCTGCGGCCTGGAACCGATCGACGATCGTACGAACGACCACTGACATTCCTGGTGCACGACGAAGCGCTCGACTTGTGACCTGAAATTACGAGTCGGGCTTCCCCCCCCCCCAAGGATTGCCACCATGAAACCCATCGACTGGTTCAAGGGTCTGAGTTCCGCACCGAAGATCGGCCGCTCCCCTTCTCGGAGGCCGGCCCGTCGCCGGCGGAAATCATGGCAATCTCCGGCGAACTGGGAGGCCCTTGAAGGTCGAATCGTGTTGAGCGCCCCGGCGGGCGACAACCGATTCTTCGGCGCCATCGCGGCCCCCGGCCAGGTCGATACGTTCCAGTTCACGCTCGCCTCCCCCACGAACGTTTGGTTCGACAACCTGCCCAGCGCCTCCGACCTCACGTGGAGCCTCTCGGGCCCCCAGGGGGTCGTCACCACTCCGGCCTACTTCTACATGGAAGACCGTTCGCTCGGCCTCCTCCCGGCCGGGGCGTACACGGTCACCGTCGCCGGCGTCGGCGAGACGACGGGATCCTTCGCGTTCCGAATGCTCGAGATGTCCGTCGCCTCGACCGCGATCACTCCCGGCACGTCCGTCGGCAGTTCTCTCAGCCCCGCAGCCTCCACCAATCTGTATCGATTCGCGGGCACCGCCGGGACCTCGGCCTTCATCGATACCACGTTCGTCAGCACCACCGACCCGAACGGGCACACGGGCCAGTGGACGCTCATCGGCCCAGGCGGGAATGAGATCCACAGCGGTGACATCGCGGTCGGCTCGGCGAGGGTCGCGTTGGAGGCGAGCGGGACCTACACCCTCGCCATCCGAGGCGACCTCGACGCGACCGGGACCGAGACCTACCAGGTCAACGTCCTCCCGATCACCGATGCGACCGCCCCGTTGACCCTGGGCACTCCCGTCTCCGGCAACATCACGAACCCCGGCCAGCAGAAGAATTACACGTTCACGGTCGGATCGCCCACCCGGCTCTGGTTCGACAGCCTCACCACTCGCACGGATCTCGTCTGGACCTTGAAGGGTCCTCAAGGGACGTTGTTCAGTGGCCAGTCTTTCGGCTCCGATGACCGATTCCTCGGGTTGCTCCCGGCCGCGACCTACACCTTGACGGTCGGTGGGACGAGCGACGCCAACGGGGCCTTCAGCTTCAACCTCCTCGACCTCGCCGCGGCCACGCCCATCACCGCGGGGACCGCCGCGACGCCGACCGGCCAGGTCGTCTCCGGCACCCTCAGCCCCGCCAACTCGGCCAGGCTCTACAAATTCGACGCCCAGGCGGGCGACAAGCTCCTCTTCGACAACCAGTCGTTCTCCGGTGGAAGCGCGAACTGGCAACTCATCGGGCCCTACGGCGATACCTTCTTCAATGTCGACGCCAATACCGACATCGCCCACGTCATCATACCCGCCAGCGGGACCTACACACTGGTCATCGGCGGGGCGACGGGCACGACCGTCGCTCCCAGCTACAGTTTCCGGATCAACTTCGAGTCCCACACCGACGTCCCCAACAATTCGGGGACGCCGATTACGCTCGGAACCACGGTCAGCGATATGATCGTGCCGGGCGGGAGCTACAACTACAAGTTCACCCTGGCCGCACCGACACGACTGTGGTTCGACAGCCAATCCAACGACGATCGCGTCCACTGGGACCTTTCAGGACCCCAGGGGAATCTCTCCATATTCAACTCCTTTTTCTCGGGTGACATGAACCTCGGCCTGCTCCCGGCCGGCAGTTATTCCCTGACCGTGTACGGCGACGAGTGGATATCCTTCGCATTCCGAGTCCTCGACTTCGCCGCCGCCACCCCGATCACGTCGGGAACGGCCGTCAGCGGCACGCTGGACCCGGCGAACTCGACGAATCTCTACCAGTTCAGCGGGACCGCAGGCTCGACCATCTACCTGGATGGCTCGAGCTTCACGTCGAGCCAACCGTTCGGCGAATTGGGTCTCTGGCAACTCATCGACCCGTTCGGCGCCACGATCGACAGTAACTACATTACTCTCGACTCGGGACGCATCACACTCTCCTCCTCGGGCACGTACACCCTGGCCCTCCAGGGGGACAATGACCCTGCCGGCACCTCGGACTATGGCTTTACCGTCCGGGTGGTGAGCGACAGCACGTCCGCGATGACCCTCGGCACTCCCGTCTCGGGCAGCATCAACAATCCGGGGCAGGCGAGGAACTATACATTTACTCTCAACGCACCGGCGAGGCTCTGGTTCGATAGCCAGACGAACGACACCAACCTGGCCTGGTCACTAAGCGGCCCCCAGGGGACGGCCCTGCCAGACACCCGCTACTTCGCGACGGATGAACAGGGTCTCGGCCTCCTCCCGGCGGGCAACTATACCCTGACCGTCACGGGCGTGTATGACTACCTGGGCAGCTTCAAATTCAATATCGTCGACCTCGCCTCCGCCTCACCGATCACGCCGGGGACGACCGTCAACGGGTCGCTCAGCACCGCGTCCGCCTCCGCCTATTACCGGTTCACCGGCACGGCCGGCTCCACCATCTTCCTCGACAGCCTCTACGCCTCCACGACCGACCCGAATGGATACCTCGGGAACCTGACGCTCGTCGGCCCGGGTGGCAACACGCTTTACGGCGGGCCCCAGACCAGCGATTCGGGCCGGCTGGCCCTCGCCGCGTCGGGGACGTACACGCTGATCGTCGAGGGCCCGATCAACGCGACCGGGACCTCGAGCTACTCCTTCAACGTGCGGCCGGCCGCCGACTCGACGGCCACGTTGACTGTGGGCACCCCGGTCTCGGGCAGCATCTCCAGCCCTGGGCAGCAGAAGAATTACACGTTCACCCTGGGGACGACGACCCGGCTCTGGTTCGACACCCGGACGAGCGACCCGAACCTGCTCTGGAGCCTCAAGGGCCCGCAAGGGCCGGTCTACACCAACGTCGACTTTGCCTCGAACGACCGGGGCCTCGGCCTCCTCCCGGCGGGCGTTTACACCCTGAGCGTCTCCGGCGTCAACGACTCCCAGGGTGACTTCAACTTCAACATCCTCGACTTCGCGGCGGCGACCTCGATCACGCCCGGTAACAACGTCAGCGGCACGCTCAACCCCGCAGCCTCCAGCAAGTTGTACCGGTTCACCGGCACGGCCGGCTCCACCATCTTCCTCGATGCGCTCTCGTTCTCCACGACCGACCCGGACGGATATGGCGCCACGCTGATCCTCCTCGACCCGATCGGCAACCAGGTCGCGATCGGCCAGTGGAACTTCGATCCCGGGCGGGCGACCCTCACCCAGTCGGGCACCTATACCGTGGTCGTCCAGGGGATCGTTCTTGCGACCGGGACCGCGAACTTCTCTTTCAACGTCCGTCCCGTCGCCGACTCGACGGCCGCGCTGACCCTCGGGGCCCTGGTCTCGGGCAACATCGCGAACCCCGGGCAGCAGTCGAGCTATACGTTCACGCTCGGCGCTCCGACCCGGCTCTGGTTCGACGGACTGGCCAGCGCCTACAACCTCATCTGGGGCCTGTCCGGGCCGCAAGGGACGATCGTCCCCAACGTCGCCCTCTCCGATGGCGATAGGGCCGTGGGGCTCCTCCCGGCGGCGACCTACACCTTGACCGTCTCCGGCCTCGGCGACACCACCGGGAACTTCGAGTTCAAGCTCCTCGATCTCAGCTCGGCAACGCCGATCATCGCCGGCACCTCGGCCGGCCCGACCGGCCAGGCGGTCTCCGACACGATCACGCCCATCGACTCCATCAGGCTTTATCAGTTCGCCGCCAACGCCGGCGATTCGCTCCTCTTCCGCACCCTCAGCCATTCCGGCGACCTCGCGAAGTGGCAGCTCATCGATCCCTACGACAAGATCCTCTTCGAAGGGTATGTGGACGGCGACTACGGCAGTCTGGCCATCCCCGCCACCGGGACGTATACGCTCGTGATCACCTCGCTGGGGAATTCGACGCCCCCCAGCTACAGCTTCGAGGTCGACTTCCAGTCGCACACCAACCCGCCCGAGGTCGTCGGGACGCCGCTCACGGTCGGCACACCGGTCAGCGACACGATCCCTTCGGCCGGGTATGCCAATTACCTGTTCACCCTCGCCGGCCCCACCCGGCTCTGGTTCGACACGTTAACGACCGACCCCAACCTCTCCTGGATCGTGACCGGCCCCGCGGGGATCGCGGGCTCCGAGTCGTTCTCCTCGGGCGACAGGGACCTCGTCCTGCTCCCGGCGGGGAGCTACGTGCTCCAGATCACCGGACTCGTCGGCGACCCCTTCGCGTTCAACGTCCTCGACTTCGCGGACGCCACCACCGTCACTCCAGGAACCCCGGTCAGCACCGTCTTCGACCCTGCGAATTCAACCCAGCTCTACAAGTTCACCGGTACGGCGGGCTCCACGATCTTCCTCGACAACTCGTTCTCCGGCGTGGATGAACAGGGGAATGCGGCCAGTTGGATGCTCATCGACCCGTTCGGCAACACGCTCAACTTCGGGGGCCTGACGAACGATTCGGGGCGGATCAAGCTCCCCTCCTCGGGGATTTACACACTCGTCCTCCAAGGAGACTTCGGGGCCACCGGGACCACCAACGCCACCTTCAACGTGCGGCCCGTCACCGACGTCACCGCCTCCCTGACCCTCGGCACGCCCGTCTCCAGTTCCATCGCCATCCCGAACCAGCAGAGGATCTACACCTTCACCCTCGCCTCACCCACACGGCTCTGGTTCGACAGCCAGGTCTCGTCGAGCAACCTGAGCTGGAGCTTGAGCACGTCGCAATGGACGATCATCTCGAACGCGCGATTCTCCTGGGACGACCGCAACCTCGGCCTCCTGCCGGCCGCGACCTACACCCTGACCGTCGCCGGTAACGGCGACGTGACCGGCGATTTCCGCTTCAACCTCGTCGACCTCGCCGCCGCCACCCCCATCACGCTCGGGTCGAGCGTCACCGGCTCGCTCAGCCCCGCGTCATCTTCGGCCTTCTACCGCTTCTCGGGGACTGCGGGGAGCTCGGTCTACGTCGACGCGCTCTCCTTCGACACCAACGACCCCAGCGGTAACCGGGCGTACTGGACCCTCCTCGACCCGTACAGCAACCTGATCGCCGTCGGCTACTCGATAAGCGACCTGGGCCGGGTCACCCTCCCGAGCACCGGGAGCTATACCTTCATCGTCAAGGGCGAGATCGGCGCCAGCGGGACGGCGACGTTCGGGTTCAACATCCGAGCTGTCACCGACAATGTGACCCAGCTCTGGGGGACGTCCGGAAACGACGATTTCTTGGTCCGGTTCCTCAACGCGACGACGCGCGACATCTACTTGAACGGCGTCATCATCGGGACCCTGACCGGGACCACCCCCCTCACTGTCGATGGTAAGGGGGGGACCGACACCCTCACGGTCATCGGCACCTCTTCGGCCGACACCTTCTCCATCAACGCCTCCCAGATCTCCCTCGGCGGCGTCACCACCTCGCTCGTCGGGATCGGGTACCGCACCGTCGACGGCGCAGGCGGCGACGATGTGTTCAACTACAGCGGCGTCAACCCGCAGCTCTACCTCATGGGCGGCTCGGGCGTCGACACCTTCAAGCCCGCCGCCTCTACGAACGTCTTCAGCCTCGACGGCGGCCTCGACGGGGCACTCTTCGACGCATCCGCGAGCGAAGTCGGCCTCGTCCTCGACCTCGCCGGGAAGCTGATCACCAGGGTCACCACCTTCGCCAACATCAACAGCGTCATCGGCAGCACCAGGAGCGACGCTCCCGTCGGCAAGAACAACACGGTGACCACCCTCGAAGACACCCCCTACACCTTCGCCATCAGCGACTTCGGCTTCACCGACCCCGGCGACCTCCCGGCCAATTCGCTCCTCAACGTGAGGATCATGACCCTGCCGGCGCCAGGTTCCCTCACGAACAATGGCGTCCCGGTCGCCGTCGGTTCCTACATCCCCGCGGCCGACATCGCCGCAGGCAAGTTCAAGTACACGCCGGCCGCCAACGGCGCCGCCGACCTCTACAGCAGTTTCACCTTCCGGATCCAGGACGATGGGAGCACCGCAAACGGCGGCGTCAATATCGACCCCACCTCGCGAGTGATGTACGTCAACGTCACCCCCGTCAACGACGCCCCCGTCCAGTCGGGCGGGACGATCGCCAACCTGACGGTATCCGAGGACGCCGCCGCCACGTCCCTCGGCCTGGGCAGCGTCGCGTTCGGCCCGGGCGGAGGATCCGCCGAGGCATTGCAGACGCTCAGCTACAAGGTCACGGCCGTGCCCGCTTCAAGCCTGGGGAACGTCATCCTTGCCGACGGCGTGACGGTCGTCACCGCGAATACCTCCTACACGCTCGCCCAGTTCCGAGGTATGAAGTTCAAGCCCGCCGCGAACGCGAGCGGCACCGGCGCTTTCAAATGGGTCGTGCAGGACGACGGCGGGACCGACAACGGAGGCGCCGACACGCTCGCCGTGTCGATGCCTCTCACCGTCAACTCGGCGAACGACGCCCCTATCGGCGTCGCCAAGGCCGTCACGACGCTCGAAGACAAGCCCTACACCTTCACCGTCGCCGACTTCGGATTCTCCGACCCCAACGACAACCCTCCCGACAACTTCGCCTCGATCGTCGTCACCAACGTCGCCGGTGCGACCGGCCTCACCTACAACGGAGCCGCTCCGACCAACGGCCAGGTCATCCCCGTCGCCGACATCGCCGCGGGCAAGCTGATCTACACACCCCCCGCCAACGCCAACGGGTCGCTCTACGCCAAGTTCTCCTTCCAGGTCAAGGATGACGGCGGAGCCGCCAACGGCGGCGTCGACACCGACCCCGTCGCTCGATCGATGTACGTCACCATCACCTCGGTGAATGACGCGCCCGTCGGAATCGCCAAGGCCGTTACCATCCTCGAGGACACCACTTATACCTTCACCATCGCCGACTTCGGATTCTCCGACCCCAACGACAACCCCGCCAACGCCTTCGGATACATCGTCGTCTCCAATATCCCCACCACCCCCGGCCTCACCTTGGCCGGAGCACCACTTACTAATGGGCAGGTCATCACCACCTACGACCTCGCCGACGGAAAGCTTAAATTCCAGCCTCCCGCGAATGCCGCCGGTGGCTCCTACATCAAGTTCAGCTTCCAGGTCCGCGACAATGGTGGAACCGCCAACGGCGGCGTCAATACCGACCCCATCCCTCGCTCGATGTACGTCACCGTCACTCCCGTTAACGACGCGCCCGTCGGCACCTCCAAGACCGTCACCACCCTCGAAGACTCCTCCTACACCTTCGGCGTCAACGACTTTGGGTTCTCCGACCCCCTCGACAACCCCGCCAACGCCTTCGGCTACATCGTCGTCTCCAACCTGCCCACCAGCCCAGGCCTCACCCTCAACGGAGCGCCCCTCACCAACGGCCAGGTCATCACCACCATCGACCTCGCCGCGGGCAAGCTCAAGTACACACCAACGGCCAACGCCAACGGCGCGGCTTACTTCAAGTTCTCCTTCCAGGTCCGCGACAACGGCGGCACCGCGAACGGTGGCGTGAATACCGATCCTTCGCCCAAGACCATCACCGTCAACGTCACACCCGTCAACGACGCGCCCGTCGGCACCTCCAAGACTGTGACGATGCTCGAAGAGTCTACCTACACCTTCGGCGTCAACGACTTCGGGTTCTCCGACCCCAACGACAGCCCCGCCAACGCCTTCGGCTACATCGTCGTCTCCAACCTCCCCGCAAACCCGGGGCTCACCTTCGACGGAGCGCCCCTCACCAACGGCCAGGTCATCACCACGTACGACCTCGCCGCTGGCAAGCTCAAATTCAAGCCGACGGCCAACGCCAACGGACTCGCTTATATCCAGTTCAACTTCCAGGTCCGCGACAACGGCGGGACCGCCAACGGCGGCGTGAATACCGACCCCACACCCAAGACCATCACCGTCAACGTCACACCCGTCAACGACGCGCCTCTCGGCATCGCCAAGGCCGTCACCACCCTCGAAGACAAGCCTTACGTCTTCACCGTCGCCGACTTCGGATTCTCCGACCCCAACGACTCCCCCGCCAATAACTTCGCCTCCATCGTCGTCACCAACGTCGTCGGTGCGACCGGCCTCACCTACAACGGAGCCGCTCCGACCAACGGCCAGGTCATCACCGTCGCCGACATCGCCGCGGGCAAGCTCATCTACACACCCCCCGCCAACGCCAACGGCTCGCTCTACGCCAAGTTCAGCTTCCAGGTCCGCGACGACGGTGGCACGGCCAACGGTGGCGTCAATACCGACCCCGTCGCACGCTCGATGTACGTCACCATCACTTCCGTAAATGACGCACCCGTCGGCGTCGCCAAGGCCGTGACGACGCTCGAAGACAAGCCGTATACGTTCACCCTCGCCGATTTCGGCTTCTCCGACCCCAACGATAACCCGGCGAACAGCTTCGTCTCCATCAAGATCACCAACGTCGCCACGGCCTCGGGCCTCACCGACAACGGGGTCGCCCCTGCCAACGGCACCGTCATCCCCGTCGCCGACATCGCCGCGGGCAAGCTCGTCTACTCCCCGCCCGCCAACGCCAATGGAAACCTCTACGCCAAGTTCAGCTTCCAGGTCCGTGACAACGGCGGCACGGCCAACGGCGGCGTCGACACCGACCCGGTCGCCCGTTCCATGTACGTCACCATCACCTCGGTGAATGACGCACCCGTCGGGACCGCCAAGGCCGTTACCATCCTCGAGGATCATTCTTACACCTTCACCGTGGCCGACTTCGGATTCTCCGACCCGAATGACAATCCGGCCAACGCCTTTGCCTCCATCAAGATCACCAACGTCGCCACGGCGTCCGGTCTCACCTACAACGGGACACCACCGACCAACGGCCAGGTGATCCCTGTTGCGGACATCGCCGCCGGGAAGCTCGTCTACACGCCGCCCGCCAATGCCAACGGGAACCTCTACGCCAAGTTCAGCTTCCAGGTCCGAGATAACGGCGGGACCTCCAACGGTGGTGTCGACACCGACCCCGTCGCACGCTCGATGTACGTCAGCATCATCTCGGTGAACGACGCGCCTGTCGGGACCTCCAAGACCGTCACCATCCTCGAAGGCACCAGCTACACGTTCACCGTCAATGACTTCGGATACTCCGACCCGAGTGACAACCCCGCGAACGCCTTCGCCTCGGTCGTCGTCACCACCATCCCTGAGAACCCGGGGCTCACCTACAACGGGGCGCCGCTCACCTCCGGCATGGTCATCCCCGTCGCCGATATCGCCGCGGGCAAGCTCAAGTTCGTCCCCCCCGATAACGGGAGCGGCGGAGCCTTCATCAAGTTCACCTTCCAGGTCCGGG
Organism: Singulisphaera rosea; assembly: GCF_054877945.1. Taxonomy (NCBI): domain Bacteria; kingdom Pseudomonadati; phylum Planctomycetota; class Planctomycetia; order Isosphaerales; family Isosphaeraceae; genus Singulisphaera; species Singulisphaera rosea. The sequence goes on along the minus strand of NZ_JBTYIP020000056.1, from coordinate 5,128 downwards.
ACAACGGGGGGACCGCAAACGGCGGCCAGAACACCGACCCCACTCCTCGCACCATCTTCGTCACGCACACCGCCATCAACGACCCGCCGGTCGGTACCCCGAAGACGGTCTCCATCGCCAAGAACTCGACCTACACCTTCGCCGCCACCGATTTCGGCTTCTCCGACCCCAACGACACCCCCCCCAACGCCTTCCTGGCCGTCAAGATCTCCAGCCTCCCCAACGCAGGCGCCCTCACGCTCAACGGCGTCGCGGTCACCTCCGGGCTCGTCATCCTCGTCGCCGACATCAACGCCGGGAAGCTCAAGTTCGCCCCCGCGGCGAACGCGACCGGCGCCCCCTACGCCTCCTTCACATTCCAGGTCCGCGATAACGGCGGCACGGCCAACGGCGGTGTCGACACTGACATCATGGCCAGGACTTTTACCTTCAATGTGAGTTGAGGCAGATCGCTACCGTCGAGGCCTGCGAATGGCCTCGACGGTCGGGACGCAACGCCGACGTATGTGTGCCCTTTGCGGTCGCTCTCCTCCGATTCCCTGGGATCTCGGAGAGAGCCGCCGTGAGGGGCGATCGTTTTCGCTCGTTCCGATCACCGGCCCTCAGGTCTTTGACCCTGTTCTTGCCCACTTCCGGGGCGATGGTCCCGCAGGGCTTTGGCCCACCCCGCGTTTGTCCAGCGATTCGACTCGTCGTCACACTCGCTGTCGGCCGTATACTCCGGGCCTCGGGCGTTGAAAATGCATTTGAAAAGGGGGCCGGGGCCAGGGTACGATTGAGTGATCTGGGGAAGGGCGGGGTGAGTCTAGGTCTCGACTCTCGACAATCTCGGCGAGGCTCGAGACGGGCGTGCAAACCCGACGGGTTAGGGGTCGACGTCCATTTGCGTACGGACCGAGGGAGTCCCCGTCCTGCGTACTTCTCCAAATGAGAGACGTGGGGCGAGCGTAGAGGGTGGTGACGGTGACCATCGACGGTGAGGTGACCGCGATCCTTCTCGACCTCGACTCCGGCTCGGACGTCTCGGCGATCCCCTCTCTGCGACGAGCTCAGGCTCGCCTCAAGGCCTCGGGCCGCGGCCGGGCGCGATGACGATGACCCCTCCCGGCGGCGGCCACGCCTCCTGGTCCGCGCGGGACGACGACCTGGCCGAATGGGCCTCGATCGTCGTCGACCGGCTCCAGGCCGGGCAGGTCGTGGACATCGACGCGGAGGTCCACCGGCGTCCTCAAGACGCCGACGAGCTTCGTCGCCTCTTCCCCGCGCTCGAGAAGATGGCCCGGCTCATGCCCCGGTCCGGCGAGGGTGAAGCCGAGGGCGAGGGCGAGGGCAAGGGGACAGGCGGGGCGGACGGGGACATCGTCCATGACTTCGTCCCCCCGATGCCCGAGGCGATCAACAGCCCCCTGGGCGACTTCCGCAGGGTCCGCGTCCTCGGGCGGGGGGGGATGGGGATCGTCTACGAGGCCGTCCAGATCTCCCTGAACCGTCGGGTCGCGTTGAAGATCCTCCCGGCGGTCTCGGCCGACGACCCGCGTCGGCTCCGGAGATTCCAGGTCGAGGCCCAGGCCGCCGCGTGCCTCCACCACCCCCACATCGTCCCGGTCTACCTCGTCGGGGCTGAGGGGGGGGTCCATTACTACGCGATGCAGCTCATCGAAGGGTACACCCTCGCGCAGGTCATCAGCGACTTCAAGCGACTGGCCGAGGCTCCGTCTGACGGAGGGGCCCCCCTGCCCCTGCCCCCCACAGGGACGCCGGCGGAGACCGTCGAGGCCCGCTCATCCGCCCCCGCGGCCGTCGGCGAGGACGACACGTTCACGATCTCGACCATCGACCGACCTCCCGACCCGCCGGCCTTCTTCACGGTGACGGGGACGAGCCGAAGGCCCTCGCCCAGGGTCGCGGCCGACCTCGCCCGGCAGGCGGCCGAGGCGCTCCAGTTCGCCCACGAGCAGGGCATCCTCCACCGCGACATCAAGCCGTCGAACCTCCTCGTCAACGACGCCGGCTGGCTCTGGGTCGCCGACTTCGGGCTCGCTCGAGTCCCCGGCGACAGCGAGCTGACCAAGTCGGGCGACCTCGTGGGCACGCTCCGTTACATGAGCCCCGAGCAGGCCATGGGCGAGCGTTCGGTCATCGACCACCGCTCCGACGTGTACTCGCTCGGAGTGACCCTGTACGAGCTCTTGACGCTCCGCCCGGCGTTCGAGACCGACGACCCGCTCGCGAGGCTCCGCCGGATCGCCGAGGAAGACCCGTGCCCGCCGCGCCGGATCGACTCCTCGATCCCGAGGGACCTCGAGACGATCGTCACCAAGGCGATGGCCAAGGCCCCGGGCGACCGGTATGCGACGGCCAGGGACTTCGCCGACGACCTCCGGCGGTTCCTCGAACATCGCCCGATCCTCGCCCACCCCCCGAGCCGGTTCGACCGGGCCGTGAAATGGGCGAGGCGGCACCGGTCGACGGTCACCCTGACGATGGCCATCACGCTGTCGGCGCTCGTGACCTTCGGGATCGCCGCCTTCTGGCGCACTCGGTTCATCCAGGACTACAACGAGCAGTTGCAGAAGGCGCTCGAGCTGGCCGACCGCCACTCGGTCGAGGCCAACCGCCAGCGGGCGCTGGCCGACCGCCACGAGTGGTCGACCCGTCGGCTCCTGTACAGCTCGCAGCTCCGCCTCGCCCAGCAGGAGTTGTCGGCGGGCCGCGTCGAGTTCGCGCAGGAGATCCTCGAGAACATCCGCCCGAAGCCGGGGGGCCGCGACCCGCGGGGCTTCGAGTGGTACTACCTGCGCCGGCTCTCCCACCGCGAGGTCTCCACGCTCTTCGGCCACGAGGTGGCCGTCCGATCGCTGGCCCTCTCCCCCGACGGGCTCACGCTGGCCTCCGGCGACGCCGACGGGGAGTTGATGTTCTGGGATCCCATCAACTGGCGCTTGCGGGCCCGCGTTAAGGCGCACTCGGGCGAGATCCAAGGCCTGGCGTTCTCGCCCGACGGCCGGGCCCTGGTCTCCTGGACCTCGCAATCGGGGAGGCTCGGCGAGATCAAGCTCTGGGACGTCGCAAACCCCGGCGACCCGATCCGACTCTCGGGCCCTTCCGGCGAAGTGACCGGCGTCACCTTCTCCCCCGACAGTCGAAGGCTGGCCGTCGTGGACGAAGGGGTCAGCGACGACGCCTCGACGCACCGGATCCTGTTCTGGGACATCGGCCCGGGCGCGACGCAGGTCGCCTCCCGCGCCTCGGCCCTGCCGGGGCGCCGGTTCGCGTTCGCGCCGGACGGGCGCACGATCGCCACCGCCGGGCGGGACGGCCCGGTCTTCCTCAGGGATCTCGCCACCGGTCGCGAGTCGATGACCCTGCCCGGGCAGGTTACCCTGCTCGACAGCCTCGCCTTCTCGCCCGACGGCAAGACCCTCGCGGCGGGGCACGGCGGAGGGGTCACCCTCTGGGATCCGGCGACCGGCCAGGAGATCGGGGCTCTCCCGGGCCCGCCCGCGGACCAGCTCCTCTTCTCGAGCGACGGCGGTACGCTCGTCGCGGGCTCGGCGTCCGGCCAGGAGTTGATCCGGCTCTCCAAGGGCCCGATGCCACAGCCAAGCCGGATCCCCCTCGAAGGGGTCTCCGGGAAGCTCGCCTGCCTCGCCGTCTCCCCCGACGGCAAGGCTCTCGCGGGCGCCGGGGACGGCCTGCGGCCGACGCTCTGGGACCTGTCCTCGGGGCGGAAGCTCGCCTCGTTCAAGGCCGCGACGGCGGCCGTCCGCTGCCTGGCCTTCACCCCGGACGGCCATTCCCTGGTCTCGGGGAGCGAGGACGCGAGGGTCCGCTCCTGGCACTTCGGGCCGAGCCACGAGCCCATCGCACAGCTCTCGGGCTCCCCGGGAGAGGTCTGGGCCCTGACTTACACACCCGAAGGCGACATCCTCGTGTCGGCCGGCGACGACGGGGTGATCCGGCTCTGGAACCCGAACGACGGCACCTTGCGGGCTACGCTCCGAGGCCACGAGTCCCTCGTCGCCGCCCTGGCGATCAGCCCCGACGGCAAGACCCTCGCCAGCGCCGGCTTCGACAACACCGTCCGGCTCTGGGACCTCGGCCCGAACACGCTCCAGGCGACGCTCCGTGGCCACACCGCCGACGTGCGTGCCCTGGCCTTCTCCCCCGACGGCAAGGTCCTCGCCTCGGGGGGCTCCGACCTCTCGATCCGCCTCTGGGACGCCACCGACGGGACCCCTATCACCTTGCTCGTCGGCCACTCCGCGAGGCTGAGGACGCTCGCGTTCTCGCCCAACGGGAAGAACCTCGTCTCCTCCGCGAACGACCGCACGATCCGCGTCTGGGAGCTCCGCGAGCGACGTGAGGCCCTCGCGCTGCACTGCCCCAACTTCGACGTCTCGCTCGCGTTCTCCCCCGACGGCACCACGCTCGCCTCCGGCGACGAGCGCGGCATCGTCTCATTCTGGGAGGTGAGCTCCTGGACCCGGCGCGCCTCCGCCAAGGGCTCCGACGCCGTCGTCCACGGCCTCGCCTTCACGTCCGACGGCCAGACGCTGGCCTCCGCCTCCGGCGACTCCAAGATCCGGCTCTGGGACCCGGTCACCGGCCAGGCGACCCTCGTCCTCGAAGGCCACGCCCGCCGCGTGAATGCCATCGCCTTCTCCCCCGACGGCCGCACCCTCGCCTCCGCCGGCCACGACGGAATCATCAAGCTCTGGCGCGCCGGGAACCCTTGACCCCGCAACGGATAGACATTCGTATGGGCCGACGGCACTCGAATCACCGTTCATGAAAGCCGGCAGCGGCCGACGTCGAGGTCGATCCGACGCGTCGTAAGTATTCGGTAAACCCGTCGTCCTTGGTCGGCGCGCACCCTCACTCAGGCCACTCTGTGGGCCAACGAGAGGCTTCAAGACTCGAGTTCGTTGGACGACCGTTGTCCGCTTGGTCTATGAGGTGTCCGATGTCGGGAGATCTTCGTCGCAGCCCCAGGCGCGGCGTTCTTCCGGCGTGAGATTCCACGGTAGGAACCGCTCCGCGTCGACCGGCGCCTGACCGCCGGCTTCGGCACACGCTTGCAGATAGGCCGTCAGCCAGAGGCGTGGGTTCAGACCCCACAGGCAGA
>NZ_JBTYIP020000055.1:0-30722 GCF_054877945.1 Singulisphaera rosea | reverse complement strand
GCCCTGAGGGCATGTCACGCCGGCCGAATCGTCCAGCGAACGAATTATCGCGGCCATCGGGCTCGGTCAAGTTGTCTTGCCGAACCACTCGGCCGCGTTTCTCGTCACCACCGTTGTCAGCGGCGACGAGGGACATAATACCCGACCCTGGCCGAGGGTCAATGACCTACTCGGTTTTTTCTCGATTTCTTCCTGGCGGAGGTCCTGACGGGTGTGGCATCGGGCTAGGCGATACAAGCCGCAATGTCGCGGCGTGGTCCGGCTCGTGTTGATGAAGAGGCGTTTGGAGCGAGGTCGATAAAGCCAATCGGCCGAGTTGGAGTCGCTCGCGCTTGTTTCATGATTGCCAGCCTTGCCTACGACGAAGCGACACGGAAGTTGACTGAGGCCCTCGGCCAAGTTGAGCCCGAGTAGGCCCTGGGGGGTAGAGGAGTCGTCGTGACCATCGCCATGCCGATCCAAACGGACTGGGTCAAGAATGTGCTCTTCGACCGGGGATATCTTGCCCGGATCCGAGGAGATTCGATCAAAGTCTATCTCGCCATGCTCGAAGCCTGCGGTGGCGAGCCCGACAAGAGCATCACCATCAGCCTGAACAGGCTCATGGCGAAGACACGCCTGTCGTGCCCTACGGTCATCGAGAGCCTCTCCCGTCTTGAGGATCTCGGCCTCGTCGTCTCCACGACGCACGAGCGGGGGAAGGTGAAGACCTACTACATCTCCGACCCCCCTCCCGCGAGCCTGACGGCCTGACTCGCGCCGGCGACCGTCCCAACTCGAATCCCGCAACTCGGCCCCAAAGTAAGGTGACCGCAGGTCATGGCCCCCTTCTTCTTCCGCGTCGAGCACGACCTCTTACGGTCCGAGTCGTTCAAGCAGTTGGGCGGCTCGGCGATCAAGGTCTATCTGGTCATCGGCCTCTACTCCGACTTCGGCTCGGACTGGGCTTATCCGAGCATCCGCACGATTGCCCGCCAGGCAGGCCTAAGTCGGCAGACCGTCCTCGCTGCTATCGAGGAGCTCAGCAAGAACGGCCTCCTCGCCGCGAGCAAGTCGAAGGGACGGTCGACCGCCTACAAGATCATTCGCGATGCGCCGGTACGTCCGGCCACTACCAAAGGGCCGAAGGCGTCCAAGAACCTGCCTACCGGTGTCCCAGAATTTTTAGGGGTAGGGCCTGAAACTGTCCCAAATCTTTTAGACCCCCCCCTCGAGACTGGTCAAAATTCTTTCGAGGCCCTGGCCCAGTTCCTCGGCCCGGGAGGCCCTGCGGATGGGCCCAAACGAGAACCAAGAACGAGAGAAGACACTGCAAGCATCCCGATTCCGGGAACACCCTTCCGCCTGTCCGCCGAAGGGCGGCTTCTTGTTGCTGTCGATTTGCAGGAACTCCTGACCAATCAGGGAATCCCCAAGCACCTCGCCGAGCGCATCGCCGCGCAGAAGGATCCGGAGGACGTCGCCAAGGTCCTGCTCAACGCCCTCTACCTGCAAAGCCAAGGTAAGCTGCAGAACGGCCCCGGCTACATCCGCGCCGGACTCGAAGACGGCTACGATCTCTTACCTCAAGTGGCGACTCGACTCGAGAGTCGCAGGCGGGAACTCGAGGCCCGACTTCAATCCATCGAGGCGAAGCGCGAGCGGCAACGCGAGGAAGATGCCCGCGAAGGGGAAGAAGCCGCGATCAATCTGCTCATCGACAGCCTGGGAGCCCGCGAACTGCAGGACCTGATCAACCGGGCGATCTCCTCGCTGCCCGAGCCCATCGTCCGACGCAACCCGACCCTCTCGAACCCCTTCGTCCGGGGCAAAGTGTACGAGCTGGCTTGCGGCGAGCCTCTGTCGTAACTCTTGACTTCAATTTGGTTTGCGCACGATCACGAGGTCGCGTACCTGCCCGAGCATCCGCCCCTCGGAGCGGGCACGTCGGACGTGCTGGGGCAAATAAGCCCCGTCCATCGGGCAGCTGATCCGTCGCTCCGGCAGGAAGCCGGCCGCGACGAGGGCTTGATAGCCATAAAAAGCGTGGTCGAGGTAGCCGAAGCCGGCGGGCAAGTCTTTTTCCGTCTGGTTGGCGAGCAAGAGCGCGAAATAGCCGCCGGGTCGAAGCACGTCGAAGGCGCCCCGAGCGAGTTGATTCAACGATTCGATCCAGGCCGCGAGGGGTTCGGTGTCGACCCCCTCGCGGCCGTATCGTCGCGCGAGCATCGTATGATAGGGGGGATCGCAGAAAATCAGGTCGCATCCGCGGGTTTCGAGTGGAAATCCCGTCTTTACGTCGTGTTCGACGATGTCTGGACGCACTGAGCTGAGGTCATACGCGAGGCATCGGCGTCCCATCGACTGGCAAACGTCGAGAGTCGTACCCCCGCCGGCCATCGGATCGACGACGAGGGCCTCCGGCGACGTGTAATAATGCAAGGTGTGGGCGACGATGCCCGGCGGGATCGATCCCGGATGGGGGATCCCGAAGGCACGGTCGTGCTTGAACGCCCAGACGTCGTATGGCGTGGGACGGAACCCGGCGGCGAAACGATTCCTTCGACGTAGGTCTTTATAAGCGGCATAAACAGACTTGGTCCCGGCGTCGAGCTGGGCGACTCCGCTGACGGCCCGAGGGTCCCCCCCCTGGGCGGTCTTCCAGACGGCCCGGGCCTGGCGGTAGAGGTCCTTCCCCCCGAGGCCGAGGGCCTTCGCGATTCGAGCGTCGGTACGACCCTTCCGATCGTCGGAATTCCGACAGTCGGAATCCTCCGTCTGGAACTGGCGGAGGTTGCCGAAGCGACGCTCCCTCGAGGCTTCGGCCTCGAGGTCTTCCAGGGCGTCAGCCTCGCGCATCGTCTGGCTGAACGTTTTGGTCCGTTGGCGGTTGTACTCGAGGATCGCGAGCTGGCGAGCGGCCTGCGACCGGATGTCCTTCACCTCGCAGGGGACCTCCAGGAGGCCGAGCCTGCGGGCGCAGGCGAGCCGGCGGTGTCCGGAGATGACTTCCCAACCCGATTCCGAGGCGACCACGACCAGGGGGACGAGGATTCCGTGATCCCTCACGCTCTCCAGGAGGCCGTCGGTCTCCGCGTCGGGATCTCCGTAAACGGCGATACTGAATGGGCTTGAGGCGAGGTCGCTCGCGAGGAAGGGGAGGACGGCCGGTGGGTTCAACAGGGTGGAGCTCATGGCTGGGGCGTCCTTGTCCTCAGCGCTTCTTCACTGAAGCTTTGGGGGTGCTGCCGCCGATCCTTGCTGGGGCGTGGGCAAACTATCAGAGGGCCTGGCGTCTGTCCAGGAAGGTTTCGCGACGCGGATCGCACGGGATTTTGAGGGGCGAGTTGAGACCGCTGATGACCTGCTGGATTGGGTTTACGCGGGGCCCCGTCGGGTTTGGGTTTGTTTTGGGATGGACGGGGAAATCATTGTGTGGACAATGCCCGAGTGATCGAGACCAGGAAGGTTTCATCCCCGGTCCGTCTCTTGCAGCGGTGGGCAAGGAGGCCTGCGACATGTCGTCCATGCGACAGGATCCGTCACATCGGCCAGGTCCGGTAGGACGGTCCAGGGTTCATACTCCGGGCGACTTCTCGAAGTCGGGGCCGGAGGGTCAAAACACACTCTCCGTGATCGTCCCCGCCAAGAACGAGTCTGCGAGTTTGCCGCAACTCGTCGACGAGATCGCGCAGGCGCTTCGGCCACTCTGCGTCGATGGCCGGATGCAGGCGTTCGAGATCGTTGTCGTGGACGACGGCTCCACCGACGCGACGCCCGAGGTCTTGCGAAGCCTCTACGGCGACTATCCCGAGCTCAGGCCCGTGACCCTGGCGGCGAACGTCGGGCAGTCCGGCGCGACCGCTGCGGGCTTCCGCGCGGCCGAGGGCCATTGGGTCGCGACGCTGGACGCCGATCTCCAGAACAATCCGGCCGACCTGACGATCCTCTGGGACGCGCTCCCCGGTCACGACGCGGCGCTCGGCTGGCGGACCAAACGTGAGGACGTCTGGTCGAAGCGTGTGATCAGCCGCTGGGCGAACCGGGTCCGCAATGCCGTGCTCGGCCAGTCGATCCGAGACACCGGGTGCTCCGTCCGGATCTTCTCGAGGGAAATGGCGGTCCGGCTCCCGATGTTCCATGGCTCGCACCGGTTCCTGGGGCCGCTCCTCCTCCGTGAAGGTTGCCAGATCGTCCAGGTGCCGGTGATTCACCGCCCCAGGCCTCACGGCATCTCTCACTACAACATCTGGAATCGGTCGCTCCGAGTGATCGTCGACCTCTTGGGCGTGGCCTGGCTGATGCGCCGACCCGTCCGCTATCGGGTGGCCCACTCCTCGGTCGACCTCCCCTGCCCCGTCCCTGCCACCCAGTCCCGACCTGGCGTCGGGCAGGAGGTTTGAGTCATGTCCGACCTGTCGAAGGTGATCGCGGATGTCGGGCATCTGCTCTGGAACATGTCGATCTGGGTCAAGATCGGGTTCCTGGGACAGGCCGTCTTCACGGCGCGGTTCCTGGTGCAATGGCTCGCCTCCGAGAAGAAGCGAGACTCGGTCATCCCGGTCGCGTTCTGGTGGCTGAGCTTGTTGGGGGGGGCGACCCTGCTCGTGTATGCGATCCACCGGCGCGACCCTGTGATCATCGTCGGTCAGGCGATGGGGCTGGTCGTGTACGTCCGGAATCTCATGCTCGTCGCGCGTGCCAGGCAGCGCGCGGTCAAGAGGGCTCGAAAGGCTCTCGCCGCTGCCGAGGACAACGCCCCGATTTCCAAGCCGCACCGGGTGGATGCCCCGGTTCAAAAGGTCTCCTGAGCGGGGAACTGGCCGGGTCAGGGAATTTCGGGCCAGACCGAAACCACGAGAGGGGCCGCGCGTCGCGATGACGCGCGGCCCCTCGTCGATTTGGATCCTCAAGAGATTCGAGTGAGCATCAGTTCTTCGCAGGAACGGAAGTCTTGCTGCCGGGCGGATTCAGGCGGGCACGGATGAGCCAGTCTCCCTTGTCGAAGGGCTCAGGTTCGTCGACGTCGGGTAGGCCGGTCAGCGACGAGCCGCTCCCTTTGGAATCGTGGTGGACGTACACGCCCTTGGTCTGCGCGGGGTCGAACCCGACGGCGATGATGAACTTGCGGGGGACCTCAGTCGGCTTCACCTCCATGCTGACCCATTTGGGTTCGCCGCGACGAAACGTGGAATAAGGAAATTTAAAGGTTGAGAGCTTGTGGAAGTTCTCGTCGCAGAGGTCGATCTCGAAATCCTCGGCCGGCGGCTTGGGATATCCGTATCGAGAGCCGAAGAGGCGGACGGAGGATAAGACCCAGCCTTCGCCGGGGGCCTCGAACTTCACCGCGTGCCCGCCGCCGGCGATGCTCCGCATCCCCGCGGATTTCCCGTCGTCATGCTTCAACTCGCGGGGCTCTGGGGTCTCCGGCGCGAGGGCGACATCCGGGGCCTTGGGGCGAGCGGGGGGCATCGCTTGTCTCGCAGGCGAGGGGTCCTGGGGGGCGTGATTCTTCGACAGGGGGAAGGTGACTCCCAGGGCCGCGGCGGAGACGAGGCCGACGCCCAGGAGGGAGAGGGCGGCGACCTTGACCTTGTGAACGAGCAGCATCTTCGACACTCCTTCCGCGAGGACGACGACGGACACCGGGACCATCCCGGAGCTCGCCGAGGGGCCGGCCGTGAGGCCGACCACGACTTTCGCCGTTTTCTCCGCCCAACCGGGCGCGGGCGGATGTATCGCGGGGGAGGCGACGAAGAGGTCCGCCGAGGGGGCCAGGCCTCGCCTGGACATTCGCCCTCGGAGTCGCTCGCGGCCCCTGGCCAGCCGAGTCTGGATCGTCCGGACCGAGCAGCGGAGTTGCTGCGCGGTCTCTTCGTAGGTCAAGCCTTCCAGATGAAAGAGGATGATCGGTTGGCGATACCGGTCGGGCAATCGCTCGAGTTCCTGGTAGAGCTCTTCCCAGGTCTCGGGGGCCGGGCCTCGGACCTCGTGGCGACCGGCGCTCTGTTCGCCGCCGCGCATCTCGGCCTGTTGCCGGCGGGCGGCGTGGGAGCGGGCGCGGGCGGAGACTCGCGAGGCGACGCCGAAGAGCCAACTGCCGACGGATTCGGACTGGCGGACCGAGCGGGCATGTCGGGCGAGGACCAGGAAGGTGGCCTGGGCCGCGTCTTCGGCCTCGTGGGCGTCGCGGAGCCGCGCCCGGCAGACTCGGAGCACCATCGGGCCGTGTCGCGCCACCAATGCCTCGAACGCGAGGCCGGCTCCGGCGTCGTGTCCGGCCAGGAACCGCCCCAGCAGCTCTCCATCCGAGATCCCGACGAACGTCCCTTCCGCAAAGATCGTTTGGATCGTCCCGAGCGTCTCCGCCAACCGCTCCCCGGCCATTCGCCCTCCTCCTCGCCCGCCGATTCTCGCCCTGTAGTGCCGGCGTCTGGGCGACATTGCTTCAAATTTATTTCCGAGTCCGGAGTATTTTCTCCGAGCGGAGGCCCTCTCAGGAGGGGTTGTCGAGGATGGCGCCACATTGTTTGATGTGTTCGAGCTGGTCGAAGTCGACGAAGGCCCCGCGGAGGTCGACCAGGTAGAAGTCGACGCCGTCGATCTCAGCTCCGCGGAGGTCGGCGTCGCGGAGGTTGGCCTTGCGGATCTCCTCGGGGGGGCGGACGTCCCGGTCGTCGAAGTCGTCGGTGTAGAAACCCGTGCGGGTTCCTTCGCTGGCGATCGGGCTTTGGACGAGGCCGCTCCTCGAAGAGCCGAGGTGGAAGCTCGCCCCGCGGAGGTCGGCGTCGCGGAGGCAGGCGCCGGGCCAATCGACTTCGGCCAGGCCCGCGTTTCGGAGGTTCGCGCCGAGGAAGTTGGCCTCGGGCATCTTCGAGCCGGTGAGCAGGGCGTCTTCGAGCCCCGCGTCCTCGAAGTCTGCGGCGGGGAGTTCCATACCTTCGAGGTTGCAGCCGGAAAGGTCGGCGCCGCAGAACTGGGCACCGACGAAGGCACCCTGGTTGAGAGGGAGGCCTCTCAGTCGGCACTCCTGGAGGTTCGCGTTGCGAAAGTCGGCTTCTTTGATGGTCGCCTCTTCGAAATCGGCACCAAAGAGGTTGGCCCCCCTGAAGCACGCGGCGTCGAGCCTCGACCCATTGAAATGGGCTCGCTGCAACGACGCATCCTCGAAGTTGGCATTCTCGAGGTTGCAGCACCGGAATGACGACCGATTGGCGCGGACCGAGGTGAGGTCCGCCGAGGCCAGGTCGGAGTTCGTGACGAAGCAACTGACCATCGAGGCCCCCTGGAGTTTGGCCCGGCGGAGCTCGGCTTCCCGGATCTGGGCCATGTCGAGCTCCGCGCCTGCGAGGTTGGCGTCGGCGAGGTCGACACCGTCCATCGACGCGTTCGAGAGGTCGATGCCCGGCCAGGATGCGAGCGCAAGATAGGCCCTTGCGAGGTTGACCCTCGATCCCGGTTCGGGCTGCCAGTCGACCCGAGAGGCATGCAGGAGGCTCGCGGCCATCGGGTGCAGGGCTGTCAGGCTCCCCCGGATGACGGCGTGCAGTCGGACCAGGGCCTGCGGCGACCTGCGGACCAGCAGCGCCGACTCCGCGACCAACTCGCGCGGGAATCGGTACTGCAGGAACTCGGGGGTGGCATCGCCCGCCAGTGTGGTGGCCACTCGTTCGGCGGCGAGCAGGACCCAGGTCGGGCGATGGCGGAGCAGGCGGATGAGCTGCGGATCCTCGACCGGCCACGACGGGTTGAACGCCAATTCCCCGGGAGCGGTGCGGCTGGCCGCGACGATGGTGAGGAAGCAACGCTCCTGCACCTTCCCAGCAACCTTGGCGTCCGGGAGTCGATGGAGGATCTCCCCGCGCAACGCGTCCCGGGCGGATCCGCCCGAAGGCTCCTGCACCATCCGATCGAGGGCGGTCGACCAGAGCTCGGGGATTCCTTGGAGGAAGCCGAGGTCTCCCGAGTCCTGGATCCGCGACATGACCGAGGGACAGGACGCCGCGTCGGTCGCCAGGAGATACTCGATCAGGTCGTCCTGGCTCCAGGGAGCGAGGCGATAGGTGGCCACGTGCTTTCGGGGGAAGGGCTGAGGCGAGGTATAGATGACGAGTGGCATCGCCGAGGCCGCGAGGATCTCCTGATGGCTGGGATCGTCGAGGAAGAGGACTCCCGGGTGGGGGTGGATCTGCGATTGAAGGTGGCGCAAGGTCGTCGACTTGCCCGAGCCGTGGGATCCCACGATCCGGACCAGCCCTTTGACGCCCGACTTGACCACCGACCGGATCTCATCTTCCAGGGGCATCGATTCGCCGCTGGCGGTGGAGAGCATCCGAGGGCGGACGCGGGCTCTGTGAGGAGGGACGCCCTCATCTTCTTCAAGGAAGACCGCGTCGGAGACCGAGCCCGAGTCTTCGGAGTCGTCAACCCAGCGATCCCACAAGGTGTTCGACTCGTCGGAAGGGGAACCGTCTTCGGGTTCGGCGGCCGGCTCCGAGTCCGAGTCTGACGTCCGGATCATTCCGAGGAACGTCCCGAAGATCCCCGCCGCGAGGGCCCCGAGCAAGGCCCGCCCAAGGATGGCCTTCAGGCCCAGGCCCGTCGCTGCCGCATAGCCGCCCGCGACGAGGGCTCCGACAATGATCCCGAGCGTTGCCAGATATTCGAGCTGGGGGAAGCTCTCACGCCTGATTCCGCGCCGCGTCGGCCTTTGGAAAATCCTGCGCACGTAAGCGGATGTGCAGGAGAAGAGGGCGTCGACCTTACGTCTCATTACGTTCCCCTCCGTTTAGCAGTCTCCGAGCGGTGCCGAAGTAGTCTTGTAGGGTGGGCACTGCCCACCAGCCTTTCCCGGTGACGGTGGGCAATGCCCACCCTTACGAAAGACTTCTCTCGGGAGAGAGACTTAACCCCCCCCCTTTGATCTCACCGTGCCTGACGAGAAAATAGGAGGACCGCGGGATTCTTCGCTTGAGGGCGAGAAATCTTGTATTCGGACCGACCTCGAGACGCACTAACCCTGCCGTTGATGATACGCCGAGGGTTTCGGAGGGGATATCTCCATGAGATACGGATCGACGGAGATGGTGCGTCGGGACTTCAACGTGCTCTTCGACAGCGGTTCCGTGTCGGGGCTGAGCGATGGGCAACTCCTGGAGCGGTTCTCGGGTCGTTGTGACGAGGCTGGGCGGCTTGCGTTCGAGGCGGTCGTGCAGCGGCACGGGTCGATGGTGCTGGGCGTCTGCCGTCGGATGCTCGAGGACCCGCACGCGGCCGAGGATGTGTTTCAGGCGACATTCCTGGTGTTGGCCTGCAAGGCGGGATCGGTGCGGAAGCGGGAGTCGCTCGGCCCCTGGCTGCACGGGGTCGCGGCCCGCCTCGCGCGACGGTCGCGCAAGCCGAGGGGTGGTCGCAAGGCAGGCTGGCCGCTCCCGGACGGGCTCGCCGCGCCGAGGGGTTCCGACGAGGGACTTGCCGACCTGCGCGGCGTCCTCGACGAGGAGCTGGTCCGACTCCCCGACCGTTACCGGCGTCCCATCGTGCTCTGCTACCTCGAGGGGAAGACCCAGGAGGAGGCGGCGCGGGAATTGGGTTGGTCGAAGGGGACGGTCTCGGGCCGACTCGCCCGCGCCAAGGATCTGTTGCGGCCTCGGCTCGTCCGCAGGGGCCTCGCCCCGACGGCCGGGTTGGTCGGCTTCGGGACGGCGGACGGCGTTGTGGCGGCCTCGGTGCCGGAGGAACTGCTCGGTGCGACGGTCCGGATGGCGGCGACGGCGGCCCTCGGCCTGACCGAGGTCGCCCCGGGCTCGCGGGCCGTGGCCACTCTCGCGCAGCATGCACTCAGGGCCATGCTGCTCGGCAAGATCCATGTGGCCGTCGGCCTCCTCCTGCTTCTCGGGACCTTCGTGGGGGCTTACCGCGTCGTCGCGGCCTCCCAGGATCGGCCCGGGCCCGATGCGAAGCGTCCTGTCGCGAAGGAGGCCCCGCCGACCCGAGTCGAACCGCGTCCCACTCCCCTGCCCCCGGGCGCCAAGGTTCGGTTGGGGACGACACGCTTCCGGCAAGAAGATATGTTGAGCCACATCAGCTTCTCCCCCGATGGACGCACGCTCGCGTCGACCGGCTGGAATGGGGCGGTCTGCTTTTGGGATCCCAAGACGGGCGAATCGTCCCCCGGCCTCGAGCCGCTCAAGGAGCCGAACTCGGCCCTGGCCTTGGCCTATTCGCCCGACGGCACGCTGCTGGCCGTGGGGAGGGACCAGGGGGTGTTGCAGGTCTGGGACTTCGTCGCGCATCGGGAACGCTTCCGAGCTTCCATGGACAACAAGGGACGCGTGCAGAGCCTGGCGTTCACGCCCGATGGCCGAACTCTTGCCTCGGCAAGCCAGGAGGAAACATGCGTCCGCCTCTGGGACACGGCGACGGGTAAGGAGCGGCGTGTCCTCAAGTTCGACGACAACATGGTCTTTCCCGGTACGCTCGCCATCTCGCCCGATGGCGCGAGGCTTGCGCTGGGGACATCCCCGCGGGCTGTCGGTGGCGCTTCGGTGCGGATCTGGGATCTCGCCGGGGGCGATGAGCCGATCGTGATCAACGACGTCAAGGATTCTCGCTTCGCGACGCTAGGATTCGCCAAGGATGGGAAGACCTTGGTTTCGGGCAGTATCCACTTCGTCAAGACCGAGAGCAAACCCGGCGGCCCGAAGGTGGCGAAGTCCGTCTGTCGGATCTGCGCCTGGGATGTTCGCGACGGCCGGCTGATCCGCACGCTCGAGCCCGGCGACGGGTCGGAAAGCGGATTCGTGATCTCGCGAGACGGGACGACCCTCATCTCCGGGCACGGGACGGAACTGATGATCTGGGACCTCGCCACATGGCGGGTCCGCCGGACGATCCCGCTCGTCGCGACGAATTCGAGCTCGCGGGAAGGGGCGATGGCGCTTTCTCCGGATGGCCGGACGTTGGCCATGTTGCGGTCCGACCACAAGATCCACATGCTCGATCTCGAGACCGGGGCATGGCTCTTCCCGGAGCCCGACGCCCACAGCGATGCGGTGCTCTCGGTCGCCTTCGCCCCCGGGGGACGCGATCTCGCCACCTCCGCCGCCGACGGGACGGTCCGGGTCTGGGATGTGGCGACCGGCCGCCACGTCCGACGGCTCGATATGGGAGAGAAGGGTTGGATCTGGTCGACCCAGGTCTCCCCGGACGGCCGGCTCCTGGCGGCGACCTCCGAGTCCTTTGTCCCAGGGATGGGGGGATTTCGTGGCGTCGCCCGTCTTTGGAACCTCGCCGACGGCCAGCTCCTTCGGGACTGGCGCTTCGACCGGCGGGCGACGCGTGTGGTGTTCTCGAGGGACAGCCGGAAGATCGCCGTAGCCACCTGGGATGAGGACACCGGCCCCGAAGGTGGAGAGAAGCCCAGCGGCGATGCCATCCACGTCTTCGACGTCGGGGACGCTCGGGCCTCGGCCAGGCACCCCGGCAAGGTCCAGACACGCCCACTGGCCGAGCTCCGGGGTCATACGGGCCGGATCCAGGCCATCGCCTTCTCGCCGGATGGGTCTTCGTTAGTTTCCGCGAGTGAAGACATGACGTTCCGGTTCTGGGATCTCGCCTCTGGCCGGTCCACGAGGCAGTTCGCGATCTCGGGACATTCCCGGACCGATCCCTATCAGCCGGGAGACCCGACCCGGATCATCGCCGCCGCGATCGCGCCCGACCTCAAGACGGCGATCACCAGCGGCCTGTGGGACGACCGGCTCATCGTCTGGGACCTGGCCGCGGGCAAGGCGGTCCGGACCCTCAGAGTCGAGAAGAACCAGGGCGCGACCCTGGCCGTCTCGCCCGACGGCCGCCTCTTCGCGTCCGCGTCGCAGACCAGCATGAACCCGGAAGGCGACGACGACTCGGTCCGGGTCTGGGACCTGGCCTCGGGCCGCGAAGTCCACCGGTTCGAGACGAAGTCCCACGGCCGGCGGCCCCTCGCCTTCTCGCCGGACGGGACGACGCTGGCCGCGGGCCTGGAGGACACCACGACTTTGATCTGGGACCTCTCCGCCGCCAAGCCGCCGGGTTGATGATTGCCGCCGGAGATGCCCCGTGGCACTCGTTGGTAGGTCTTCACCGCGCTCTTGCCGGGAGAGGTATTCACCACGAAGGCACGAAGGCACAAAGGGAAAGGTTGTCGATGGACGAATGGTCCTTGGGTCTTCTCGCTGAGTTCTTTGTGCCTTTGTGGCGAGCTTCCAACCAAACGGAGAAATCTCGTATTCGCCTTGCGTTTGCGAGGCACTAAATCTGTCGAGGGTAAGTGATGCCAGAACAGAAGGAAGTCCCCGATGGAACACGGATCGGCGGAGACGGTGCGTCGCGAGCTCGACGCACTTTTCAACGGCGGGTCGGTCTCGGGCCTGAGCGACGACCAACTCCTGGAGCGGTTCGTCGGCCGTGGCGATGAGGCGGCGCGGCTGGCGTTCGAGGCGGTGGTGCGTCGGCACGGTCCGATGGTGCTGGGTGTCTGTCGTCGGGTGCTCGGCGACGTGCATGCGGCGGAGGACGTGTTCCAGGCGACGTTCCTTGTGCTGGCGTTCAAGGCGGGTTCGGTGCGGAAGCGTGAGTCCCTGGGCCCCTGGCTGCACGGTGTG
This sequence comes from Singulisphaera rosea, assembly GCF_054877945.1. NCBI lineage: Bacteria > Pseudomonadati > Planctomycetota > Planctomycetia > Isosphaerales > Isosphaeraceae > Singulisphaera > Singulisphaera rosea. The sequence goes on along the minus strand of NZ_JBTYIP020000055.1, from coordinate 18,096 downwards.
GCGTCGCGTTTGTCGAGGCGATCGCGCCGGCAGATGGAGCGTCGGAAGGCGGAGTTGCCCCTCCCGGAAGGTCTGGCGGCGGTTGGCTCGCCCGAGGGTCTGCTGGTCGACGTGCGTGGCGTATTGGACGAGGAACTGGGCCGGCTCCCCGAGCGCTACCGACGTCCGGTCGTGCTCTGCTACCTGGAAGGGATGACGCAGGAGGAGGCGGCACGAGAGCTTGGCTGGACGAAGGGGACGGTGTCGGGTCGCCTGGCGCGAGCCAAGGACCTGTTGCGGCCCCGACTCATGCGTCGGGGTGTGACGCCGGCGGTCGGGTTGGTGGGACTCGGCGTGGCACCTGACGTCCTTGCGATCGAGGTACCGCCAGCCCTGGCCTGTATGGCAGTCCGAGGGGTGGCGGCGATGGTCCTCGGCCGTCCCGAGATGGCTTCGCCCTCGGGGGCCGTGTCCTCGCTGGCGCGGCATGCGCTCAGGGGAATGGTGTTTGGCAGGGTCAAGGTTGCGGCTGCGCTGCTGCTTGTGCTCGGAACGATGGCAGGTGCGTATGGTGTCGTCTCCGCCGACTCGCAGGATTCTCCGAGGCCCGTTGCCGAACAACCGGTCACGAAGACGGATGTGCCTGGCCGTGTTGCACCGGCCGAGGCCGCATCGCCTACGGTTGCGGGACTGCGGATGGGCACGACGAGGTTCCGGCACAAAGGACGCGTGCTCGGAGTCGCTTTCTCTCCGAAGCGCCAGATGCTCACCTCGATCGGCACGGACGGGGCGGTCCGCTTTTGGGATCCCGGGACCGGTGAGCCGGCGACCGGGCTCGATCCATTCTATGTCGAAGAACTCTCGAACTCTTCGAACACTGCTGTCATCTCTTCCGAAGGGAATCGGCTGGCGGTGAGAGGGCCGAAAGGCGAACTGCGGGTTTGGGATCTAATCGCTCGTCGGGAACGATGTCGATGGCAGCAAGGAGATGTGCGACGCGATCTCTCTATATTAATGAAAACCACCCTCGCCATTTCGCCTGATGGTCAAGTCCTTGCCATTGTGGATCGTGGCAAAACGTGCGTCCGCCTTTGGGATGCCGCATCGGGAATGGAGTGGAAAACTTTGGGTTTTGGCGATAATACACAAATTTCATATAAGGCAGCTATTGTATTTTCGTATGATGGGACTTTCCTGAGGTTTTCGCCGGATGGTTCCAGGCTTGCGATCTGCGTTCGGACGCCGGGCAGGGGATGTGTGTTCTCTGTGTGGGATATTGCCAAAGGTAGAGAAGCTATTGCCTTGGGTGAATCGCCACCATTGCTAAGCCGCGAAGTTGATAATTGCAGTCCTTCTGCCATGGCATTCGCGAAGGATGGGAACGTGTTGATTATCGGTGGGTCAAGAAGGCTGAAGAATCCCGTTCGAGTTAACAATAAATTGATTATGGAAACGATGTTTTTCAGTGCTTGGGACGCTCGCAACGGTAGCAAGCTGCACGATGACGAGATGGATGGCCTTTCAGAACCTCGCGAAATGATCCTCGCGCAAGATGGAACGTCCCTGATCTCATCTCACTCGGACCGGCTACTCGTCTGGGATCTCGGGTCGTGGAAGTATCGGAAGACGATTGTTGCAGACAAAGAAAATTCATTGCATATCCAAGAAAGATTGATTTGCGATGTCAGCCTGTTCGGCGCGGTTGCGGTGTGGAACGATCATTGTGCTTTTGATCTGGTCGATATTGCAACGGGGGCGCTACGCTTCCCGGAATCCCGAGCTCATCTCGGTCGCATACGCTCCGTGACGTTTGCGCCCGGTGATCGGAATATCATTACGTGTGGGGATGAAGGGGCGGTTCACTTTTGGAATACGCAAGACGGCAGCCACGTCAGACAACTCGGGATTGTGTCTGACGACCGGCCGATCTCGACTTACGTTTCTCCCAACGGCCAGGTACTGGCGATCGTCTCGTTCCTGGGTGGCATGGGCCGATATGAGGACCGCTTGTCCGATGATCACCACTTGACGATCGTACGTTTCCTGAATCTCTCCGACGACCGGACTCTTCACGAATCGAGCGTCTCGAGTAGAATTCCGTGCGTTGAGTTCTCGCCGGATAGTCGTAAGGTTGTGATAACAGGTAATGGGGAAACGCACTACTACATCCGCCACGAAATTCGAGTGCTGGAGATTGGGGATGGAAGGGCAACAACCCGGGCCCAGGTGCCATCCTTGACGCCTCCCTTCGCCGCACTCAAAGGGGATGCCGGAGAAATCCGGTCGGTGGCGTTTTCGCCCGACGGCGGGACGATCGTTTCGGCGAGTCGTGACCTGACTTTCCGGTTTTGGAATCTGGCCACCGGGAAGGTGACGAACCAAGTTGCCATCGCCGGATATTTTGCGAACGGGATGGATCAAGGGGGAAAGCGACCTCGGTTTGACTCGGCTGTCTTCTCTCGAGACCTCAAGACAGCGATTACCAGTGGAACGGAAGACGACCGGTTCATCGTCTGGGATCTTGTCGCCGGGAGGGCGATCCGGACGATACAGGTTGAGAAATACTTGAACGTGACCTTGGCCGTCTCGCCCGACGGCCGCCTGATTGCGTCGGCGTCCCGGACGAGTCTGAACCGGGAGATCGATGATGACTCGGTCCGTGTCTGGGAGGTGGCTTCGGGGCAAGAGGTTTGCCGGTTCAAGACCGGGGTCTCCGGCCGTCGTTCGCTCGCGTTTTCGCGCGACGGGACGATGCTGGCCGCGGGACTTGAGGACACCACCGCACGGATCTGGAGGCTCCCGGCCGCAAAGCCTCCAGGTTGATGAGGACTATTGAAGGAACCTCGTCTCGTAGGTCAGCCCGCATCGATTATCCATGGTCAGCCGTTTACTGGTGCCAGGGGAATCTCCCGGAATCGCCTCACTGCCAACGTGCCGAGGACGAGGAACGCGACCACCGAAACGACCTGCGCGATAATGAGGGGAGGCTCGTTCTGGTGCGGGGCCAGCGCGTGCAGCGCCGGGATCTTTTGGAACGACTGGACGATCAGGACGAGGAAGTTGAGGAAGAACGCGAAGGTGGCCCCGATGATATACACGTGACGCCAACCGCCGGCGAGGCGTCGCGGATAGCGGGCGTAGATCACGGCCGAGAGGACCACGAGCGAGATGATGCCGAAGGCGAGGCCGGGCGTCATCCCCTTGATCGGGAACCCGAACCCCGTGACGCTCGTCAGGACGGTGGTGGCCAGGAAGAAGGCCGTCCACCGGTCCTGCCGTTTGTCAGCGATCATCCCGAACAGGACGACGAAGCCCGAGGCGATGGCCGCAAGGCTGATGGCGACGTGAAGAATGGTGAAGGCCGGGAGGGCGGACGCTGGGATGAGCATAGTGTTCATAGCTCCAATCGAGATGGATCGTCGATAGCCGATCCGTAGACAACGAATTTCGGTGGGTTTATGTCCCGAAACCCGTTTTTTTCTTAAAAACGGGTTTCTGTGTGGGGGGTAGACGTCGACGTCTCGCGATGGCCTGGCAGTGTTGGGTGAGTCAGAAACCCGTTTTTTAAGAAAACAACAGGTTTCGGGAGAGGTTATGGGAGAGGCTCGGGATTAGGGGGTTGGAACGGGCTGAGCCTGATGGGCTTGTGCAAATCAGGGGAGGCGAGCGCCTGGAGGATCGAGACGACGTGGAGGGCGATCCCGATCGGCGCGAGGAGCGCCGGGATCCAGACGACGGGCCAGGTGGCGATCGCGGTGAACGGGTCTCCCGGCCAGTCGAGGTGGAGCGGGCCGGGGGTGGAGGTGGCCACGGTCCCGATGGCGTTGAGGAGCATCGCCAGGCCGAATAGGTTCCAGGCGATCGTCGACCTCGGGCCGAGCCGCCTGAAGGCGATCCCGGCCGCAACGAGCGGGGCCGTGAGGCCGACGAGGGCGTCGAAGTTCCGGCCCTCGAAGGTGACCTGGACGGGGGCGACCCCTTCCGCGTGCAACCTCCAGAAGGCGAGCTCGACGCCCACCCGGAATGACTGGAGGGCCACCGGCTGCCACGGAGGGATCTTCGCCAGGAGTCGACGGAACGTCGGAGTCCAGGCGAGCCAGCCGAACGTCGCCAGGGCAGTCAGGGGGAGGAGCGGCCACCGCGGCGGGGAGTTGGTTCGGGCGGCGAGGACGTTGCTCTGGGCCAGGATCGCCGTGACGCAGAGCCAGGCGATCAGGCCGCAAGCGACGGACGGGGCCAGGGCGCGAGGCAGCCTGGCCTTGCGGGCCACCCGAGCGAGCCCGAGCGTGAGGAAGACGACCACGACGGCCGTCGTCCCGGTCAGCAACAAGGTCGAGAGCGATCCGGTCATGACGCATTCTTCTCGGGGAGTTTGGAGGAGGAGGTCACTCGAAGGCCGCGCGACGCGCCTCGATGAAGGCCTCGAGCGACGTCGGGGGTCGGCCGCCGAGCGTCTCCACGAGGTCGTTGGTGCCCGCGAAGAACCCGTTCTGGTGGTCGATCGCGACTTCCTTCAAGTGTTGCACGGTGAAGGAGTCGCCGGGGCTGTCCGACTTGCCCCCGAGCTCGCCGTAGAGGTTCCGGGACGATGCCCCCTCGTTTGGATTCCGCCGGTTGGTTTTCAGCAGCGCCAGGAAGTCGTCGAAGCTGATCTGCTTGTACTCGATGGGCTTGCCCAGCACCCGGCTCAGGACCTGGGCGATCTCGGCATAGGTGTATTCGACCGGGCCATAGAGGGGGTAGATCGCCCCGTTGTGCCTGGCGGGGTCCTCGAGGATTCCGGCGATCACCCGCCCCTGGTCCTCGGCCGTGATCGGGGCGTGCTTGCCGGTGCCGAACGGCACGTGGAGCAGCCCGGCCTTGATCATCGGGGCGACGTAGATCAGCCATTCGGCGAAGTAGGTCGGGCGGATGTGCGCGACGGTGACCCCCGACCAGTCGAAGACCCGCTCGGCCAGCCAGTGGTCGGTCGCCGCGTGGCTCTTGGCATTCTCCCTCGCGGTCACCTGCGACATGTTGACGATGCCGTCGACGCCCGCTTCCTTCGCGGCCTGGGCGAAGTAGGCGGTCGCCTGTACGATGCCGAAGCGGATCGGGTAGACGAAGTAGGCCCTCTGGACGCCGTCGAGCGCGGCCCGCACCTGGCCGAAGTCGAGGAGGTCGCCGTAGACGACCTCGGCGCCCCGGTCCTCGAGCCGCTTCGACCGGTCGTCCCGCCCGTGGGCCAGCGCCCGGACCTTGTGGCCGCGTGCCAGGAGCTCGTCGACGGTCGCCCGGCCGGTGTCCCCCGTCGCGCCGGAGACTAAAACCTTACCTGTGATCACTTGATCTCTCCGTTGAGTGTTCATCGAACTCGAACGCTTGCCCCGGGGAAGGACCACTTGTTCCGTCCCTCCCGCCGGGCAAGACGGCGATTGGCCCCGTTCGTTGCGGCCTTCCTCATCTCTAGGCGGCGCGACGCGACATCGATCGTGAACGGCATACGAGATCGAGGGATCGAGTCGGTCGGGAATCACCGCCGGCATTGGGGAAGGCACCGATTGTCAGGCCCGTGGCAGAGCGCCCGAATATCCAGTAGGATCAGGGCGTTATGGATCAGGACCGGACGACATTCGTGGTCCAGGGATACCTCGACGAACTGGCCGGGATCGGGGGCAAGTCTGAGGCCGAGCCGATCATCTCAGCCCTCCTCGGCCGGTCGGCGAAGAGGCTCGAACGACTCTGCGCGACGCTGCTCTATCGGAAGTACCCCAGGCTGGCCCAGCCCCCGCTCGGGCTGGAGGCCGAGGAGATGCTCCAGGCGGTGGTCGAGAGGCTGCTCCGCGCGTTGCGTGAGACGCGTCCGAACTCCGTCCGAGGCTTCTTCGCCCTGGCCGGCCAGCACATGCGCTGGGAGCTGAATGACCTGGCTCGTCGCCTGGACGAGGCGGGGAAGCCGGTGGACATCCAGGGGATCGACGTTGCCGCTCCCGCGAGCAGCGCCTCGGGGTTGCACCCGGCGGCCCGCCGCATGCTCGACGCCATCGACAGGCTCCCGGACGGCGAGCGCGAGGTGCTGGACCTGGTGCGGATCCACGGGATGACCCAGGTGGACGCGGCGGATTTGCTCGGGATCTCGGTCAAGACCGTCCAACGCCGGTTGCAACGCGCCCTGATCATCCTGGCCGCGGAGTTGAATGACCTGAGGCAAGCCCCATCCGTCGATACGAATTCGCTCGACGTCGAGCGCTAGGTCGATACCTTCGACACGGGATTGAGCGTCATGTCGAGGGAGGAGCAAATCCGGCTTCCTCGCCTCAACCTGCCTGTCTCAGCGCCTCCGAGGCGATCAACTTGGTGTCGTCGAAGTAGTCGTCCCGGAGCATCCATTGCAAATAGTCGGGCTTTGTCCTGGCGATGTCGTCCAGCGACCGGCCCTTGTACTTGCCCTTGATGAAGACGATCGTCCCCTCGTCGCATCGACCGAACATCCCGCTCAGGTCAAGGGCCTTCGGGTCGGTGCAGACTTCGTGGAGCCCGTCCACGGTCCTGGGAAGATCCTCATATCGGGAGACTTGCGCGTCGAGGATGGCCAACGTCGCCAGGACGTCCGCGGCGGCGCCGTGGGCCCCTTCGTGGTCGAGGCCGCAGTAGAATTTGTAGGCGGCGGTCAGGTCGCGGCGTTCGCGTTGGTGGAAGATGTGGCAGGCGTCGACCACCTTCCGGCCGGAGACTGGGAAGATGATCCCGGCACGGTTGTACTCGGCGGCCAGGAGCCGAAGGTCGTACTTGAGGACGTTGAAGCCGCAGAGGTCGCAATCATCGAGGAACTTCGTCAAGCCTGGGGCAATGGCGCGGAAGGTTGGGCAGTCGACCACGTCGTCGTCGGAGATGCCGTGGATGGCGGTCGACTCCGGAGGAATGGGGACGCCGGGGTTCACCCGCCGGGTCCTGTGGTCGGAGCCACCTCCGGGGAGAAGTTTGAGGACGCTGATCTCGATGATGTGATCGACCTTGGTGTCCGTCCCGGTGGTCTCCAGGTCGAAAACGGCCAGGGGCCGTTCGAGGATGATGTTCTTGAGCATGATCCCTCCGAGTGGCGTTGCCCTCTTGAGGGTTTTCGGCACAGCCTCGATCCCAGTCTCGGCGTTCTGCCCTAAGGTCGGGCGATTTTCATGCGACTTGTTGCATAATCCTCCTGTTCGGCCCCATGTGCGGGCGTATGGTGGCTTGGTCGTCCCTGTCCAGCGTCTTTGCGGCATGAAATTTGCTCTTCCGCTAGGTGGAAAATTCAATCTTATGTCCAAGGTTCAGGAAGAACCCAATCATGACGAACTCTCATCTGCTCGTGGTCGACGACGATCCGTATACCCGGATTGCCCTGAATGCCTTCTTCACTCGCGGTGGCTGGCGAGTGTCGCTCGCCGCAACGGTCGCCGAGGCACTTCCGCTGCTCGCTCATTCTCCGGACTACCTGATCCTGGATCTGAATCTGCCCGATGGCGGCGGCGAGGCGGTCCTGGCGGAGATGCGGGCGAAATCCAACGAGACCCAGGTCGTCGTCTGCTCGGGCGTCGATGACGCGGGGCGACTTGCCGATGTGAGGCGGCTCTCTCCTGAGATGATGATGAGCAAGCCCATCGATCTCGCCGCGATTTACGAGTTGCGTGACAGGGCAGAGATCTTTCGTCAGAAATGTCTGATGGCGCAATAGATTTGTAGTAATATTTGGTTTTTTCTCGTTGGGGTCTACCTGGTGATGCGAGAGGATGGTGGGCCGATGTGCCATCCACCCGGGGAACGGAGTTGCAGACCCCGCCTACAATAGATCTGTGAAATCAACCATGCCCGCGACCGAGTGAATCGTTAGGCGGACTTGTCGTTGGCTATTAGTTATTCTTTTGTTTCATCATCATTATTGTCGTCGAATGGTCCGTAGAAGTCGAACCAGAGCATGATGTTGAGGTCGGCCAGCCTTCGCATCTGAGCGGGAGGGAGTTCGGGCCCGCCGTTTCCGAGTTTGGAAAGCCAGAAGCATGAGATGTCCATTTTGCATCCCTCGTCCTGAAGGGCTCGGACCGCCTCGGCCTTTGGCGTCAAACGATCGAGAAGCCAATCGATGTGGGGGCGCGAATCTCGAGAATCGACTTGATCTCGTGACGTTAGAAACCAGCCGTTGATCGGGGCGGGCCTCGGCGGACGACGACTACTGAATACCAGCTCACCTTGGCGTTGCCAGCTCGAGGGCTGGAGGCGAAGGCGATCCGTAATCATGGACGGGTCCATTTCGCCCGGATAAACCCGAAACGTCGCGAAAGTCTCGACGCTCATCTCCGATTCATCGTCGGACATCGAATCCTCCTATAGCTGCTCAGGAGCACAGATCTGCCACTTGTGCCCTGATTTTTAACGTTGACGTCGCATCAGGAGTGCCCCCGATAGACGGGGCACTCCTTCCCCGTTATTGCTCCGGCCAAGTCGGACGCCGCGGGGCAAGAGGGCCCCACCCATCGGGGGGATGGTCGCGTACGACGAGTGCCCTTCAAACCTTGATTAGGGATGTCGAAGAGCGACGAGTTTCGAAAAAGTTGTAAGTCGCCGGCCCTCACCCGGGAGTTTACAGTAGACGGGGTGATCCTTGGAGGGCCATGACCATGACGCGCATGCCGATGAGCGTGCCTCGGGAGCCACGCCAGGGCCACTGGAGTGGCGGCGGCGTCGAGGAGGGCGCGAGGATGACGGATCGGGAACTGCTGGAGCGGTTCGCAGTGGCTCGGGACGAAGAGGCCGAGCGGTCGTTCGCGACCCTGGTCGAGCGGCACGGCCCGATGGTTTTTGGGGTCTGCCGGGGGATGCTCGGCGACTCTCATGGGGCCGAGGATGCGTTCCAGGCAACGTTCCTGGTCCTTGCCCGCAAGGCCGGCGTGCTCCAGCACCCGGAGTCGCTGGGCCACTGGCTGCACGGCGTGGCCTGCCGCACCGCGCGGAAGGCGAAAGCCCGGGGAGACCGCCTCCGACACCGCGAGCGGCAGGAGATCGGTATGGCGCACGAGGAACCCGTCGGGGACGAGGGCCGGCAGATGCTGGGGCTGGTCCGCCGAGAAGAGGTCGAGGCGCTCCACCAGGAGATCGGACGCCTGCCGGAGAAATATCGGGCCCCGCTGGTCCTGTGCTACCTCGAAGGGCTCTCGCACGCCGAGGCGTCGGAGCGGCTCCGCTGGCCCCTGGGGACCGTCAGCGTGCGCCTGATGCGCGGGCGGGAGCTGCTCAAGGGGCGGCTCGTGCGTCGAGGATTGGCGCCGGCGTCGGCCTTGCTTGCGTGGTCGGCCTTGCCCGAGACGGCGACGGCCGCTCTCCCCCCTGCCCTTGCACAGTCCACGGTCCGCGCCGCGGTGCGGTTCGCCGCCGGGGAGACGCTGGCGGCCGGGGCGGCCTCGACAACGGTGGCCGCCCTGGCCGAACAGATCCTGGGCGCGGTCGTCGCGAATTCGCTGGTCCCGCTCTGGGCCATGACCGCCTTCACCGCCGGCGTCATCGCGTTGTCCTCGGTCGGGTTCCTCTGGTTCACGGCCGACGAGCTACGAGCCGACGAGTTCCCCCGCAATCAAACGGCCGCCCTCGAGCCATCGGCGCCGTCGAAGCCCGTCGAGGCGAAGACGGCCGTCGTCGACCCGGCCCTGGTGGACGCCCTGAAGAGGTCGGTCGTGCCCGGCGCGTCGAAGCCTTCGGCGAAGGCGGTCGGCGGGGACGAGGCGCTGGCCGAGTACCGCGCGCTCGCGTCCCGGACGGGAAAGTCGGCCGATGCGCATGTGACGCTCGCCCTCTGGTGCGAGTCCCACGGCCTCACGGCCGAGCGGCTCAAGCACCTGGCTTTGGCGGTGCTGACCGACCCCGGCCACGCGGCCGCGCGGGGGTTGCTGGGCCAGATCGCGTTCCGGGGCCACTGGCGACGGCCCGAGGAGGTCCTGACGCAACTCCAGGGGGACCCCAAGCTCGCCGCGACCCTCTCGGAATACAACTCGCGACGTCGGGCGATCGAGGAGTCGGCCGAGGCCCACTGGAAGCTCGCCCTTTGGTGCGAGAAGAGTGGCCTCAAGGATGAGGCCACCGCCCATCTGACGGCGGTGACTCGCCTGGCCCCCGAGCGCGAGGGGGCCTGGCGACGGCTGGGATACAAGGAGTCGAACGGCCGCTGGCTGAAGCCCGAGCAGATCGCCGAGGAGCATGCGGAGGCGGAGGCCCGGGCGCTGGCCGACCGCCGCTGGAGGCCGAAGCTGGCGCACTGGAAGGGGGCGATGAAGGACGCAGGCCGACGCGCTTGGGCCGAATCCAAACTCCTCGGCGTGACGGATTCGAGGGCCGTGCCCTCGATCTGGGCCACGTTCGTCCTGGGAGGGCCGGCCGACCAGGTCGTCGCGACCCGGATGCTCGGGCAGATCGAAGGTCGGCCCGCGACGCGGGCCCTCGCCATGCTCGCCGTCGGGAGTGATTCGGCCGAGGCCCGCCGGATCGCGACCGAGACCCTCGCCCGCCGCGACAACACCGAGGCCGTCAGCCTGTTGGTCGGGCTCTGGCGCGACCCGGTCAAGTACAAGGTCAAGCCGGCCCTCGGGCCCGGCCAGCCCGGCACGCTGCTCGTCGAGGGGGAGCGATTCAACGTTCGACGGCTCTACGCCGTCCCCCCCATGCCCGCCGATACGGTCCTCCGCGCGATGGACCCAACCCAACCTCCGCAGGGATCATCGCTCATCCGGCTGACGGAGATCTATGGGCCGGACTATGCGAGGACCTTGACGGGAACGGACCTCCCGAGACTCGTCGCGCGGAACATCCAGTTCGTGCGGGCGAACCTGACCGAGGCCGACCGGGCGACGTTCGCGGCGCGTCGGCAGATGGCCGACGACATCGACCAAATCGACGCCTTCAACCGGCCGATCATCGAGCTCAATGAACGGCTCCAGTCGATCCTGGCCGTGATCACCGGGAAGGACCTGGGCCGGGAGGGGAGCGCGTGGCGGAGCTGGCTGGCCGACCGGCAGGGGGACCTGTACGAGGCGACCCAGTCGTCCCCGAAGCCGACGATCGACGAGGAGGTCGTGATCGCCTACAGCCCGAACTACCAGCGACGCCTGGCCGATTGCTTCGGCGCGGGGACCGAGGTCCGGACTCGCGAAGGGACCCGGCCAATCGAGTCGATCCGCGTCGGCGACGCCGTGCTGACCCAGGACACGACGACCGGGGCCCTCGGCTTCGGGTCGGTCGTGGCCGTCCACCGGCACCGGCCGACCCAGACCCTTCGGGTCGACCTCGACGGCGGCGAGCCCGTCGTCACGACCCCGGTCCACCGGTTCTGGAAGGCCGGCCAGGGGTGGGTCATGGCCCGAGAGCTGAAGCCCGGAGATACCCTCCGCGTCGTCGGCGGCGTGGCCAGGGTCGTCGGCGTCTCGAGCGAGAAGATCCAGCCGGTGTTCAACCTCGAGGTCGGGAAGGATCAGAGCTTCTTCGTCGGGGGGCAGGGATTGCTGGTGCATGATAATAGCCTGATCCGGGCCGGAGCGGGCGGCTTCGATGGGGGGCCATTGAGCCATTGAATGGAGGGGCATTTTTTAGCCATGGATGAAACACGGATGGAACGCGGATAGGGAAAAAGGAAAATAGATAGATAAGATAGGGAAAGGTGCGGCGAGCCGCCGTCATTGGGGCTCGCCGTTTTCTTGCGCGAGGGGTGAAGGTTAGGGTTGTCGATTTTTGTTGACAGGAGGCGTCGATCGGTTACAGTTGTCGCCGGGCGATGAGGATGGTTTTGGGGCCCGGTGGGGTGGAGATATGGCTCGCGAGGATTCGGATCCGGATCCGCTGACGGCGGCGGAGTGGAAGGTGATGAAGATCGTCTGGCGGAGGAAGGGCTGCGCCTCGCGCGACGTGTGCGAGGAGGCGGGGCGGGAGCAGGGGTGGGCGTCGAGCACGGTCAAGACGATGCTCAGGCGGCTCGTGGAGAAGGGGCACCTGAGCACGACCCAGGTGGGCAACAGCTTCCTGTATCGGCCCACGAAGCCGGCCTTGAAGGCGGTTTTGGGGGCGGCGGATGCCCTGCTCGACAACGTGCTCGAGGGCATGACCGGCCCCCTGCTCGCTCACATGGTCAAGAAGAGCAAGCTCTCGGCCGAGGAACTCGCCCGGCTCCGCGCCCTGATCGAGGAACACGAGCCTTCGAAGGAGGACTGAGCGATGCCGACGATCGAGGTCTTGAATGCGTGGGGAGCGTGGTGGGCCGCCGTCGCGCTACGCAGCCTGGTCGAAGGCTCGGCGCTCCTGGGAATCGTCGCGATCGTCTGGCTCGCGATCCGGCGCCGGGCTTCGCCGGCGCTCGGACACGGCCTGTTCCTGCTCGTCTTGCTGAAGTTGGTCGTACCCCTCCCCGTCGCCATCCCCAACGCCTGGGTCGCGATCTGGCCGCAACATCTCGTCGAGCACGCGACCGGGCACGCCCTTGAGGCCCCGCTGCACTCGGTTCGTCGCGAAGTCGGAACGCTCGCGAGATCGGGGGTGGACGGACGCGTTGGGCGGGAGGCCGCACTGAAGTCTCCGGAGGCATCGGCCTCCCGAACGGAGGCGGTGAGATCCAAGGCGCGGCTCTCGGCCGCGTCGGCACTGATGATCGCCTGGGCGGCGGTCGTCGCGGGCCTCCTGGCGCGGTTAGGCTGGTCCGAGTGGAGGATGCGCCAATTGCTGGCGAGGGCAACAACCCTCGATCTGGCCGCCCTTCCCGTCGACGTCGAGCGGCTGGGGAGATCCCTGGGATTGCGGCGTCCGGTTCCGCTCCTGGTCAGCCCGGCCATGGCCTCGCCCGGGGTCTGGGGATTAGTTCGGCCTCGCGTGATCCTCCCCGAGGGGCTCGTCACGCAACTGGCCCCGGGGCCGTTGAGCTGGGTCCTGCTCCATGAGCTGGCGCACATCCGCCGGGGCGACCTCTGGGCTTTGACGTTCCAGCGCCTGGTCCGGTGCCTCTACTTCTTCCATCCCGCGGTCTGGGTCGCCGGACGGGTGCTCGACGTCCAGCGGGAGTATGCCTGCGACGACGCGGCCCTGTCCGCCGCTGATGACGTCCCCAGGCGCGACTGCGGCTCGGCCTTCCTCGCCGTGATCGAATACGCCGAGGCGACGCCGGGGGTGGCCCTCGTGGCGTTGGGCATGTCTCCAAGAGCGGTGCAGCTCAGGGGGCGGCTCCTGCGCATCCTGGATCCCCGACGCCCGGTCCGCAAGGGCATGACACGAGGGGCCGCCGCGGTCCTGGTGCTGCTCGGCCTGCTTGTTCTGCCCCACGTCCGGGCGACCGGGACGGAAGGCGATCCCCCGTCTCCGCCCCCTGCCCCGGCCTCTCCGGCGGCGAAGGACGAGGCGGCCGTGAAGGTGACAGCGAAACCGGCTTCGGCGCCGGCCCCCGAGTTCGACGGTATCATGAAGACCTCGGTGCCCATCACGGTCCGAGGCCGCGCGGTCGACCCCAAGGGGAGGCCGGTCGTCGGGGCGACGGTCTCCCTGGTCTCGACCAATGGCATCGACGCCCCGCTCGGCTCGACGACCACCGACCGGGACGGTCGTTACACGTTCGCCGAGGCTTCCTTGCCGGTCTCACGCTCGCAGAAGGAAACTCCCCTGGCGGGGACGTTCCAGGTCTACGGCACGGCCCCCGGTTTCGGGTTCGCCTGGCACGGGATGCGGTTTTACCAACCCTCGCCCCGACAGGCTGGACAGAACGTCGCGGGAGAGAATCACACCTTCTACAAAGGTGATCCGCTCGTCATGGATCTGACGTTCGCCGTCGAGTCCGTGCTCAAGGGACGGATCGTGGACGGTGAGGGCAAGCCGGTGGCCGGCGCCAAGCTCTCGCTCGGGAACTGCGACTATCTCGACACTGGAGGCCGCGAGGATCACCTCAACTTTCGAGAATTCTGGTGTATTTACATGATCCCTGATGCCGTCCGGGCGACGACCACCGACCAGGACGGCCGCTTCCGGCTCGGTGGAGTGCCGAAGGAGGCCGGCTTCTGGGTCCACGTGACCCATCCCCAGTATGCCCGGGTCACGTTCTTCACGGCCACGACCGAGCGTCCGAAGGGCTCGTATGACTACCCTCGCGAGCAGACGAGCTACATGAAGGTGACGCCTCCGGTCCTGACGGGCGACCTGAACCTCGTCATGCACGCGACCCGACGCGTCGCCGTGCGAGTGGTCGATGCCCTCGACGGTCGGCCGGTCCCGAACATCCGCGTGAGTGCGGCCGAAGGCACCAACGGCGTCGGGGCGAACGGTGTCGGGGCTTATGGCGTCTCGGACGCCGAAGGAAAGCTCGAATTGAAACTCCCGCCCGGCCCGTACTCGATCCTGGCCGACCCGCCCCGCCAGGACTCCCACATCGTTCGCACCAAGACGACGATGACCGTGTTCGACCGGCCCGGCGAGCGAGAGCAGTCGTATGAACTCGAGGTGAACCCTGGCTGCGTCCTCACCCTAGAGGCCGTCGATGCCGACACCGGCGAAGGGATCCCGGACGTCTCGTTCATGGTCGAGTCCGATCGATCGCCGGGGGTCCGGAACACCGTGCAAGGTTCGACGGCCTACGTCGAAAACTCCCGGACCGACGCAAGCGGCAAGCTCCGCGCCGTGGTCGAACCCGGCGAGCGGACGTTCTCCCTGGGCTTTGTCCCCGCCTCGACGGGATATCGGCAAGAAGACCTCGTGGCCAAAGTCAAGCTGCCCGCGGGCAAGCCGGCGAGCGTTCGCTTCGAACTGCATAAACGCGAGTGAGGAGCGGGGGATTCTTAGCCACGGATGGAACACGGATAAAAGAGAAAACAGGAAATCGTTTCTGAATGACTGTGCTGTCAGCGGAGGGGAATCCACCAAGCGATGAAGGCGTGGTGGATTCCCATTCTATGTCCTACTGCCTTCTTCTCCCCACCTCCTGCTCCCTCTTCATACTGTTTACTGCCTACTGTCGACTCCCGACTCCCGACTCCCCCGTGAGCTTGCTGATCCGCGCAGTGGCCTGTCGGCCTGGCTCGGAGTCGGGGGCGGTGCGGGCGATTTCGCGGTAGTAGGTGAGGGCGCCGGGGATTTTGCCCATCTTTTCGAGGGCCTGGGCTGCGGGGAATTGGGTTCGGGCGCGGCTGGCGGCCTGTTCGGCGAGCTTGCGGCGCTGGGTTTCCTGCCAACGGTCCTGTTCGAGGGCCACGGCGGCTTCTCGTCGCTGGCGCGCGAGGGCCTCGGGTGTTCGGCGTTCTTGCGTCTCGATGCGGGATTCGAGCTCTGCCGCGAGCATGACGCCGGGGGTTGATGCGGCCGAGGGGGCGACGAGCGACTTCAGGAAGGCCTCGATCTGGGCCTGCTCGCGCGGGGTTCGGGCGAAGAACTGGAGCGCCGAGGCCTGGGCCTGGCCCTCGTGGAGCGCGATGGTCTCTTCCAAAGTCTGGGCTCGGCCGTCGTGGAGGTACGGGCCCGAGTCGCGATAGCCCCAGAGCGGTGGGGTCCGCCACTCGTTCGGCCTCGGGCCGCCGGGCGTGTACGGACCTTCGTTGCCGTAGTAGCTCCCCGAGTCGCTCAGGCTGGAGCCCATGTTGTGCAGCAGGAGGTCGCTGTAGATCCCCCGCACCTCGCCGAGCGTCGGCGAGTGGCAGGAGGCGCATCCGACCTCGGCGAAGAGACGTCGTCCTTGGTGCATGTCCTCGGTCCCGCTCGGCCCGGTCGGGTCGATGACCACGGGGGCGGGCAAGGCCCGGACGTAGGCGACCATCGCGTCGCACTCCCGATCGGTCAGGTCGAGGCCCTTCGCTTTTGCGTCGGGGGCGATCGGCGAGATCGCCTGCGAATGGCCGGGGACCTCCAAGCCGAGCTCGTTGGCACAGGCGGCGCGGACGAACTCGTGCAGGCTCGCGACCTGCGCCTTCCAGCCGAACCGGCCGATCCCTCCCCCGGTCGTGCGGTTGACGCGCCCTCGCACCTCCTTCGGCTGTTGTTCGGCGAGTGCGATCAGCACGGCCGTCGGGATCGCGTCGATCCGGCCTGCGCCGAAGAGGGGCGGAGGATTGCGCTCCGAGAGGGCGAAGGTGAAATCCTTGGTCGGTTGCAGGCGGGCGATTTGCTTCTCGTACCGGTGGTTTGGGCGGGTCTGCGCCTTGATCGCCAGGATCCGGGCCTTGGCGAGCTCCTCGGGCGTGGTCTCGGTCGTGTCCGAGTCTGGAGGCGTGTCCGGGCTCGGCTCGCGTTGGGATTGGTAGAACCGCGTGCGCCAGGACTCGTACCGAGAGTCGGTCCCGAAGCGGTGGAGGACGATGCTGCGCGTCCCTCGGAAGCCGGGATGGATCAGCTCCAGGCCTTTGAGCTGGATCCGGCCGGTGGGGGTGGCCGAGACCAGGACGACGTTCTTCCCCGAGGGCCCGGCGCCTCCGGGGCCTCCGAGGCCGTGGCAGGCCATGCACGAGGTCTCGTTGTAGACGGGCCCGAGCCCGTCGCCGCCGTGGCCCATCGGGTCGTCGGGGACCCACTCCTTGGCGAAGAGGGCCTCGCCCTGCACCCACTCGTCCCGCAAGGCACGCTCCCCGGCCGTCAGCGTGACGTCGGCCTCCGGCATCATCCGCTTGGTGTGGAAGTCCCCACCGAGCTCCTTCACCACATCACTCGTCCTCCGGACGAGCTTGGCTTCGGGCGCATCGGCCTTCGCGGGGGGCGAAGTCGGGCGACCGGCGACGATTGTCGTCGTCGGTTCGGGGGTCGGTTTTTCGGCCTTCGTCGGAGCCTGGACGGGGTGCCGCGTCGGCTGGCCTTCGGAGTGCGGCACGACGCCGGCACCGGCGCCTTGCCGAGTGCCCCCGATCGGTGCCAGGGTGGGGATTCGAGGTTGTCGAGGTGTGCCGACCCAGCCGACGGTCGCGGTCATCCCGAGGGCGAGGACCAGCCTCACCGCCATCTTCGCCCGGCCGACGGCCATCGCCTTGAGCACCGCCTCCGTGAGGGCCGCGACGGGGGCCGAGACCAGGCCGGCGGCCGTAGTCTGGGTCGTGGCGAACCGCGTCGCCGCGTGCATCGTGGATTCGACGAGCGTCGCCGGCAACCACGCGGAGGCGCTCTCCGCCCCGACCAGGGCCCCGAGCAGTCCGGCGGAAGGGGCCAGCCCGCGCCGGATGAGCCGCACGCGGAGTCGGTCTCGAGCCCGACTCAGTCGGACGCTGATCGTCCCGACCGGGCAGTGGAGCCGTCGGGCCGCCTCCTTGTAGGAGAGGCCCTCCAGATCGCAGAGGACGATCGGGATCCGGTAACGCTCGGGGAGCCGGGCGACCTCTTCGTGCAGGGCCTCGAATTCCTCACGGCCGAGCAGGCTTAGCTCGGGACGGCCCTCTCGGCCGACTGGTTCTCCTTCGCTCCATTCAGCGTTCGGGGACTCGCGCCGGCGGTTGCGGTCGTAGCCCATCCTCGCCTCCCGGGCCGTGCGCAGGGCGACCCCGTAGAGCCAGTTCGCCAACAACTCCGGGTTGCGGATCGAGCTCGCCTTCCGCGCCAGGATCAGGAACACCGCCTGAAACGCGTCCTCGGCGGCGTGAGGGTCGCCGAGGATCTGCCGGCAGACGCGCAGGACCATCGGCCCGTGCCGCCGGACCAACGCCGCGAACGCGACCTCGGCCCATTCGTCGTGCCGGGCGTGGAACCGCGCGAGCAGTTCGCTGTCACCCACCCCCACATCAGACCGCTCGCCCGGTTCGAATACCTGCAGCGGTCGACGGGTCGCCTCCGAGTGCGGATTTGCCATGTGGACGATCTCCCAAAAGCGTCGGGCCTGTCCTCACGATACTACTGGGAGCTCGAGGCGATCGTGTTTCATTTTAGGGGTTGGCCTGGCAAATGCGTCGGGGAGGGGGATTTGTTAGATCGGTTAACGTTTGTCTGACACACGGCACAATCTGACCCGAACCCGAGAGCGGAGACGGAAACGGGGACTGGCTCCGCAGCGAAGCGTAGGTGCCTGCTCAGAAAATCCCGGAGTCGCGATCGGCTTGTCATGCGCGCACGCCGAACGCCGTCGCTCTTGGGAAGCTCTTCGAGCGACTCGGGGCCGTCTCACGAATCCTCCGGTTCGTTAGGCGG
>NZ_JBTYIP020000054.1:0-32349 GCF_054877945.1 Singulisphaera rosea | reverse complement strand
GACGGCCCGGAAAATGGGGACAGGCACCCGGCCTCCATGTTCATTCGCGAAAACCCCAGCCTGATCCTGCCGGGAGCCAGTCCCCGTTTTCCTCCGACGTGCGCAACGCGTGTGTGATCCGCTATAGGCGTGGGGCCCTTGCTCTACACCCGAGGGCTCCGCACCCGTGAAACACGCACGTCTCTGAACGGTCGCTGTTCCTCGAAATCCGTCCCCTAACGTCGTGGTCAACCACCTTGGGCGAATGTGTGGTGAATCCGAGGTCAACGAAAATTCTCGGGATCCCATTGACTATTTGTCATCAACTCGATAGAAATAGTCGACATTGGTTGTGTCTTGCGATTTCCTTGGCCTCTACCTCGAAGGACGAGCAGGTCCCATGAGGTGCTAGGAGCTTGTGCCGCTCGGTGGCGCAGGTGCATCCGTATCGCCTTCGCCTCCCCGGCAACCATCGAGTGTTTGATGGTGAAAGGAGGTGGTTAAGAGACCTATGGGCGAGTCCGGGCCCGGTCTTGGTCGTGGATAATGTTTTCGATTTGTTAAAATTGAAATCATCAAGAAGTAATCAATTATAAAATATTCGGAGAAAAAGCACGCACCTCCCCACATCCATCCCCTTGCCTTCTCGGCCCCCGAAGATTAAGCGTGACCCGTCTTCGGGGGCCGAGAAGGTCACTTCCACCTCGGTCGGGGGCGAATTTGTCCTTCGAATGATTGGTTTTAATATTTCAAAGTTGATTGAAATGATTGAGAAATAAGGCGTGGGTTTTCGAGGGTCGAATGGTCTCGCCATCGTCGGTCGTCATCGTTCGGATTGATCCTATGAGATGAAGTCATGGCCCGGATGGCCTCGGCGAGCATGAGGCCGTGTCTTCTTGGGGATGGCTAATCTTGGTGTGGGCGACCTCGATTGGCGGGCTTTCGACTCAACTTGACGATTGCCCGGGTTCGGTGGTATGGTCCGCGCCGAGCTGTTGTCGTGACTGGATTTCGGGACAACGCCGCGACGTCACGCCCCTGGTTTTGCAGCTCCGAGTCCTGCTCGAGACGCCTCGACCCCGGGAATGGTCCGACCCCGTGACGGGTCGGGGGGCGGGCCGTCTCTCGCGATTCCGACCAAGGAGGGGCGGGGTCCATGAACGTCGCCATCGCCAACCCGGACGGCTTCCCCAGGCCCGCGACTTCGGTCGGCGGGACGTTGAACCCCTATCCGCGCGAGGGCGGCGAACGGCAAGAGATGCGCGACCGGATCCTCGCCCGTGTCGGCCGAGATCGGGACGTGCTCGAGCTCGGCCCCGGGACATTTGCGGACGAGTTGCGGGCGGCCGGCTGTCGCGTGGAGGTCGTAGGCTCGCCGAATCTCGCCGAGGAGCCGGAGGATCGGCGGTTCGACGCGGTGATCGCGGCCGAAGCGCTCGGGGGCCCGGACGACCCGGAGGCCATCCTCCAACTGGCCAGGCGGGCGCTGCGGCCGGGGGGCGCGTTCCTCGCGTCCGTGCCCAACGTGGCGCACGGGAGCGTGCGGCTCGCGCTCCTGAAGGGCCGATTCCTCTGCGGCGACCGCGGCGTGCTCGACCCGACCCATCTGCGGTATTTCACCCGAGACTCCCTGATCCGTCGGCTCGAAGGGGCTGGCTTCGCGATCGGGCATCTCGAGGCGATGGAGCAGCCGATCGTCGATCCCGACGGGGCAGACGACTCGGATGCGGCGGTGCTCACCAACGGGCTGGCGGTCGAGCTTTCCCGCGATCCGGAGGCGCGGGCGTCTCGGTTCATCGTCGTGGCGCATCCCCTGCCCGACCCCGGCCTCGATTGGATCCAGGGGCAGTTCCGCGAGCTGTCGACGGAGAACGAGGAGGCGAGGCGCGAGCTCGAGGATCTCCGCCGGGTCGTGAACTCGATGAACACCCACCTCGCCTACCTCTCCCAGCAGGCGAAGCGGGAGGCCGACCGGGCGAACGAGACGCGCGAGCGATTGCTCGAGGCCCAGTACGAATTGGTGAGGCGTGACGCCGATCATCGGGTCACGGTCGGTGAGTTGATCGCCGAGAAGGAAGGGTTGGTGGCACGCCTCGAGGCCCTACGCCAGAGCCTGCCCGGCCGGGTCTATCGGAAAGCGCGTGCGGTTCTGGCCTTCGGACGCCGATAAACCTCTCTGTAGGGGACGATCCCGCCGAACCCCCGCAGGAGGAGGGTCCTGTGCCGCTTTGCTCGGTCATCATTCCTGTCTATAACCTCGCCGCCGTGACGCGCCGGTGTCTCGACCAACTCCTGGAAGGCCCGGCGGGTCGATCCGACTTCGAGGTGATCGTCGCCGACGACGGGTCGAGGGATTCGACCCCGCAAGTGCTGGCCAGCTATGGGGATCGGATCCGCGTCGTGACTCACGCGAAGAACGCGGGTTTCTCGACGACCTGCAACGACGGCGCCGCGATCGCCGAGGGCCGTTACCTCATCTTCTTGAACAATGACACGGTCCCCCTCCCCGGCTGGCTCGACGCACTGGTGGAACACGTCGAGGCGAACCCGTCCGCGGCGATCGTCGGCTCGAAGCTGCTCTACCCGGACGGCTCGATCCAGCACGCCGGGATGGTCTTCGACGCCGACCGTCACCCTCGGCATATTTACGTCGGATTCCCGAGCGATCACCCCGCCGTGAACAAGTCGAGGCGCTTCCAGGTCGTGACCGGGGGCTGCTTCCTCGTGACGCGCGAGGCGTTCGACAGGGCCAACGGCTTCGACACCGCCTTCGTCAACGGCTTCGAGGATGTCGACCTCTGCCTGAGGCTCGGCGAGCTCGGCTATGAGGTCCGCTACTGTCACGAGAGCGTGCTCTTCCACCTCGAGTCGATCTCCGAAGGCCGGAGCCTGCACGACGACCGGAACCACCGGCTCTACGTCAAGCGTTGGCGCGACCGCGTGCAGGTCGACGACTGGCGCTACTACATCGACGACGGCCTGATCCGGTTGACCTACCCCGCCTCGTGCCCCTTGCGGTTCGAGATCGCGCCGATCCTGGGAGTCGTGGACCAGGAGGGGAGGCATTCCGAAGGGGATCGCCTGCTCGCCTTGCGCTCGAACCAGGTTCGCGACCTGCTGAAAGAGAACATCGGCATGATGGTCAAGGGGCTCGGTCGTCCGGTCGGGGTCTGATCGTCCGGAACGGTCCGCGGACCCCTGCTTGTGGACGGGAAGGGCGGAGTTCCGAATGATGCAAGGACGTGATCTTCGAGTCGACAGCCTCATCCCCCTCCGGAACTCTGAGCTCCGGCGCCCACTTCGGGTCGCCCTGGTCGGACACGAATTCCTCGGCCCCGGCCGAGGGGTCGTCGGCAAGGCCCTCGCCCGGCTCGTCGGCTCGCTCGAGGCCGCCGGGCATGAGGTAATGATCCTCGATACCTCGCCCCCTCCAGGGACGGTCGGCGGTGGGGACGCTCTCCATCTCGGCCAAACCCCTCGCGTGGTGCCCTTGCCCGATTGCGGTTTCGACCTGCATGGCGAAACCCCGAATATGGCGATCAGCCACCGCGTCGCATCCTGGCTTCGTGAGCACGACGACTTCGACGTCGTCCACTTCGTCGAGGCGCAGGGGCACGGCTACTACACAGCCCTGGCGAAGCATCAAGGGACGATCCTCAGGGACGCGACGCTCGTCGTCGGGCTCCAGGGGGCGACGGCCTGGGCCCACTCGGCCGATGGGCAGTTCCCCCAGTCCGAAAAAGACCTCGAGGAGATGTACATCGAGCGCCGCTCTGCCGAACTGGCCGACGTCGTCTGGAGCCCGAGCGGCTCCATGCTCGACTGGGCCGGCCAGGCCGGCTGGGACATCCCGAGCGGCAGCCTCGTCCTGCCTCCGATGGCCCGACGCCCTTTCCAGAACTTGGAGGGGGCTTCGCTCGGGCCTCGCCCAATCCGAGAGCTCGTTTTCTTCGGCAGGCAGGCGGCGCGTCCTGGTCTTTTCCTCTTCCTCGACGCGATCGACCGACTCGCCCGAGAGGGGGGTACAGCCCGGTTCGACGGCCTCACGGTCACGATCCTGGGAGAGCCCTCGAGCATTCGGGGCAAAGTGAGCGAGGCGGTCGTCCTCGAGCGCGCCCGACGCTGGCCGTTTGCATCGCAGGTCCTCTCCGACCTCGATGACAACGCGGCGATCGAGTACCTCCGAGGGACCGGTCGCCTGGCGGTGCTCCCCTCGATCGCCGAGAACGACCCCGATACGATCCTCGATTGCCTCGGGGCAGGGATCCCATTCGTCGCGAGCCGGGTCGGCTGTGTCCAGGAGTTGGTCCACGGAGACGACGTCGGGCGCGTCTGCGTCGATCCGAACCCGAGAGCATTCGCCGACCGGTTGATGCGAACCCTCGACGATGGCCAGTCCCCGGCTCGACCCGCTGTCGACCTCGACCGCAGCTCGGAGCACTGGGTTCGCTGGCACGAAGGCTTGGAGGCCGGGCGTCCCGCCGTCGCCGAACCTTCAACCTTCGGCAACGCGGAGCCGACCGTCAGCGTCTGCTTCACCCATTACAACCGACCGCAGTACCTCCGGCAGGCGCTCGACGCGATCCTCGCCCAGGACCGGCCGCCCCTGGAGGTCATCGTCGTCGACGACGGCAGCCCCTCCGAGGACGTCCAGCGCGGGCTCGACGCGATCGTGGCCGATTACGACTTCGAGGGGCGGGGGTGGCGGCTCATTCGCCAGGAGAATCGCTTCCTCGGGGCGGCCAGGAACCGAGGGGCTTTTGAGGCCCGGGGCGACTACCTGCTCTTCAACGACGACGACAACGTCGCCAAGCCTCACGAGATCTCGACGTTCCTCGCCGTCGCCAGACGGACCGGGGCCGACCTCTTGACCTGCTTCCACGACGCCTTCGAAGGGTCCGAGGCCCCCGACGACCGGACGACCCCCCGCCATCGGTCGCTCTTCACCGGGCCCAATATCCCCGTGAGCCCGCTCCTCAACACGTTCGGCGACGCCAACGCCCTGGTCCGGCGCACCGCGTTCCTCGAACTCGGCGGCTTCACCGAGGATTTCGGCGTCGGCCAGGAGGACTGGGAGTTCTTCGCCCGGATGGCCCTCGGAGGATACAAGGTCGACGTCGTCCCGGATTCCCTCTTCTGGTACCGGATCTCCCCCGACGGCCTGACCCGATGGGTCTCGGTCCGGGGCAAGTTCCTGCGGTCGAGCCGGCCGTATCTCGACCAGATCCCGAAGGCCTACCATCCGCTCGTCGAGATGTGCCTGGGGCGCTCACTCGCCGACCACGGCCAGATCGAGAGCCATCGTCCCCCGACGCCCGTCGGGCCGGCTCAGCCGGGCCCCTGGCCGCTCCGGTACAAGGTTGCGGATGCCCTCAACGCCCGACTCAAGCGGTTGTCGGCCGTCCACCGGTCGGGCAAGGCCCTGATCCGCGGCCTCGTTCGCCTCAAACCCCTCCTCAAAGGCCCGTCCCTTGGCCTGGCGGAATCCCAGGAGCCTGTCAGCTCGGCACGTATTCGACAGGACCTCTCGGCGCAGGAAGCGCCGAGCCGGCGTGTGGTTCACGCGGGCGTGCAAGAAGGTCGGGTGGCGGGTCGTCGTTGATAGGGATTGGAGTCTGCGGCTTTGGTGGGCATCGCCTACCAGCTCTGCCAGATGGCACGAGCGGCGCGCAAAAAGAGGGGTGGGCCGAGCCCACCCCCGTATTGATCACCGACTTGGCGATGGTCGTCGTTCCGGGATTTCAGACCTGGAACGAGCTGCCGCAGCCGCAGCTCTTGACGACGTTCGGGTTGTTGAAGACGAACCCGCGTTTCTCGAGGCCGTCGTAGAAGTCGACGACGGTGCCGTCGAGATACGGGTCGAACTTTTTGTCGACGGCGAGCTTGATGCCGTGGAAGTCGACGATGCGATCGCGCTCGGACGTCGAGTTGTCGAAGTTCAGGCTGTAGGAAAACCCGCTGCAGCCGCCCCCCTGGACGCCGACGCGGAGCACCGTGTCCTCGGGCAGGTTCTGCTCGGTGAAGATCTTCTTGACCTCGTTGGCCGCCTTCTCGCTCAGCATGACACCCATCGGAAGCGCTCCTGTTCTGGACGGAAAGTCCCCGGGACGACTTTATCGCCGGTCATAATCTTATCATAACGTCGAGTCAATTCCCATGTCCCCGCGATCGCGGCCATTCCAGGCCGAGCTCAGGGTCCGGAGCCTGGCGACGGCCCCGTCGATAGCTTCCACGGCGAAGTCGACCTCCTCGGTGGTCGTGAACCTCCCGAGGCCGAATCGGAGGCTCGCGCGGGCCATATCCTCGTCGACCCCCATGGCTAATAGGACATGACTGGGCTCGGGATCCGCCGCGGTGCAGGCCGATCCGGAGCTCACGGCGACGTCCCGCATCGCCATCATCAGGGCCTCGCCGTCGACATAGGAGAAGCTTAGGTTCAGGTTGCCCGGCAGTCGAGCTTCGGGGTGCCCATTGAGGCGGATAGCCGGGACGCGTGCGGCGATCCCCCTGTGGAGGCGCTCGCGGAGCTCGAAAAGCCGGAGTGCTTCGTCGGGACGCTCCCGTGCGGACAGCTCGACCGCTTCGCCGAGGCCGACAACCAGGGGGACCGCGATCGTCCCGCTGCGGAAACCCCGCTCGTGGCCTCCTCCGTCGAACAGGGGGGCGAGGCGCACCTGAGGGTCGCGGCGACGCACGTACAGTGCGCCGATCCCCTTGGGACCATAAATCTTATGTGCGGACAGGCTGAGCAAGTCGACGGCGTCGGCGACGACGTCGAGCGGGATCTTGCCCACGGCCTGGGTCGCATCGGTGTGGAACACGATCCCCCGGTCGTGGCAGAGCCGCCCGATTTCGCCGATCGGGTTGATCGTGCCGACCTCGTTGTTCGCGACCATGACCGAGACGAGGACCGTCCGGTCGTTCAGGGCCGCCGCGACCGCCTCGGCCGAGATTTGCCCGTATTCATCGGGCACGACGACGGTCAGGTCCCACCCCTCGCGGGCGAGACGCTTGAACGGGTCGAGGACCGACGGGTGCTCGGTCGCCGCGGTGACGAGGTGGTTCCCCTTCCGCTTGAGGCTCGGGAGGACCCCCTTGATCGCGAGGTTGTTCGACTCGGTCGCGCCCGAGGTGAAGACGATCTCCCGGGCTTCCGCGCCAAGGATCGCGGCCACCTGCCCCCTCGCCCGGTCGACCGCCTCGGCCGCGTCCCAGCCGAACTGGTGGGAGACGCTCGCGGCGTTGCCGAAGGTCTCGGTGAAGTAGGGCAACATCACCTCGAGAACCCGAGGGTCGACACGCGTGGTCGCGTGGTTGTCGAGGTAGATGGGGAGCTTGAGCACGTCGGGGAAATCTCCGGGACGTCGGATCGGAGATGGGGCTCTCGGGGATTCGCCCGAAAATCCAACATTTTTTATGCTAGTTGGAATTCCCTAATCTTTCAACCCGGCGCACAATGGGGAGTGACCGCCGGGCGAAGGCCCGAACCGGTCGCGAGACGGGCTGAGGTCGACAGGAACGTCCACCGCCCCTCGCCCCTCCGAAGGATTCCAACAGCAGGGAGGCTCCAATGGCGTACGACCGAGATCAAGCGACCCACGAGTTCATCCGCTGGAGCGAGAGCTACGATCGTTCGATCCTGCAATGGCTCCTCTTCGGTCCCTCGCACCGGGCATTGATCCGCCGAATTCACGCAGTCGTCGGCGACAAGCCCGCGCGAATCCTCGACGTCGGCTGCGGGACGGGCGTCTTCGCCGCCAAGATCCGCGAGGCCCTGCCCAATAGCAAAGTCTGGGGCATCGACCTCGTCTCCGACATGCTGACAAAGGGATCTGAACGCTGGAAGCGGCACGCTAAGCATGTCCAGCCGGTGCAGGGTGACAGCGAGCGCCTGCCGTTCGCGGCCGGGTCGTTCGACATCGTGACCTGCGCCAACAGCTTCCACCACTATCCCCACCAGGACCGGGCCGTCGCCGAGATGCACCGCGTGCTTGCACCTGGCGGGCGGTTGATGATCATCGACGGCTATCGCGACGCCCCCTGGGGCTGGCTCATCTACGACGTCTGCGTCGCGGGCGTCGAAGGGGAAGTCCACCACGCGTCCGCCCGTCGGTTCCGCGAGCTCTTCACCCAGGCCGGCCTCAACGCCGTCGCCCAGAAGGTCCACCGCGGCCTCGCCCCCTTCCTCCTGACCGAAGCCGTCGCCGCCGAGCCGCTCACCGCCATCCATGCGCCCCACTTCCTGACCATCCCGGCCCACCGGAACCAGGAAACGACCGTCTGAAGCTACGTATAGGAAAAGCGGAAAATCTATCAACAGATGACGCAGATGAACGCAGATTCAGATAAATGATATTCAAAAATCTGCGTTCATCTGCGACATCTGTTGATGGGTCGTATTTCTCTTGTCCGTGACCAGGTGCTCAGCGGCCAGTTCGCTGACGCGACTCCGGAATTCGGATGTAGTGGTCCGTGACGGCGTGGTGGGTGATCGGGATCATCGTGGCCGGCATGTGGCAGCCGAGGCAATCCTTGGTGGGGTTGATCGGGCAGCTTGGCCGAGTGGCCCGTTCGGGAGAAGCCGGCTTCCCCGGGCCTGACGCGTGGCATGTCAGGCACTTCGACTCATAGAAGGTTGCCGAGGTTTCGGCGTCCCGATGCGGGTCGTGGCAAGTGGTGCAGCTCAACTCCCCCTGGCTCTGGGTGAAGCAGCGACTCCAAGGGAGCGTCGTCCCCTGGAAGCGGAGCCAGTAAGGGTCGGTGCGCGGGCGGGATGAGCCCGACTCGTGCTCCCCGTGGCAGTCGGCGCACATCGCGACGGCCCCGGCGCCTGCGCGTCGAGGTGAGACGATCGCCGGGTCGGCGAAGTCGGCCGCGACGGCGTCGAGGTGGTTGCCGCCAGGTCCGTGGCAACGTTCGCAGCCGATCGCCCGGTCCGACGCCTGGGGGCCGACCCCGGTCTGGACTGACCGAGGCGTTGTCGTGTGGCAGGCGAGGCAACGGTAGATCGCGTGGGGAGAGTCGAGCGCCTTGCCCAGGAACTCCTCCGGCACGGGAGGACGCAGCCGCTGCCCGGTCGTCTGATCCCAGCCCGTCGCGCCCCCTTTCTCGCAATAGTACGAGAGCCGGAAGATCCGCCGCTGGCCATGCTCATCCGGGCCGACGAGCGAGAGGTATCGGCTCTCGGCGCCGAAGGCGTACTCGGCGAGCATTCGGTACGTCGAGTCGCCGACCCGAGTCTCGGCCTGGATCCGGTCGCCCTTCCGCTCGATCGAGTGGACGACCCGAGGGTCTTCGCGGTCGGTGCGCGGACCCTCCGGCAGCGGCAGTCTGACGAGGTCCTTGGGCCGTCCCAGCGTGTTGGCGTGGCGGCCTTCCCGGGAGTCCTGATAGATCTCGCGATGGCAGTCCGCGCAACGGGCCTCGCCGACATAGGGAGACGGCTCGGGATCAAGTAGATGCGTGCTTCGATACGAGCTCGCGCGTCGAAGCGAGGCCGCTTCGGCGGAGTTCCCTTCCTGCAAGTACGCTCGACTCAGGAGCCAGTCGATCTCTCCGAGGTCGGGGCCCGAGCCCGGGCCACCGGCCCCTTTCAAGGCCTGCCGGGCCTCGACCGGCTTCTTGAGCTGGAGCAAGGTCCGGCCGAGCAGTCGGTTCGCCCGGGCGGCGGTCTGCGAATCCCCTCCGAGGGTCGAGTCTCTCCCGAACGCTCGACGCAAGGCCTCGACCGCCTTCACGGGTTCCCCCAACTCGGCGCGGAGCGTACCGAGCATCAGATTTCCACGCACCTCCCAGCCGGGCTGCCGCGCGAGCCGTTCCGCCAGTTCGGCGGCGTCGACGGGCCGGACGGTCTCGATCATCCGCCGGGCCTCGGCGTCGAGCGTCTCGGCATGGTTCGCGTCGGAGATCAGGGCCTTTTTCCAGACTTCCTCGGCCTCGCGGACCATCCCCTTGCGCGTCAGGCAGAGGCCGATGAGGTAGAGATCCTCCGCCTCGAATTGCCCCTTCCCGACGCGGTCGAAAAGCGCCATCGCCGCCTGGACTCGCCCCTTCCTCGCCGAGGCCCGGGCGAGTAGCCGGATCGCCTCGCGATCGTCTGGGGCGGCTTTGAGACGCTGGCGTGCGAGGTTGGAGGTGGTTTCCCAATCCCCTTGGTGATACGCGAGCCGTCCCCGACACACGGGGTCGGCTCGACGCCACATCCAGGCCGCAGTGGTCACGATTCCGCCGAATAAGACCAGTGACAGAGCAAGCAGGACCCACCGGCGCGTCCAACCGCGATCCCCGAGCTTCACCATGCCGCAATCCTCGGAAACCTTCGGTCGGGAGAGGTCCGTGAGGCTCGGTGGGGGGGAACGCTGGACCTTCGGGCCATTATCGATCCCGGTCCCGCGACCCGTCAACGTGAGGACCGCTGCCCCGACCTGCGGGCTGACCGGAGAGATCGCAAGGCATCCCGGACCAATCCTGAAGGCGCCTCAATCCTGACTGAGGCTGATCGCCGCGATGGCGGTCTTGGTCCCGGCCATCTGGCCGGCGTCACGCGCGATGCCCATCGTGAAGGTCTCCATGTCGAGGCAGTTTTCATCGCGCCCGAATGGGTCTTCGGTCTCGACGCTGGCTTCCTCGATGCCGAACAGGCCGAGCGCGATGATCGCCATGAGCGCGGGCGACCACCAACCGCTGATGTTGGCGACTGCGAAGGGGAGCGTGAGCAGGTAGACCAGGATCAGTTGCTTGATCATGACCACGTAGACAAACGGCAAGGGCGTCTTGAGGATCCTCTCGCAGGCCCCCTGGGCATTCACCAGGCAGGCCATCTGGTCTTCCATCTGGCGGACGATCTGCGGGTTGAGGTGGTTTTCTCGGTACTCCCGCTCGATCCAGGTCGTGATCGCGAGCGCGACGCACGTTGGGGGATTGCCGAATCGCATGACCTGCCTGGTCAGTTCTTTGGGCAGGTAGATTTCGACCTCGGCCATGTTCTTGTTGCCCTGGAGCGAATGCCGAAGGCACTCCGCGTATCCCGCGACGAGGTCGGCCAACTCGGAGCCTCGGTCCGTGTAGGCGACCCCTACCCTGACCAGGTTGCGGCACGCGTTGATGATCTGCCCCCAGCACGTCCGCCCCTCCCAGTAGCGATTGTTCGAGGCGTTCATGCGGAAGACGATCAGGAATCCCAGCAACGCCCCCAGGACCGCATGCTGCCCGGGGTCCAGGCCGAACAACTCCCGGAATCGGACCCCGCCTATCGAGATGCCGATGGCAAAACCCGCCTGGATGATGCCGGCGTAAATGGTCATCGCCAACACTCGCCACTTGGCCCGGCGGAACGCTGTCCCGCGCCAGGAAATGACGGCGTTAAACCAGCGGTTTCGATCGTAGAGAATCATCGAGGTTGGATATCCAGCGTGAGGATTGGTCGACATTCCTCGAGTGGGTCGGCCCACTCGAGACAGATCCCATCAGGCCGCGACGCTCCGGTCAAGTCTCCTCGTGACTTGAGGAGGGAGGCGACGTTCATTTCGGCCCGGCAACTGGCTGGCGACCCGAGCCAGTTCCGAAATCCCTTCCGCCGCGGCTTGGACGCGGACGGGCGTACAGAGGCCGATCGCGTCCACATGCCTCAGTCTACAGAATCCTCCCCATGTGTGGCACTGGCTCCTGAATTCTTAGAGCGGCTAACGACTGGCGTACGGAAGAACGTGTCCATAACCCGCGAGCGGAGGAGGAAGGGTAAGGAACCGGACGAGGGGCGTTACGACCTCAGCAGCCGGTATCCGGGCGGGAAACGGTGGTTCGGATGCCCGTCAATGCTCGCGGCGAGATCCTGTCCCGTGCGCCTGGACCCCAGGTCGGTTCCTCCCGAAGGGTGGGGGCCCAGCCGATTGGATCCCGATCCGGAGTCTCGATCGATGTCATGCCCCATGGGCATGCTAATTCCGTCACATGGTATTGCCGACGATCCAGGAAAGATCGCTTGATCTTCTGGGCGGGGTGGCCGTGCGTAGGCGATCAATCAGCAGGATTGCAGGGGACCGGCCGAAAAGGCATGAAGGGAACAATCCTTTGGTTGAGGCTGGTGGGGCTCGCCCAACCCGAGAACTTAACATCGGTTGACTCGAGAAAATTCAATGAATTTACGATCAATTATGTGTATTGTCGTTGCGTGTGCATTCGGTTTCCTATCTCGCCCAGGCAAGGCCGAGGAGGAAAGCCCTGCGAAGGTGATCCTCCTGGAAATCGACTCGATCAGGAAGGCCGGGATCGAGATGACGGATGCTGCCAAGAATGCCCTAAAGCGCGGTGACAAGGACGCGAGCAACGCCTTGGCAAAAGGGATGACGGAACTCGGGGATCGAAGGGATCGGTTGGCTTGGCAACTGTACGAAGCGGATCCGAAGAACACGCGACTCTCCGCGCTCCTCGGCCAGCGTTGGATGCACCGCGTAGTCCAGGGGACGCCCGCGCCGGAGGTGCTCGAAGAGATCGATCGAGTCCTCGGGGAAAGCCACGACCCGGCCTTCGTCCGTGACGTCGCCTTCTTGAAGGCGGAGGCCGTCATGCGAATCAACGTTCAGCGTCGCGTTCCCGATCTGGTGAAGGAATCGCTCCCTTCGATCGACGAGGCCACGCGAGTCTCGCCCGAGGACAAACGCGGCGGCAAGCTCTTGTTCACCCTCATCCAGCAGGGTGGGACGCTCCCGTTCGAGACGAGGAACCGGCTTGAGGAACGCATCCTCCGAGATTACCCGGCGAGTCCGTATTCCGAGCAGGTGTTGAAGGGGCGGGCCGTCAGGGCGAAGATCGGTCAACCCTTCGACCTCCACTTCAAGGACGCCATCACGGGCGTGCAGGTCTCGACGAAGGACTTCCGAGGGAAAGTCATCGTTGTCGATTTCTGGGCGTCGTGGTGCGGGCCTTGCATCATGAGCCTGCCTCGATTGAGGCAACTCTATGAGGCGTATCACGAGAAGGGTGTCGAATTCATCGGGATCAGCTTGGATCGTCCCGAGGACGAGGGCGGCCTCGACGCTTTGAAGAAAAGTGTCGCCGAGAACCGTATCCCTTGGCCGCAGTATTATCAGGGCGGATCTGGCGCGGGAAGTTTCGCCGACGCGAACGGCGTCGACGGCCTCCCCTGCATTTTCGTCGTCGATCGAGAAGGCCGCCTGGCGTTCGTCCAGATCGACACCGCGGAATTGGAGAAACACCTCCTCTCACTGATTACGCCCGACTCCAAGGCCAAGTCGAACCCCTGAGCTGCGGGTCTCGTGGATGACCATGGCCGTCCGACCTGAGCCCAGCGGAGCCACGGGGGTGCGAAGCGATTTGAGGGGGCAGACGCGAAATCCCGGCTCGCTGTGTCTCATGGGCGGGTGGCCTGGTCGAGGCGCCTGGCCATCAGTCGAGTCTTGGTCCATTGGAGGTGAAGGTTCGCCATCGCAACGGCCCTCTCAGCATCCATTACCTCCATTTCATCCTTGATTGATGACTTCTCGAGCTTCTTTTGTCGGTGGGAAGCTTCCATTTGAAGGACGGCCCGCCTCGCCTTCGAGTCATCGCAACGGGATGGAAGGCCGGCTCCGGGTAGGCTCAGGTTCCTGTGTCTCGGGTCACCGGCCCACGATCGCGGCGCGCCATTGGAGGAGGGCGGGATGACGGGCGATGCCGACGGATCCAATGGCGATAGGACGCCAGCAATTGAGTCCGATTTAATCCGGTGTGGATCGTCGAGCAAGACACGCACGCTGTCGGTGGTATGACGCGTGAAGTGCTCTCTACGGAAGGAATTGCATCGTTATTCAGCCGGATTGCGGGTATGTCGATCCGGGCTATCGGCGAATTGCTGACCGAAAAGCTTAGAAAAAAGGGCGCAAATTTCACTGGCCGGTGTCTTCACGTTGCCCTTATACTTCCTCAGCCAATCTTACCGATACTTAATTGATGCGACGGTCTGTCCTCGAAGCAGGCGGAGACTAGGAGTCCCCGGAACCGGGCGGCGATCGGCGTTGGATGGCCTTCCGTCGCCTTCGGGTTCGTCACGGCAGTCTCGCCGACGGTTTCGTCGGAGGGGTGTGCCCGCCGTCCCCACGCGCCGTCGTCGAGGACGGCCGCGTGGCGTCCGCATGCCGATGGTACGGAGGTCGACCGCGTGACGAGGGAGTCCATGCCATGAGGGTGATTGTGCGCAGGATCGGCGCAAGGCGTCGGCCGGTTGCGCTGGCCGTCGTCGCGTGTGCCTGCGGCGCCTTACTGATGAACGGCTGCGGGTCGTCAGGGCCAGCCCAGGATCTTTCGAAGACATACAGTGCCGTCAAAGATGTCGACCCGAAGTCGCTCAAGAAGAAACGGAGCGATGGCCGGGGCCTCCAGGACGTCTCGATCCAGGAGCGGAGACAGATCCTTCGCGAGGCCAGGAAGAAGCAGCAGGATTCTCCCTGAGCTCGGCTATTTCCGACGCGGAATTCCCCCTCGATCGATCGTTTGAGACCTCGGAATCTTCCTTCCGTTGTGCCAACCGACCGAATTCCCCCCCCGCCGACATGTTCTCGATGTTTTATTGTCATCCTCAATGCGAGTGGAGGGTTTCGACAATGTCCGGACATCGCTGTCCAGGCGCCGCCCGTCGCGGCTTCACGCTGATCGAGTTGCTGGTCGTCATCGCGATCATCGCGGTCTTGATTGCGCTGTTGCTGCCGGCGGTGCAGGCCGCACGCGAGGCCGCTCGGCGCATGGGTTGTACCAACAACCTCAAGCAGATCGCCCTCGCCACGATGAATTATGAGAGCTCCAACGGTTGCTTCCCGATCAACACGACCGACGCGATGAGCCCCAACGGCCCGGGCTATTCGACGCCGTACAAGCTCACGGTCGACGCGTTCGGGGCGCTGGCGAGAATTGCCAACTTCACCGAGCAGCAGGCGCTCTACAATGCGATGAATTTCAACTTCTGTCCCTACACGTTCGACAACAGCACCGTCGTGCAGACCGGCTTGAACTACCTCTGGTGCCCGAGCGACGGCACGATCTCGACGGCGTTCCTGGAGACGGCCCCCGGCTGGGATTGTTCCAATATCTCCCTCCGCTACAGCAGCTACGCCGGCATGCTCGGGACCTACTGCCCCGGACAGAGCCGGATCCCCACCGTCTCGGCCATGGCGATGGAAAATGGCGCCCTTCATGACGTCGGCTATCCCACTATTTACAAGGGGAATGGCACGCAGGGGACGGTCAAGCTTGCCAGCATCACCGACGGTACGAGCAACTCGATGCTCTGGGTCGAGCGCGCCCAGGGGAAGATGGAGAAGCTCGGCTGCTCGGCGGGGGGCGGCTGCGACTTCGAGTGCAAGGGATGGTGGGCCGACGCGAACTATGGCAACACGGCCATTACCGCCTTCTACCCGCCGAACCTCCCGATCGACCCGGTCTACAACACGACCGGCGTCTGGAAGAACACCGTTGACGCCTCGCCCGGCCAGTGCGACGACGGGCATAGCATCCCCGCCATGACCTCGTCGAGCTTCCATCCCGGCGGCGTCAACGTCGCGTTCTGCGACGGCTCGGTCCACTTCATCAAGAACTCGATCAACTCGTGGAACTGGCGGCTCGTCCCGCGGATCACCGTCAACGGCAACCCCTGCTTCCCCGTCCCGCCCGCCGGTATGCAAGGCGTCTGGCAGGCCCTCGGCACGATCAACGGCGGTGAGGTCATCAGCGCCGACTCGTTCTGAACGCCGAAATCGGCCCCTGGCTCGGACGCTCGCGAGGAGCGGTCGAGGCCGGAATCGAGAGCCTCCTGACTGCAATCCTTCGATGGGCGGTGGCCCCATCGACACGATGGGGCTGCCGCCCATTTTTCGTTGATCGGGGGTTCCGAGCGGGACGGTTCCATCAACGAACTTCGCCGTCGCCCGTCGGGCGTTTGACGCGGATGTAGTGGTCGGTCAGGTCGAGGTGGAGGGCCTCGATTCGCGTGCGAGGCATGTGGCAGCGGACGCAATCCTTGTTCGGTTCCACGGGACAGGTTTTGTACGAGGAGGCGGTCTGGCTCTGACTCGCCCGCACACTGGATTTCGGCGGCGTTGAGGCTGCGTGGCACATGAGGCACTTGGCCTCGTACTGGGCAATCGTGGTCGTCCGGGTGCTCTTGTGGGGGTCGTGGCAGGTGACGCAGCCGAACGAGCCGCCGCTCTCGGTATTGCACCGGCTCAAGGTCCAGCCGACCCCCTGGGAGCGGATCCACTCGGGGTCTTCGGGGTTCTCGTTGCGGTAGTTCTGGCCGAGGATGTGGCAGTCGTTGCACTGGGCCGCCGACGCCTCCTGGGGTGAGGCTGCGGCGGGATTGACGATCGCCAGGTCGCGGAGGCCGGCGGCGGCGGCCGCGACGTGGTGGGCCCCCGGCCCGTGGCAACGCTCGCAGCCGATCGCGCGGTCCGCCGTCTCGGGCCCGACGCGGACCTCCCCTGCCCTCGCGTTCGTGGTGTGGCAATACAGGCACTTGGCGACTCCGTCACGCATCCCGACGGGCTCGCCCTGGAACTCGTCGCCGTGGGTCGGATGGATCGCGTCGAGCGCGGACTTGTCCCACCCCTGGCCTTCCGACGTGTGATAATACGAAAGCCTGGCGATCCGATAGCCGCCGCGCTCGTCACGGCTGACCATCGTCACGTAGCGGTCGCTCGTGCCGAATGCATAGGCGATCAGGGCCTCGTAGGTTCGGTCGCCGACGCGGGTTTCTTCTCGGAGCTCCCCCTTGCGCTCGAGGATCGCGTGGGTGACCTTGGGGTCGTCGGGGTCGGGGAGCGGCTGGGTTGGTCGCGGGAGCCCCTTGAGTTGTTCGCCCCGGTAGTAGCTTTGGGTGTGTCGGCTGGCCAGGGAATCCTTGAAAATTGCCGAGTGACAGGCCTCGCAACGGGCTTCGCCCACGTATGGGCTCGGCTCGGGTTCCAGGGGCTTCTCGGCCCGGTAGCGACCAGCCCGGGCGAGGGCGTCGTGGGCCTGCTCCTTGGCCCCCTGCTGGAGGTAGACGCGGCTCAGGAGCCATGAGGCCTCGGGGTCGGGCCCGGAGGCCAGGGTCGCTTGCAATTGTTGGAGGGCCTCACCGGGCCGTCCCGCCCGGAGGAAGGTCCGGGCGATGAGTTTGCGGAGGCTGGCCGGGTCGCGCGAATGACGAACCTCATTTGGGTCCCGGGCCAGGGCGCGACGGAAGGCCTCGTCGGCGCCGGCGACGTCGTTGACCGAGGTGCGGATCGTGCCGAGCATCATCGCCCCCCGGGCCTCCCAATCCGCCTCATGGCTGAGCCGTTCCGCCGCGCGACTCGCCTCCTCGTATCGACGCCTCACGAGCAGGATCCTCGCGAGTTCCTCGAGCGTCCGCGGCGGCATCGGGCCGGCGTCGAGGGCCTTGTCCCACGCCCGTTGGGCCTCGTCTGTCCTCCTTTGACGCTCCAGGGCCATCCCCTGGAGCACGTAGTCTTCGCCCTGGAACGACGACTTCGTGAGCCGGCCGTTGTAGAACGCGATGGCCGCCTCGTCTCGGCCGAGCCGGGCCGACGATCGGGCAAGGAGCCGTTGCGCGTCGACGTCGTCAGGGCGGCCTTTGAGGACCTCGCGAGCGAGCCTGGCCGAGACCGTCCAGTCGCCGCGCTCGTAAGCAACCTCGGCTCGAGCCAAATCACCGGGGAAGAGACGAGGCCAGGCATACCACAGGCCCAACGCCGCACCGACGAGGGTGAACATCGCCGTCGCGACCCCGGCTCGTCGTATTCGTCGCGTCGTATGGGAGCCGTCCGGCATCGGATCACACCCTTCGGGTGGCGTGAGAACGGTTGACGTTCGAGTGGCATCCTTACTGATACAAGCCCGAAGCGCAACCGAGTGAATTGGTTTTGACTATTTGCGGAAAGATTCACTCGCTTGCGCTTCGGGCTTGTAAAGAATCATGTCATCACATCGCCTGTTTATTTTCTCCATTCATGGAGGGGTTTGGGGACTGCGTCCCCTTCCTTCAACAGATAGCCGCGATCGGCGGCGAGGCTCTGATAGGTGTCGACCTGTCCCGAGGGCCAACGGACCTCGAGCCGGTCGACGCGGGTGGCGTCGTCGAGCCCGAAGTGGATCCTGGGGTCACTCGCGGACTGATAACTGCCACCGCCGATGCGTTGGGCGACCTGCCGTCGTCCCCCGGCCCTCAACGTCAGGCGGGCGCCGATCGCGTCGCGGTTGGAGCGAGTGCCTTGCAGGAGCAGGGTGAGGCTGTGCCCTGCCCCTTCGGTCTTGTTGTGGAGATAGATCAAAGGGTCGTTCTGGGAGAGGGCGACGGCGTCGATGCGCCCGTCGTTGTCGAGGTCGCCCTGGGCGAGCCCCCGGCCGAGGTGGAGGGGCTGGAAGGGATCGCCTGCGCGTTCGGAGACATCCAGGAGCCGTCCGTCGGGCCCCCCTCGTAAGAGCTGGATGGGCATCTTCCAGGGGAAGGCGGGCTGGCCGTTGCTGATGTGCCCGTTGACGGAGAGGAGGTCGAGTCGCGCGTCGTTGTCGACGTCGAGGAGGGCGATGCCGAAGCCGAGTAAAAAGCGCGTGGGGGCGGCGAGGCCAATAGCGGCGGTGTGGTCGCCGAATAATCCCCCTCCGAGGTTTTTATAAAACGTCGTCGACTCGTTGTAGAAGTTGGTGACCGCCAGGTCGATCAAGCCGTCGCCGTCGAGGTCTCCGCATCCGACCCCCATCCCGGCCTTGTATCCCCCGTCCGCGCTCGACGCGGCGCCCGAGGCCAGGGCCGATTCCTCGAAGTGGGAATTCCCGAGGTTCCGGAAGAGGAAGTTGGCCGACATATCGTTGGCGACGTAGACGTCGATCTTGTCGTCGTCGTCGAGGTGTGCGGCGACGACCCCGAGGCCTCGGCCTTCGTGCTCGGAGAATCCCCAGTCGTGGGTGACGTCGACGAAATGTCCCCGGTCGTTTCGGAAGACGTGGTCGGGCCACGGCTCGAAGTCGCGCGGGCTGCAGTAATAGTTTTCCTGGCTCTCGGCCTGGGTGCAGAGGTGGGGCTGGCTCGGGTCGAACTTGAGGTAGTGGCAGACGTAGAGGTCGAGGTCGCCGTCGTTGTCGAGGTCGGCCCATGCGGCGGAGGTGGGCCAGTCTCTGGGGCCGGCGAGTCCGGCGTCGCCGGTGACGTCGTCGAAGGCACCGTCGCCGCGGTTTCGGAGGAGGGAGTAGGCGTCCCATCGAGTGAGGAAGAGGTCGGGTCGTCCGTCGTTGTCGAAGTCGGCGACGGCGACGCCGTGTCCGTAACCGCGTGCGAGTTGATCGATGCGGGAGGCGTGGGAGACGTCTTCGAAGGAGCCGTCGTGTCGGTTTCGGAAGAGCTTGTCGCCGGGGCAGGCGAGCGAGTGTTGCTTGTCGGGAGGGAAGTGCCCACCCTGTACGGCGTAGACGTCGAGCCAGCCGTCGCCGTCGTAGTCGAGGAGGGCGACACCCCCGCTCATCGTCTCGGGGGGCGGTCGCCGTCGGACGCTGGGCGAGGCGCCGTTGTCGTGGACGAACTTCAGGCCGGCCGAGTCGGCGTCGTCGACGAACTGGATGGCGTTCTTCGACGTCGCGGGGCTCTCGGTCAAGGCGACCGAGGGATCGGAGGGTCCTCGAGAAGCTTCGGGCAGGAGGTCTGCCAGAGTCTGCCGGGGCGACGGGTGGTTCCAGGGACGAGGCGACTCGTTTTTCTCGAGCATTGACCAGCAGTCGGCTTCGAACCGACGCCCCAAGGTCCGGGCGAGAGTCGCCGATTCGCCCGCATGGGCCTGTGCGGTCTCGGAGTTGACAAGGGTCTTGTACGACGCCCGGTTGCGGTCAATCTCGGCGATCCGTTGCCGAAACGCCTGGGCTGGCTCGGGGTGCCCGGACGCGACGGCCAGCTCGGCCAGCCGGTCGAGGGCCTTGGTATTGGCGGGGTCGGCTTTGTCGAGGTCTTCCAGGGCGCGACGCTCGGCCTCGACGTCCCCTCGACGGGCGGCGAACCAGGCGCGGAGGGTCGGGGCGAGGACCGGGGCCTCATCTTCAAACGCAGGGAGATGCGCGAGCGCCTGCCGAGCGACCTCGGGGCGTCCGACGGACAGGGCCCATTCCAGTCGGGCCCGCCAGACCGCGACGTCGTCCGGCCGGCGTTGCGCACAGGCGTCGAGTCGACGCTCGGCCTCGTCGAATTGCCCCGAGCGGGTCGCGAAGTTCGCCAGGCCGAGCCAGACTCGGTCGTCCCCCGGCGCGTCCTTCGAGGCGCGGGTCAGCCACTCTTGGAACCGAGAGGTCGGCGGGGGCGAGGTGTCGAGCTTCCAGAGGTTCCGCAGGGTCTTGACCGGGTCGAACTCCGGGCCGAACTCCTGGAGATAGGAACGCCGGACCTCGTCGAGACGCCCCTGGATGCGATACAGGAAGGCGAGTTGTTGCCGGGCCAGGCTGAGGTGCGGGCCGGGTTCATCGAGGGCGCGTCGGAAGCAGACCTCGGACTCGGAGAATCGTCCGCGATCCATCTCGGCGTTGCCTTGGAGGACGATCGCCTTGCCCGAGAGCTCCGAACCGGGGCGGATCCGGGACCAGGCCGAGAGCGCCGCGTCGGTGCGTCCCCGCGCTTCCTCGCAAACGCCGAGTTCGTAGTTGACCTCGTCCAGGTCCGGCCGTTGCTTCGCCAACTCGGCCAGCCGGCGTTGCGCCTTGGCGTGGAGGCCCGCGGCCATCTCGGCCCTCGCCTCGCGAAGGACCGTTTGGATGCGCCGGGCCTCGAATGTCCGGAGCGCCCCCCAGCCCAGACCCACACCCAGGGCGAGGGTCCCGACGCCGACGCCCCAGAGCACGCGTGAACGCATCAGGACATCCTTGGACCGAACGGCCGGGCTGCGTCGAACACGGTCATCGCACCCACCCTTCCAGAGGTTTGGCGACCGGATCTCCTTCGATGAGGCGATACCCGGCGTCCGCCGCGAGGCCCTCGAAGGTGTCGACCTGTCCCGACGGCCAACGGACCTCGAGCCGGTCGACGCGGGTGGTGTCGGCGATCCCGAAATGGACCCTGGGGTCGGCCGCGGACTGATAGCTACCTCCACCGATGCGTTGGGCGACCTGCCGTCGTCCCCCGGCCCTCAACGTCAGGCGGGCGCCGATCGCGTCGCGGTTGGAGCGAGTGCCTTGCAGGAGCAGGGTGAGGCTATGCCCTGCCCCTTCGGTCTTGTTGTGGAGATAGATCAAAGGGTCGTTCTGTGAGAGGGCGATGGCGTCGATGCGCCCGTCGTTGTCGAGGTCGCCCTGGGCGAGTCCCCGGCCGAGGTGGAGGGTTTGCAAGGGGGCTCCCGCGCGGTCGGAGACGTCGACGAATCGACCGTCGAGATTCCCCTTCAGGAGCTGGACTCGCATCTTCCAGGGGAAGGCGGGCCGGTAGTCGCTGACATGGCCGTTGGCGGAGAGGAGGTCGAGCCGGGTGTCGTTGTCGGCGTCGAGGGCGGCGATGCCGAAGCCGAGGAGGAAACGCGTGGCCGAAGCGAGCCCGGTGGCGTTGGTGTTGTCGCCGAACAAGCCTCCGCCGAGGTTTCGGAAGAGCGTGGTGGACTCGCCGTAATAGTTCGTGACGGCGAGGTCGGGCTTACCGTCGCTGTCGAGGTCCCCGCACGCCACGCCCATGCCCGACTGGAAGCTGCCGCTCGAGTTGGCGGCCGCCCCCGAGGCGAATGCCGACTCCTCGAAGCGTGAATTCCCGAGGTTCCGGAAGAGGAAATTGGCCGACATATCGTTGGCGACGTAGACGTCGATCTTGTCGTCGTCGTCGAGGTGTGCGGCGACGACCCCGAGGCCCCGGCCTTCGTGCTCGGAGAATCCCCAGTCGTGGGTGACGTCGACGAAATGTCCCCGGTCGTTTCGGAAGACATGGTCGGGCCACGGCTCGAAGTCCCGAGGACTGCAATAGTGCCTCACCTCGGCCTTGGGGTCGGGGCAAACGCGGGGGGCGTCCACGTCGAACTTGAGGTAGTGGCAGACGTAGAGGTCGAGGTCGCCGTCGTTGTCGAGGTCGGCCCATGCGGCGGAGGTGGGCCAGTCTCTGGGGCCGGCGAGTCCGGCGTCGCCGGTGACGTCGTCGAAGGCACCGTCGCCGCGGTTTCGGAGGAGGGAGTAGGCGTCCCATCGAGTGAGGAAGAGGTCGGGTCGTCCGTCGTTGTCGAAGTCGGCGACGGCGACGCCGTGTCCGTAACCGCGTGCGAGTTGATCGATGCGGGAGGCGTGGGAGACGTCTTCGAAGGAGCCGTCGTGTCGGTTTCGGAAGAGCTTGTCGCCGGGGCAGGCGAGCGAGTGTTGCTTGTCGGGAGGGAAGTGCCCACCCTGTACGGCGTAGACGTCGAGCCAGCCGTCGCCGTCGTAGTCGAGGAGGGCGACACCCCCGCTCATCGTCTCAGGGAGGAGCTTGAGGGGCGTCTGCCCGTTGTCGTGGACGAACTTCAGGCCGGCCGAGTCGGCGTCGTCGACGAACTTCGGCAACTCGCTTGCGCGGGTCGCAAGGCGCTTTGCGGGAACGGCTCGACGCAAGTCGGCCAATCGTTCGGCGAGGGTCGGGCCGGAAGGCTTTCCGGCCGTGGTCGTCACGACCTCCACGTTCGGGATCAGGGCCTGGCGTGAGTCTCCGCGAGAGGCCTTCCCGTCGCGGATCAAGGCCCAGCCCTTCGCCTCGACCTCGCGGCCGAGCACTTTGGCCAAGCGGGCCAGCTCCCCGGCGTCGCGGGGCCCTTCGCCGCGCTGGAGGATCCGGTAACGCTCCTTGGCCTCGCCCATCTCGGCGATCTTCGACCGGAGCCGGCTGACCTCTCGAGTGTCGCCGGCCTGCC
This sequence comes from Singulisphaera rosea, assembly GCF_054877945.1. Lineage (NCBI taxonomy): Bacteria > Pseudomonadati > Planctomycetota > Planctomycetia > Isosphaerales > Isosphaeraceae > Singulisphaera > Singulisphaera rosea. Next base: position 9,514 of record NZ_JBTYIP020000054.1, on the reverse strand, counting down.
CCGCCAGGGCCGCGAGCCGCTCGAGCGAAGCCGTGTCGCCGGGCTCCTGCGCGACGAGGTCGGTCAGGGCTTTCTGCTCGGCTGAGACGTCGCCGGCCTGCCCCGCGAGCCAGGCCCGCAGCCTCGCCGCTTCGGCCGCCGAGAACTTATTCGCGGACAGGTGCTCCAGGGCCTGCCAGGCCCCCTCGGTATTGCCGGTCGCCTTCGCCAGCTCGAGCATGGCCCGCCAGACCGCGTGATCCTCCGGCCTCCGTTTCTCGCAGGCGTCGAGCCACTTGCGGGCCTCGTCGAACGCCCCGGACTTCGTCGCCAGGCTCGCCCGTGCGAGCCAGACCCGGTCGTCGTCGCGCGACCCTTTCGCCAGGACCGAGCGTGCCATCTCGAACGGGAACGGCGACGTGTCGAGCCGGTAGAGCTGAGTGACCACGGTCGAGGGAGACTCGGCCGACTTCCAGGACGCGACGAGCACTCGCCGCACGTCGTCGGTCCGCCCTTCGAACTGGTAGAGCAGGTTCAGCGCCTGATAGAGCCCCGTCTCGGGCGGGTCCTCGCGGTCGAGGGCCTCGAGGGCGATCTCCTCGGCCTGGGTGAATTGGCCTGAGTCCATGCTCAGCATCGATCGCTGGATGGCCGCCTTGCCGGCGAACGACGAGTCGGGAGGCACTCGTCCCCAGGCCGCCGTCGCCTGGTCGCGACGCCCTTGGTAGAGTTCACAGATACCGAGCTGATAGTCGACCTCGCCCTCGGCGGCCCCCTTCCCGGCCCCCAAGGCGGCCAGGCGTCGGCCGGCCCTATGGTAGAGTCTGCCCGCCATCTCCTTCTTCGCCTGGTCGAGCGCCTCCCGGACCTGCCGGGCTTCCCGGGCGCGGACCCAACCCCAGGCTGCCAACGCGAGGCCGACGACGACGACGGCCGATCCTAGCCAGAGCCAGCGCCGACGCATCTCGTCACGTCCTCTCAACGTCGCAAACCGGAACGCGCCGGGGGCCAGGGAGCCCGACCGACCGCATCGAGTCGAAGCGAGGGGCTTCGAGCGGGGATCTTCGCACGCGAAGGGAGATTCGCAGGGGGGATTCTTCTTCGAACCTCCGACCCTATTCAAATTAGCCGCACGACCTGACCCGGTCAACATGCCCCGGACTCGGGCTTAGCCGAGGTGTTGGCGCAAGGAGGCCCCGCCGCGCATGCTCGGTTCGCTGTGGGGATATTGGATCGAGACGATCACCTGGAATGGGGCTTGGGCCGGACCGAGGTCCTTCGCCTCCCCCCTCTTCACGTTACTTCGGCGCCTTCGGGACCGCCGGCCGGAATACCTTCACGTCGGGGTGCATCGTGTAGAGGCGATCCCCCTCGGGGGTCGAGACCAGCACGGCGCTCGAGCAATTGTTCTGGATGAGGGGGTTGCCGGGATACTTCTCCCAGTGGACGAGGTCGCGCGAGCGTGCGATGTTCGTCGTCCAGTCGCGCCAAGGTTGGTGGGCGTTGGCGTGGTAGAAGGCGTAATACACCCCGTCGCGCTTGATGATCTGGTTCACGGCCACCGCGGTGCGGTCATACGCCTCGGGGCCCATGGCCAGGACCGGCGTGTCCTGGACGTTGGTCCATATCTTGCGGTCCTTGGAGGTCGCCAGCCAGACACCCCGATCGCCCCGCTCGTAGAACAGATACCACGTCCCGTCCTCGTACCAGCCGGCCGGCGTCCCATAGGGGCCGGGGCTGAGGGGCTTGCCGTCGGTCGTGCGGATGTCGAGGTTGCCGAGGTCGGTCCAGCGGAGCCCGTCGGGCGAGACCATCTGGTGGGCGATGTCGTCCTTCCCCTCGGCGAACATGATGTAGCTGCCGTCGCTGTGGACGACGCAGACGTCCTCGACCCACGCCTTCGAGAACACCGGATTGGCGGGGTCCCTGGCCCATCGGATCCCGTCGGGCGAGGTGGCATGTCCCAGGAACTTGTTCGGCGACTTTCCCTCGTTGTATCCGGTGTACCAGAGGTGATATGTGCCGTCCTCGACGAGGATATACCCGCGTTCGCGAATCTTCCGGTCCCAGGCGTCGTTCTTCCCGGCGCCCTGGAACACAGGATTCGCCGCGAGCGGCGTCCACGCCACCAACTCCTTCGGGAACTCGTCGGCGACGACCGGTGCCGCCACGAGCGTCAGGAAGACGAAGGCCGCACGGACAAACTGAGTGGGCCGCATGGACAGTTCTCCGCGAGGCGAGTTCGAGCCTGGAAGCACGATGGCAGGTTCACCCCAATAGCACCGAGTCACCGAAGCCAAGGGGTGAAATCCCCTTCGCAACCCGGGGCCGTGTCCCATTTGTTGAGGTGTTCGTTCCCTCCCAGCGTCCTTCCCACGCGGCCCAATCTAGCGGGGACTCGACCTCGCCACAAGGAGCCGCTCCTCCCCACGTCGTGACTCGCCCCGCCGAAAATCGTGCCTACCTTCCCAGACGAAGGCTTGCGTCCTCGGCCGTCACTCGCTAATCTTGGGGGACATGCCGACGAAGGGGCGGTAGCTCAATTGGGAGAGCGTCGCGTTCGCAATGCGAAGGTTGAGGGTTCGATCCCCTTCCGCTCCACTTCTTCATGACTCCTGTTGAACATTTCATTTCCCTCCTGCCTCATCATCCCGATGATGAGCCTCAGCCATTTCAAAGGATTTGGCCTGAGATTGGACGGGTTGTGTCGGTCGAGCCATGCCTGAGCTCTGGAACGGTGAGCCGATCCCGTATCACGAGCCGATTGAAGTTCTTCTCGCCGCGATTAGCTCGCCAGGTCCGAAAGCATGGGCGGCCATCCGTGCCCTGGTCGAGCGACCGGGCCCGGAGATGTTGGCCATCCTGATCGGCCTGACCCGTTCCCGTGATCCGCATCTGCGCAGGGCTGCGGTCGAGGCCATCGGAAATCATCGATCCGGCCAGGACGGGGCTGTCGCAGTTGTGGATATGCTCCACGACCATGACGGTATTGTCGTCCGTGCGGCCTGTATTGCCGCCACCGCCCTGGGGCTAAGCGTCGCCCATGACCGAGTTCGGGAATTAATCGACTCGGAAGAGGAAGCGACCCGGTATACCGCCTGGGACGCGCTGGAAACGCTGTGGGAGCCAACGGACTTCGAGGGGGTCTTCGCCCGCTACCAGCACGATCCGTCGGACCGGACCATCCGGAGACGTGCGGCCTGGACCCTTGCCAAGCATGTGGGCCGGGAACACTGGGAGCGTGTGTTCGCAGCCTGGTCGCGAGACAACGTCTCGCGCCACCGAGTCTGGGCGTGTACGCTCGCCGAGACGTTCGGTGATCGCGCCATTTTTCCGGCGTTGAACCCCCTCCGCGCGGATCCGGATGGCCACGTCCGACGTGCCGCTGACCGCGCGGTGATCATGATCAGCGCCTCCTGAGCCGGAGCCACTGGGGGCGACACGGATGGTATGCGGTCACTCGCCCACGACGCACGAGACTCCTCCCTGATCCCAGCCCTCTGGATTTGTCAAGACACACGCCGCTCGTGTGATGTTGCGCCTCCTCTTAGGTAATGCTCGCGCCAGAGCGAGGTCACGGTGAAGGTCTCGACGATTTTCTCGGCGACACCTTGTGTTTGCCTACTGTTGTCGGTAAATTGCCGACATCGGTAGGCAAATGGGAGGAGGTTGGCCAATGTCCGGAGTCGAGCCGCTACCGCCTCTATCCGAGGCGCAGTTGGAATTGATGAACATTGTCTGGGATCACGGCGAGGTCACCGTCGCCGAGGCCTGGAAGGCGTTGACGGCGCGGCGGAAGGTCGCGCGGAACACGGTGCTGACGACGCTCACTCGCTTGGAGGAGCGGGGTTGGCTGCGTTGCGACACCACCGACCATGCGCACCGCTACCGCGCCGCGGTCCCGCGTGAGGCGACGATGGGGACGATGGTCCGCCGCCTCGTGGAGACGGCCTTCGGCGGCTCGGCGGAAGGGTTGGTGATGGCCCTGCTCCACGGCCGGGGGGTCTCCGACGAAGAGGCGAAACGCATCCGTGAGATGATCGATCGAGCGGAGGGTAAATCATGAACCTCCTGTCATCGCTCGACCCCGGCGCGGAGGGCCTGGGGTTTGCCGTGAATGTCTCGGTGCAGGTCGCGATGGTGGCGTTGATCGCGAGTGGCCTGGCGGGAGCCGCGTTCCGCAGGCCGGCGGCGGCGAGGCACGCGGTCTGGTTGTGCGCTCTATTTTGCGTCCTGACGAGCCCGTTCCTTACCTGGAGCGCGCGACGCTCGGGGATGACGTTCGCGCGTCTGCCGGAGCCCTGGATGGCCGAGGCGGAGGTGAATCGGCGGCCCATACGAGTCCCGGAAGCGATTGGGCGTTGGCCGATCCGGACGGAGCCCGATGGGACGATTGCCCGCCTTCAGGCTCCCGAGCGACCGAGCCCGGAGGTTCCGCGACGCCAGGCCGCCAGGTCGGTGGGAGTTGCCGTGGTGAGGCCTGCGGCGGGCATGGAGCCCTCGGGTCGCTGGTCGACGGTGATCGGCGGGCTCGTGGCGGTCTGGTTGGTCGGGATGGTGTTCCTCACGGCAAGGCTGGTGTTGGGTGGGATCGCCTTGAGCCGGCTGGGGCGTCGAGTCCGGCCGGTCGACGCGGCCCGCCTGGCGGGTGTGCTCGGCGAGGTCCGTCGACGCCTGGGAGATGCACCGTACCTGCCACCGATCGGGACGGTGCCCGGCGTGCGCGGGCCCTTCACGGTGGGCCTGATCCGGCCGGTTGTCCTTCTTTCCGACGACATGCTCGACGAATCTCGGCGAGACGAATTGGCCGATGTGCTGGTCCACGAATGTGCTCATGTCCTCAGGAGGGACCACTGGGTCGGCCTGCTCCAGCATGTGGCCGGGATGGTGTTCTGGCCGCATCCGCTGGCCCACCTGATCAATCGAAGGCTGACGCGGGCCCGCGAGGAGGTGTGCGACGACCACGTCCTCAAGGGTCGCGACGCGTGTTCATACGCCAGGACATTGCTGAGTCTCTCCCTGGAACGGCCCGAGCGGCGATCCACCTTTTCCTTCGGTCTGTTAGACCGGGGTTGGACGCTCGAGCATCGGGTCGCCGGACTGCTCGACGAACGGAGGGTGGTGATGACTCGGATCGGGGGCGGTTCGTCTCTCGCGATCGGTGCGGTCCTGCTGGCGGCCGGCGGCGCCGTCGCCGGAGTCACGCTTGGACGTGAGGCCCGGGCGGGTCTGGGGCCGGTGGCGCACGAGGCGGCTGCCCCGGAGCCGCCCGACCCGAGCAAGGTCCGGTTCGACGGGGTCGTCGTCGATGAGGCGGGGAAGCCGGTCGCCGGGGCTCGCGTGAACCTCGTCGGGTACTTTCGGCGGCCGAAGGACGTCGTCACGGGTGGGGATGGCTCCTTCGCCTTCAATGTGGGATCGGGAGAGGCTCGGAACGCGGAGGTGCATGCATCCGCGGACGGCGGGGCCTTGCAGGCGATCGAATACTCCGAGGGGGATTCCGCGACCCACCTGGCCCGGACGTTCCGCCTGACGCTCCGACCTGCCCGGACCTTGACCGCCCGAGTCCGAGACGGTGGCGGTAAGCCGGTCTCGGGGGCAACAGTCGAAATGTTCGACCAACAAACCGCGTTCGCCGAGGCTCGGACGGATGCGGGGGGTGTCGCGCGATTCCAAGTACCTCTTGGCTTGAAGCTCTATTGGGTTGTGGCCCTGAAATCCGGCGTGGGATACGACTACGGCGAGAACTATCGGTCGTGGCCCAGCCCGCCCGATGTGGCCTTGCCTGATGCGGTCGACTTGACCCTCGACGGGGCCCGGACGGTCCGGGTTCGGGCGGTCGACTCGTCTGGTGCTCCGCTTGTGGGCGTCACGTTCGTCCCGTGGTCTATCACGAAACTCGGCAAGATCGATGAAGCCAATCTCAGCGGATCGATGGCCGCACGGGTTGTGACGGACGCCCAGGGGGTTGCCACCTTCGACTGGATCCCTCGCGAGTTCCACCGCTTCGTCACGTTCCTCCACCACTCCGACACGTATCATCTCCGCGATCGGGTGAACTTCCAGGCGACCGAGAGTCAGGGCGAGGTCACGGCCACCTTGCTGCGGAACGCGACCCTGTCGGGGCAAGTCACGGGGCCGGATGGCGCGGCGGCGGCCGGTGTCTTGATCCAGGCCGAGGGGAGGGGCAACTCCCTCGACTATGGCCGCGTCCTGACGCGGACGGGGGCGGACGGGCGCTATTCGCTCCAGGTGCCCCCGTTGATGCACTACATCGTCGCGGTGCTCGACGAGGAGCGGGCGTCCCCCAGCCTGACCGGCATCGTGCCGAAAGAAGGCGAGACGCGAGGGAGCCTCGATTTCCGGCTCGGCCAGGGCACGGTGCTCCGTGGCCGGGTGACGATCGGGAGCGACCGTCGCCCCGCCAAGGGAGAGACCATCACCCTGATCCAACGCGGCGAGCCGATCCCCCCGCCCGCCAAGCCGGGACCACCGATCGACCATCGGGGGCATGAGGATCTCGTCCGTTGGGCGACGACGGATGCCGAGGGGCGGTACCACCTCCGCGTCGGCCCCGGGATTTACCAACTCCACGGCCCGACCGAGAGAAGTGAGACCGACGAGTTAACAGTCCGCGCGGAGGAGGCCCTTGATCATGACTTCCACATCCCGCGACATCCTCGCCTGGCACTGACCGGGCGCGTCCTGGCCGGGGGGAAGCCGTTGGGCGGGGCGATCGTCCGGGGCGACTCGATCGGAGAAAATGGACATTCCGGTTTCGAGGCGGTCGCCGACGATCAGGGGCGGTTCCGCACCGAGCGATGGAACGAGAAGATGCTCCTCGCCGCGCGAGGCCCGGACGGTACCCTCGCCGGAATTGCCACCATCGAACCGGACACGTCCCAAGTCGAGATCTCGGTCACACCCGCGGCGACCGTCCGGGGACGGGTTGTCGACGCCGAGGGACGGCCGATGGCGTCGGTCTCGGTGTTTTGCCGATGGGGCCTCGAGCCTCAGGGGGTCAACAGCGGGTTGCTCAACGCTCGGATCCTGACCGACGACCAGGGCCGTTACAAGGTCGATGGCGTGCCGGCCGGGATTCACGGCGAGATCGCGATCATCCAGAAGGATTACCAGGTCGACTCTCAGCGTTTCACCACGACGAGTCCGGCCGTTCTCGAGCAGCCCGACCTGGTCGCGCGAGGAGCCGTCCTGCGGCAGCCGTAGAAGGAAAGGACGGGGATTCCTGAGAATCCTCGCGGGAGTCCACCAGATTCTGTCTGATCGACCTCGTTGGAGATTCACCACAAAGGCACAAAGACACACAAGGTGGAAACGGGGGATAGGCGCCGCGGTTCAGCGGAGATGCCAGTCCCCCGTTTCCGTCGATTTCGGGCGCGTTGACGAGGATGTCCGACCGGGTCGCATCTGCTCGGCCCCAATCCAGGCGATTGGTCATGGGTATGGGCCAGGACTGGCTTGAAAGCGGGAAGACCGTTCTATTACGCTTGCCGAGGGGTGGTGCGAGGCGAGATGTCGGGGTCGAGGGTGTCAGGCCATGAGTTCTGAGGACACGGCGCCGGTCGAGGCTCCGAGACGGCGAAATCGTTGGCGGCTGAAAGTCCTGCTCGCGGCCAACGTCGTGGCGCTCGGGCTGTTCGTCCTCTCGCGGCTGAGTCCGTCGCAAGCGAAGGCGCTGGGGCCTTGGGTTCAGGCGATGCACCAGGCGTTCAACCCGCCTGGAGAGGACGCGATGAGCCCGGCGGGCCAGCGTCTTGTGGCCGATATCAAGGCGCTCGGGGGCCAGGCCGGGGTGATGGCGCGAACCTCGAAATTCCTGGGCCTCTTCGGCGGGTCGGAGACGTTCTACGTCCAACTGAACGGAAAGGAGATCAGCGACGAGGACCTCGCTCGCCTGATCCGGACCTACGGCGACCGCATCCAGGGGCTGGATTTGCGCAATACGAAGGTCACCAACGAGGGGCTTCGGCCACTGTCGGGGATGACGGAGCTTCGGTATCTCATCTTGGGAAACGATGACGTGAGCGGCTTCCCCGACCTCCACTGGCCCACCAGCCCGATCACCGACGCCGGCCTGATCCATTTGAGCGGATTGCCGAGCTTGATCGATCTCCGCCTCAACGGCCTACCCGTCACCGATGAGGGGATCGCGTCGATCGGCGGCCTGATAAATCTGACGTCGCTCTCCCTGTGCCGGACCAAGGTCCAGGAGCCCGGGCCGACCTGGCTGTCGAAGTTCCCGAGGCTGATGGCCCTCTCGCTCGACGAGAGCCTCGTGACCGACGAGGGGCTGGTCCAACTCGCCGGGGCGACCACCCTCCGTTCCCTCTCCCTCAACAAACTGCCGGTGACGGCCGCGGCATTGAAGACCCTACTGGGGCTCTCCCCGGGGCTTCAGCAACTCGAGATCAACGGCTGCGGCCTCCTCGACGAGGAGGTTGCCTCCCTCAAGGTCCTCAACCCGGCGTTGAAGATCGATCGGGATCGATAATCGAATCGAGGTCGAGGAGGGTTCGCTACCCCGGTCCCCGTCGATTTGGCCTCGGTCGGCTCAGACGACTCGGCCCCGCGAGCCGTTGCCGACCTCTTGGCAGACACGGGTGGCCCACTCGCATTCCGCGGCGAGCGAGACCAGCGCGGCGAAGCGTTCGCGGTGCTGGGAGTCCAACCCGTCGAGGGTCAGGTCCCCCACCATTCGCGTTTGCCGGTAGAGCCGGTTGTCGTTTCCGTGCTCTCCGCGCTCGCGACAGTAGATCGTGACCAGGGTGTCGGTCTCGCCGGGCTCGAGCCAGGGCTGGGACTTGAACAGCGAGGCAGCAAGGATCGCCTGGAAAGATTCGATGTAGCGGGTCAATACGCCGACCGGATCCGGTGCCCCGTCCTTAATGTGTGTGATGTCGTATGAGAGGAACGGCTCTACCAGGGGGAGTCGGTGCCTCTTATACAGCTTCTCGATGTCGGCATGGTCCAGCCGGCCGAGGGTTAGCCTCATGCCGAATAGCCGCCAGATGATCCTTCGGGTCGATCGCATGGGATTTGATCCGGCGACGCTTTCCACCGGGAGTTGACACGAGGGCCGCGCCCGCGATTCTGACAGATTACCGGACAGTGCGCCCGGGGGAAGTCCAGGCTCGCGGGTGTCCACCAATTTCTTCACCAAGTTTTTGGGGTTGACAGGGAAATTTGTGCGGATTAACTCAAATTCCTGCGCATAGTATGCTTGTGCATGGCCCCTTGAGGCCCGATGGCCAGGCCCAGAATCCGTCGAGAGGTGGGGAGCCCTCTTCTCCGCGGGCCCTCCGCGTCGGGATGATGGCGGGAGACCAAGGGCATTGCCCTCGAACCGTTCGACCGCAAATGATTCGTAGTCCATCGAAGGATCGTTTCGACCTATGTTCCGCACATCCGCCCTTCATTTTCTCTGAATTTCTTTCGCCTGTACTCGCGATCGGTGCACTCAACGAAGACTCGCCGTGCCAGCCTTCGGCGGGCGCTGTCCCTATGGACCGTGGCT
>NZ_JBTYIP020000053.1:0-34051 GCF_054877945.1 Singulisphaera rosea | reverse complement strand
GGAGGCCGACGAGCTCCAGTCCGAATCACTGCGTTTGATCGCGTTGTAGCCAGAAACGGGGAATCGATTTTGACGTAAGTCGATCCCCGGCCCGGAAAATCCCACCTCGGCAAGCTGGAACTTCGGTTTAGTATTCTTTGTGTCCTTTGTGCCTTTGTGGTGAATCCTCCCTTCGATAGGATGGGGGGAGCGGGCATCGACTTCGCCGGGTGGATCCAAGGAGCGGCTCATGGCGATCCCCCAATTCACGGTCGGCCGGATGATGGTCGTCATGGCGGTCGTCGCGGTCGGGTTCTGGCTCGGGACCCACGAGGCGGACTACCTCGGGTTCTTGCTCGGTGTGGGAGGCGTGGCCTTGTTGGTCAGCGCCGTCGCGTGCGGCGTCCTCGGGGTCGTCGGCGACCTCGTCGAAGGGGCCCCAGTCCTCGCGTGCGGGCCGGTCGAGGGGCGCCGTGAGCGCGAAGGTGATCCCGAACGGTCGCAGGACGATCGCTGGGCTCGCGACCTGAAGCGGGCCGACTGGTTGATGGAGACGCAGGCGTACTACGCCGAGCTAAAATACCACGTGCTCGCGTCGCAGCCAGCCGTCGCCGATGCCTTCGAAGTGGCCGAAGACCCAGTCGCCGTTGCGGGACAGGACGGTGAACTCGGCGCCGTCTTTGAGAGGCTGGTCGAAGGCCGGTTCGTAGTCCTTCCCGATCCCCTTGCGGGCGACGGTCTCGTGGGTGACGACGCCCAGCCTCGCCCCGGCGATTTCGGAATAGGCCAGGCCGGCGTCGAGCGCCATCACGGCGGCGACCACGAGGCCGGCGACGCCGACCCAGTGGAGCCGAGGCCTCCGCAGGAGTAGCGCCAGGCACGCGGCGAGCGCGGCCAAGATCGCGCCGGCGAACGCCGAGTAGGCCTTCTCGGGGAACGAGAGCGAGCCGCTCCAAAACAGGACGTGCGACCACCAAGGCGGGGGCGGCCCGGGGAGGTGGCCCGGGGCGGACGCGAGCGCCTGGCGGAGGTTCGCTTCGAGATAAGGGTCGCGCGGACGATAGGGCTTGGCCTTGCGATAGGCCGAGATCGCCCGGCCGTACTCGCCCGCCCGGACATGAGCGTTGCCGAGGTTATAGTACACGGCCCCGTTCCGGTAGCCGTCGCCGAGGAGCGACTCGAACATCGCGGCCGACGCGCGATAGTCTTGCGGCGTCTTGGCGGCGTCGAAGACCTCGAGGGCGCGGAGGAACGTCCGTTCGCGATCCACGGCCCCGGTCCCGGCGGCGAGGGCCGGGGCCGCCGTAACTCCGGCGACGAGCACGATCAAGACGACGGGTCGTCGCATGAGTTTATGAGCTCCGTTCCAGGTGGCGAGCCAGGCTCGGGATGAGCCCGCTCGCCGTCTCGATCATCGCCGGGGCCTCCGCGGCGACACCGGGGCCGTACTCGGCCGATTCGACGGCCTCCAGGAGCCGCAGGACCGAGGCCCGCTCGGTCTCCGGCAGTCCCTTCGCCTGGGCGAGGGCCGCGTCGACATCCGTGGTCGTCAACCCTTCGGCGACGAGGTTCCGCATGTCGGCGATCAGGCCGACCAGGGCCGAGCGGACCGCACGCAGGGCGTCTCGAGGCCGCCCCTGGGCCTGGGCCTCGCGGGCTTCGGCGAGCCGAGCCTCGGCCGAACGTCGGGCCTGTCGCTTCCGGCGCCAAACCAGGTCACCCGACTTGTTCCGGAGCCTCGAGAGGAAGACGGCCAGGGCTCCCGTCGCGAGCCAGACCCCCGCGGCGATTCCCGACAGCGCGTTGAGATTCACGCGCTCGTCTCGCAGCTCTCCGAAGTCGGTGACGTTCTGGTAGATCCCCTGGGATCGCGACTTGATCTCGGCCGTCGGCCCTCCCGAGACCGCCCCGATGAGGTCCCCCGCCGCCAGCTTGCTCGCGGCGGAGACATCGAGCGCGATCGGTTGGCTCGCGACCTCGGTGAATCGTTCGGTGTTCGGGTTGAAGACCGTCATGGTTAGCGGGGGGATGCCGACCCCCGTCCGCTTGGGCCTGAGGGCGTACTCGAACCGCTTCACGTCGCCGTCTTTGCGACCGGTGGGGCTCTTGTCGACGACCTCGAACTCGTCCGCGATCCGGGGGTTGGTCGAGAGGTCGGGGGCCGAGATCAGGTCGAGCGACCCGGCGCCGGGCTGTTTTTCGACTTCGAGCGAGAGGGTCAGGGGATCGCCGACCCGGAGGGCCTTCGGCTTGGCGGAGACCGCGAGTCGGTAGTCGCCGATCCCGCCGCAGAAGGTCGCTGGCCGAGGGGTCGGGACCTCGCGGACTTCGAGCGAGACGGTCGGCGCCACCGCGACCAGGCGTTTGGGTGTGTACTGATCCCCTTCCTCGGCCGAGACGAAGGTCCCTTTCACGGTCGCCGGACCGAAGCGGTAGGTCCCGGCCTTATCGGCGGTGAACTTACGAGTGAGCTCGTAGACGTAGTAATGGATTGTCTTGCCGTCCATCCCCTTGCGATTCTCTCGCCTGTGGAACAGGTTGAAGACGGCGGCCTGCGGCGTCCCGAAGAACATGCCGTTCCGCGTCGTAACTTCGTTGATCCCGAAACCGCTGCCATCCTCCGAGATCAACTCGCGGAGCCACTCCGACTTGTCCTCGCCGGTCAGGCCCGGGATGTCGTCGACCCAGTTGACTTCGATGTGCGGCGGCCGTCGACGCAGCGGCCCGAGCGGGTCGAGGTCGGCGTTGTCCGGCAGCGGACGCACGAGGATCCGGAGCGTCACCTCGAACGGTTGCGTCGGATACAGCCGGGGCCGGCTGGTCTTGATCTCGGCGATGACCAGGTCCTGCGCCTCAGGGACGCTGACCTTCAGCGGGAGTTCCTGCCCGGTGATCGTATTTCCGGCGATCGTCGCGGTCGGGGCCGGGATAGTGAGCACGCCCGAGCGTTTCGGCGTGAGCCGAAAATGATAGACGTGACCGTAGATATGTTCTTCGGTGACTCTTCCGTTGATGATAAACCGAGAAGATTGGTTGCGCGACTCGTCCCCCGCGGCGACGACCTCAAAATCCTTGCGCAACGCCGTGACGTCGGGGGGCACCGGACTGTCGACGTTGCGGATCTCGACGATGTAGTCGAGGCTCTCGCCGCTGAAGATCTCGGTGGCCCCGGCCTCGACCACCATCACCGGTTCGTCGGCAAAGCTCCCGGCGGTCATCGTCAACAGGATCGCCAGGGCGGTCGTTGCAAGGTAGGTCCGTCGCATCACCAGTCCTTCTCCACGGGGACCCGGCCCGTCGTGTACGCCTTGAGCCGGCGGTCCCGCTCGCGCTTCTCCTGCTGCCGTTCGCGCACCTTACGCAAGGCGTCTTCGATGCGATCCTTCGAGACCTGCGGCTGCTTGCCCTGATCGCCCTTCTCGGGCTCGTCCGTCTTCTCCGGGTCTTTCTCCTGCTCGTCCTTCTTCGGTTGATCTTTCTTTTCTTGATCCTTCTTGTCCTGGTCTTTCTTGCCTTCGTCCTTCTTCTGCTGATCCTTCTTCTGCCGATCTTTTTTTTCTCGATCCTTCTTGTCCTGGTCCTTCTTCTGCGGATCCTCGTCTTGCTGGTCTTTCTTGTCCTGGTCCTTCTTCTGCTGGTCCTTCTTCTGCTGGTCCTGGTCGTTCTTCTGTTGATCCTGGTCCTGCTTCTGCTGGTCTTTCTGGTCGTTCTTGGGCTGAGCCTTTTGGATCTCTTCGAGGATCTTGCGGGCTTCCTCCGCGGGAGGATATGCGGCCGGTCGGTCTTTTTGCTGGAGGGCTTTCGAGGCCCGCTCCATCTGCTCGACGGCCTTGGGGGCCAATTCGACGGCCTTCCGGTATCCGGCCTTGATCTGCTCGGGGTCGACGGGTTGAGGAGCCGCGCCGTTGGCGTCGGCCGGATTTGGGCCTGTCCCGCTCGCCGGGGGCTTGGGAGCCGGAGGCTGCGGGGGATCGGGCTGGGCGAGTCCGGCCTCGGCTTTCAGTTTGAGGAGCTGGGTCCGGCGCTTCGTCCGGTCCTGGAGCTCGGCGAGTGGCGCCAGGTCTTCGCCTTCGGTCCCGAGCGTTGGGGGCGGAGTGGAGGGAGGTGTGGCAGCCTTCCCCGGCTTGCTGGTGTTGTCGGGAGTCGTCGAAGGAGCTGGCGTCGCAGGCCCGGCTGCTTTCGCGTCGGCAGGAGGCTCGGCCGGTGCCAACGCTTGGGTGATCTTCGTCTGATCGGCGAGGTCTCGCGCCAGGAGCGCGGGGAATGGGATCACGGCCTCCCAGATCTTGTCGAGCTCCTCGATCGCGGCCTTCTGATCGTCGGTTGCGGGGCCGCCCTGGCGTTCGTCGAGCTTCTTGGAGGCCGAGACCATCTTCTCGCCGGCGGCCGTTGCCCACTCTTGGAGGAGTGCGATCCCCTTCTCCAACTCCTTCGACGTCCCCTGGGGAGCGTTGCCCGCACTACCACCTCCCCCCGAGGCCCCGGCCTTCAGCTCGGCCTCGATCTTCTCCTTGAGTGGGCCGATTTCGCCCTGGAGCTCGTCCTGGAGGCGTTTCGGCTCGGCGAAGGCCTCCGAGGGCGCGGTCGCGGGGAGGGCCTTGATCGATTCGCTCAGGGCGCGTTCGGCGTCGACCAGGTACTCGAGGAAGGCGACGAGGTTCGTCTCCTGGCGACGCTTCTCGCGGTCGCGTTCGCGCCAACGCTCGGTGTAGTACTTCATCCAGCGCCGGACGAGCTCGATGTCGCGTCGGGCTCGGGCATTGTTCGGCTCGAGCTCGAGGCTGTGCCGGAACGACGTCACTGCGCCGGCGAGCTGCTCGAGGATCTGCGGCCGCTTGTCGGCCGCGACGTCTTCGGGCTTGTCGCCAGCCAGCCGTCGAGCGTCTTCCGCCGCGAGTGTCCCGAGGTTGTAGTGCGCCGAAGCCGCCAGGGTCCGGTCATGGGCCAATCCGGCCTTGAGATACCACTCTCGGGCTTGGGCGACGTCCCCCTTGCGGTGCGAGGCGCACGCCTGATCGAACGCGGCGATCGCGGACTTGGCGTCGTCGACGCTGTGGAATTTCTCCCGGGCGCTCGAGAACCGGTCGCGGGCCTTGTCGAACTCGCCGGACCCGTAGAGCTTCAGGCCATCCCGGATGGCGTCGGACCCCTCGTCGGCTCGACCCTGCCCGGCGAAGGTCGAGCCGAATGCGATCGCCAGGGCCGCGGTCACGGCGGCACCTCGGGTTTCTCGACCCGAGGAGGCCTTCCCTTGGCCGCCGACCTTCGACGCATCGGTCGCTGCCGGGGTCTCACCCCGATCTCGATACGGGCGAGTCAACGCGTCCGCGAGGAGTGCCAGGATCGCCAGCGCGAGGAAGATCTGGAACTGGTCCGCCCGCCGGATCCGTTTGCGGGCCTCCTCGGCGCCTCCTCGGCGTCCCTGGAGGTACTTGGTGTAGAGCTCCCCAAGGTCGTAGGCCTTGGTTTCGACCGGGACGTAGACTCCCGAGGTCTTGAGCGCGATCTCTTTCAGGAGCGAGCCGTCGAGCTTGCTCCAGACCTGCTGCCCCTCGTACTCGACATACGACTTGGCCTGGGCCTGCTGGGGGATCCGGGCCCCCTGGCTGGTGTCCCCGAGCCCGATGGTGAAGATCGTCACGTGCCGCTCGGCGGCGGCCTGGGCCGCCTCGAGTGGGTAAGATTGCTGGTCGTCGCCGTCGGTGATGAGCAGGATGGCCTGATCTCTCGCGCCTTGGGCCTGGAAGACCTCGAGCGCCTTGCGGATCGCGTCGCCGATCGCCGTCCCTCCCCTCGGGGCGCTCCCCGGATCGAGCTCGTCGAGCGCCCGGCGGAAGGCGTCATAGTCGACCGTGAGGGGGCACTTCACGACCGCCTGGCCCGCGAACGCGACCAGGCCGACGCGCTCGCCGTCGAGCCGATTGAGCAGGGCCGCCACGTCGGCCTTGGCGCGGCCGAGCCGGCTCGGGGGGACGTCCTCGGCGAGCATCGAGCGCGAGACGTCGATCAGAACGTAGAGGTCGCTGCCCCGAGGGATCACGACCTCCGTCTGCGCCCCGAAACGAGGCCCGGCGAGGGCGACGAGCCCGGCGACCAGGGCCGTCTCACGCAACAGGAGCTTCGCCCAGAACCGGCCCGGCGACTCGGCGGGAAGGATCCGGGTCCACATCGCCTGCGCCACGAACGCCTCAGCCGCCCGCCGTCGCCGCCTCCGGGAGTCGAGCGAGAGCAGCAGCCAGGCCAGGGCCAGGGGCAGGATCAGGTACAGCCATTTCGGGTCTTGCCATTCCATCGCCGACCGGTCCCCTCCCCTCTCAGGGCAACGAGCGAAATCGGGTTTCCGACAGGATGCCCACCGCGAGGATCACCGCCAACCCCGGCGCGGCGAGCCATCGGAAAAGCTCGGTGTATTCCGAGTACCTCGTCTCCTCCACGGCCGACTTCTCGAAGGTGTCGATCTCGGAATAGACCTTCGCCAGCCCCTCGGTGTTAGAGGCGTGGAAGTACCGGCCGTTGGTGACCTTCGCCATCTCGCGGAGGAGCTCCTCGTCGACCCGGAACTGGGCCGGCACGAGGACGCGGTTGCCGAACGCATCTTCCTCCGGGAACGGCACCGCGCCGTTGCGGCCGATGCCGATCGTGTAGATCCGGATGCCCAACTCGGCCGCGATCTTCGCCGCCTCGCGCGGGTCGACGACCCCGGCGTTCGAGTCGCCGTCGGTCAGCAGGATCAAGACCTTGCTCTTCGTCTTCGCGCCCCGGAGGCGATCCACGCCCGCCGCAACCCCGTCGCCGATCGCCGTGGCGAGCTCCTCGCGGAGTGACTCGGCGTTGATCGCCCGCCCCTCGCGGTCCCGGATCGGCCGGGGCACCTCGAGGCTCCCGACGATGTCCACGAGGGCTCCGTGGTCGAGCGTCAGCGGGCACTTGCTGTCGGCGAAGCCGCCGAACGCGACGAGTCCGACGAGGTCGTCAGGCCTCCCCGGCAATCCGCTCTCGCGTGAGCCGAGCACGAACTCCCGAACGACGTGCTTGACCGCCTCGAGCCGGTTCACCTCCTTGTCGTCGAGTTGGAAGTCCATGGCCTGCATCGAGCCCGAGACGTCGAGCACGACCTCGATGGCGATGCCCTCCCCGCTGATCCTCGTCTCCGCCCTCCCCGCACGGGGCCTCGCGAGCGCCCCGATCACGAGACAGAGCCCGACGGCATAGACATAGGGTAACGTGCGGCGGATCCGCTGCGCCAGCGTGACGGGAAGATCTCTGAGATCCCCCACGCTCGAGAACACCGCCGACGGCCTTCGCCTCGCCCGACGGCGCCACCAAAGGACGCCGATCGCGAGCGGGGCGAGGATCAGCCAGAACATCGACTCGAACCGGATCGCGTACACGGGAACTCCACTACGTTCGCCACGGAGGCTTTGCCCACGGGTTGAGCCGGGGACTATTTAGCCACGGATTGAACAGAGATGAAATGCGGATAAATTAAAATGATAAATTTTGTAAATTTGTTTTATCATCTGCGTTGATCCGTGGAATCTTGTGATATGATAGGTTGCTTATTCTTAATGTATCCGTGTTCAATCCGTGGCTAAAATTTCCCCTGCCCCGCTCGGTGTCAGGTTGACGAACTCCTGCGCCCGGGCGATCGCCTGCTCGATCTGGTCGCCCCCTGGCTGCTGCCCGGCGTATTTGACCAGGTCGGCCGCCTCGAGGAACTCTGCGAGCCGGGCCGAACGCTCGGGCGGGAAGGCCTCTTTTGACCGCATGTCGCGCAGGAATTCCTCCGTCGTCTGCTCGGGGGCGTGGATGCCCGTGGTGTCCTCGACGTAGCGGCGGACGATCCCGGTGAGTCGCAGGTAGAACTGCTTGACGAGTCCTCGGCCCGGGAGGTCTTCCGCCAGCAACTGGGCCAGGGCTTCGTGGGCGATCTCCTCCGGGCTTCGCCGTCTCGGCTCGACCGGCTTACGTTTGCGCCTCCGGCTCGCGAAGATCAGCCCGAGGGCTGCGAGCAAGGCGAGCGACGCCCCGACGATCCACCAGGCCGTGCGGACCTGCGAGACCTGCTGCGGTGGCACCATCGGCTCGAGCTGGGCCAGGTCGGGGGTCTCGTCGCCCCACTCGGACGTGACGTTGACTTCGAGCGGCTCGGTTTCGATCAGCGTCGCGGCCCCGCGTCGCTCGGATTTCTCGCGGTTGTCGGTGAACTCGACCGAGATCGCGCGGATCAGGTGCTTGCCCGCCCGGGTCGGCTCCAACTGGTAGTGGAAGTGGCGGCGATGGGTCTCGCCGGGCTCGGGGGGACGCTCGGTGTAGTCGCGGATCAAGAAGTCGCCGACCGCCTGGCCGAACGCGGGCGGCTTGACTTCGACCCCCTCTTGGGAGTCGACCGTAACATCCATCTCCACGAGGTCCGACAGCTTCGGTTCCTTCGGGGTGACCCGCACCAGCATCGTCACGGGGCCCTTCTCGGCCTTGCGCTCGATCACGTCGCCCGAAGCCCCGCCCGATGCCCCCGGCTTCGCCCCACAGCCGAGGTCCGGGAGCAAGGCGGCCGTCGCGAGCAAGGCTGTCGCGAACCTCGGGAACGGTCCCGGCCTTCGGCGTGCGGCCCCGGCGCTCATCGTTGCCGCTCCCGCATCCGGAAGAAGCGTTGGAGGCTGGAGGCATACGACTGGTCGGTCCGGATCTCGAGCCGGTCGACGTTCGCCCGGCGGAGCCAGCCCGCGAGTCGGCGCTCCCGATCCTGTGCCGCCTTGGCGAAGAGGGCCCGGACCCGGGGGTGGCGGGTGTCGAGCTCGAGGAGCTCGTCGGTCTCGGCGTCGCGCAACGTGAGGAACCCGACGTCGGGCATGCTCGACTCGCGAGGGTCTTGCATCGTGACGGCGACGCAGTCGTGCCGCTGGTTGGCGATCGCCAGGGCCTTCGAGCAGTCGGGGCCGAGGAAGTCGCTCATGAGGAACACGACACAACGCCGGCGCTGGACGCGGCCGATGAATTCTAGGGCCTTCGAGATGTCCGTCTGGGCCTTGACCGGCTCGGTGGAGAGCAGCTCTCGGATGAGTCGGAGCACATTCCCCCTCCCTTTGCGCGGGGGGATGTACTTCACGACGTCGTCGGTGAAGAACAGGAGCCCGACCTTGTCGTGGTTCCGCAACGCCGTGAACATCAACACGGCCGCCACTTCCACGGCCGTCTCCATCTTGCTGAGCCTCGACGACCCGAACGAGCCGGAGGCCGAGATGTCGACGGCCAGGAGGACGGTGAGCTCCCGCTCCTCGCAGAACGTCTTGACGAACGGCTCGCCCGTCCTGGCCGTGACGTTCCAGTCGATGCTGCGGATCTCATCCCCGGGGACGTACTCGCGGACGGTGTCGAACTCCATGCCGCGCCCTTTGAAGACGCTCAGATACTCGCCGGCGAGGAGGTCGTTGACCTGCCGCCTTGCGACGATCTGGATCCGGCGCACTTCCTTCAGGATATCTTCGAGCGGTCGTGTAGGCATTGGCGTTGGCTTCAGGCTCAGGGCACCTGGACCGACTCGAGCACTTTGCGGACGACGTCGTCGGGTGTCGTCTCCTCGGCCTCAGCCTCGTAAGAGAGGAGGACGCGATGTCGCAGCACGTCGGGGGCGATGTCCTTGACGTCCTGGGGGGTCACGTACGCACGTCCGACGAGGAAGGCGTTGGCGCGGGCGGCCAGGCAGAGGTTGATCGACGCCCGGGGCGAGGCGCCGTATTCGATGAGCGGCTTCAGGTCCTTGAGCTTGTACTGCTCGGGGTGCCGGGTCGCGTTGACGATGTCGAGGGCGTAGTCCCGCACCTTCTCGTCGAGGTAGATCGCGGCCGCCGTCTGCTTCATCTCGGCGAGCTGCGAGGGATGGAGGACGGTCTGAACCTCGCGCTTCACGCCGTCGAGTGCGGCGTCGACGACCTTCCGCTCCTCGGCCTGGCTCGGGTAGCCGACGATCACCTTGAGCATGAACCGGTCGACCTGCGCCTCGGGCAGCGGGTACGTCCCTTCTTGCTCGATCGGGTTCTGCGTCGCGAGCACGAGGAACGGCTCCTCGAGCGCGAACGACTGGTCGCCGATGGTGACCTGATGCTCCTGCATCGCCTCGAGCAAGGCCGACTGCACCTTCGAGGGGGCGCGGTTGATTTCGTCGGCGAGGATCAGGTTCGCGAAGATCGGCCCCTTGCGGGTGCTGAACGAGGCTTCTCGAGGGTTGTAGACCAGCGTCCCGATCAGGTCCGCCGGCAGCAGGTCGGGCGTGAACTGGATCCGGTTGAACTTGCAGTCGATCGCCGCCGCGAGCGCCTTGATGGCCGTCGTCTTCGCCAGGCCCGGCACCCCTTCGAGCAGGACGTGCCCACCGGTCAGGAGGGCGATCATCAGCCGGGAGAACATCGCGTCCTGGCCGATCAGGGCCTTGCGGACCTCCGACTTCACCCGGTCGAGCTGGTCCGAATACTGGAGAACCTGGTCCTTGATCTTCTGGATGTCGACGCTCATTTTCCCCGATCTACTCCCCCGACCTCGTACCTTCCCCGAAGGGATCGCCGACGTTCCCGGCGTCGCCGCCTTCCGCATTCAAGAACTAGATAAATCCGGTCCGCCTTTCCTACGCAAGTCCGAAGCCCTGGGTTCGTCGGTCCCGCCGACGATTTCGAGCGACGTGACGTCCCGGGGCAGATGTCCGAAATCATTTTAGGGTAAGGAGTAACGGCGATGGGCGGGGCCCCGGTTTCGCGTTCTCTTCCGAAACCCGGCTTTTTATTCAAAAGTCGGGCTTGTCCGTCTGTAAGTTTGCAAGGTCGGAGAGGTGCCAGTCTTCTTCTGGGAGACGCTCTCCGGCCTGGCCTGCGACCGAGATGATCTTTGATCCTTCTTAACCCAATCGGTCAGGGTGTTCATCCACAGGCCGCCGACCGAAGCGGCGGCACTTCGACTCCCGGCCCTGGCCCTATTCGTCCACGAGATCAAAGTCCGTGATATCGCCCTCGTCCGTCAGGTAGATCATCAGGAAGCTCGAGACTCGCGCCGTGACCAGTTTGTAGTAGAGAATGCGGCGCACCTTCTTCCCGTACCGTTCGATCTGGGATTCGCTGGCATCTTGCGCGTCGAGATAGGTGAGCGACCGAAACCCGACGAATTTCTCGATCGGGTGCGAGCCGAATTGTTTGCGCGCCAGGGGGGTGATGCGGGGAAGGTCCTCGAAGGGCTTGCCACCTTGCGCGGCGGCCTTGACGAACGCCTCGACGCGCCGGGTCATCGCCGAGTCGGGGTCGGGGTGGGATTGGAGAGAACGCACCAACGGGCCGAGTCGCGGCGCTTTCGTTTCGCTCCCGTTCTCTTTCCAGGTCAGTCCGGCCAATTCTCCCCGGCGATTCTTGAAGAACGTGAGCCGCGCGTCGCGCTCGGTGTGGGAGAAGATGTCCTCAGCGGTGGGTACGATTTCCTCGCCGTCATTGCCGGTGAAGGCGGCCAGGAGTCCGCGACCCTCCCGAGAGATCGTGAGCATGACGAACGGGCTATATTCATACTTGCCCGTGTAGGCGTCGAGCCGCGCGGGATCGAGCTCCACCGCCGCCGGTCGCGGGATCGCCAGGCCGGCGATATAGTACCGCGCCACGCCTTCGGCGATGCCGGCCGGCTTCGCCCGGCCGCTCTGGTTGGTGAGCAACACGACGGTCAGGTGGTCGTCCAGGAATCGCGTGACCACGCAGGAATAGCCGGTCCAATGTCCTCCGGTGTGGGAGGCGTACCGGTGTCCGCGCACGGAACCGGGGATCCACCCGAAGCCGTAGTGGGCGGGTCGGCCGTCGTTGAGTTTGGCGGACGTCCACATTTGTTCCAAACTCGACGTCTTGATCAATTTCGCCTCGTCGAGCGCCGCGTCCCACTTGGCCAGGTCCAGTACCGTGGATCGAAGGCCGCCGTTCGCGGCGCCCAGGAGAGACGCGGCGACGTATTCACCGTTTTGCAACTCGGCGCCGTTCCACAGATAACCCGACGCCCGGTTGGGGATGATCTCGGAATGGCTGATGATGCGGGTGTCCTCCATGCCGAGGGGGTCGAAAATCCGCCGCTGGAGGAATTCGCCGTAAGACTTCCCCGTGACCTTACGAATCATCATCGCCAGCAAGTGATAGCCGGTGTTGCAGTAGGAGAACTTCTCGCCGGGCGAGAAGTTCAACGGGCGAGGCGCGGCCGCCTTGAAGATCTCTTCGTCGGTCATATCCAGACGCAGGCTGGCGGTCGGCTCATCGATGAAGTCCTTGAGGCCCGACGTGTGGGTGAGCAGGTGCCGGACGTTGATGTCCTTCCAAGCCTCCGGCGTCCCATCCAGATGCGTGCTGATCTTGTCGTCGAGCCCGACCTTGCCCTCCTCGACCAGGATCATCACGCCGGCCGCCGCGAACTGCTTGGTGACCGAGTTGATCGGGTAGACCGTCTCGACCGCGGCGGGAACCTTGAGCTCCAGGCTCGCGAGCCCGTAGCCCTTCAGCTTGACGATCTTGCCGTCTCGGATGACCGCCAATGTCAGTCCCGGGATATGTTGCCTCGTCATCTTCATCGTGATGTAGCCGTCGACGCCGTCCGCACCTCGCTCGGCCGTCGCGGCGGCGCCCTGGGACTGCGCATTGGCCCCGTTGAGCGATAGCGATGCCATCGCCAGAAGTAGGAGTAAGCCCCGTGGAACGAGGCTGGGAATCATGGCCGTTGCCATCTCGCCGCCTTCGTCGGTCGTCTTCCCGCTGAAACCTTCCCATCCCATGACATGGCTCCTCGGAACTCTCGATCTCGAACCGAACACAACGCGCAGCACCGAGCGGTCGCGGAACAGGCCGCGTCCGTTTCCTCACAAACTCGGCGCATGGATCCACCGCTTTGGTGAACCTATGAGTTTCTCGAAGCGGATCGCCCTCTCGCGGGCGCCACGCCCTTACGGACTCGGTTTGGATGCCCCGGAATTTGTGCGAGAAAGCTCGTGCGGGACATCCGACCCGACCGTGTCCACTGGGGGAAGGCGGTCGACGACCGGCCCCATGATCCGGGCGTCACGGTGGGTGAGGCGGGAACGTTCGACTGTCGATCGATTGATCCGAGGCGGGATGCCCACGGTCTCCACGCAAGCGTCATCGCAGGCCACCAGGTTCAGCAAGCGTCTTGCATGCACAACGCTCAACGACTGATCCAGGGCCGTGACGATCGCATCCTCGACGACGAACCGCGATGCATCCAGTTCCCCGGCGTCGCCAATCGCGGCGGTTAGGGTATCGCCCGTGCCGGTGACGACGACCTTGGCGTCGTCAGCAATGCGCACCGAGAAGGACTGGTCCTTGAGCCCGCTGACCTCGATCGTCGCGCTTCCCGCGGCAATCACGCCATTCAACCGCGGGACGGTGATTCGGACTTCGACGCCCTTTGGCGTGTCCGCCGCGTTGGCGACTTGCGAACCGTCCTTGGGTTCGGCCAGATCCAGCAGGAGTCGACCGAGCTTCGTTTTCGTCGCGAGCCGACCGAGCTTCGGCTTCGTCTCGACGCGAGTCCCCAAATCCCGCAGGGCCCCGGCTTCGCCGATCGCTGTGACGCGGTAGTCGGCTCCGACCGTGACGAGAACCTTCATCTCCTCGGCGACGTGGATCTCATCAAAGGCGGCTACGGTTCTGATCTCGACGATCTTTCCCGATGGGATTTCCGTACGTCGCGCGCCTTGGAAACGCGTGCCGCCGAAGATGGGGGGCACCCCAAGCCGCCATCCCGCGACGCGGCCCGCCCCGGCGCAAATCATCGCCGCCGCCAGGAGAATCGCGACAGCCCCTCTGAGCTTCTCGAGCCTCAACGACCACGACACCGCATTGGCGAGGGCGAGGCTGGAGGCAGAGAAGGCCGAGGCCGCCGTCATGGTCCCCATCGCGACCTGTGACGCGGCGCGGGAGACGACATCGAGCAGGCCCGCCTCGGGCAACACCAGTGACGCAGCCTCGGCGGAGAGGGACGCCCCGATCGCCGCGACTGAGGGCGCAACGCCCCGGCGAATGAGCCGGCCCCGGAGCCGTTCTCGCCCGCGCGACAGCCGGCTCTTGACCGTTCCGACCGGGCATCGCAAGTGCCTCGCCGCATCTTCATGGGTATTCCCCTCGAGGTCGCAGAGCACGATTGGGACGCGGAACCGGTCCGGCAGCCGTTCGATCTCCTCGTGGAGCACGGCCGCGAGGTCATCCCGGTCCCGTCCGGCTTTGCCACGCACCGCCAGCTCGCTCGCGTCCCGCTCGGAAGCCTTCCTGCGATCCTCCTCGCGCTTGGAGCGGACCGCCACGCGGCAGGCGACCGTGTGCAGCCAGGGGCCCAGCGAGTCGCGAACCCAGAGGGCGCCCCCCCTCCTCGCGAGGATGAGAAAGGTCGCCTGGAGGGCGTCCCGTGCGTCGTGCTCGTCGCGGAGGACGCCGCGGCAGGTGCGGAGGACCATCGGACTGTGTCGCTCGACGAGCGCGGCGAAGGCGAGCTCGGCCGCTTCGTCGCGATGGGTGGCGAACCGCTCGAGGAGCTGGCCGTCGGTGAGGCCGGCGGTCGTGCCGACGTTATACAGCGTGCGAAAATCTCGCACGACAGCCTGCACTCGCTCGCGTGACACAATCGGGCCCTCGGGCAATCGGCGGTTCTCTAAAAGCCAGTAAAGCAGGCAAGCCCTCCGCGCGTTCCATTTTTCCGAGCGTTTTCTCAGAAGGCGCGTACGGGCTACGACATGGAGGGCTAAGTGCACGACTTCGTGATCCCGAGACGTACCGGCCAGGAGGCGGCGATGGCGCCGGAAGTCGTCCAGAAGTCGCTGTCGACCAACGGCTTCGGGCTGTCCCAACGAAAACAAGGGTGGTCAGCGCCCGCGACGTCCGCTTTGGCGTCCTGGGATACGACTTCCTCGGAACCGAACGACCTCGGAGATCGGTCTGGTCGAGATGTTCGGGATTCCGTATTCTCATGGAACTAATACGTCAGTACTTCACCAAATAGGGAATACCAGGGAATGCACGGGCCCTCGACAACCATGATCCCGCCTCGCCTAATCCCAGCGTTGAAACGAATCCGCCTGACGGCCCTCATCACGATCACCTTGGTGAGCCGAGGCGCGTCGGGGGCGGAGCCTGGAGCTCCGGCTCTTCTCGACAATCGACCCCTGCCCGCGTCGCGGTCCGAGGCCGACCTCTCGAAGTTCTACGCCCTGGCCAAGCCCGAGCACGTCATCGCGTATGTCGAGACGGGCGTGCGGATGACCTCTACGGACCGTCGGATCGCGGCGTTCCGAAAGCTCCTCATCCGGGTGGACACGAAGTATCGCGACAGTTCCGCGACCATCGTCCGACTGGCGACCGCCAGTTCCTCGGCGATCCGACTCTCCGGCCAGTCGAGCTCGATCCGAGACTACCTGGACGGGGCGGCGGACTGGCATCCGGCCGGCATTCCCCAGCCTCCGGGAGGTTGGCGGTTCTCCGAGTTCGTCGAGGCCTATGAAGCCGCCCGCATCGATCGGCATGAAGCCCATCTCGTGGCGCTCGACTCGCTCCTCACTGCCGAACGCGAAGTCTACGGGCTCGGCACGGGCGACGCCTCGGCGCGGAAGGCCCTGCTGGAAAAGGCCGGCATCGTCGCGGAGGACGACTTCGGGACCCGGGTCGAGAAGCTCAGGCTGCACGAAGACGCGGTCGCCCGATCGGAAGCCGAGGCCATGAAACAGGCGGAGGCCGCCGCTCTCGCGAAGGCCAACGCCCCGCCCGCCAAACTCCGATCCGATCCGAAGGCCCAGAAGCTCCTCCTGGCCGCCCAACGCTTCAGCACCCAAAAGAAGAATCGAGAAGCCGTCCAGCTCTACGAACAGATCGCCGCGCAGTACCCCGGGACGGAACAGGCCAGGATCGCCGAGAGCCAGCTCGCGTTCCGCAGAGGAGGGCCGTGACGGCCTCCTCTCCCGAACCTCGGTCTGGCTCATGCGGCGTAATTGGTGGCGAGGACCCCGACCTGGATGGTCTGCGGTTCGTCGTCCGTCCCGATCGCCTCAACGGGCTTCGGCGGGCTTGAGCGCCACGTCGGCGATGGTTGCTCGCTCGTAGTCTCGGGTCTGGAGCCGATACTCGCGGATGACGTCGAATCCGAGGCTGCTGAATCTCGCGGCGACCTGGGAGAAATCCTTGACGCCGCTGCCGGACAAGGCATCGTGAGAGTGCTCCTGCCCGTCCTGGTCGACCGCGACGATCCGCACGGCCTTGTCCTGGATGTCGTGAGAGACCGTGATGGTCGTCCCTTTCTTGCCTTCGAGGGCGACTCCGAAGATGTAGCTGGGCCCGAATTTCGATGAGGTCGCGCCGGAACTCCGGCCATCGTCGCTCCCCACGGTCTTCCAGGAACCCGTGGCCGCATTAAACTCGACCGACCCGCTCTTCAACGTCTTGGGGACGCCGATGAGAGCCATGTGAATACCTGGCAACGCCTTGCCATCTTTCTTCGCGGTCGCGTCCAGGAACCCGCCCGCTTCTTTCACGCCCCAGTCGACGTTAGCATCCGCCGGCAGCCCGGACACGCGAACGGCGATCACGCGGTAGACGTAGTCGTCGTCTCCAACACTCAAGTTCTTCGGGGGCGAGTCGCAAAGGGCTTCGTCGAGCGGCGACCCGTCTGGGGTCCACCACGTGTTCGGCCCGGTGGGGTAGCTCGAGACACCAAGGACCTCGATCGTCCTTCCCCCGGGGAGGGTCGCCGACCAGCGACCTTCTTTCGCAGCCGGTCGATTCGTCCCCTTGGCGGGGGCCGATGGCTCTGAGCCCGATTGGGCCAGCACGCCGACCCCGACCGACAGGCCGAGGGCCGTGAGGATCGTTGCGGCGAGGAACGTCCGCCTTCCCGTGGAAATCATCGTCAGGACTCCTTCGGCGATCGCGAGCACCGACGCCGGGACCTCCCCGGACGTCGGGACTTCGCGGGCCAGGACGGACCTGGCCCACTCTCGAACGGAACGGGTCCACCCCGGTGGTACGGCGGCCGAGGTTGGGGCGGGGATGAGCAACGCCCCGAGCATCGAGGCCGAGGCGGAAGCCGTTGGTGCGAGGCCCCGCCGTGTCAGGCGGAGCCGCAACTGCTCACGAGCCCGGGCGAGCCGGCTCCGGATGGTCCCCACGGGGCATCGCAGCCGTTGTGCCGCCTCGGCGTAGCTCCGGCCTTCGAGGTCGCACAGCACGACGGGGACTCGATAATGCTCGGGGAGCCGGTCGACCTCCTCGTGGAGGGCCGCGGCCAACTCCCCCCTCCCCTCCGGATCGTCCGTTGTGCCGAGTAGCTCCAGGGCCTGACGAGTCACGGTCCCTCGCCGTTGGGCGTCCGACCTCGCCCTTGCCGCGGCGCGGGAGGCGACCCGATGCAGCCAGGAGCCGAGCGAGTCCTGGACCCAAAGGGTGTCCCCCTTGCGGAGCAGGACCAGGAACGTCGCCTGGAACGCGTCGAGGGCCTCGTGCTCATCCGTCAGGATCCCCCGGCAGGTGTGGAAGACCATCGGTGCGTGCCGCTCGACGATCGCGTCGAACGCCGACTCGGCCGCCTTCCCCCCGAGCGTCGCGAACCGTTCGAGCAGTTGCCCGTCCGTCAACGTCGCCGTCACACCCAGGCTGAAGAGTGTCTGAAGATGCGGCCGCAACGCCCCTTCCGAGTCTCGTTTCACCGTATCGGTCTCCTGCCCCACCGAAGCCGTTCCCCCAAGAAAGCGCCTCACCGCGGAAAAGTTCCAAAGTTTTTCGCCTTCGTTCGGTCGCTGGTGCTCCATCTCGACCTGAAATGGGGTGAGAGAGGTTAACCCGGGTCGGAGCGAAGCGACGCATCGGAGGTTTGGATCGGGGCATTCCCCGATTGCATGCGGAGGAGATTTCCTAAGGTCATCCCCGCGCAGGCAGCGTAGTAGAAAACCTGCCAAAGGCCTTCGACGCTCCAACCGACTCGACAATTGCGACCCATCTACGGCTGTGCTCTACTACGGAAGTCAGACGTGGGCCGTCTCCGACGAACGCTCGCGTCGGACAGGCCGAAAGCCGGAGTCCTCATGGCGATTGAACTTGGATCCAAGAATGCGATCTTGCGAGTCCTGGCCTGCGTTTTCGTTGGCCTGGCGATGGCCGGGACGACGTATTTCTCCGCCTATCGATCGATGCGGGAGGCTAGCCCCTACGAAGATATGCATGCACGAACCTTTCGGTTGATGATCTGGCTCAAGGAGGCCCTGGACGCATCTCTCAAAGGAGAGGGACGCTACCCCGTAAAGCTCGCGGACCTGAAGGGCGAAATCCCCGGCCACTTCGAGCGAGATTCGGCCGGCCGGTTTCTGGACCCCTGGGAACATCCCTTCGAGTAACAGTCCGACGGCCGGAGTTACACACTCCGTTCGTTCGGGATCGACGGCAAGCCGGGAGGACCGGGATTGGCCAGGGACCTGGATGCTCGGGACATCGTCTCCGAAGGAGGCAGCTACCCGTTTCCTTACCACGTCCGACCGACCCTCTGGCAGTACACCTTCGACCTCGGGCCCGCCGGGCTGACCATGCTCGTCTGTACTTTGGCGGGAGTTTTCGCGGCCTCGGCCTGTTTCGTGACCATGAAGGACCAGACTCTCGGCATCACGGGAGTTGCGGTGAGATTGCTCGGACTGTTGTTCCCTTGTTTCGCGGTCACGATGGTCATCACCGCCCTCCATACCCCGAGTCATCATTGACATGGGGCGCTTCCGATACCTCCGCGACCCCCTGTTCCTCGCCTGCCTGGTGACCTATTTCGCGAATCGTTGGTTGCTGAAGCCGATCGTGCGTGGAGGGTTCTTCCACGACTACCTGAACGACTTGATCTGCATCCCCTTCTGGGTGCCCATCATGCTCTGGGGGCAGCACAAGGTCGGACTCCGCACTTCGAACGGCCCGCCTCAAGCCGCTGAGATCCTACTTCCTCTCTTCGTCTGGTCGTGGTTCTTCGAGATCGTGCTCCCGCCGACCGGACTGGCCGGATCGCGAGCCGTGGCCGACCCTCGCGACATCATGTACTACGCGCTCGGCGCGGCCCTGGCGACTTGCTTCTGGCAGTGGTTTTACGGTCGCCGGCCCGCTGAGCCCCGCGAAAACCATCCTTCGTCCACTCAGGACGATCAGAATTCAATGGATTCAAAAATGTAATCTGTGAGTGATCCGTAGGGTGGGCATCGCCCGCCGAGTCGCTTGGGAGAATTGTTGCCGGGGATCGGCAGGGTGGAGCTCATCCCAGGCTCCTCACACGCCGCCCTCTCAGGCTGTCAGGAGGGTCAACGTCTTGTCGTCGCAACCGGCGAGGACCGTGCGCCGGCCGGAGTGGAAGGCCAGGGCCCGGATTGGAGAGAGGAGATCCTGCAGGACGTCGGTTCGGCCCGTTTCGGTGTCGATACCGAGTAGCAACCCCCGCGGAGAGTTGACGAGGAGCCGCTGTTTGTCGACGAAGAACATCCGAGGTTGATAGTTGAGGTTGCGCCCGTCCACGCGGATTTCGAATCCTCGGAAGATCTCGCGCCGTTCGGAGTCGAGCGTAAATCGCTTCGAGCAGGCGAAGTCACGCTCCGTATCCGAGACGACATCGAACCGGCGTGTTTCGGTCCCGGAGAGCAAATACAGAGGGCCGAGCCGGGATTGGCGCGGCAGTCGGTACGGCTCGCCCGACGAGAGATCGAGTTGCCGGCCGCGGCATTCGTCGGAGAGCAGTACGGCGGCGGCCGAGTTATCCGGATTCACGGCCAATGCGTAGGGCTCCTGGTCGAACTCGAGACTGCGGTCGACGCTGACGAAGCGTCGATTCGCCGGCTCGAACCGGTATGTCTGCAAGGCCGAGCCGAAAGCATAGCCCCACAGGACGTACAGCAAGCCCGGCCCGGCCTGATAGGCCAGCGCGTTCTCCGCGAGCTGCTCCTCGGGGCAAAAGGCTCGATCGCCGACAGGGTCGAAGCCCTCGTCGAGCTCGCGCAGCCGACCCACCTCGCTCCAGGTCGTCGTATCGATGAGGGCCAGCGTTTTCATGTACCTCGGGAGCAGGACGATCCCCGGTGGGATGGAGAGAGGGTCGGTGCCGAGCATGAGGAATTCGTGGTCGTCGAACCTACCCCGGACCGCGCCGGTCTTCGCGTCTATCGCCCGCAAGAGCACGCGGCGACGATCCTCGCCCGAGATGGACCGGTCCTCCGTCCGGTATTCCACCCGGAGCGCGACGAGGATCATCTCGTCGTCGAGGAAGGCCACTCGGATTTCCTTGATAGCCACGGACGTCGCCCAAGGGGGGCGGTCGCTCGATAGCTCCCACGCCTGGCATGGGACCAGTTGTCCTTCCGACACCTTCAGCGGCAACAGTCGGCTTTGCCCCAACGCCACCACGGCGCGATCGCCACTTGGGCTGAGGGCCAGCGAATCGATCTTGTCGGCGAGGCGGATCTGCTGGTGCGCAATCACCGATGAGCCTCCTGTCCCGCTTGGCCCCGGGATTCCCCTCGCATGAGGATGGAGTCAGCCCGTGGTTGCCATCGGTTGGAACGGACGCGGTTGTTCCAACCGATGGCAATCCTGAAACTCCACAAAGCTCAACTCGAGAATCTATGGAGAGACGGAAGTGGCACCCGAGTCGGTGTTCTCACCCTTCCCCAATTTCGCAATATGAGCCACTCCACAGTGTCACCGACCGGCTTCCTGAACCTGGGTTGAAGGTCTGCCCTCGCGGACACCAATCCTTTTTGGTGAGGTGACATTGCGCTACTCGGCACGATATCCTCGCACGTCGTAACGAAGCGCCACCATACCACTCTTGTAGGCTTTGACCTCCACCAAATGGAGCGCGACGTCCCAGTCGAGCCTCCCGAAGAACGGTATCCCATCACCGATCAGGATCGGCAGGACCGAGTAACGCACCTCGTCCGCGAGTCCGAGCCGAAGACATTCTCCGGAGACCGAACCACCTCCAACAAACCAGATGGAACGGAATCTTGGCCGAAGGTCCCAGTTCACGAATCGGGTGAGATCGCCGGAGTAGAACTCCACCCTATCCCGGACTCGAGGCAGTTCCCGACTCGTCAGGACGAAGGTGGGTTTGTCGCCGTACGGCCACCCCAACCCTTGGGCTTCGAACCGGAGCGCGGTCTCGTAGGTGCGCGACCCCATGACATAGCAGTCGATCGTCTTGAGGAACGCCTCGACGAAACCGGGTTCCAGGGTGGCGCCGTCGACGAACTCGTCTTTGGTTTCGAGCCAGTCGACGCCTCCGTCCTTTCGGGCGATGAAGCCGTCCAGGCTCGCCGCCATGTGGATGGTTACGCGTGAATCATTGATTGCCATCGTGCCGTTCGAAGGAGTGAGATAGGGTTGGACCGGGGACTCGCCCGTAGACCTGGAAGATACGCGGGAGACTGATCAGAGAGTTCGGGGCCGACGCGAAGTCGACCAACTCGACGACCAGATTATCCAGTTCGTCATCCGAGGCGAATCCCGCGGCCACCACCGCCTCTCGAATGTGCTCGAGGGTGATCGCGGCGACGAGCGTCCCCTCGCCTTCGGTGAACATCGGCTGGACCAGCCGGACCTGGACATCGACCAAGCCCAAGTTGCGCCAGATCCCGAACAACTTGGGGCCGATCGTGGGGTCGCCGCCATTCGCCCGGGCGACCGACTGGTAGAGCTCCACGTAGCGATCGAAGGCCGAGCAGGACGGATAGCAGAAGTGGCCGGGGAAATCGACGTCCTCGGCCACGACCATCCCGCCCGGCTTGACGGCGCGGGCGATCCGACCAGCGGCCTCCTCGGGCCTGGGCAGATGGCAGAGCAGGAATCGCGTGAACGCGAGGTCGGAGGTGCCCACCTCGTCGAGTTCTTCGAGACCTTGATGACGAAACGTGGCCGGGAGGCCACGACGGGCCGCATCACGGTTGGCCAGTTGGATCAGAAGCTCGTCCCGGTCGATCCCGACGACCCTCCCCGTGGTCCCGACCTCGGCGGCCATCTTCAGGCTCACCAGGCCCCGACCGCACCCGACATCCAGGCAGCTCATGCCCGGGCCGAGCCCCGCCCGGCGCAGGAGCGAACGGGTCGTCGGCCATTTGACGCGGGAGAGCAGGCTCAGTCGTTTCGCGGCATGGACCCCGCCCCGGAGGATGTAATTCGCCATGGGTCAATACGTCCCGCAGCCCGGCGACCGATCATCCCTCGCGGAATGGCCCAACCTCGCTTCGCGCCCGGATCGAAGTTGGGAGAAAGGATTCCCGGAGACGCCAGTGCACCATTTCAGAGTGACGCCGGTCGGACAGAGTAGTGCACAGGGATGTCTCGATCAACGACAAAATGCTGTACAGAAATCATGAAAATCAAAAATATTTGCATTGTTAATTGTGGCGAAGCTGCATCGCCTTGAAAATCGTATCGTGTCACGAGGAATAGTCGTGAAGAGAGCCCTTGATGAAGTTCTGCAAAACCCGTTGGAGACTTATCGCAAAGACACCAAGGCACAAAGCACTCCGGGAGGAGGCTCGAGAGCGATTCACCCTCAAGGAATTCTCCCTTTGTGTCTTGGTGCCTTTGTGGTGAAGAGCTCTCCCGGCGAGAGCTCAGTGGACTTTGGCCAGAGCCACGTTCACCGGGACTTCGACGAACTCGCGTCGGCGGCCGTAGTGGCCGTCGGCGGGTCGGCGAAGACGTTCTCGCGTTCCAGGGGGAGTTGGAAGCCGTCGGAGACGCGAGTCATGTACAGGCCTCGGCAGAGCCACCAGAAGGTGGCCATGGCCTGGGCGCCGCCGAAGTCGTCCTCCAGGGTCTTATAGTCGGACGGCGTCAACTCCCAGGGGGTCTTGGTGAGCTTGCGGGCGAAGGCGTAGGCACGCTGCTCCGCGGGGGAGAAAACCGACCAGTCGTCGCCCGCCAGGCGTCGTGTCCGCTCGGCCACCTCGCCCTTGTCCAGCCCCGCGACCTCCAGGAGCATCTCGCAGTGGCCCATGCAGTAGTTGCATCGGACCGCTCGGGTCTGGACCCAGAACAGGCTCTCCTCGAACACTCGGTCGTGCGCCCCCTCGTCCCACATCGTCCGGGTCGAGATCCCCCAGGGGACGGCCAACTCGGGGACGTAGCCCGAACAGACGAGGTTCCAGAGGATCCGGGTCGGCCGGCTCGCGTAGTCCGCCGGAAGCCCTTTTTGGACATCCTCCCACTTCGGGATCGGCAGGCGGGGGGTCCGCGCCCGCTGGCCCTCGAGGCGGGCCTGGAGCGATTCATAGGAGAGTTGGGACCACTCGGGGTCGCGCTCGACGACGGCTCGGCCCGAGTCGAGGAGCCGGCGGGACATCTCTTCGCGCTCGGGCAGGATCGGCGCCGCCTGGAAGACGCCTGGCGCGAACTTGACGTCGAGCGGTGCGAGCGGCCCGCCCGGCTCGAGCGGCAGGTTCAGGCCGAGCACGACCCGGTCCTGGAAGTTCCCGTATGCCCCGAGGAGCACCATGGAGGCGACCCCCTTGTCGCCGAACCGACTCCGGAGGCTTTCGAAGAGCGCATCGGGGATCGAAGGGGCGTCGACCGTGTGGAGCCTCGCGAAGGTGAGCGGCTCGCGGTCGGGTTCCGGCCATCGCGACGGGTCGCCCGTCAAGGTTTCGACAGCCGCGTCGTCGGCCCCGGTCCGCTTCAGGTCCGCGAGGGCGTACGCTTCCGAGTAGGCGCAATGGTTGGCGTGGGCGATCACCCAACGCATCTTGGCCCGGAGGCCTGGGGCGATCGGGCTCTTGGTCCGCTGCGCCAGGTCGAGTTCCAGCATCGCCGCGGCCGTCCGGGGCAGATGGGTCGAGACCGCCTTGGCCCAGCTCGGGAGTGGCTGACCTTCACCCCGGTCCGCCTTCGGCAACCGCTTCCAGGCGTCCTCGTTGCTCGGCAAGGGGACCGGGCTCCCGCTCGCCGTCGGCCCCGTCGCGGTCGGCTTGGTGTTGTAGTAGTCGAAGAAGACGTTCTCCCGCTCGAGCTTGAGCTGGAACCCGTTGGAGATCCGCGTCATGTAGTGGTGTCGGCAGGCGTTGAGGACCACGAGCATCGCCCGATCCGGGCCGAAGTCCTGCTTCAACTCCTCGATGTCAGCCTTCGAGACGGCCCAGGGGGACTTGGTGAGCTTGCGGGCGAAGGCGAACGCATGCTGTTCCGCCGGGGGGAAGCTCGACCAGTCGTCTCCGGCGAGCAGCCGGCTTCGCTCGGCGATCTCGTCCTTCGAGAGCCCGGCGACCTCCCAGTTCATCTCGCAATGCCCCATGCAGTACGGGCATTTGAGCGCCCTCGTCGTCACCCAGAACAGGGCCTGTCCGAAGACCCGATCGTACCTCGGCCCGGCCTCGGCCCCCGCGGTCCTCATGAAAATCTCGAACGGGATCGCGAGCTCCGGGGCATATCCGAAAACGATCCGGTACCAGACGATGTCGCTCGGCTTCGAGAACAGGCCCTCGGGCAACGCTTCGGCAAACTCCTCCCAGGCGGGGATCCGCAGCCGGGTGGGTTTCTGTCGCTGCGCCTCGAGGCGTTCCTGGAGCGCTTCGTACGAGAGATCCGCCCACTCAGGGTCGCCCTCGACGACTCGCCGTTGCCCTCTGGAGAGGTCCGACGCCTCCCTCGGAGGGGGAGGCATGGTCTTGAGGGCGAGCGCAGGCAGGTCGAACGTGACCTCCGACGGCGGCAATGGTCCCCCCGGCTCGACTTCCGCTCCGAGGCAGATCAACAAGCGGTCCTGGAAGTTCGCATAAGCGAGCAGGAGCACCATCGACGCGGCCTTGCGCTCGCCGAAGTGCCGGACCAACTCCGCGAACGCCTCGTCCTCGATGGAGTCGGACTCGAGTGTCATCCTCCTGGCGAACCGGAGCGCATCGCGGTCGGGCAAGGACCACCCCGCCGCGTCTTCGCCCTCGAGGCTCGCAATCCAGGAGGCGTCGAGACCGGCTCGTCGTGCGTCGGCCTCGGCGTAGGCTTTGGCATAATCGCAACGGTTCGCGTCCGCCGCAATCCAACGCATGGCCGCCCGGAGCCTGGGGTCGAGCGGGCTGACGGTCCGCTGGGCGTTATCCAACGCGTACAGTGTGGCCGCGCTCTTGGGCAACTCGCCGGCTAGCATCCGGACCCAGACGGGCAACGGCTCGCGGTCGCCACCTTTGCGTAGAGCCCCCGGCATCCGGTCCCACGCCTCGTCATCAGGGAGCGGCGAGGACAGGCCGCCAAGCCGAATCGGCACGGCTGTCGCCAGCACGGGAAGGAGTGCGACGAGGAACAGGGCGAAGATCATCCCGTCGAGATGAAGCATCGTTGCGAGCCTCCGGCGAGTGGCCGCGACCGTCGCGCGAACGCCCCGATCGGACGCCCCTCCACGGCCGAGCCTCGTGGGTTAGGATCGCCGATTCGAAGGCCCGAGACAATGCTCCGGGGTCAGTCTGTTCCTCGTCGTGAGGATCGTAGAAGTTACCATGTGATTGTGGAAGCGAGCGGGAGATGTCCCCTGCCTCGGCTGCAATTCGGGGCGAGGCGGGGTAAACTGGTCGAGAGTCGCCGGTCGCGTTCGCAAGCACCGGGACGGAGGACTCCGACCGATGTCGATGGAAGTGCACAGCGAATACAACCAGGGCCAGCTCGACGAGGGCCAGCTCGACCCGGATCCGATCCGGCAGTTCCAGGTCTGGTACGATCACGCGTTGGCCGCGAAGGTTGTCGAGCCGAACGCGATGACCCTGGCGAGTGCCTCGGCGGAGGGCCGGCCCTCCGCCCGGATCGTGCTCCTCCGGGGGTTCGACTCTAGCGGCTTCCGCTTCTACACCAACTACGAAAGCCGCAAGGGCGAGGAGTTGGAGGCGAACGCATTCGCGGCCCTGGCCCTCTTCTGGCCGACCCTGGAGCGTCAGGTCCGGATCGAAGGGAGGGTCGAGCGGGTCTCGCCGGATGATTCGGACGCGTATTTCCGGGGCCGGCCGAGGGAGTCTCAAATCGGGGCCTGGGCGTCCCACCAGAGCGCGGTAGTCGCCGACCGCGCGGTACTCGAGGCCCAGATCGAGGAGACCGAGGCGCGGTTTCCCGAGGGCGACGTCCCCCGGCCGCCGAATTGGGGCGGTTATCGGGTCGTCCCCGACCGGATCGAGTTCTGGCAAGGCCGGCCCGGCCGGCTCCACGACCGGCTCCGTTATGTCCGGCCCGACGGCGAAGGGTGGTCGATCGAGCGTCTTTCGCCCTGACCTGGCGCCGTCATCTTCCGGGTCGATCCTGCGTCAACCGGCCTGCTGGAGCCGGCACTCGACCCTGTGGGCGTTGATGTCGAGCCGTTCGAGGAGCTCGAGGATTTTCCAGACCTGGTCGCAAGGGAGGTGATGCTCGTGCGACCAGCAGAGGATATCCAGGTTCTCGCCCCCGACCTTGATCCGCTGGAAGATCTCGAGTTCCAGCGTCGACGAACCCGACTGCCCCGTCTCGATGATGCCGAAGTCCCCGTGGTCGAGCTCGTTCCAGTAGACCCGACCTTCCAGGTGTTCGACCCAGCACTGGCGGACGAATCGCGGCCAGTGGTGCCGGAACCACGAGCGCATCGCCCGGTCGCCGAGGTCGCAACCGGCCTTCTCGCTCTCGATCCACTTGTGGCTCTGCGCCTCGAACATCCCGGCGTCGTGCAGGCTCTTGCGGAGCGAGGGTGCCGGGATCACATTCGATGCCTGTATGGTCGAGGAGCCGGTGTGGGCATGCATGTGACGATCCTTCACCAGAAGTAGTGGCTCTCTGAGGCTTTCGGACGTCTTCCCTCGAAGAGGATTCGTTGCGGCGACCGCGACATCGCCCACGGCTCTCGCGGCTTATCGCCTCGAACTTCTGCCCGTGACCGGGATCGTGATCAACTCGGGTCGTCGTCGTCTTCCGACGCCCGGGCCCGGCCGCGAGGGATCCTCCGAGGGTTGCGTGTGGCTGGTTTCCCGATGCCCACTCGACCCCCGCACGACCAACTCGAATAACTTCAGCAAGTTCCAGGCCAGCATCAACATCTTCATGGCTCCCTTCTCGCAAGACCTTCTCATACGAGGCGAGTGCGGTCGAGGTTCACGCAATCCTGGGCGGGCCCCCGGATTTGTGGGCGACCTTTTTCCCGGCGGGGGCCAAAGACGGCAGGCTGGGAGGCGGGCCTGGAGGGTCTAGACGGACATCGGGACCAAGGCGTCGCCGGCGTACCGGCCGACTTGGTATTCCTTTTGCTCAACTTCGCAAATGAATGCAAATTAGCCCCTCACTGAAGATAGAGACGGGCAAGGGGGGCCAATAGTGACTCTTCGGCACGGGCGTTGACGATGGATTTCATGAAACTGGAAGAAGCTCCTCAAACATCGAGCGAGGGCTGGCGAGGGAAACTCGGGGCCGTTCCCGAGTCGGCGGGTGTCCGATTTCGCGTTTGGGCCCCGAGGGCGCATTCGGTGGAACTCGTACTCGAGTCGCCCGAAGGGCGCCCCGAGAGCCTGCCTTTAGGCAAGGCGGACGACGGACTCTTCGACGGCACATTCCCCGAGGTTCGGGTCGGCGACCGTTATCGTTATCGCGTCGACGACAATGGCCCCTTCCCCGACCCCGCGTCTCGGTTCCAGCCGGAAGGGGTCCACGGCCCCTCCGAAGTCGTCGACCCTGGCACGTTCCGGTGGTCCGACCACGGCTGGAAGGGAATCGGCCCCGACGAGCTGGTCGTGTACGAGCTCCACGTCGGGACCTTTACGAAGGAAGGGACCTTCCTCGCGGCCATCGACCGCTTGCCCGCGCTCCGTGACCTCGGGGTGACCGCCGTCGAGTTGATGCCCGTGGCCGATTTCTCCGGGGTGAGGAGCTGGGGATACGACGGGGTCGACCTCTTCGCCCCTTCACGCTGCTACGGCCGGCCGGAGGACCTCCGGCGCCTCGTCGACGAGGCCCATCGCCTCGGCCTCGCGGTCTTGCTCGACGTGGTCTACAACCACTTCGGCCCGGTCGGCAACTACACGGGGGCGTTCAGCCCCAACTACCTCTCGACGACCCATCAGAACGCGTGGGGATCGTCGGTCAACCTCGACGGCGACGGGTCGTCGATGGTCCGGGAGTTCTTCGTCGAGAACGCCCTCCACTGGGTCCACGAGTATCACATCGACGGGCTCCGTCTCGACGCGACGCACGCCCTCGTCGACGACGGCCCGCAGCACTTCGTCGCCGAGCTGACGGAACGCGTCAGGAGCTCGTCTCCCGATCGCCGGATCCTGGTCATCGCCGAGGACCACCGGAATCTCGCGACGATGGTCCGGCCGAGCTGGGCTGGGGGCTGGGACCTCGACGGTGTCTGGGCCGACGACTTCCACCACCAGGTCCGTCGCCTCCTGGCCGGCGACAATGAAGGGTACTATCGCGACTACACGGGGACGATCCCCGACCTGGTCGACACGATCAACCTCGGCTGGTTCTACTGCGGCGAGCATTCCGTCCACCTCGATGAGCCGAGGGGGACCGACCCGGTCCAGGTCCCTCCTCGACGATTCGTGACCTGCCTCCAGAACCACGACCAGATCGGTAACCGGGCCTTCGGCGAGCGGCTCCACCACCAGGTCGACCAGGCGGCCTATCGCGCCGCCTCCGCCCTCCTGCTCGTCTCGCCCGCCACGCCGATGCTCTTCATGGGCCAGGAATGGGCCGCAACCTCTCCCTTCCTCTTCTTCACCGACCACGACGAGGACCTCGGCAAGCTCGTGACGGAAGGGCGTCGTCGCGAGTTCCGCCACTTCATGGCGTTCATCGATCCCGAGGCTCGCGAGCGGATCCCCGACCCCCAGTCCCCTTCGACGTTCGAGCGAAGCCGTCTCGATTGGTCGGAGGTCGAGCGCGAGCCCCATGCCTCGACGCTTCGACTGTACAAGGCCCTGCTCAAGCTCCGGCGGAATGAGCCGGCGCTCCGCTCCGATCGCAGGGAGAATTTCAAGGCGCTCCCTCTCGACGACGGGACACTCCTCCTCCTCCGGGCGGACGACCGCGGCGGGAACTTGATCCTCATCGCTCGCCTTCGGGGCGCCGGGGTCGTCGACCTCCAAGGGAACCCCGACCTCCACTTCCTCAAGGGGAGGCCGTGGGAGGTCGTGCTGACGACCGAAGATCCCGCTTTCGTCGCCGATCCTCACGTCCCGACCATCGAGCGGGATCGGGAGATGCCGCGCATCCGGTTCGACCGGGCTTCGGCCATCATCGTCCGTGTCGACTCCTACGATTCCGAGGGATGATCTATCGGGGGGCTCCAGTCCGCGGTCGCTCCACCGCGTCGTCCGTTGCCATGCGTCCGACCCGATCGGTAGGCAAGCACGCTACGCTCGATAGAACCCGACGGTCACCCGCGATTGGGGGTTCAATCGAGCGATTCGAGGTCCGCTCACGCGTCGACATTGAGTTGCAGTCAGGATCTCCCTGCGACTCGAAGGATCGAACCATGCGGATCGTGCGGGTACCACTCGCGGCGGCCTTGGCGGGGTGCCTGTTGCCGGCCTTCTCGCGGCCGGCCTCGGCGGACTGGTTCTTTGGGAAGCGTGATCAGGCGTCCCGACCCTCGGACGCCAGCGAGCCAGGCGAGTCGACTTCGTTCGACTCTCAGCTCGAACGACGACCGCGCGACGTGGAGGCCCGGATCCGTCGAGGGAACCTCCACCTCCGCCAAAACCATCCCGACCTGGCGATCGCCGACTTCGACGTCGCCATCCGCTACGCTCCCTGGTCGATGTCCGCCTTCGTCGACCGAGGGATCGCCCGCGTCATGCTCGGGATGTACCAGGAGGCCGAGGCCGACTTCCGCCGGGCGACTCGTCTTCATGCCATCTCGCTCTCGAGAGACGCCGCCACGCTCGCCATGGCGCATTGCGGCCTCGGCCAGGTGGCATTCCGCTCGGGACAGAATGAAGACGCGCTCCGCGAATATGGCGAGGCGATCCGTCTCAACCCCTCCGACCCTTCGGGCTACCTCGGTCGTGGCGAGACACTCGCCGCGTCGAAGCGGCTGGAGCTGGCGATCGCGGACTACACCCAGGCGATCCAACTCCTCCCCAGCATGGCCCGAGCGTACACCTTCCGGGGCGATGCCCTGAGC
Organism: Singulisphaera rosea; assembly: GCF_054877945.1. Lineage (NCBI taxonomy): Bacteria > Pseudomonadati > Planctomycetota > Planctomycetia > Isosphaerales > Isosphaeraceae > Singulisphaera > Singulisphaera rosea. The sequence continues at coordinate 3,928 of NZ_JBTYIP020000053.1, read as the reverse complement.
CTTCTCGGTCGCGATGACGAGGCGCTGGCCGACTTCGACGCCGCGATCCGGCTCGACCCGAACGACGAGCGGGCCCACAGCTTCCGAGGGTCGCTCCTTGCCAAGCGCGGGGAGAACGACCGCGCCCTCGAGGACTTCGACGAGGTCATCCGCATCGACCCTCGCCGGGCCGCGGCCTATAAGGACCGGGGTGGGGTCCTCGTGCGACTCCGCCGATATGAACAGGCGATCAAGGATCTCGACGAGTCGATCCGCCTCGACCCCCGACGCGCCACCGCCTACCTGAACCGAGGGGCCGCCTACAACAACCTCGCCCAGTACGAGCGGGCCCTCGACGACCTGAACGAGGCGGTCCGTCTCGCTCCCGACAACGCGGGCGCCCGCACGAATCAAGGTCTCGCGCTCTTCGCCCTCGGGAAGTACGACCGCGCGATCGCGAGCCTGAGCGAGGCGGCTCGCCTCGACCCGAAGAACGCCTCGATCTTCCTGAACCGCGCCGGGGCTTATGCGCGGCTCGGCCTCGCCGACCGGGCGATCGAGGACTACGACGAGTCGATCCGCCTCGACCCGAACGCCGTGATGGCCCACATCGGCCTGGGCAACGCCCACGAAGCCCTCGGCCGTCGCGACCGGGCGATCCGCGAATACGACATGGCGATTCGTCTCAGTCCGTCAAATCCGAGCGTCTACGTGAATCGAGGAAACGTCCGGCGAGCGGATGGCGACTGGTCCGGGGCCATCGAGGACTACACCAGGGCCGTCGGGCTGAATCCGAGGTCCTCCGAAGCCTACGTGCTCCGGGGCTGGTCTCGCTTCTCGGCCGGCGTCGACGGATCCGACGAAGATGCGCGGGCGTATTTGACTCTCCAGGAGCATCCCGACGCCTCGACACCGTACATGGCCATCCTCGGGGCCTTGGCCTCGCGTCGGGCCGGTCGCGAGGAGCGGGCACGAGGGTTCGTGGATGAGGCCCTGGCGAAGATCAATCCGGGCGAGTGGCCCGGCCCGATCCTCCGCTATCTCCGCCGCGAGATCTCCCCCCAGATGCTCCTCGACTCCGCCTACGACGATACCAAGAAGACCGAGGCCCACGCATTCCTCGGCGTCGACCAGTGTCTTGCCGGGGACATCCTCGCCGGCTCCGAGAACCTACGCTGGGTCTGCGACAAGGGAGTCGCCGGCACCTCGGCGGCCGACCTCGCCCGGAACCTGCTCACTCGGATTGACGGTCCCCGCGCCGAGACCGCGCGTCGCTGACCGAGCGGGTGGAGCCATTGTTGCGCGGACCTTGCTCTGCTCGCGGCGAGTGAGCCCAACGTGAGCATGGGGCGTGCAAGTGGCAGGTGTCGGGCGGCCTCCCCTTCCCTCGATTTCGAGATGATCCCGATGCGCTACCTCGCCCTGGCGTCCGACTATGACGGGACCCTGGCGAATCAGGGGCAGATCGATGACTCGACCATCGACGCGTTGGAACGGCTCCGAGGGTCGGGCCGGAGGATCCTCCTCGTCACCGGCCGGGAACTGGACGAGCTGCGCGAGGTTTGCCCGCGAATCGACCTCTTCGACCGCGTGGTGGCCGAGAACGGGGCGATTCTCTATCGGCCCGAGACTCGAGAGGAGTTGGTCCTCGGCGAGCCTCCTCCCGACGCCTTCGTCGAAACCCTTCGGGCTCGAGGCGTCGAACGGATCTCCGTCGGCCGGGTGATCGTCGCGACCTGGGTGCCCCACCAGGACACCGTGCTCGAGGCAATCCGCGACCTCGGCCTGGAGCTCCAGGTCATCCTCAACAAGCGGGCCGTCATGATCCTCCCGACGGGGGTGAATAAGGCGACGGGCCTCTCCGTCGCCCTGGAGGAGCTTGGACTTTCACCCCACGACACGGTCGGCGTCGGTGACGCGGAGAACGACCAAGACTTCCTCGCACTCTGCGGGTGCTCGGTCGCCGTCGCCAACGCACTCCCCAGCCTCAAGGCTCGTGCGGATCTCGTCACGGCCGCCAGCCACGGGGCTGGCGTCATGGAACTGATCCGGGAACTCCTCTCCCCCTCCGAGTTGCGCGAGTGGATCCATGAAGGTGTCGAATCGCGAGGCACGCTACCAAGCGAGCGACCTTCGGGGGAGGATTCTCCCGAAGGTCGATGATTCGCACCGGAGTTGGGGACCGGGTTGGGTTTCCCGGAGACTCCCCGATCAACTGAAGGCCGGGACCTGCGCCCGGCCGAGCAGCGAGCGGCCTTGCATCGAGGTCGGCACGTCGTAGCCACCGAGCTCGAGCAACGTCGGGGCGATGTCGAGTAAGTGGGCGCCTCGGATCTCGCCACGGATCGAGTTGTTCGACGAGCTCAGGACGAAGGAACCGTGCTGCGCATGGTTGCAGTCGTCCGGACCGGTGTCGTTCTCGAGGACGTGGATCGTCGGGTAGCCGACGCCGCCGATCGAGCGCCAGGAGAGCCCGCCGAAATGGACGATGAGGTCCGGGGCGACGTTTCGGACGTTCCGGTAGACCTCCTCGGGCTTGAAGACGAGCGTACCGAGCGCCTTCCCTTCGGCGTCGGTCGTCGCCTCGAACTTGGCCCGGATCTCGTCCCGGAATCGTTCGTAGTCCGCGGGGTCGATCGTCCCCCGGGGCTCGCGACCCTTCACATTGAAGAAGACGCGTGCGTAGTATCCGCCTTCGCTCCAGACCTTCGTCTTGTCCCAGTTCACGTCGAGCTTCCCGAAGGGCGTGACCTTCTCGGGATAGTGATTCAGGACGAGCAGGCCCTCGCGGATCAGCCACTCGTTGACGCAGAAGCCGCCGTCGAGCCGTCGGGCGCCGTGGTCGGAGACGACGAGCGTCACGGTATCCTCGGTCAAGAGGTCGAGGACCGTGCCAATCTCGTCGTCGAGGTGGCGGTAGTAGTCGCGGATCGTGTTCTGGTAGGGGCTATTGGGCTCGTGCAGGACGTGCTCGGGGTCGTGGTATTTCCAGAACCCGTGCTGCATCCGGTCGAGGCCGATCTCGACGAACTGGAAGTAGTCCCACTCCGTGCGGGTCAGAAGGTGGCGAACGACCGTGAACTGCTTCCGGCTCATGTCGAAGACGGTGTCTTTGAGCCAGCCCTTGTTATCCGTGCGGAACCCTTTGACGTCGACCGGATACTCGCCGACGAGTCGGTCGATGTCGCGAGCAACTTCGGGGGGATAAGTGTACGTATCTTTCTTCGTGTCCGGAGTCAGGAAACAGCCGACCGAGATCCCGTTCAATTGTCGCGGCGGATATCCCGGAGGGACGCCGACGACGACCGACCGATTACCTTCCTTGGCGACCTGGTCCCAGATCGCGGTGGCCGAGATCGACCGCCCGTTGACGATCCCGAGCCCCTCATACGAGTGGTCGATCCGGTTCCGGAACCCATAAACGCCGAGCGACCCGGGGTCCTGGCTGGTCGCCATGCACATCCACGCCGGGACCGTGATTGGCGGGATCACGCTCTCGAGCCGGCCGTAACAGCCGTTCTGCATCAACCTTCGAAGATTGACGAGCCTCTCGTCCACCAACAGGATTTCCGGCGTGGCGCAATCGAGCCCGATGACGAGGATCTTCATAACGGCGACGACCTCCCTTCCCTGGTGGGTCCTGCTCCCTCGCGCGAGAGCCTACCCGATCAGTCGCAAACCGTCATCCTGAAAGCGCCAGCCGAATCAAATCAAAGGCTTCTCACCACGGCACCAAAAGACCAAGAAAGAAATGTTCATTCTTTTGACTTCCTTTGTGCCTTTGTGGTGAATACCCTCCCCGAATTCCCACCGCGCGCGGAGAAACACCCCCGTGACTCGGATGAGTCACGGGGGTGTTCGTGGAAGATTCCGGCGATAACCGACTTTCGCGCCAAAGGCACTATCATGGGCCTGGCGGGCTTAACGGCCGTGTTCGGGATGGGAACGG
>NZ_JBTYIP020000052.1:0-34822 GCF_054877945.1 Singulisphaera rosea | reverse complement strand
CCGTGGGAGAAACCGGCATCCCCCGGCACGTCTCGATCCTGCCGGGCCAATGGCCGGGGCGGGGGGGCTTCCTCGGGGGCGAATACGACGCATTCAAGACCGGCGACCCCCTCCAGAAACTCCCGGATGTCACCTCGCTCGTCGCGTCGAATCGCGACGAGGGGCGGATCCGCGACCTCGACGTGGTCGAGAAGACGTTCGCCCTCGGCCGTCGCCGACGGGTCGAGGCGACGCTCCATCGCGACACGATCCGACGGGCCCGGGTCATGATGACCTCCGAGCAGCTCAAGGCCTTCGACGTCTCCCAGGAGCCGGCCCAGTTGCGCGAGGCCTATGGCGCGACGCCGTTCGGCCGGGCCTGCCTCGCCGCGAGGCGACTGACCGAGGTGGGCGTGCGTTGCGTCGAGGTCACGCTCGAAGGGTGGGACAGCCACGTCAACAACCACGCGATCCACAAGACCCGCGCCTCGGAGCTCGACCCGGCGCTCCACGCCCTGATCACCGACCTGAAGGACCGTGGCCGACTCGACGAGACGGTGATCCTCTGCTCGGGCGAGTTCGGCCGGAGCCCCAAGATCAACCTCGCCGGCGGCCGAGACCATTGGCCCAACGGCTTCAGCCTGGCGATCGCCGGCGGCGGCCTCCGCGGCGGCCACGTGATCGGCGAAACCGACCCCGAGGGCATCAAAGACCCCGTCGGCCGCCTCTCCATGGCCGACGTCCACGCCACCATCCTTTCGGCCGTCGGGCTCGATCCCCGCAAAGAAAACATCTCCCCCGTGGGTCGCCCCATCGCCCTCAGTGAAGGAAAGCCGATTCGAGAGCTTTATTTGTGAACGTATATGGGCTTTTTCCTGTAGGGTGGGCATTGCCCACCGATCTCCATCGGATTCTCGCTACGCGAGGATTTCTCCTCGAAGGGCACTCGCAGGAGAGGAGCCTGAGTGAACCAATCCGGCTCAGACCTGCCCTGAGAGTTCTTTGTATTCTTTGTGGTGAAAAAATCTTCAGGTGAGGACTCGGCTGGGGTCATTGCGGAGTATCCACCGATCTTTGGCCATAGGCTCCGAGGCCGATGTCGACTGAGCAAATCTTGGTGGGCGATGCCCACCCTACAATTTTGAATACCTGAACAAAACCATCGGAATCTTGATGTTCGGCGGAAAATCGGCTATTTAAATAGCCGTGTCCGTCCTCGATAGAGGGCCGCCTGGCCCACCCGCCCTGGGCCTTGCCGGATGTCGGTGCGAGCGCCGGTGCTCATTCCCGATCGCCTAAACTCCCTGGACTTGGTCATGCAAAACCTTTCGAGTTGGTTGTCCGAATACCGTGCGCGACAGCAGGAGGTTTACGAAGCCCTCCCCCTCGACCAGGTGGCCGAGGTGGTCGAGCTCCTCCGACAGGCCAAAGACAAGGGTGCCCAGATCTTCGTGTTCGGCAACGGCGGCAGCGCGTCGAACGCCTCCCACTTCGTCACCGACGTGGGCAAGGGTGCCTCGGACAAGTCGGACGTCCGGTTCCGGATCCTCTCGCTGAACGACAACACGGCGTGGATGACCGCGATCGGAAATGACTATTCGTATGAGGATGTTTACCTTCGACAGATCCAGAACTACGCCCGGCCGGGCGACCTGGCGCTCACGATGAGCGTGAGCGGCAACTCGCCGAACCTGGTCAAGGCGATGCGCTGGGCCCGCGAGAACGGCGTCACGACGGTGGCGCTGGTGGGGGCGAAGCGGGGTGCCCTGGCCGAGATCGCCGAGCACGTCCTGGTCATCAACGACACACATTACGGTCGGGTGGAAGACGCGCAGATGACCATCTGCCACATGCTCGCCTACGCCTTCATGGAGCAGCCCAAAGGCGCGGGAGAGTCGGCATGAGCGGCGCTTCGGATTCGGTCGCGAGCCCGTCGCGGTGGGCGAGCGTGGAATTGCCGGCGCCTTTGGAACCCCGGCCCGAGATCACCCACGTCCTCTTCGACTTCGACGGTACCCTCTCGCTGATTCGGCAGGGATGGCCCGAGGTCATGGTCCCCATGTTCGTCGAGGCCGTCCCTCGCCTCGAGGGGGAGTCCGACGAGCAGCTCCGCCAGCTCGTGCTCGACGACATCATGCGGCTGAACGGCAAGCAGACCATCTACCAGATGATCCAGCTCGCCGATCGGGTTCGCGAGCGGAACGGCGAGCCCCGTGAGCCGCTCTGGTACAAGCACGAGTACCTCCGCAGGCTCGACGCCCACATCGGTAACCGGAGCAACGGCCTGCTCGACGGCTCGATCCCGAGGGACGACCTCGTCGTGTTCGGGGGCCGCGCCTTCCTCGAACATCTCCGTGAGCGCGGACTCCAAATCTACCTCGCGAGCGGTACCGACGAGCCGTTCGTCAAGAAGGAAGCGGAGCTCCTGGGCCTCACCGAGTACTTCGGGGGCCACATCTACGGGGCGCTCGACGACTACAAGAATTTCTCGAAGAAGATGGTCATCGACCGGATCCTCCGGGAGAACAACATGTCCGGCCGCGAGCTCCTCGCGTTCGGGGATGGCTACGTCGAGATCGAGAATACCAAGCAAGTCGGGGGCGTCGCGGTGGCCGTCGCCAGCGACGAGGCCAACAACGGCTCGGGCCGGGTCGACGAGTGGAAACGTGAGCGGCTGCTCGGAGTCGGGGCCGACGCCGTGATCCCCGACTATCGCGACGCGATCGGGTTCGTCGACTATCTGCTTGGCCGTTGACGACTCGCATCGAAACCCGACTTTTAAGAAAAAATCGGGTTGGCTCATGAAGCGAAATCGGTGCTGGCTCCTTGTAGGGTGGGCACTGCCCACCAGGATTCCGGGAGGCTTGATCGTCACCGGGAAAGACTGGTGGGCGATGCCCACCCTACGGGATGACTTCGGCACCGATCTCGCCCCATGATCCGATCGGGTTTCTGGGAGTCGGCGATGATATCCCGCGAGCAAGGGGTCGACGGTGTTTTGTTTGTGGGTCAGAAACCCGGTTTTGAGAAAAAACCGGGTTTCGAGACAAACACCGAGGTCGGCCCAAACCGCTCCGCGCATCTTGTCGGGCGACGACGGCCCCAACAGTCAAGATTGTGGGCGAGTGTATCGGGCCGAAGTGCCCAAAAGGGAGTCGTGACGTCGTGAGCGTGCAGCCCCTCGACCTCAAGAAACTGAAGGTCTTCCCCCTCGCCGAGCGACAGAGCCTGACGCGGGCCGACGAGGTTGTGATCGACCCCGAGTCGGCGCCGAAGTCTTGCTCGGCCCCCAACGAGGCGATCATCGACGAGTGCGCCGAGAAGATCCGGGCGGCCCGGGCCCGGGGTGCGACCGTCATGCTGATCTACGGGGCCCACCTCCTGCGCAACGGCGCGGCGGCGATCCTCGAGCGGATGATGGGCCGAGGCTGGCTGACCCACTTGGCCACCAACGGCGCGGGGACGATCCACGACTGGGAATACGCCTGGTTCGGCGCCTCGACCGAGAGCGTCGAGATGAACGTGGCCAACGGCACGTTCGGGACCTGGGACGAGACCTCCACGAACATCCACCGCGCCCTCCTCCTCGGGGCGCTCGACGGACTTGGGTATGGTCGATCCCTGGGTCGCTTGATCCTCGAGGACGGTGTGACGCTCCCCTCTGTTGAAGAGCTCGACTTGGCGATTGCCGCCGAGCCGAGGCACCCTTTGACGGCCGCCCGCGCCGACCTCTTGAAGGCTATGCTCGAGCAAGGCTGGCCGGCCGGTCGGACCGCGGTCGAGCATCGCTGGAAACACGCCTCGATCATCGCCCAGGCCTATCGCCACGGCGTCCCGATGACGGTCCATCCGGGGATCGGCTATGACATCATCGCCAATCATCCCGTCTTCGACGGCGCGGCGATCGGGCGGGCCGCCGGGCACGACTTCAAGCTCTTCGGCGGCTCGGTCGAAGGGCTCGATGGCGGTGTCGTGCTCTCGATCGGCTCGGCCATCATGGGACCTCAGGTGTTCGAGAAGGCCCTGAGCTGCGTCAACAATCTCAGGCTCCAGGCCGGCGGCGAGGTCGTCCGCGACCACACCTTTTACGTCGTCGACCTTCAGGATGGCGGGAACTGGGACTGGACCCAGGGCGAGCCCCCCAAGACCAACCCCGCCTATTACCTCCGGTTCTGCAAGAGCTACTCCCGGATGGGAGGTGCCATGCAGTATGCGCAATGCGATAATGCGACGTTCATCCACCACCTCTACCGCCAACTGAGCCGGATATGAATGCCGAACGCTTTTCCGAGATCACGGGACGCTACCCTCGGCTCCGCATCGGCGTGGTGGGCGACTTCTTCCTCGACCGGTACCTCGACATCGACCCGCAGCTGGGCGAGTCGTCGATCGAGACCGGGCTGCCCGTCTACAATGTGGTGAAGGTCCGGAGCCATCCGGGGGCCGCGGGGACGATCCTCAACAACCTCGTCGCCCTCGGCGTCGGCGAGATCTACCCGGTCGGCTTTTGCGGCGACGACGGCGAAGGGTACGAGCTTCGCCGGGCGCTCGAAGCCCAGCCTGGCGTGAGCCTCGAGCACTTCCTGACCACTCCCGCGAGGCGCACCCCGGTCTACTGCAAGCCCCTGGTGATCCAGGAAGGGTTGCCGCCCCGGGAGCTGAACCGGTTCGACTCCAAGAACTGGTCACCGACGCCGCTCGAGCTCCAGAGCGACCTCGCGACGCGGATCGGTGAGCTGGCGAAGCGGGTCGACGTGCTTCTCCTCATGGATCAAGTGGACGTCGCCGAGACGGGCGTCGTCACTCCCTTGGTCTGCGAGGCCGCCCTCGCGGCACTCCGGAAGGAGGGCCGGCTCACGGTCCTCGCCGATAGCCGACGCGGGGTCCAGGACTTCCCGCCGCTCGGGTTCAAGATGAACGCCGCCGAGCTCGCGAGGATGACGGGCACGACCTCGGTCGAGCTCGACGCCGTGAAGACGCAGGTGGGCGAGCTCGTCGCGAGGAACGGCCAGCCGGTGTTCGTCACCATGGCCGAGCTCGGGATCGTCGGCGCGGTGCTCGGTCGTCCCCCCGAGCACGTCCCGTCGCATCCCGTCCGAGGGCCGATCGACATCGTCGGCGCGGGCGACTCGGTCACCGCGAATCTCGCCGCCGCCCTCGCCGCCGAGGCCGATGCCCGCGAGTCGATGGAGCTGGCGATGGCCGCCGCCTCGCTCGTGATCCACCAGCTCGGGACCACGGGCACCGCGACCGTCGCGCAAATCGCCCACCTCCTCGAGCTCCATCCGAACCCGGCTGCCGACCTTTTTTCCTGACCGGCCCTTTGGAATCGGGGAGGATTCACCACAAAGGACACAAAGAATAATCGGAAAAGAAATTGTTATTTCTTTTGTCTGTCCTGTGTGCCTTTGCGGTGAATCCTCTCTGTCTCGAGTTCGGCGCTACTTGCCGTGCCCCGAGAATAGCCAGGCGACGAATCCGATCTCGCAAAGGAAGAGGATGGCGAGGATGGCCACTCCTCGGAGGGTGGCTCGAGGCTTGGTTTTCGCGTCCGTGAAGAGCCACCATCCGAAGGCCCGGACGAGTGCCGGCATCGTGAGGAAGCTGGTGGCCGACACGCTGAGGACGTTGCCGGTGAAGATGGCCCAGGCCGGGCCGAGGGGCTCGAGCTTCGGGTTGAGGTAGAGCAGTTCGAGCGCGATGATCGGGTAGAGGCCGAGCAGGACGAGGAGCGCGGTCTTCCAGCTCGGGGGACCTTCCCCGGTCTCGGGGTTGATCGGGACCCAACCGGGGAAGGCTGTGGCCAAGCGGAGCATTTCCACGTTCTCGACGACCGCCTTGGCTTCCTCGAGCAAGGCGGCCCGTTCGGGGGCGACGAGCCACGCATTGAGATGTTCGGTGGTGTCGAACCGGATCATGGTGAGCCAGTGGTTCCCGCCGGGAGACGGCGGTTGGAAATAGGTCCCCCGGTAGCCCGGGTAACGGGCCTGGGCCTCTTCGATCCGGCCGACCCACGCCCGGTAGTCTTCCTCCAGGCCTGGCTTGATGCGAGAGAAGATGATCTGGGTGACCATCGTCCTGGGCTGCTCGGCGCCGGGGGTCTCCTCCTGCATGACCTCGCCGAAGCTGCTCCCGAAGGTCAAGGGGGCGAGCTCCGCCAGGACTTCCGCACGCTTCTGCGACTGTTGCCAGGCGGTGATGTTCTCCTGGGAATCGAAGTTCACCAGGATGGTCCATCGGTCGCTGTGTTCATCCGGGGGGATGACGTCGCTGCCGAGGAAGCCTTTCGACTGGGCGAGCGCCAGGTCGTGCCGGGCTTTCCAGGCCGAGAAGGCCGCGATGCAGTCGGGACGGACTTTCGCTGTCGCAATGAGAACGGACGGGGCGTTCATAAGGTATTCGCATCGGTTTGCAAGGACGCCAGACGCTCGAAGATGCGGTCGGCGCTGAAGGGGAGACTGTGGAAGCGGATCCCCGTCGCGTCGGCGAGGGCGTTCCCGAGGGCGGCACTGACGGGGATGATCGGGGCCTCGCCGATCGGCTTGGCGCCGAGAGGGCCGTGGCGATCGTGGCTCTTGGGGAAGAAGACTTCGGATCGAGGGATGTCGGCGAAGGCGGGGATCCGGTAGTTCCGGAACGAAGGATTGACGACGGTGCCGGTGTCGTCGATCACCATCCGCTCGAAGAGGGTAGTCCCGATCCCCTGGGCGATCCCCCCCTCGACCTGACCTTTCGCCTGCATCGGGTTGATGATCGTCCCGGCGTCGAAGGCCTGGACGCTCTGGAGGATCCGGATCTCGCCGGTCACGCGGTGGACGGCGATCCGGAATCCATGCGCCAGGAAGGAATTGGACCGGGGCGAGCCGTAGGACCGCCGCCCCGCCTGGAGTTTGCCCCGTTGGGGCGCGGCCGCGTGGAGCTCGCGCAGCGAAAGCGTCCTCTCTCCGCAACGGACGCCTCCTCCTTCGAGCCGGCATTGATCGACGGGGGCACCGAAGACCTCGCTTGCGACGTCGAGGAGACTCTCGCGCAGCCCTTCGGCCGCCTTCTCGACGGCGACCGCCGAGACGCTGATGCCCGTGCTGGCGAAGGTGCCCGTGTCATAAGGGCTCAGGTCGGTGTCGACGAAGTCCATGGCGACGTCGGCCGCGCGAGAGCCCAGGACCGCGGCGGCGATCTGCCGCTGGGCGTTGCGGATGCCGTTGCCGAATTCCGCGGAGCCCACGGACAGGTGGTAGGACCCGTCGGGTTTCAATGCGACGTGGGCCTCCGAGCGGTGGCCCGTGGGCGGGATGCAGTCCTGGGCATGGGTCGCGATGCCTCGGCCTTCGAGCCAGTCGTCGCCTTCCGGCTTGGGCTCCCCTCGGCCGCTCGCGAGGGCCTGCTCGACGTAGTCGAGGCACTGGTCGAACGCGTAGCTGCCGATCACGCTGTCGTGCGCCGAGGGCCAGATGCTTTCGACGGGATCGTTCCGTCGGATCATGTTCTTGCGTCGAATCGCGAACGGGTCGATCCCGAGCTTGCGCCCGAGCTCGTCCAGGGCGGACTCGATGGCGAAGGTCGTCTGCGTCGCACCGTAGCCGCGGAAGGCGCCGGAGGGGACGGTGTTGGTGTAGACGGCGAAGCCCGTCCCTTTCTTATTCTCGCAGCGATACGTCGCCAGCGACGAGCTGAACGAGGCGCCCAAGACCTCGCCGGCGTGGTTGCCGTAGGCGCCGGTGTTGGAGATCGTGGTCATCTCCATCGCCGTGAGCGTGCCGTCCCGCTTTGCCCCGAGCTTGATGGTGATCTTCATCGGGTGTCGGGTGACCGTCGCGGTGAACTCCTCCGCGCGGGTGAACTCCCACTTCACGGGCCGGCCCGTGCGGAGGGCCGCGAGGACGCAGAGGTCCTCGCTCAGCACCTCTTGCTTGGCTCCGAACCCGCCCCCGACGCATTCGGAGAAGACGTGGACCTGTTCCTCATGGAGCCCGAACAGGTACGCGAGCTTGAGCTTGGTCAGGTGCGGTGTCTGGGTGCTGGTGCGGACGTGGACGCGCCCGTCGGACGTGCGCCAGGCGATCGAGCCGTGCGTCTCCATGTGCGCGTGCTGGATCTTGGGGATTGAGAAGATGCCTTCATAGGTGGCGTCCGCCTCGGCGAATCCGCGGACGACGTCGCCGGTCTGGGCCTCGATCTTCTTGAAGACGTTCTGCAAGGGTTCGTGGATCCGAGATTCGGGCACCTTCTCGCCGTGGAGCAGCGGGGCGCCGGGGAGCATGGCCTCTTCGGGGTCGAACACGGCGGGGAGGGGCTCATAATCCACCTCCACGAGCCGACATGCCTCCTCGGCGGCACCCTCGGTCTCGGCGACCACCGCGACGACCCGTTGTCCGACGAAACGCACCACGTTGTCGAGCATGTACGTGTCGTCGGGGTCGACGTGGTAGTCGTCGTGCGTTGCGGTCGTGTAGAGCTTCCTGGGGACGTCCTGCCAGGTGTAGACCCCGTGGACCCCCGGGACGGCGAGGGCCTTCTCCTTGCGGATCGCCGTGATTCGCGCATGAGCATGCGGCGAGCGGAGGACCTTGAGGTGGAGCATCCCTTCCATCGCGACGTCCATCGTGTAATGGGCCTCGCCCGTGACGATCGACTTCGCATGCGGGTTGGCGATGCTGGACCCGCAGGCGTGTCCGGCCCGGTCCTCCTCGACCGAGACGATGCCGTTGATCGCGTCTTCGATCGCGTGGTAGCCGGTGCAGCGGCAGAGGTTCCCCTTGAGGTAGAAGGGGAGGTCGGTCTTGGCCTCGTCGGACAGGCTTGCCGACGTCATCACCATCCCCGCCGCGCAGAACCCGCACTGGAACGCCTGGGCGTCGAGGAACGCCTGCTGCATCGGGTGGAGCTCGCCGTCCTGGGCGAGCCCCTGGAGCGTGGTGACCTCACGCCCTTCCGCCCGGAACGCCGGGATGAGGCAACTGTGGACCGGAGTCCCGTCGAGCCAGACGGTGCAGGCGCCGCAGTCGCCGGCGTCGCACCCCTTCCTCACGCCGAACCAGCCCAAGCTCCGGAGGAAGGTCCGCAGGCATTGTCCGGGACGAGGCTCCGCCGCGAACGTCTGGCCGTTGATCCGATAGTACATGGCGATTCCCGAGGGCGGTCGAGCTTAGCGGGACAGTTCCGAACGAATCTGGTTCGCGAAGTAGTGGGTCAGGTGCTTGCGATGCGCCGGCGACCCATGCACGTCGTCGAGATAGTGTGGGAAAGGGATGGCATCGTCGATCGCGCGATTCACGTCCGACGCGGTCGGGATGCCGTCGAAGCGGAGTTGAACGGGGCGGAGGGTGGCCGCGGTGATCGTCAGCAAGAACGTCCCGCGCTCGGGGCAGAGCGTGCCGATGACGAGGACCTCGGAGCGGCCGAGGTGCGTGAGCGTGAATCTCCGGAACGCGAACGTCTTGCGGAGCGCATGCGACGGGAGGAGGATCGATCGCAGCAGCTCGCCCGGGGCGAGGACGTTCTGATGGTTGCCGGTCACGAAATCGACGACGGGGACCGTCCTCGGCGCCCCGGCCCTTGGCCAGAGCGTGCAGACTCCTTCGAGGGCGGCGGTGAGCGAGATCATCGGGCCCGCGGGCAGGGACATGCAGATGTTCCCGCCGACCGTCGCCTCGTTCCAGATCTTGAATGAGGCCAGGAAGGACCGGCAACAGTCGCGGAATAGCGGGGCCGCCGTCCACTCGGCGGGCGCGGTCTCCACGAACCGATCCAGCTCCACGACCCGGCACGTCGAGGCGATCTCAAGCCCTTCGTCCCGATGACGGAGCGATGGCCATTGGAACGAGTGCAGATCGATCAACGTGTGGGTGTGAACCTGGGGCTCGGAGAACAGCCACGTCCCCCCGGCGAGCCAGGCGTCGCCGTCTTCCCACGACGCGATCTCCTCCGCGTTCGACGGGCGTCGGACGCGGTTCACGGTGTGCAGATCCATGACGGTCAGCCAATCCATCGAGGCCGAGAGATTTTCACGTGCGAAGAGCACAACCCAACTCTAGGACCGAAAACCATCGTATTGTATCCGATCGGTACAAGTTGGCGTAACGGCTATGTTGGGAGAGAAAATCTGAATGGCCCGAATTTGAGGTGAGATTTCGTCGGTTCTTTGATTTCTGTGATCTGCCCGCGCACGGGTTTGACGGATCTGTTCCTCGTGGCAGGAGGGGCAGACGCCTTGCAGAGGCTTGTTTTGCAGGGGTCTTGGCATCCTGGACGCCTTTCGGAACGTCGGGGAAATTCAAGCGGCGGGCCGAACGATCGAATATTTTGCGTCGTACTTGAAAAATGCGTTCTAGAGTCCTACAAGACGCGATAAACTGTCGGGCCGTCGCCCGACGGTATGCCTTGGCCAAGATCGCCAATGCTCGCGAGTGTCCGGGTCGAGATGATCGCGAGGCTTTCGACGACGATCCTTGCGCATCGGTCCAAGGGGGTCGACCCTCGTGTCTGCGTCCGAGGCGATGGTGTGCCTCCTTCCCCACCCCCGAGAGAATGTGGAGGGGAGCGAATCGGGGCAACAGACCTTGATTTGCCCCGTCGGCCGACTCCGCCTGCCGGACGACATCGAGGCGAATGACGGGAAGTCCTGCAATGAATTGGTACGTGAATAAATCTTCGACATCGATGGTGGTCACGCGATTTGGTTGCGGTCTTGCGGCTCGACAAGTCGATGAAGTCAAGAAATTTCAAGTAAGTTTGAGAGGTTACTTGCGGTAGGTGAGGCAATCTGTGTAAGATTTGTTTCCTCCGAAGGGAAACCATCAAGGAGCTGATTTATGTCGAGCTGAACGTCCTCGACTTCATCCGTTCAAGTGGGTTCTCTCTTGGTGCCCGCAAGTAACGCGGACCTCGACTCTATCCCCTCCCCACCCTGTCCGACCCCACGCGAGGCAAAGAAACATGATTGTCTGTTCGAAAGTTCTCGGCATGCGCAGCGGCCGCATCGGCCTGGGCCTGATGCTCTTCGGCGGGCTGATCTTCGGGGCGTTCTGGCTCGGCCAGACCTCGGCGACCCGTCAGGTCATGGCGTTCGCGGACGTCCCCAGCGACAAGCCGGTCCTCACCACGGAACAGGTCCTGGCCCGCTACCCGAAGGCGAAGCACGAGGAGTTCATGCGCCGGGCGATCGCCAACTCCCGACGCGCCGGCGTGGAATACAAGACGGGCGGTGCCTTCGGCGCGGTGATCGTGAACAAAGAGGGCGTGGTGCTCGCCGACGGCATGAATCACGTCGTCGCCCAGAACGACCCGACCTGGCACGGTGAGATGCACGCGATCCGCCAGGCCTGCGCCCTGATCAAGAAGCCCAAGCTCGAAGGCTGCATCCTCTACACCTCGGCCGAACCCTGCCCGATGTGCCTCGCCACGGCCTACTGGGCCGGTATCGACGGGATCGTCTACGGGGCGACTGTCGGCGACTCCAAGAAGTACGGCAACTTCGACGACGACTTCATCTATGCTCAGCTCGATAAGCCCGTCAAGGATCGTGCGATCTCCGAGCAGAGCCTGCTCCGATCCGAAGCCGTCGAAGTCTGGAAGGAATACGCGAATCGCAAGGACAAGGTCGACTATTGACGTCCTTCCGCCAGGGTCGTTGATTGCCGTCGCGTCCCGATCTTGGCCGTGACCGCCCGACAATTGCAGAGGCCCGGACGAGGCAATGCCTCGTCCGGGCCTCTTCCCGTTCGTCATCGCACGTCCGTCCTCACATCGTCGCGAGGTGTCGAGCCTCCGGTCCCCACGCCTTCGCCGCAGTGATCAGGGTCGAGGGTCAGAACAGCGTGATCACTCGGAAGTTGATCGTGAATGCGTTGGGGATCGACACGTTTTCGCCGGGGGTCGGGATGTCGGTGAGGGTTGTCTGGAAGAAAACCCCGTCGATAATCTTCATCTGATAATAGATGGCGACCATCAACTGGCTGGGGCGGAGCTGCATCGGGTGGGTTGCCGCCGGGAAGAAGATCGGCGTGATCCCCTCTCCTCGGGTCAGCCCGGTATAAGAGATACCGACGCCGAACGAGTCGTCCGGGCGCCTGGGCGTCAGGCCGAACGCGGTCAAGCCGCCGCCGACGTATTGCCGGGCGAGCAGGGCATCGGTGTTGTTGGCACCATACTGGTAGAAGCCGCTGATGCCGCTATTGTCCTTGCCGGGGTGCCGGAACCAGAGCCGCTGCGAGCCGAAGAGGTACACGCCGTCGGCGCCGTCCTGGGTGCCACCGGTGAACGTCTTCAGAGTCCCGGTCTGCCCCCAGACGCCGACCCCGAAGTTACCCGGTTTCTTTTGGGCACCCAGGCGATACGCGAACCCAACCTCGCCGATGTGGAAGTAGTAGCCGTTGAAGTGGGGGCCTTCGAGGCCGGTCTGACGCCCATTGGCAATATTGCCGTCGTAGAAGCCGTAGTTGAAGTAGAGGGAGTCGTTCGGGGCGAATGTCGTCGTGATCCCGGTGGCCGAGTTGTAATATCCGGGGATGACGCCGAGCATCGTCGGGTTGACGAAGACCGGGGTCCAGATCAGACCCGTGACGGCAGGGATCGCGGCGGCGGTATCGTTGACCGGCACCGGCCGGACGACGTTCCCGAAGTCATAGGTCGGGACCGACTTGCCGATCCGGAAGACGAGCTTGTTGTCGAAGAGCGCCTGGCGATACCAGAGCTGATAGAGCTCCTGGCGGACGAGGGGCTTTTGCCCTGGGAGCGAGTCGAAGCCGGGGAAGGCCCCGGCCAGGTTGTTCGTCTCCTGTCCGGTGAGCTGCAAGAACTGGGCGTCGAAGGAGGCACCCTTCCAACCCAAGGCTTCCTCGGCGTCGAAGCCGGCGTCCAGGATCGTGAGGCTGTTGAGCCCCCATCCTCCCGGCTTCCGACCGCCCGAGAGGACGCCGCTGGCGTCGCCGAGCCAGAGTCCCCCGATTCGCAGCCCGGAGGAGTCGGGGATCCCCATGAATCGACCGAGCGCACCGGTCCCCGCGGTGATGCTCACGGCCGCGGGGTTCGAGGCTGTTGGCTGCGACCCCGTCTGGGAATCATCGGGGGCGCCCGGCGTCGTCGTCGGGGCGCCCTCCCCGGGATTCGCGGCGGTCCCGCCGTTGTTCGCCGTCATCCCACCATCGATCGCTGGGGCAGGGGCCAGTGCCGGTGCGGGCGTTCCGAAAACGTCGCCCGTATTCAAAGGTATTTCATTGAGCCCTGGCTCGGTCTGAAATGCCGTGGCGATGACTTCGCTCGACTTTCCCGCCGGTTTGCGTTTCGCGAACGACCACCGAAAGGGCCACCAACTCGGACGCTCATTCCAGCGAGGAGTCTTCCGGGAAGCCGAGGGAGACCGGATTGGGGTCTCCGCACCGATCCCGGGAAGGTCGACGTTCGACGATGGGAGCGGACTACTGGCTTCCTGGCTCCGCGCCGAGTCTGCTGCGAGTGCCACGAAAATTACCACGAGCCAGGATATCCGCATCGCAACTCCTCAACGTGAAGGCAACGCAACCTTGGGCGCTGCCGAAGGGCGTGAATTCCTCGATTCTCACCCTACAAGGAGCTCAGCACCGAATTCGCTGGTTGAACCATGGGCGTTATCGGTCGGCGTCCGAAATCGAAACCCAGCCCGCTTTTAAAACCACAGTCCCGACGCGGTCAACATCGACCCTGAGGTTCCCTAAGTCTATTGTCAAATTGGCTTTCGGGAAACCGTTTCATTCGAGTGAACCGGCTATTCAGAACCGACCCTGGGCTTGAAGTGCCTGAGTCGCCGACCCAGACTCCTACTTTATCGAGTCGGCGGGTTCTTCTGCTTGAGTCGAATTTATGGCTGTTGCCGATTGATCGCATGTCATCTAAGAAAATACGTTGACCGGAATCGAGCAATCGCGTCTCGATTTCGTGGGGATTTGTCGATGCGAAGGGTGCGTTTTCGGAGGAGGGGTCGGGCGAAACCTTGCTTACGACCGAGTCTGGTCCGACGAACCCGCAGGGACGATCCGGATGACGACCGACTTCGAGACTGGGGTGCGGCTGCCATCGGCGAAGTCGTCGACCGGGACGAGGACGTTGGCCTCGGGGAAATACGTCGCCGCGCAACGGCGGGGAATGTCGTACGGGACGACGATGAATCGTCGGGCGACCTCAATGGGCACGGCCTTTGCGATCGACGGCATCAGCGAGATGCCGTCGATTGCAAGATCTCCGCCGTTGGTATTTCCACCTATTCCTGACCGACGACCTTCCAGAGTTGTCCGGTCCAGTTGCCCGTGTTTGCCAGGTATAGCCCGTTCTTGTCGCTGCCGTTGTTCATGACATCGAGAGATTTGCCCGGAACCCGGCCGTTGATGAGTCGTAGCCAACCGTCGTGGATCGGGGTGAACTTCCAACGTTGGCCGGGGTTGTCTGTCGTGTCCGCGAGGACCGGGAAGTTGGTGTTATCGAGGTCGAGGGATTTCCCCGGCTTGGAGTTGCTGGTGATCCGGAACCAGCCATCGCCCAACGGGTAGATCCGCCAACGCTGGCCGGGGACGTTCCCTGTCTCAACCTGGACTGGTAGGTCGCGATTCCTTTCGTCCGTACGGAAGTCCAAAGACTTTTGCGGCAGAAAACAGGTGGTCAACCGGTAGGTCGTGTTTGGGGCGAAAGCCTTCTGGCCGGCGAGAAATTGGAGGGCAACAGGAACGCCGTCATCGGCACCTGTGATCTTTCCTAGACCGACGACCTTCCAGAGTTGTCCGGTCCAGTTGCCCGTGTTTGCCAGGTATAGCCCGTTCTTGTCGCTGCCGTTGTTCATGACATCGAGAGATTTGCCCGGAACCCGGCCGTTGATGAGTCGTAGCCAACCGTCGTGGATCGGGGTGAACTTCCAACGTTGGCCGGGGTTGTCTGTCGTGTCCGCGAGGACCGGGAAGTTGGTGTTATCGAGGTCGAGGGATTTCCCCGGCTTGGAGTTGCTGGTGATCCGGAACCAGCCATCGCCCAACGGATAGATCCGCCATTGCTGGCCGGGGCCATGTCCGGTTTCGACTTGGACCGGCAGGTCCTGACTATTCTTTTCATCCGTACGGAAGTCCAAAGACTTTTGCGGCAGAAAACAGGTGGTCAACCGGTAGATGGTGTCCGGGTCGAAGGTTACTCGTGAGGAAAGCTCGGTTTCGGTCGGTTTCTTCAGACTTGGGGCTGATGAGTGCTCGGCGACCTTCTCTGCTGGTCTCGAAAGTCTGAGGGTAATTTTTTCCCGGATCAGGCCGCCTGGTGTGGACCAGCTCAACGCGATTTCATCCCCCTTGATTTCGCCTGTGTAAGCTGACTCCGCATCGCCAGCGACTCCATTGGCGTCTTGGTTGGGCCAGTGGAGATATCCATTCTTGAGAATTCCGCCGGCTTCGCGGACTTGCTCGCCGATCTTGAGGCTGGCCTTGAACGTTTCTTCCCCGCGTTCCAGGATTTTGAACGTGTGGCCCTGGAGCTCTGAGACCCAGACGGAGCCGGCTTTGAAGTCATCGAGGGCAGGGGTGTTTGGCAAGCCACTGACGACCAAGGCCGGCGGGCTTCCGGCGGCGTCCCCCGATTTCGAGACATCGAGGGGCTCGAGACGCACCGTGACCTCCTCCGACCCGTCGGTCTTGACCGTCACAGATTCTCCGAAGGTCCTGAAGCCGCCCTTCTCGACTTGCACTTTGTGTTTTCCTGGAACGACCTGGATCTCCAGAGGCCTGTTGTCTCCTGGCCAGTTGAAACTGACTTTGTCTCCGTCGACCAGGACGACGGAGTCCTTAGGGACATTCTCCAGGACGATGAAGCCCTCCGAGGTCTTAACTTTGACTTTCCCGGGGGATAAGGCGATCCATGCGGTGCATAAGACTCCGAGAACGAACGCGACTGAGACGGTAGGCCAGAACCACCGCGAGCGTTCATGCCTCGGGGCGGTGAGTGGCGACGCCTCGACAGGGACTGGTTCCCGGAAGTCGATCAATCGGTTCCAAGGCGTCTCAGCCTGCTTCGCCGAACTCGATCCGTGATCTGTAGAGACGACTAAATCGTTTGCGGGCTCGTTCGGCGTGGAGGGCTTGGTGATCTTCATCCCGCTCGGCGTATCCGGCTCGGCTTGAGTGACTCTGGTTTGGAGTTTGAGGGGCTTCGGTTTGAAGAAAGACGTCAGGGCGTGGAGTTCCGCCGGGGTCTGGAAGCGACGTGTTGGGTCCTTGGTCATCATCTTGGAGACGAGGGCTGCCAACTCGCTCGGGACTTCTGGACGCAGCAGGTTCAGAGGCTCAACGTCTCGAGAGATATGCGCCTGGTAGAGGTCGTATAACGAATTGGCTATGAACGGCGGCCGCCCGGTCAACAGGTAGAACAGCGTCGCCCCCAGGCTATAGATATCGGCACGGATATCTGCGTCCTGGGCATTGAGGATCTGCTCGGGGGCGTTGTAGTCGGGCGAGCCCAAAGCTTGCCCCTCGGAGGTCAGGCCGCTATCGAGTTTCTGCTCGCGGTTCGCCTTTGCCAGGCCGAAGTCGAGGATCTTTACGACCCGCGATTTGCCGTCATGGGTGAGCATCAGGTTGTGCGGCTTGACGTCACGGTGGACCATCCCCCGCTCGTGGGCGTGCTGCAAGCCCAACGCGGCCTGGTGGGCGAAGTACGCCGCGTGGGACACTGGAAGCGGTCCCTTGGACTGGACCAATCGCGCCAGGTCGAGTCCCTCGACGTACTCCATTGCGAACACCAGCCCGCCGTCGAGCCGGAACGCACTGTAGGCGGTGACGATGTTCGGATGACAAAGCCGGGCTACGGCGCGGATCTCACGCTGGAATCGCTCGAGGACACCGGGGCGTTCCAGGACATGGCGCCCGATAACCTTGAGCACCTCGTCGCGGCCCATCATCGTGTTGTGGGCCAAATAGACCACACCCATCCCACCGTGGCCAAGTTCTCGTTTGATCTCGTAATTCGCATGATCGACCAGCCCCTGTGGGAGCGAGTCGAGCGTCGGAGGCGTCGTCGGCATCCGGCAGAGTGCCCCGTCGATCATCGATTCGTCGGAGACCGACAGGTTCGTCGATCTCCGGTCGTCGCGGCGACCGAAGAAAGTGCCGGCCGACGACCTGGTGAGCCGGCTCCGGCATTCCGTGCAGTTCACCAGATGTGACTCGACTATCGCGCTCGAGGCGTCGTCGAGCTCGCCCAGGCCGTAGGAACGGAGAACCTGGTCGGTCGTATGCCGAGTGGCTGGTGCGTTCATCAGGTTGGTCTCCGCTGCGGGACTGTCGATCCAGGTCTCGAATGACCGGTAGATATTAGAGAAGGGCACCGAGTGGGCGGGACATGTCGCGAAAATCTCAGATCGGCCGAGAATTCTGAGAGGCCGCATGAGTGGGCATCGAGTCGGTGGGCCGCGACTTTGCCGAATCACCAGAGGTTCGGGACGATGACGCTCCAGTTCATCCGACCGGGGTCCGGCTGGGGGAATCGGCGGGACGGGTTTCGTCTTTCAGGCGGAGAGAGGGGTAATCGCGGGAAGTCCTGGAGCTTCTCCGGCGAGGATATCGTCTTGGATGTCGGTTCGGGCGAAACGCTACGGCCGAGATTCGTCCGACGAACCCGCGGGGACGATCCGGATGACGACCGACTTCGAGGCCGGGGTGCGGCTGCCGTCGGCGAAGTCGTCGACCGGGACGAGGACGTTGGCTTCGGGGAAATACGTCGCCGCGCAACGGCGGGGGATGTCGTACGGGACGACGATGAACCGTCGGGCGACTCGGCGCTCGCCCCGGAACTCACCGATCAGGTCGACGACTTGGCGATTGATCAGGCCAAACTCGGCGACGTCGCTCGGGTTCAGGAAGACGACTCGACGCTCGTGGTAGACCCCTCGGTATCGGTCGTCGAGGCCGTAGATCGTCGTGTTGTACTGGTCGTGGCTCCGGACCGTCATCATCAGGAACTGGTCGGGGGCCAGATCAATCTGAGGGAGCGGCAGCGCGGTGAATTGGGCCTTGCCGGTCGAGGTGCGGAACTTGAGCCTCGCCGCGTCGTTGGGCAGTGCGAAGCCGCTCCCCTCGCGGACCCGGCGATTGAAATCCTCGAAGCCAGGGATCGTTTCCGCGACCCGGTCGCGGATCCGGTCGTAGTCGGCCATCATCCCGAGCCAATCCACACCCGACTTGGGGCCGAGGGTGGCCGACGCGAGCCGGGCGATGATCGCCGGCTCGCTCAGGAGATGCCTCGAGGCCGGCGACAGGCTTCCCCTCGACTTGTGGACGACGCTCATCGAGTCCTCGACCGTGACGAACTGGTCGCCGGTCGCCTGGGCGTCGCGTTCGGTCCGCCCGAGGCAGGGGAGGATCAGGGCCTGTCGGCCGGTGACGAGATGGGCCCGGTTGAGCTTGGTCGCGACGTGCGCCGTGAGGCGGCAACGCCGGAGGGCCTCCGCGGTGTAATCGGTGTCGGGGCTGGCGGAGTGGAAGTTGCCGCCCATCGCGAGGAAGACGTGGGCGCGCCCTTCGTGCATCGCCTTGATCGAGGCGACGACGTCATGGCCGTGCTCGCGAGGGGGCTCGAAGCGGAACGTCCGCCCCAGGCGGTCGAGGAACTCGGACGAGGGGCGTTCGTAGATCCCCATCGTCCGGTCCCCCTGGACGTTGCTATGACCCCGGACCGGGCACGCCCCCGCGCCCGGCTTCCCGAGGTTCCCGCGCAGGAGGAGGAGGTTGACGACCTCCTTGATGTTGGCCACGCCGTTGCGGTGCTGCGTCAGGCCCATCGCCCAGCAGACGATGACGCGCTCGCTGTTGAAGTACACCTCGGCCGCGCGCCGGATGAGGTCGCGACTGATCCCGCTCTGCTCGACGATCTCGTCCCAGGAGACCCGGTCGAGGGCCTCCACGAACTCTTCGAATCCCGAGGTCCGCGCGTCGATGAACGCCAGGTCGAGGATCGCGCCGGGGCGTTTCCGCTCCTCGGCCATCACCTCTTTCATGATCCCCTTGAGCAGGGCGACGTCGCCGTTGATCCGAACGGGGAGGAAGAACTCGGCGATCGCGGTCCCGCCCATCAGGAGGTCGCGGACATCCTGCGGGTGGGCGAAGCGGTCGAGCGCCCGCTCGTGGAGCGGGTTGACGCTGACGATGTGGCACCCTCGCCTTGCCGCCGACTCGAGCGCGGAGAGCATCCGGGGATGGTTCGTCCCGGGGTTCTGGCCGATGACGAAGATGGCGTCGGCCAGGTTGAAGTCGTCGAGCGAGACCGTCCCCTTGCCGACCCCGATCGACTCGCCGAGGCCGACCCCGCTCGACTCGTGGCACATGTTCGAGCAGTCGGGGAGGTTGTTGGTCCCGAACTTCCGGACGAAGAGCTGGTACAGGAAGGCCGCCTCGTTGCTGGTCCGTCCCGAGGTGTAGAAGATCGCCTCGTCCGGAGAGGCGAGGGCCCGGAGCTCTCGGGCGATGAGGCCGAACGCGTCGTCCCAGGCGACCGGCTCGTACTGCTCCGACCCTTCGCGGAGGAGCATCGGCTGGGTGAGCCGCCCTTGCGACTCGAGCCAGTAGTCGGACTGCTCGAGCAGGCGAGGGACCGACCAGGTCTTGAAGAACTCGGGGGTGACACGCCTCGTGGTCGCTTCGGCCGCGACGGCCTTCGCCCCGTTCTCGCAGAACTCCGCCGAGGAGCGGTGGCTGGCGTCGGGCTCGGGCCAGGCGCAGCCCGGGCAGTCGAAACCGTTGACCTGGTTGACCTTCAGCAGGGTCGAGGCGCTTCGGATGACCCCCATCTCGTGCATCGCGTGCTTGAGCGTGCTCGCGATCGCACCGAGGCCCGCCGCCGGGTGGTGGTAGGGACGGACGTCGACCGTCGCGGTTTCGACGCCTCGCTCCTGGGTATGTCCCGTCTCCGAGTTCGACTCCGCAATCACACCCTTCGCACCGACGCCGTCCGCCATGATTCGACCCCTTCGATTTCCGCTCAGGCGGAATAAGCCGACAAGCGTCTTCCCATGTCGATCGGCGACCGGAATTGCCGGCCTCGAAACGATACGGAGTTCTCTGTATTTATTCGGACATGTGGAGATGCCCCGACTCGTCTCAGCCCATCAGCGGGACGCAGTCTTCGAGTCGCGAACGGTCCAGAGCCCCGACACACGAACCGGGGACTCGTGGAGGAACTGAGACGGGGGGATCCCCTCGCCTTATTCTCAAACTCGCCGCCCATGAATGCAAGCCGACAAAGCCCTTCCGGGGCGTTTCTCAACGATCAAGCGGAGAGCCCGAGGGCTCGGTCGATGCCCGAGGGTCGTCCGGACTCTTCCCGCGTGTTCCCTGGACGGTTCGGACGAGCCGGCTGGGGGTTCTGGGCTATTCGGTGATCTCGCGAATGACCCGGCAAGGGTTGCCGGCCGCGAAGACACCTTCGGGGATGTCGCGGGTGACGACGCTGCCAGCTCCAATGACCGATCGCGAGCCGATCCGGACCCCTGGGCAGAGGATCGCCCCGCCCCCGACCCAGACGTCCGAGCCGATCTCGATCGGCTTGGCATACTCCTCCTTACGACGTTGCTCCGCATTCATCGGGTGGGTCGCCGTGTAGATCTGCACCGAGGGGCCGAACTGCGAGTAATCGCCGATCTTCACCAGGCAGACGTCGAGGACGACGCAGTTGAAGTTGAAGAAGACGCGTTCCCCGAGCTCGAGATTCGAGCCGTAGTCGCAGAAGAACGGCGGCTGGATCCAGGCGCTATCGCCCCCTTTCCCGAGCAGTTCGAGAAGGATCCGACGTCGGACCTCGACCTGGCTTTCGCGGGTGGCGTTGAGATCCAGGCACAGATCCCGGGCCTTCGCCCTCGCGACACAAAGCTCGGGGTCGAGCGGGTCGTACATCGCGCCGGCCAGCATCTTCTCGCGTTCGGTTGGCATGGAGCTCTTTCCCATTGTCAAAGGAGGGGCAGGGGGGCTTCGTCCTCGTTCTCGCCGAGGGCACGATCAAGCGTCGCGCGGGCGGAGTGAGCCTCCGGTGCGGCCGTTCGGTGCAAACCACGTTCCCCTGGGGACGGGATAGGCTCGGGTGTATCCTGATCGGAGCTCCGCCTCAATGACCTTCCGGCCGACCCCTTTTCGAGAAATGGCCATGCCCCGAATCGACGTACTCCCGCAGTCGACTCCCGAGGACCACGCTCGGATCGTGGCGCCATTGGATGAATTCAGCCGGGGGCAGGGCTTCGTCTGGCAGCCGGAGCCCGTCGTCCTGGCGCTTCGCGACGAGAGCGGGGCGATCCTCGGCGGCCTGATCGGGAATAGGCACTGGGGTTGGTTGAGGATCGACATCCTCGCCGTCGACGGATCGCTGAGGGGGGAGGGCTGGGGGAGCCGCCTCGTCCTCGAGGCCGAGTCCCTGGCCATCGCCTCGGGCTGCCACCACGCCTGGGTCGACACCTTCAGCTTCCAGGCCCGCCCGTTCTACGAGCGGTTGGGCTACAGGGTGTTCGGGGAACTGGCCGATTATCCCACGGGTGAGACGCGGTATTTCCTCAGCAAGAGCTTGCGTGACCCCTCCACAACGCAGAACCTCTCCCCAGATCTCGGCTCTGCACGACCCGGAGTGGTAAGCTCCGAAATTTGAACCAATGCACACTCAAGAGTTTGCAGGCGGCGTCCGAGTCTCTCCACGTTTCCTCAATTGAGACACCAAGTCGTTGAGCCGCGCCAGGCCAGGCCAGGCCTTTCAGGTGAAGCCGCCCCTGTCTCTACGGACTTAACCGCATGTGTCCTCCCTTGATAACCCGGAAACGACATGAGTCAGGCCCCCTATCATCGCCATTTCAGGCCGATGGGGCTTGAGCAAATCAGCCTTCTTCGCACCGCTTACTTCGGTGGATTGAGTCCGTGTCTCGTTAGCTTCATGAGACGGAATTTAGACACGCAACCGCGCCGCCAGTCGTGTTATTCTTGGGAGGTCTCCCCTCGACGGAGAGGGCCTGGGGACTTCGGATGAGAATGAATTACGCCTACATAACTTCGGGGCCGAAGGGTTCTCTCGTCCCGCAAGACGGGTGAAACGTGGTACTTTTCGAGTCGATCGTCAAAATCAGAACTCAAGACACGTGCGTGGAACCACCTTTGTAAATTGGCTCCAAGACTCTCGCGACGATTGATGCGAAACCGAGCCAGATGTGGTCGGTTTGGCAATGCATCGACGAGGGGTATTTCTAGGAAAGACGGTATCGGTCACGATCGTTCGAAAAATTTTCAGATTTGCGAAAAAAGCCGAGACAGCTCGGCGTTTTGCCATAAATTCGTGCGTGGGGAGGGGTACTGTGAATTCTCTGTGGCGACAGTTGGGCTCGCTCGGGGAAAAAACGGAGCTAATGGAAAAAAATAGAACCACTCCAAAGGTAAACGGCTCTATCATCAGAAGCACGATATCCAAATCCCAACCTATATTTCCGAAGAGCACGGGCGGTCTCGGAACTCCTTTCGTACCGCGGGGTCGGTTCTCTGGCACGTCGAGTAAGGATTCCCGAGCTATCCGTATGGGAAAAACCTGACAAATTGCGGTCATTTGTTGACTTGGTTCGCAGCGAGACAGGTCCTATCGGTTCTTGAGTCGGTGAGTGGACTAGGTACCAAGGTTTCGGTGTAACGAAAGTTCCAATGCCAGAGCCATCTGCACACATCGCCGGGGCCGATGGTGCCAACCTTGGCCCGACTCCCAAGAGTCGGAGGCTCGCGATCGCTGATCGGCTTCAAACCAACGAGACGTTGTCGCAGGCCTCCGGTCTTGCCGTATTGTCTGTAGCTCGTCTCGCGGGTGAGAGCTCACGGGCGAGTGGCAAGGCATCGGTTCGTCCTGCGAGCGTGGCGGGACGTCGGGCTGAAACGTCCAAATCGTTCAACCCCGGTGACGGCCTTCTCGGGAATACGCCGGCGCTTTCGACTTCGACTTCGACGTCGCAAGACGGTCGCGAAGGATTGGCGGCCGCCATCCGCGACGACTCCGGATCGAGTCGAGGGCTTGTCGGGGACAATGCGCCTGCGCTTCTGGGTGAGGACTCGTCGAACCCGATCGGGGTTCGAGGCGGGCTGCTCACGAGGGGTCGAGAGACGGTCCGCCGTCCAGGACGCGACCGAAGGCCCTTGCCGGCAAGGTGCGGGGGAGGTCATCCGGCTTGTCGTATGAAGAATCTCAATGGCGATGCTGTCTGCACACGTAAATTCGCTCGAGTCATCAAGTCCGATGTACGAAAAAAACTATCAGGCTTCATGTGTGTGGTGTCGGCTCGCGGGAAAGCCCGCCGGACCGACCGTTCAGGGCGACCAATGGCAGAATTGCCAATTCGTTCAGATGTCGAGTTGAAAAATGCTCTTTCATTCCCAGCCTCTGCTTTGTAATATTGGCGTTTGAGAAGCGAGAATCGAAGTCAACACCAGTTGGCGGGACCACGGGATCGTCCGAGGCACGTCGGCCGGGTGTTGCAGTCTGACTAGGAATCGGGAGCTTTGGTCAGGGGTCCGATCGACTTCCCCCCTTCTCAGAAGCAGTCGCAGTCGCGGGGTCGCCCACCCTCACTTGGGCGCGGATCTCATCGGACGACTTGCTCGTATGCCGGAACATACGAAGAGGAGTCATCACTCACGTCAGGGTTTTCCCTGGGGTGAGTCGAGAAGTCTTGTGTCCGACGGGTGCCTGGGCTCCCGCGAAGGGGCCCCTGCGCCAATCGGTTGGCAAGGAGCAGGCCAGGGATGATTTCCCTGCGTCCCTGCGTGAGACTCCTTTTGGCCGGCTCCCGGTCCGATTGTATTCGGGACGTCATTTCCGACGGATTTCCAAGTGCTGTAATCGTTAGCCTGTTTCACCTTCCTTTTAATTACAGGAGGTCTCAGATGCACACCCCCACCGGAGACCCGGCTCTTGTCTCCGTCCGTGTCTGGGGCGACTTCGCTTGCGCAACCCGCCCTGAGTGTAAAGCCGAACGGGCGGGATATCCGCTCCTGACTCCCTCCGCGGCCCGCGGTGTCCTGGAGGCCATATATTACGAACCGCAAATGTATTATCTCGTCCATGAGATCGGCGTCGTCCGGCGCGGCCACTGGTTCTCGTTCCGCCGGAACGAGGTCAAGCGGGTCGTCCCGTTCCGCGAGGCCGCACGGGCGATGGCCGAGTCGGGCCACCTCACGCCGATCCGGGCGGGGGGCGGGGCCGAGGACGCGACCCAGCGCGGGATGCTCGCGCTGGCCGACGTCGAGTACCTCATCACGGCCGAGATCCGCCTGACCAAGCGTGCCGAGCCCCCGCGCGATTCGGTCGAGAAGTACCGCAGCATGTTCATCCGGCGCGCGGTCTCCGGCAAGTGCTACCACCGGCCCTATCTCGGGATGCGCGAGTTCGACGCGAACTTCACTTATGTCCCCGACCCGACGTCCGTGCCTCTATGCTCCGCCCAGTGGTCCGACGAGGACCTCGGGCTCATGCTCTACGACCTCTTCGACCCTCGCGAACGCGAGTCGGGGCGATCCGTCCCCCCGAACCCCGTCTTCTTCCACGCCCGGATCAAGGATGCCCGGCTTGATTGTCACCCTGAACGCGTCCGACTGGTCAAACGGGAGGTGGGAGCATGATCCTTCAGGCACTCCGCGAGTATGCCGAGGCCGCGCATCTCGTCGATAGTATGGAGGCCAAGCAACGGCTGATCCATCTCGAACTCGTCCTCCAGCCCGACGGCTCGGTCGAGCCGTTGTCGGCCTGGCGCGTCCTGACTCGCCCCGCCGCGGCGCCACAGAAGAAGGACGCCGGGAAGGAAGACGTCGGACGCCTGGTCTGGATGCCCGAGTTCCCGGGGGTCAACTCGGGAGGCAAGGCTTATTTCCTGGCGGATACCTGCGAAAAACTCTTCGGCCTGAACGGGAAGACCGGCGAGTTGATCCCCGACGACGGCCACAACGCCTCCAAGGCATTCCACCACTTCTGGCAGCGAATCCAGGATGCTTTCCGCGAGACGAGCTCTCCCGAACTCGCCACCCTCCTCGCCTTCCGCGACCGCTATCTTGCGAGCGAGGACAGCCGGAGGGCCCTGGACTTCGTCGGGGCCTGCACCATCGGCAAGGACGCCAAGCCGGCGTTCTGCGCCATGGTCGCCGACGGCGAGCCCATCCCGCTCGAGAAGAAGACGATCACCTTCCGGATCGGTGCCGACGGGCCTCCGATCTTCGAACGCGGCTCCCAGCTCCACGACTACTGGAAGTCGGAGTTCCTGCGCGAGCGGTTCTCGAACGAGCCGGGGGTGGCGAAGGGGAACCTGGGCGTCTGCCTCGTGACCGGAGAGCAGGGGGTGCCGATCGCGGACGTGCACCGGACCCTCATCAAGGGGATCCCGGGCCTTCCCCCCATCGGCGGCTATCTCGTCTCGTTCGACATGGCGACCCCGTCCCTCGGCTCCTACGGCTTCGAGCGTGGCTGGAATGCGCCGGTCTCGGAGCAGGCCGCGGCCGCCTATGCCCTCGGGCTCAACGACATCCTCGCCAAGGAAGCCCTCCGGCGCAAGTTCGGCCCCGCCGTGCTCTGCTCGTGGATCCCCTCGGAACCTGCCTTGAGCGAGGAGTTGAACCAACTTCTCGACAAGCCGACCCCCGAAGCGCTCCGCTCGTTCTTCCGAGGGTTCGATCCCGGCGGGGACCATCACGGGGCGCTCGAGACGCGGCGGATCCAGTCGGCCACCTTCGTGGCCAACGGAGGTCGCGTGGTCGTGCGACGTTGGCTCGATGAACCGCTCAAGGATACCGTCTCATCTCTGAGTCGCTGGTTCGCGGACCTCGATATCGAGCCCGTCGTGCGCGGGAAGAAGAACGAGCCCATCACGAGGCGGGGCCGTCGACTCTGGGAGCCCCAAGAACTCCAGGACGACGCTCCGGTCCCTCCCCAGGCGTTGGACCCGAGCACGCTCGGCTCGCATCCGCTCTCGATCTACGCCCTCGCCGCGACGACCGCGCGGGTGCCCTCGGATATCCAGTCGACCGTCTACGACTCGCTCTATCGCGCCGCCCTCGAAGGGTCGAATCCGCTCGCCCTCCTCGGCCCCATCCTCCACCGGATCGCGGTCTCCGCGAGCCATTCGGGGAGGGGGATCCGTTTCCATACGTCACGGTTCGCTTTACTTAAACTAATTCTCAAGCGATCGGAGCACGGACCGATGCCCATCCAACGCTCGCTCATCGAGACCCACGACCGGCCCTACAACTGCGGCCGCCTGCTCGCGTTGCTGGACGACATCCAGTACGCCGCCCAGGGAAACGTCGGATCCGACCTCGTCGCCAAACACTATGGGAACGCGTCGACTTATCCTAGTCATGTGTTCCAGCGGCTGCTCCGGATGGAAAAAATCTATAGGGGCAAGCTCGGCAAGGACCCCAAGAAGCGGCCGATCGCCATCGCGCTGGGGCGGAAGATCGACGACGTCTGTGCCCTCTTCGAGGCCGGGTCGCCGGACCATCCCCCCGAATTCCCCGGCTCGCTCTCGCCCTACGAACAGGGCCGGTTCGCCCTCGGGTTCCACCAGCAGAAGGCGAAGGACGAACGCGACCTCATGGAGGACCTCAACAGGAAGATGGCCGGGGGCATCGAGGCGGACGAGATCGAACCTTGATCCCGAATCGCCCCGACCTTTACGGTTCGACGACCCCCGTTTCGACCTCGACTTCCCTCTAATGGAGGCGATGCAACCAATATGGCCGCACCGATCGCCCATCGTCACGATATCTTGATTCTCTTCGAGGTCACGAACGGCAACCCGAACGGAGACCCCGACGCCGGCAACCAACCGCGCGTCGATGCGACCTCGAATCGGGGGCTTGTCTCAGACGTCTGCCTCAAACGAAAAATTCGAAATTATGTCGGTATGTTCCCGCCATCGCCGAACGGGAAGAATTACCGCCTCCTCGTCCAGCAGGGGGCGGTTCTGAATCGCGAGCAGGAGAAGGCGATCGAGGAGACGCGTGGGGCGGTCAAGCCCAAGGAGAAGGGGAAGGACCACGGCGAACATGCCAGGCTCGTCAAGGACTGGCTCTGCCGCGAGTTCTACGATATTCGGACGTTCGGCGCCGTGATCTCGACGGGGAACGAGGTCATGAAAGGCTCGGCCCACGGCCAGGTTCGCGGGCCGGTCCAGTTCACCTTCGGCCGGTCGTTCGACCCGATCACGTTCCAGGAGATCACGATCACGCGCTGCGCGGTGACCAAGGAAGAGGACGTCCAGAAAGAACGCACGATGGGGCAGAAGTACATCGTCCCCTACGGACTCTACTCGGCGAAGTGCTACGTCTCCCCGGCGTTCGCCGAGAATACGGGGTTCGACGACGCCGACTTCGACCTCCTCATCGAGGCACTGACCCACCTCTTCGACCACGACCATTCCGCCGCCCGGGGCGAGATGGTCGTGCGAGGACTCTACGACTTCGAGCACGTCGGCACCCAGGCGGAATCGAACGCCGAGCAGAATCGGCGCGAGGCCCGCCTCGGTTGCGCGCACGCCCACGAGCTCTTCGAGACCGTCGCCGTCAAGCTCCGGGATGACTCGCGGCCTCCCCAGGGCTTCTCCGACTACAGCGTCCAACTCGAACCGGGGACCTGGGATCCGACGGGGCGCTCCGCGAAGTTCCCGGGCGTCGTCCTGAACCGCCGGATCCAATCGTCCTAAAAACTCATCGGCGTGAAATGATTCGATCCGGATGGCCAAAAGGAGCGATCTCTCCATCGCCCCTTCGGCCTCCAAAATAAGGGGAGTCATCTCGTGCGTTTGGATTTGATCGAAGTTTGAATTTCTAAGATTTGTTTGATTGTTAGCTCGACGTCGACACGTCCGGAACGAGGCCGTCTCGTCGCGATCAATATGGGCCCGTCGACCGATGTCGTCCTACCCGGAATCGGGGAGGTCGGCCCGCGGTCGTTCGTGAAATGCCCGTCCGCCCTCGCTCCGCGCTGGCCGAACCGTAGACGCCTGAATTGGCCGAAATCCCGATTCCCTCAATCAAAAGAGGACTGTTTTTTCGGGATGATCGGAGCTAAGATTCAACCGGATGGCCATATCTTGCCTTTCTCGTCAAGTCGGGACGGGCATCGCCGGCCTTCTTGCAATCCTCCGGCAACCTGACGCCGGGGGCGGATTGAAACTCTGCAAGGAGTTCGCCTCGGACGGCGTGCACCCCCGGCTCCACCGCCGGGGGCGGATTGAAACGAGCTATCCGTACGGGATCGCGCAGGCTGCGACCTCCCCCCCGGCCCTGTTGCCGGGGGGGAGACCGATCCGACGCCTGGCAAGTGGATACCGGCGGGGCCTCAATCCTAGGCAAGTTGTGCCTCTCCTCATCGCCGCTCGCCAACTGAAGGGCGGCCCTTCCTCCGGGCCTTCGCGCTCGAACGACGCTCCCAACACCTCTCGCCTTCCTCGGAGTTAATCTCCCAGGACGCCGGTTAGGATCCCGTACTCGACGCTGTCTTTGACGCTCGAAACAATCCGGGGGA
This sequence comes from Singulisphaera rosea, assembly GCF_054877945.1. Taxonomy (NCBI): domain Bacteria; kingdom Pseudomonadati; phylum Planctomycetota; class Planctomycetia; order Isosphaerales; family Isosphaeraceae; genus Singulisphaera; species Singulisphaera rosea. The sequence goes on along the minus strand of NZ_JBTYIP020000052.1, from coordinate 6,328 downwards.
ACCTGGCTCCGTGGCCCTGCCACCCAGGCTCACGCGCACCCGCTCGGCCGAGGATCTTTGGCTTTTCGTTTACCAGGCCCCGCGGTCGGGCCATACCGTTGGAAATGGAACAAGTCTTGCATGCCTGTTGGCCTGATGATGATCGACGATCGCCCGTCTTTTGGCCAAGACTTTGATCAACTAAGAAAGGAGTGAGCTCGCCGACGAGCTCTCCGAGGATCGGGCTTCCTGGTCTCCTCCACGTCGAGAGTGCGGGAGTAAGAAAAGGCCGGAGATGCGATTGTTCTCGGTCGATTGGGTGGACTGCGAGTCTTCTCTCAATCCCGTCGATCCGGTAGATCCGGCGCGGCCTTCGCGTCATGTCGTCCGTGCGGGCGTCGTTGCGAACGACGTCTTGGTCGGTGATCCGATCTCTTGCGTAATCTTTTGGCTTTGGTAACGTGGGAGCCACTTCCCCGACTCCCACCCTGCTATCTCAAGCCACAATCCAGCCATCTTGTCCGGTGTCCTCATGCGTTTAGTGATTGTGGAAGACGACCGGGCTACCCGGGAGGCGCTCCGTGTGTTGTTCCACAACGAAGGATGGGATGTCGTCGAGACCGCGACGGGGGCCGGTGGGCTCCTGGCCCTCGAGCCTCGGACGGATTGGCTGATCCTCGACCTCATGCTGCCGGATATGGATGGCGAGGCGATCTTGAAGAAGGTCCGGGGCGAACGGCTGACCGTGTGCGTCGCCGTGATCACGGGCACGTCGGACCGGGCGAGAATGGAGGCCGTGCTCGACCTCAGGCCGGAATTGATCCTGGCCAAGCCGATCAATTTCCGCTCGCTCCTCGCCGCGATCAAGAATAGCGTCATCGAGTATTCTTGATTTGAGAGCTTGGTCGGGATCGCGCCGTCCGGGCCCGGGCCTTCGGCCCCTCGCGCCTAGGGCCCTTGTGAACAAGGCCGTGCGGGGCGATGATGGCCAAGGTCGCGGGGCGCTTTCGTCCCACGAATGTCCCCGGTGCGCCATCTCGAGCGGAGGCGGCCTCGGGTTCTCTCGCCTCGTTCGGGAACGACCGGCGGGCCGAAGTTGCCCACGCCTCGGCCCGTTTCGCCCTCGGACCCTCGTCCGCCGCCAGGAGAGCGACTGATGTCCGAAATCCGTACCCCTCGGTCGATCGGCCGGGGACTCACCTTGATCGCCGTTTGTCTCGCGATGGCCGGCGAAGGACTGGGCCTCGCCGCCCGGGCTCGTGCGGAGGAGCCGAAGGGAAAGCCCCCCCTCGACCCGAAGGTCGAGTCGATCCTCCGGCCGATGTGCGACTTCTTCAAGAAGGCCGAGGGACTCTCGGTTGTGGCAGAGCAGTCGCAGGTCGTCGGCGACGTTACGTTGAAGGGCACGATCACGGTGGCCGCACAACGGCCGAATCGTCTCGCGGTCCGGACCCAAGGGGACACGCCGGGCCTGACCGTCGTGAGCGACGGCAAGACGCTCTCCACGGCCTTTGACGCCCTCCAGAAGTATTCCGAGGCCCCCGCACCCGCGTCACTTGCGGATTTGATGTCCGATCCGCTCGTCAACGTCGCCATGCTCCAGGGGTCGGTCCTTGGCCACCTGCTCGAAGACGACCCCCTGCAGGGGTTCACGGATAACCTCGATGCCGCGACCTACGCCGGCCTCGAGACGATCGAAGGGATGAGGGTGCATCACCTGAAATTCGTCCGCGAGCCGTACGACATGGAGGTCTGGATCCCCGCCGAGGGAGACCCGGTCGTTCGTCGCTCGTTCGTCGACCTCACCAAGAGCGTGGCCAAGTCGGACGAGTTGAAAGCCTTCAAGAATCGCTCGATCACGATCACCCAGGATCTGAAGGATTGGCGAGTCGGCCCGAAGCCGGAGGGGAAGGAGTTCGTCTTCGTCCCGCCGGCCGGGTCGAAGAAAGTCGAAAGCCTCTTCGGCGACGCGGGAAAGGAGGAGCCTTCGCCGCTCATCGGCAAGCCGGCGCCGGACGTCCGCCTGGACCTCCTCGAAGGGGGCGTGTTTCAACTCAAGGACCATCGCGACGCCCACGTCGTGATGCTCGACTTCTGGGCGACCTGGTGCGGTCCTTGCGTCGAGGAACTCCCGGTCCTCGCCGAGGTCGCGACGGCCTACAAGGGCAAGGGCGTCGTCTTCTGTGCGCTCAATCAGGCCGAGAAACCGGCCGAGATCCGGGCGTTCCTCAAGGAGCACAAGCTGGAGTTCCCCGTGGCCCTCGACGTCGAGAGCCAGGTCGGCGGGGCCTATGGCGCCCAGGCCATTCCCATGCTCGTATTGGTCGACAAGAAAGGGATCGTCCAGGCCGTCCACGTCGGCAACAGCCCCGAGATCAAGGAGACGCTCCGGAAGGAACTCGACACACTGCTGATGGGCAAAAGCCTGGAGAGGCCGGCATCGGAGGATGAACCGAACGTTCCGAAGGCCGAAGGCCTTGAGGAGGCTTGGTCGATTCAAGGGCGGTACACGGGAGTGTCGGCGGACGGCGATGAGCCAAGACTCTACGCGATCCAGGCCGGAGGTCGTTGCGACGTGATCGACCTCGCCGGGAAGCTCTCGAGGCGGATCCAACTCGACGGGGCCGACATCCAGACGACGGTCCGGATCGCTCGACCAGGGAAGGGAACGAAGGGGCTGCTCACCTTCAGCGCCTGGGGGCAAACGGTTCTCGCCTCGACAGCCGATGGGGCCAAGGTCTGGGAGGAGACCGGTGGCCAGGGGATCAACGACGTCGCGGCGGCCGACCTCGACGGCGACGGCGTCGATGAGGTGATCGTCGGATACAATGGCCTGACCGGCCTCCACGTCTTCTCGCCGGGCGGCAAGCGACTTTGGAAGGACACACACCGAGGAAACATCTGGCATGTGACCGCAGGTGACCTCGACGGCGACCAGAAGCCCGAGGTGGTCTGCACGTCGGCCGAGGGCAAGGTCCACCTCTTCGGGGCCGACGGGAAGCCTTCCCGGACGCTCGACCCGAATGTCTATGCGAACATGGTGAAGGTCGCGCCGGCGAAGGGCTCGAGGACATCCGCCGTTCTCGTCGTCGGTTCGGGAGAGAAGGGCGAGTCGTTGGTGGCCTTGAAGGGGGATGGCCAACCGCTCTGGTCGGTGGGCCTGCCCGAAGGCGACGGGATCTGTGTCTCGATGGCCGTCGCCCCCGACGGAGCCAGGGCGGCACTGGGTTTCCGTGGAGGGCGGGTCGCGGTCGTCGACCTGGCGGACGGGAAGATCGTCGGCCGAGTCGGCCAGCAAGGCCAGATGCCCGCCGTCGAATGGGCGTTGCCGGTGGGGACGGTGGACCCCCTACTGGTCGTCGCGACCGGCCGCCAGTTGAACTCGTTCCGGATCAAGCCCGCTCGCTGAACCAATGAATTTGGGCCTCGCATCCCTGTTTTTGGAGGCGAGGCCCATCGAAGTCGCTCGGGGAAATCTCCCGGCGCTGGCGCGATTTATTGGGTCATCCCGGGCGGGAGCGGTGGGAGTTTCTCGCCTGGGAGGGCTCCGGGGGGATTGATCGCGTTCGTCCCCAGTCCCGGCGGCAGGTTCAAAGGGCGGGGCGGGGGGATGTTGGCGGCGGTGAACGCGTCGGTCGTGTTCGTTTCCTGGCCTCGGTTCATCATCGGGATGCGGCCACGGTTCCTGGTCGCGACACGGGGCGGGGGGATCTTCGTGGACTTGTACACGTCCCGATGGTCCCGAAGGTCGTCCCAGACCCAGGCCGGCGCCGATCGACCGCCCCAATCGCTTTTGGCTGTCCGACCGAGGAGGGGAAGGTACTGGGGGGGGAGCATCGCCGCGGTTTCCATCCCGAAGATGGTCTTGGACTCCCTGGGCACAGCGGTCGAAACCTGAGCGCGAGGGGGAGCCGGAGCCGGTGCAGGAGCCGGTGCTTGAGTATAGGCCTGTGGTGCGGCCGTCGGGGTATCGCACCCCTGGATTTGGGCCGGCACCGGCATCGAGCAGGAAACCTGGGGACGGAGATTCTGCTGGGCGCATCCGACGGTGAGCCACAACGATAGCGCCGCGAGGACGGCGGTCCACCCGCGCCGGGACCGACGAACCGTCCTCATGTCGTCGTCTCGATACATGGCCATCCCTCGACTCCTTCGACTTCCCTTCCGACGCCCACGGCCATCGTTCAGGCCCACCCACGGACCGGTCGGGCAGGGGGCCGACGAACGATCCCAAGGGCCAGGAGCCAACGGCCGTCCTGGCCATTGTCTGATATCGGTCGCGTGGCTTGTGGGGATTAGCGCGGGTTTTGGCCGACTTGGTCAAATGCGTCCTCTGAGCATTTGTCGGGGACGGGCGAATGAGGGGCCTTACCCGCCCGAGCGTTCGAGCGGAGACCCTCGCCGGGGCCGGGGATACGGCCTCGCCCCCGAAGCGTGGCTCGGGGACGAGGCGTTCACGACGGACCGGTCTCGATTGCCGAGGGATTAGAATCCTTTGACGTCCCACCCGTCGCGGTATTGTCGCCGGACGTGGCGATTGGCCTCCTCGACGTTGGTCACCTTGAGGTCGGCCGCGTTCCACTCGAGGGTGGTCTTCGGGAACCTCGTGGCGAGGCAGCCGAGGAGGACGCTCTCGGTGAGCGGGCCGGAGTACGCGAAGGGGGCCGAAGTCTTGCCGTTGCCCCGGCAGGCCTCCACGAACTGGATGTAGTGGTCGTCCCCCTCGGGCTTCGGGGCCTTGTACTCCTTGAACTTCTCGGACGGCAGGAGGATCGGGGCGTCGATGTAGGGGGAGTAGAGGATCCCCTCGGTCCCGATGTAGATCGACCCCTGGCCGGCCAGTCGTCGCTCGCCGATCAGGGCCTTCACCTCGTCGGAAGGCCGCTTCTTGCCGTGATACCAGGTAAGCTTCGGCGCCTCGGTCGTGACCGGTGTGGCGGGGAACTGGTACGTCACCTGGGCCTCGAGTGCCCAGCTATCGGAGTTCGGTGCCTCCCCCTCGGACCGGACCGAGGTCGGTGCGGTCAGCTTCAGCGCCCCGTAGACGGGGTCGAGGATGTGGCAGCCCATGTCGCCGAAGGTCCCGGTGCCGAAGTCGAGCCGCTTCCGCCACTCGCCGGGGTGGTAGTAGCCCGAGATGTAGGGGCGGTCGCCCGCCACGCCGAGCCAGCCGTACCAGCTCATCCCCGACGGGATGGGGTCGGACCGGTCGGGGCGAGGGTTGCTGTCCCCCCAGCCCTTGCCGCTCCAACTGTGGACCTCCTTCACCTTTCCGATCGCCCCGGCGTGGATCGTCTCCACGACGGCCTTGTGGACCGCGTGGGAATGGATCTGGATCCCCATTTGCGAGACGATCCCTTTTTCGGCCGCCACCCGGGTCAGTTGCCGGGCCTCGTAGATCGTCTGCGTGAGCGGCTTCTGGGTGTAGACGTGCAGGCCACGCTGCATCGCGCTCATAGTAATCGGCGCGTGCATATGATCGGGCGTGGAGACGTTGACCGAGTTGAGCTGCGTCTCCTTGTCGAGGAGCTCGCGCCAGTCCTGGTAGATCTTGACGTCGGGGAAGAGCGACTTCACCTCGCCGACGCGGTTGAGGTCGACGTCAGCCACGGCGACGAGCTTGAGGTTCTTGCTCGCCGTGAGCGAGCGAATGTCGGCCATCGCCATGCCCGAGGCGCCGAAGCTGGCGTGGTAGATCGTCTCGCTGGGCGCCGCGGCGTGGACCCGTCGCAGGAGCGGGACCGCGAGGCCGGCCGCCGCGAAATGCTTCAACGCCGCGCGGCGGTTGATCGGTTGGTGCAACATCGCCTGGGTTCCTCAAAGCTATCGGCAGGTGGGTCGTTCGCTCATCGGGACGTGTCGAAACGCCCGCTCGGGGGCCCTCGTTGGGGAGGCCCGCCGGAGGAACTCGATCGTACCAGGTCCCATCCCGGCCGCAAGTTACGCGATTCGGAGCGGGGGACATAACGGCGAGATCGATGGAGTGGTCACCGTTTGACGTAAGCGACACCGGGAGCCTTGGATGTCGCTCGTCGAGGTGAGATCAGTGGAGGATTTAGGGGGTCGAGAGTGCCACGAGTTCCGTCTCCGGACCGCGTGTGGGCCGGGCTTGGCCGACGACATCCGGCCTGGGTGCAGAACTCGTTGACGGAGGATCTTCGGGTCCGTGCCGGGATCTCCTTCCGACCAGGTACCAAGGCATGTGGACCGGGCCTAGACTGCACGAGGTCCTAGAGCGGATCACGATCGGATTGCATCCACCTGGTGCTTCCCTCGTGATGACTTTTACAAGCCCGAAGCGCCAGCGAGTGAATCCCATCGCAAGAAATCGAAGAGGATTCACTCGCTA
>NZ_JBTYIP020000051.1:0-39260 GCF_054877945.1 Singulisphaera rosea | reverse complement strand
GACGGAACTGAGTCCGCTGCAGCGCAGGCTCCTGAGCCTGTTGCGAATGACGGCGGCTTATAACCGCTGACGTGGCGACCGCCGGAAATTCGGAGAAATTGAATGCCGGATGTGCGGAACGTAGGCTTCAATTCAGGCCCGAAGCGCAAGCGAGTGAATCTTCCCATAAAAATCGGAGAAGAATAACTCGCTTGCGCGTCGGGCGTGTAAGAGGGTATTCTGAAAAAAAATCTGATGAGAAAGACTCGAATACGAGTCGCACTACTGTAGCTCTTCAAACGGGACGTCGAGGATCGGGTACTTGGCCCAGTCCTTGAAGTCGAAGTGCCACCATTCGAATGGGTTGACGGTGAAGCCCTCGGCCTCCATCCTGCGGCGGAGGAGCTCGCGTTGCCGGCGCTGGAGGGAGGTGCCGCCGGGGTAGTCGGGGTAGGAGCGGGGTGAGAACTCGTCGTAGCCGCCGACCATGACGGCGGGCTTGCCGGTCGCGAGGTCGTAGAAGCTCAGGTCGATGGCGCAGCCCCGGTTGTGCTTCGAGCCCTTGGCGGGGTTGGCCACGAAGCCGTGGGCGGATTCGGGGGTGGCATCCCAGAAGAGCTTGGTGACGTGCCAGGGGCGGTAGGCGTCGTGGATCAGGAGGCCGTAGCCCTCCTTGGCGAGCGCCTTGTGGGCCTTGAGGAGGGCGTCGGCGGCCGGGCGCTGGAGCAGGGCGCGGGCGGTCGTGTAGAAGGGGACGCCGAGGAAGTTGTTGGTGGTCGCGTAGCGGATGTCGAAGTGGATCGAGGGATCCAGCGTGGCGAGGTCGACGAGGTCGGCCGCGCGGAACTCACCCCGTTCGACGGGCGGCTTGGCGGATGCGATCTCGGCGCGGACGACGTCGACCGGCCGGGGTGGGTTGACCTTGTACGTCTTCCCCCCCTCGCCGTCCAGCTTCCGGCGCAGGAAGGGGACGCCCGCGGCGTCGACCTTGGTCGCGTCGCCGGCCGAGTCGCGGTGGAAAGTCAGGGTCTCGCCCTCATACAGGCCCCAGTCGGGGAAGCGGAAACGATCGGGCCCTTCCTCGGTCAGCGGGTACTCGAAGAACCACTCGATCAAGGCGTGGAGCTTCCCGCCTTTCTCGAGGATGTAGAGGATGTCGTGGTCCCAGCCGTATTCGCCGATCAGGCCGTCCCAGCGGGCGGGGCAGGGGGCCGGCTTGGGGATCTCCAGTCGCTTGAAGGTCTCGCGTCCCAGGAGCAACGACTCGCCCTGGAGGGCGACCGGGGGGCCGTAGAATAGCCGGTCGTCGACCACAAGCCGGTCGCCCGACGCGCGGACCTCGAGCCGACGGCCGCCGAAGGCCGGGGCGACGAAGAGTGTGTCGCCCCTCGCGTAGACGTCGACTTGCGCTTGCTCTCCCGCATATCGTCCCTCGAGACGCCGGGCCTGCTCGGGCGGGACCGTCGTGGTCATTGCCAGCGCGGGGAGGGCTTTTCCCTCTCGGGCCGCCCGCATCTGCCGGAGGGCGGCGACGGCGATCCGCTGGGTGATGCCGTTGGCGCAGTCTCTCGAGGCGATCACGACGACGCCGAGTTTCTCATCCGGCAAGGCCGAGAGCTCCGACGCGAACCCGTAGACGGCCCCGTTGTGGCCGATCCGGCGCGTGCCGTCCAGCTCGGAGATCGCGAACCCGAGGCCGAACTCGGAGGTCTCGCCGGGCTTGGCGAACTGGGGCGCGAGCATCGACCGGAAGGTCTCGGGACGCACGATCCCCCGGCCATCGGCGAACAAAGCGCTGAGGAACCGGCCGAGGTCCGAGACCGTCGAGACGAGGTTGCCCGCCGGGCCGGTCCCGAGCAGGAACGTCGGGTTGGTGATCGTCTGCCCGTCGTAACTCCACATCATCCCCCGGGCCAACTGCTTAGCCAACTCGGGGTCGGGCTCGAAGCTCGACCGCGACATGCCGAGCGGCTCGAACAGCGTCCGCTGGATCGATCGGGCGAACGGCTCCCCGCGAGCCGCCTCCAGGGCCGCGCCGACGACCGTGACGCCGGCGTTGGAGTACTTCGTCCGGGTGCCCGGCTTGGATACGAGCGTCGTGGTGTTGAGGCTCTTGACGGTCTCGGCCATCGAGGGGGAGGTCGGGTCGAAGTAGTGGCCGACCGGTGGCTCGCGGACGAGCCCCGAGCGGTGGGACATGAGCTGGCGGAGCGTGACCGGCACGTCGAACGGATTTTTGGGGGCGAAGCCCGGCAGGACGGCGTTCACCGGGGCGTCGAGGTCGAGCTTCTCCTGCTCGACGAGCTGCATCACGGCCAGGTCGGTGAAGAGCTTCGAGACCGACCCGACGCGATAGGGGGTGTCGGCCGTCGCCGGGGTCTTCTCGGCCGGGTTCGCGAGCCCGAACCCGCGGGCCCAGACGATCTCCTGGTCGTCGATCAGCGCGATCGAGAGCGCGGGGAGGCCCTTGGCCTCGACCTCGGCCGCGATCCAAGGCTCCAGGCCCGCCGCGACCGCTTCATATGAACCCTTCGCCGGGACGACCTCGTCGGCCCTTACCCCGACGACCATCATCCCCAACAGGGCGGCCAGGCCGACCCCCTGCCGAATCCGCAAGCCGGTCCGATTCATCGGCGATCATCCCAAAGCGTGGGCAAGGTCGTGAGGCCCGGTCCGTCCATCACCTCGGACGTTGCGTCTCTCTGACCATGAAATCATTCCTGAGTCGCCACCTCTCCGGCAAGGCCCTCGCGACGGTCGTCGCACCGTTTGGAGCGTCGGCGTCCTCGGAGGAGATCCGGCAAAAGCCAGGGACACACCGCCTTTGCGATGAGTCTCCGGAGGCCGAAAATATTAGGAGATCTCCTTGTGTTAAGGAACCTGAAGAAATCGCGGTGTAGGCGCGGGACGAAATTCCGGCCATCATCGCCTATTCAAGATCGCTGCCCTGCCGTTGCGCCCCGAGGGTTCCCCGGGGTTTGACCGGTCCCCGATTTTCCGCCGATTGCATGCTTCCGCCTTTGCACGTTCAGGATACCGCAGAGCCTGGCGAAGTTACGGAGGGCGAGATCGTCGCTCCTCATTGATAAATCTGGAGTTCGGCTTGCGCCGGGCTTTTCGGAAAGCGTCTCCGGGCCGTCGAGCGAGAGGCACTCACGACGATGACGAGGCTCCCGATCAAGTGCGTAGCGTATGGTATGGCGACGGCGGCTATCGCGTCGATGCTCGCCCTCTTGCTCGCAATCACGACGATTGTCGGCCCCTCGGCGGCGACGGCCGAGGAGCCGGAGTCGCGTGACCCTTATCAGAAGCAGGTCCTGCCGCTGCTCGAGAAGTATTGCATCGAGTGCCATTCGCAGGAGGAGGCGGAGGCGGGGATCGCCCTGGACCGCTTCGACTCGCAGGTGTCGGCGGTGAAGGACGGACAGACCTGGCTCCGGGTGCTGGACGCGGTCGAGGGGCACATCATGCCGCCGGCCGACAGCGTCCAACCGTCGGTGAAGGAGAAAGAAGGGATCATCGCCTGGATCGAGAACGACTTCCTCGCCGCCCAGTGCGGCCAGCAGTCGAGCTCGTCGCCGGTGGTGATCCGCCGCTTGAATCGGCAGGAGTACAACAACACGACCCGGGACCTGCTCGGCGTCGACCTCCGGCTCGCGGACACCTTCCCCGTCGACGACATCGGGTACGGGTTCGACAACGTCGGCTCGGCGCTGAACATCTCGCCCGTGCACGTGGAGAAGTACCTCGACGCGGCCGAGGTCGCCCTGAACAAGGCGATCGTCCTGCCCGACGTCGACGGGATGCCGCCGATCGAGCTGATCGGCTTGAAGACGTACCCACTCCCGCCGGACAAGCCGGTGGAGTTCGAGCACACGCTGAAGCCGGGGCGGTATCTGGCCGACTTCAGCCTGGTCCGCGTCGGCATCGACGAAGGGGTCCCGCCCCCTCGGCTGGTGATCGGGTTCGGGAAGGACCGCCGGACGGTCGACGCCGTCCGCGTCCAGGACGAGACGGTCGTCTATCGCTACTGGTTGACGGTCGCCGAAGGGGACGGGCAGGTCCACGTCTCGCTCGCCCCCGGCCAGTTGGACGGCCCCAACGTCGCCCGACCGAAGGAGGTCGGTGCCAACGTCAGCGGCGACCAGCGCTACGGCGGTGATCGCGGCCTTCACGTCGACTCGATGGTCGTCCGAGGCCCCGTCGCCCTCAAGGCCGAGACGCTCCCCGAGTCGCACCGACGGATCCTTAGCGTCTCGCCCGGCTTCGGCGACCAGGCGAGGCTCGACGCGGCCCGGCAGGTGATCACTCGGTTTGCCGAGCGGGCCTTCCGCCGGCCGGTGCCGCCCGACGAGGTCGATCGAATCCTGCGGATCTTCCGCCTCGCCGACGACCGGGGCGAGAGCTTCGAACGCTCGGTGCAGGTCGCGCTGACGACGGTGCTCGCCTCCCCGCAGTTCCTCTTCCTCGTCGAGCCCGAGGAGTCGCGCGAGGATCGGCCGCTGACCGAGTACGAGTTGGCGAACCGCCTCTCGTACTTCCTCTGGAGCAGCATGCCCGACGACGCCCTCTTCGACGAGGCCCGCGCGGGGACGTTGCGAGGGCACCTGCGGCAGCAGGTCGTCCGGATGCTCGAGGACCCGAAGTCCAACGCCTTCGTCGAGAACTTCGCCGGCCAGTGGCTCCAGCTCCGCAAGCTCGGCGGGGTGGCGCGAGACGCGGCCCTCTTCCCGAGCTTCGACGAGCCGCTGCGGAAGGCGATGCGGCAGGAGACCGAGCAATACCTTGGGTATCTCCTGCGGTCCGACCGAAGCGCCCTGGACCTGCTCGACTCGGACTACACGTTCGTGAACGAGACCCTGGCGCGGCACTACGGGATCGAGGGGGTCAAGGGGGACGACTTCCGCCGGGTCCCGCTCGTCGATCGGCGTCGAGGGGGCGTGTTGACCCAGGCGAGCGTCCTCACCCTGACGTCGAACCCGAACCGGACCTCGCCGGTGAAGCGCGGGCAGTGGATTCTCCAGCAGCTCCTGGGGACGCCCCCGCCTCCGCCTCCGCCCGACGTCCCGAAGCTGGACGAGAGCAAGCAGGCCTCCGACGTCGCCACGCTCCGCGAGCGGATGGAGGTCCACCGCAAGAACCCCGAATGTGCCTCGTGCCACCAGCAGATGGACCCGCTCGGCTTCGCCCTGGAGAACTACGACGCCGTCGGGCGTTGGCGATCCATGGACGGCGAGTTCCCGATCGACCCGTCCGGGGAGCTGATCGGGGGGCGGAAATTCGCCGATGTCCGGGAATTGAAACAGCTCCTCGGGGCGACGGCCACGAAGAAATTCACGCGCTGCCTGATCGAGAACATGTTAACCTATGGGCTGGGTCGCGGGCTGGAGGCCTACGACTACTGCACCGTCGAGAGTATCCGCGACCAGCTCGCCCACGACGACTACCGGATCCGCACGATCCTGTTCGGGATCGTGGAGAGCCAAGCGTTCCAGTATCGGGGGGTCGCCAGGTGATCCTCTTCCACCTTTCGGCACCACACCGTCCGTCCCCGGCGTCTCGGCCTCGAGCGTCGGCCCCGCCCGCACCTCTCGCGTCACTGTTGGGAGAAGGATGACATGGCCAATCAACTGACCCGTCGAACCTTGCTCCGCGGGATGGGTGCTGCCCTGGCACTCCCCTGGATGGAGAGCCTCGCGACCGTCGCCCACGCGGCCGGGAAGACGGCGACGCCGCCGGTCCGGATGTCGTTCTGGTACGTCCCCAACGGCGTCCACCTCCCGACCTGGTTCCCGAAGGCCGGAGGGCCGCTCGTCGACCTGCCCGAGACGCTCCGCCCGCTCTCGTTCGCCCGCGAGTATCTCAACACGTTCCACGGCCTGACGCACAACACCGCGCTCACCAACGGCGACAGCGAAGGTTGCGGCCACGGCCAGGGGGCCGCGAGCTTCCTGACCGGCTCGCAGGCCTACAAGACGCAGGACGCCGTCCGCGTCGGCATCTCCGCCGACCAGCTCTACTCCCGGCACGTCGGCAACGAGACGCGGTTCCCCAGCCTCGAGCTCGGCTGCGAGTCGGCCCGCTCCGGCAACGCCTTCGGGTATAGCGGGACTTATAAGACCCACATCTCCTGGCGGACGCCCTCGTCGCCCGCCCCCTACGAGATGAACCCCAAGGTCGTGTTCGACCGGCTGTTCACCCAGGGGAGCAACAGCCTCACGCAGGCCACCGTCGCCGACCGCGACTTCTACCGCAAGAGCATGCTCGACTACGTCCTCGACGACGCCAAGCGGGTCCGCGGCCGCGTCGCGAAGACCGACCAGCGGAAGCTCGACCAGTACCTGACCGGCGTCCGCGAGGTCGAACGGCGGATCCAGAGCGCCGCGACGACCGCCTCGGTCACGCTGCCGGGCAACGGGTTCGATCGGCCCGCGGGCATCCCCGAAGACTTCGACGTGCACCTCCGGCTGATGTGCGACCTGACGGTCCTGGCCTTCCAGACCGACAGCACCCGGGCGTCGTCGTTCATGGTGACCAAGGAAGCGACCGACCGGAATTACCCCTGGCTCGGCTTCACCGACGGCCACCACGAACTCTCCCACCACGGCAACGAGGAAGAGAAGAACCGGAAGCTCCGCGAGATCGACCGCTACCACGTCTCGATCCTCGGCTACATGGTCGAGAAGATGATGGGCATCGAGGAGGCGAACGGGACGACCCTCCTGGACAACTCGATGGTCCTCTTCGGCAGCGGCATCAGCGACGGCGACCGCCACGACCACGTCAACCTGCCGGTGATCGTGGTCGGGAAGGGGGGAGGGACGTTCCGCTCCGGCCAGCACCTCGAGTGCCGGGCCGAGACGCCGATGTCGAACCTCCTCCTGGCCATGCTCCAGCAAGCCGGCGTCCCGGTCGACGGCTTCGGTGACAGCACCGAGCCGCTCCCAGGCCTCCTGGCCTGAGCGTCTTTCTCGAAACCCGGTTTTCCTGAAAAACCGGGTTTCTGCCCCGCTCGACGCCGACGACCCTCCTGGGATGGCAGCAACGACTTCCATAGAAACTCGGTTGCCTCTCGTAGGGTGGGGACCGCCCACCAGCCTTCCACCGTGGCGGTGGGCGGTGCCCACCCTACTTAAGACTCGGTCTTCAAGAATAAACGCGTTTCAGGATCGGTCCCGAACCCGATCCGCCCCCGCTCCCGCCTCGCCTCTCCCCGAAGCCGACCCCGGTGGCATCCACGAGCGTGTGTCATGAAGGAGTGTCTCCGTGTGGAGTCGTAAGCTGAATCGGGCGATCCTGGCGGCCGCCCTCTGCGCCTCGCCCGCCGTTCGCGGGACGGCCCGGGCCCAGGACGGGTCGGCGCAGGAACGTCCGGCGGCCCTGATCGAGAAGCTGAAGTCGGCGGACGTCGAAGTCCGTCGCGCCGCCGCGGTCCGGCTCAAGACGGCCGGCAAGGCCTCCCAGCGCGAGGCGTTGCCGACGCTCTCCGAGATCCTGCTGAAGGACAAGGACGGCCAGGTCCGCCTGGCCGTCTTCGACGCCCTCACCGCGCTCGGCCACGATGCCGAGCCCGCCGTCCCCGCGCTCGTCCAGTCCCTCAAGAGCGACATCGGGGGCAGGGGGAGCGAGGCCTCGCACCAGGACTATCGCGCGGCACTCGCCCTGGCTGCCGTGGGCAAGCCCGCGGTGGAACCGTTGCGCGGCCTGCTCGACGAACGGAAGGAGGGGGTCCGGGCCGAGGTGATCATGGCCCTCGGGCGGATCGGGCCCGACGCCGAGGCCGCGATCCCCGACCTGGTCCGTCGGCTCGGAGACAAGAGCGAGCGGATCGGCCACGAGGCCACCCTCGCGCTCGGCAGGATCGGTGCCCCCGCCGTCGAGCCTCTCATCGCCGCGGCCTCGGGCCAGGAGAAAGTCGTCCGCGCCCGAGCGGTCGAAGCCCTCGGCGCAACCCCTTTGCTCAAAGGCGCCGGCCTCCAGGCGGTCCTGACGTGCGCGAATGACGCCGATCCGTCCGTGCGGGCGGCCGCCTTGCACGCCCTGTCGAGGCTCGCGACGGCCGACGACGTTGCCCTGCCGATCCTCGAGGAAAACCTCCGCCACGGCGATGAAACGGTGCGCCGGGCCGCGGTCGACTGGGTCGCGAGCGACCGCCGCCTGCTGTCGACGCTGGCACCCGACCTCGAAACACTCCTCACGGCGGATTCCGACGGGGTGGCCCGCCACGCCGCGTACCTCCTCGGGAAGCTCGGCCCCGACGCCGCCCCTCGGCTGCTCGCCGCCTTGCCGAACCCGAAGGGCCGGATCGATGCGATCGCCGGGGCCCTGGTGCAGATCGGCCGGCCGATCGTGGCACCCTTGACGGAGTCGCTCAACGCCCCCGAGCCCCGAGTCCGACAAGGTGCCGCCCTGGCCCTCGGGCAGATCCGCCCGCTCGCCCCCGGGATCGTCCCCAAGCTGGCCGCCGGGCTCGGCGATCCGGACCCGAAGGTGAAGGCGGCCTTCCTCAACGCCCTCGGGTTCCTCGGCCCTCGTGCCCGAGAGGCCACGCCCGCGGTCCGCGGGCTCCTGAAGGACGAGTCCGCCGACATCCGGATCCAGGCCATCGGCATCCTCTCCCAGTCCTCCCCGCGCGACGCCCAACTCCTGGATGACCTCATGGGGCGGCTCGACGACGCCGACCCCCGCGTGCAGCGGCAGTCGATCGACATCATCCGGTCCCTGGGGCCGCTCGGCCAGAAGGCCTTGCCCCTCGTGATCGGGAAGCTGAGTTTCCCGGATTCCGGCGTACGGCTCGCCGCCGCCGAGATGATCGGCAGCCACGGCCAGGGGGCCGCCGAGGCCGTCCCCGCGCTCAGCTCGATGCTCGAAGACCCGATGCCCGAACTCCGCCTGACGGCCGCCCAGACGCTCGGCAAGCTCGGCAAGGCCGCCCAGCCCGCCTTCCCCCGGCTGACGCCGCTCCTCGACGCCGCGATGCCCGAGGTCCGGGTCGCCGGCACGCTCGCCCTGGGAAGCCTGGGACTCGACGCCGAGGTCTTGAGGCCCCATCTCGGCAAGGTGCTCCGCGACGACAAGCCCGACGTCCGCCGCGCGGCCTCCCGCGCGATCCAACGCCTCGGCCCCCAAGGGGCCCTCTTCATCCCCGACATCATCCTCCTCGCCGGCAAGAAGGAGAACGCCGCCGCCGCCGAGCGGATGCTCCGTCGCTACGAGCGCCGAGGCCCCGACGTGAAGTCGCTCCCCGAACTCGTCAAGCAGCTCGAGTCCGACCAGGAGAACGTCCGCCTCCTCGCCAGCAAATTCCTCGGCCTCGCCGGCCGCAACGCCAAGGACGCCATCCCCGCCCTCGAACGCCTCCGCGAAGACCCGAGCGCCTCCGTCCGCAAGCAGGCCGAATCGGCGTGCGAGCAGATCAAGAACAACACCACCGACGCCGCCCCCAAGCGAGACCGCGCCAAGGCCGACGCCTGATCGTCGTCTCCCTCCGCAATGGTGTCTGCCAGTCACTTCGCGGTGAACTCTCCGGGCCCAGTCCGGTCGAGGAGTCTTGGGGTTGCCACAAAGGCACGAAGGCCCAAAGAAACCCGAGTGAGAATCCTTGAGAATTGATTCTGTTTTGGAATTATAATTTATTTAATTGTTCAATTGGAGGGGCGGCGTCGACGCCCAGGGGCGTGCCGGCTCTGGTCAGGGGAGCCCTCTCCACGACGATCCTGTTTCGGGCCTCTGGAGCATCGTCAGGTCGGTTTCAACAGCCCGTTACTGGTCTCGAACGACTTGAGTGTGAAGCCCAGCGACCACTTGCGCTGGAGAAGGACGTGGGCCTGAAATCCGAGAAGCGACACGTTGTGGCGGGCGGCGAAGTCCAAGGCGACGGTGGTGGGGGAGCCGATCGTCTCCTGGGTCAGGGTGCGTGCCACCCCGGCGAATGAGAAGATATCGAAGACTCCTTTCGACTCGAATCCGACGAGCGCGAACTCGGTGGCCGCTTCGCCCTCCCCCAGGATCGCGTTCGACCCGGAGTTGACCGCCTTGATGATCAGGTCGGCGACCCCGTCTCCGAAGATCGTCCGGAAGAGGCTCTTCGGCGCCGTGATCGCGTCGAAGATCTTCTTGGCGTTGCCGGCGACCTTCTTCGCCTTATCGATGCCGCCCTTGAGCACGTCGATCTGTTGATGGGTGAGGTTGAGCTTCTTGCCGCCCTCTTCCACCTCTTTCTCCAACTCCTGGAGCCCCTCCGGCAGTCGGGTGAGCCACTTGAGGACGCTGAGGATCTGGCAGAAGACCTCGATGGCATTGATGTCGATCTTGTTCGCGCTCCCGGTGAAGTTGTACGTCTTCCGTCGGCCTCGCGAGTCCTTGAACTCGAACTGGAGCGCGATGTCGCTGGGCACGACGAAGTCGACGCCCTTGAAGATGATGAAGAGCTCGGGCGCCGTGAACTCGGCGGCCGTCAGGAGCTGCTCGGCGATCGTCTTGGCCAGGCCTTTGACCGAGTCGAAGAATTCCTTCATCGAGGCCATGAGCTCGGGGGGGATCTTTCCCTGGAGCTCGTTGATCTTCTGCTCGAGTAGATTCGCCGGGACCTTGGTGACCGTGAGCTTCACGTTGAGGATCTGGCGGCAGAAGATTTTCTCGTCGTCGTCGATGACGATGTGCCGGGTCCGCATCGACAGCAAGACCGAGCGGAACTGGTTCGACTTCGATTCCAGCAGCTTCTGCGGGATCTTGTTGGCGTTCGGCCCCAGCAATCCTCGCTCCTCGGCGTCGCCTTCGGCGACCGGCCGGACGACGACTTCGACGTCCTTGGCGATCCGCCCTCGCGACTTCTGGGCGTCGAAGTGCGTCTTGACGCAGGCCCCGACGGCGTTGGCACGGCCGAGCGAGAGCGTCTTGTTGTTGTCGCTCGGGCCGGTGGCGCTCGCCTTGCCGACCGGGTGGAGCGTAATTGTCCGGTCCTGGAAGCCAAGGGCTTCGATCTGGTTGATGTAATGGGGGACCAGGATGTTCTTGATGAACGCTTCGTGTTCGGGCTGTAGCTCGGTGTGGTTGACGGCGAAGTTCATGAAGAGGACGGCCTGGTCATTCGATGAGATGAAATCCGTTTCCATCGGCAAGGGGCACCGCCGGGGGCAGGGATGACGCCAGCCATGATCGAATCCTCTCGAGAGAAGGGGCGGAGGACGAAAGTCGGGTCGGGACCCGAGTCGGAGGTCGTCGGGGTCCGGGGCGGGGCGTCCGTCCCGGTCGGGACGGAGGTCCTCGGTCCTTGGATCTCGAGAGATCGGGCCTTCGGGCCGTGTTTCGTGCGGAAGGTGGCCGTTCGGACTGGATCGCCCGCGTCGAGGAGACGACGCGGGGCGATCGGTTCCAGGGGGGGAGGGGGGCTTGGCGTCGGAGGATCCAGGGGGGGAAGGGCGGCCCGGCGTCTGCGGGGCGTCAACGGATTCCCTCGACTTGCACGATTCCTAGGCGGTCAGGTCGTGCGGTTGTCGATGATGTAGCTATCGCTTCCGGTCGGGTCGTGCTTGCCGCCGCCGACGCATTGGCCGGTGTCGCCGTTGGGACTGGTCCAGAAGAGGCTGGTGCAGGCGTTGCAACGTTTCCAGTTGGTTTCGCCGGAGCCGTTGGTCCTGATCCTGACCTCTTTCCAGTTGGGGTTCTGAGCCTGGGGGAAGTGCAGGCCGCCCGAGGGGCACATGGGCGTCGACGAGTCCTGGCGGTAGAGGCCCTGGCATCGCGAGCAGACGGTCCAACCGCCCTGGCCTTCACCCCGCTCCCAAGGCAGGAAATACTCGAGGTCGAGGTTGTTGTCGTGCCCGCCGCCTCCGACGCATACCCCTTCGACGCCGAGGCTGTGGGTGTTCAGCCCGTGGCAGGTCCGGCAGTAGCGATAGGCCAGCGGGGGTTGGCGGTCGCCGTCGGTGTACTGTCCCCAGTCCATGAACCAGCCGTACCACAGGGTGTTGGACTGGTCGTGCCTCCAGTGACCGTCCTCGGCGGTGAGCTTCGAGGTCACGCCCGGGTGGTTGGAGTCGTAGAGGGAGATCTCCTTGCGGGCACGGTCGCACCCGGTCGCGATCACGTGGTGCCCGTGGCCCGGCCCGCCGTAGAGGCAGATGATGACGGGGCGTGACGCGAGATAGTTGTCGAGCTCCTCGACCTTGTCCTGTTCGCCGGCGAGGCCCCCAAGCAAGGGGATGTGGGAGACCGACCACGCGTTGAGGAACCGGTGCCAGGTGTAGAAGTGGGCGGTCATCTGGCGTCGATAGAGGTAGGTCTCCATCGGGTTGCCGTCGACCGGCGTCTTCGACGACTCGGGGGGCTTGATCCCCGTGTCGAAATAGTCCATGGCCGTATACGAAATGCCGCCGCAGAGCACGGAACAACTGGCGGGACCGACCTTGAACTTGAAGGAGCCGTTCCGGTAGGGAAGGCCGTTGAGCTTCGGGTCGAATCGCGATTTCATGGACAGGGATCCCCGGCAGGGAGGTTTCAAGGCGACGCGTTCGTGCGGCCGTCCGGGGACTCGGCACGGGGCGCACGCCCGCCGACGCGCCTCGACGGGTGATGTCAATACGCGCGGAAGATCGTGGGTGTGTGGCGATTCAAGACGGATGCAGGCGGAATCATGCCCGCATGGTTGGACGGTTCGGCACTCGTGTGAGCCCACTCGCATGGCTCGGGCCGTCTTCTCTTCAAGGCTCAATACGAGGATCCTCCCGGAATGTGTCGGGGCCATTCCGGCATCCTCGAGAATCCCGCGCAGGCCTCCTTGAAATCGGTCCATCCATCATCGCAATGGTTCCCGTATCAAGTCTGGAATAGGGTGCTCCGTGCGTCCCGATCATCCGTGAACGTGGGGCCGGAGAGTCTCACACGCGGGGTTGGCCCCGCTGCGAATGAGGTTTGCCCAGTTTGCTCAAGCGACCCACTTGTTCGCACGCGTTGAGTGAGGTTGCGGTTGACCCTCG
Organism: Singulisphaera rosea; assembly: GCF_054877945.1. NCBI lineage: Bacteria > Pseudomonadati > Planctomycetota > Planctomycetia > Isosphaerales > Isosphaeraceae > Singulisphaera > Singulisphaera rosea. The sequence continues at coordinate 26,304 of NZ_JBTYIP020000051.1, read as the reverse complement.
GCGTCGCTTTGGCGTACGATCCTGCTCCTTTCCGAGACATCCTCCTGGGATCGGCACCCCTCTCGAAGTCGAAGCGTGGCCCCATGCCGGAATCCGAGCCTCAACTCCGGGCGATCGATCGGTTTGCGTCGTTGCCGCTGATCCTGGAATTGGCCTTGGGCCTGCGGATGGTGGCGGCCGACGTGGTCGAGTGGTATACCCAGCGGGCAGGACAGGAGAGGTTGTGCGTCTTCCCCGACACGGACTACTACTGGATGCTCGCCGGGGCGATCCGACACGGGAGGCCCTACGAGATCGTCGAGTGGGGGGACATCCCCCACTTCGCGCTCCGGACGCCGGGATACCCGCTCTTCCTGGCGGCCTGCCGGGCGATCTTCGGCGATCGGCCGATCGCGGTCCGACTGGTCCAGGCCTTGCTCGGCGTCCTGTCGGTCTACCTCGTGTATCGCCTGGCCGCGCGAGTGGTCCCGTCTCGTGGGGAGGATCGGCCCCGCAGGTGGTCGGTGCCCCTGCTGGCGGCCGCGCTGACGGCCGTCGAGCCGTATGGGGTGGTGACCTCGGCGTTGCTCCTGTCCGAGGCGCTCTTCATCCCGCTGATGCTCGGGGCACTCTGGGGCTTGGCGGTCCTCTGGTCGGCGCCGGGGACCACGACTCCGCCGCGTCGCGCCTGGGCCTGGGCGTTGGGGACGGGGTTGGCGTCGGGGGCGGCGGTGCTCGTCCGACCCTCGTGGGCGCCGTTCGTCCCGGCGATGCTCGCGGCCTGGTTCCTGGCGAGCGGCCGAGGGGGGAGAGTGGCCGCATTGCGAGGCTCGGCGCTCGTGGTGCTCGGCGTGGTGCTCGCGATGGGGCCGTGGTGGGCGCGAAACGCGACGATCTACGGCAAGTTCGTGCCGACCGCGATCTGGATGGGGGCGAGCCTCTACGATGGGCTGAACCCCAAGGCGACGGGCGCGAGCGACATGGATTTCCTCACCGATCCCGACCTCTGGCCGCTCGACGAGGAGACGCAGGACGCCGTCCTCCGCGACCGTGCGGTGGCGTTCGCCCTCGAGAACCCCGGCCGAGCTTCATGGCTCGCCCTGGTCAAGCTCGGGCGGTACTGGAGCCCTTGGCCCAACGCGGACTCGTTCCGGTCGACGACCGTCGCCCTGGCCAGTGCGCTCGTGACCTTGCCCCTGTTCGGGCTCCTGGCCCAGGGGCTCTGGGACCGCCGACGCGACCCGAGGGCCCTCATGCTCCTGGCCGGGCCCCTCTTTTATTTCTGCGCCCTGCACATGGCGTTCGCCTCCTCCATGCGATACCGGATCCCCGCCGCCGTGCCGGCCATGGCCATGGCCGCGGTCGGCCTCGATCGGATGATACGCCGGCCCCTGATCGATAGCGATCGTCCTTTGTTGAATTGATCTTGTAAGAGAAATTCTTGTTTTTCGATTATTATTCTCGCGGACCTCGCGGTCCCTCCAGGGAAGGAGGCCAGGGCGATGCGGTTCCGGATCCGCTTGGGGAAGTTGCTCTTCTGGGGGACGTTCTTCCTCCTGACCAGCCTGGCCGGCATGATCGGGTTCGCGTACTTCTACGTGACCGACGGCGAGACGCTCGGGGGCCTGATCAAGGCCCACGCCCCGCGCTACTTGCCGGGCTCGCAGGTCGAGCTCGGGCGGCTCCGGGTGCGCCCGTTCCTGGGAGAGATCAGCCTGGAGAAGCTCCAGGTCCTCCAGATGGTCGACGGGACGCCGTTCCTGACCTTGCGGATCCCCTGGTTGCACATCCGACACGACCCCTATGCGGTGCTCAAGCGTCGATTCGTGCCGCGCGAGGTTGTCGTGGCGCAGCCGACCTTGAGGCTGACCCGGCGGGACGACGGGACCTGGAACGTCCAGAACCTCCTGGCGAATCCCTGGCCGGCCCCGCCGATCAAGGGCGCGCCCCCGGTCATCATCCAGAACGGGACCGTCGAGCTGATCGAGGATAAGACGAGCAAGTCCGTCGCGATCCTCCGCGAGGTCACGATCAAGATCGAGCCCGACGGGCCGGACATCCTGGCGTTCGAAGGGTCGGCCAAGGGCGATGCGTTCGAGCGGTTGCACCTGAAGGGGACGGTCGACCGCGTCTCGGGCCGGGTGATCTTCGGCGGCGACCTCGGGCGGCTGGCGGTTTCGGAGACCTTGCGCCAGCGAATCCCCGCCGAATTCCGGCCGGCGCGCGACCAGTTCAAGCTCCTCAGCGGCGAGGTCGACCTCCAGGTCGGCCACGTGATCTACGACCCCCAGGCCAAGCCCGCCATCCGCTATCAGGCCTCGGCGCAGATCCGCTCGGGGGTGGTGAGCTGCCCCAAGCTCCCGTTCCCGATCAACGAGCTCTCGGCCAACCTCTCCGTCCGCGACGGCCTCCTGACCATCGATCGGGCCGAGGGCTACAACGGCCCGACGACCGTCCGAGTCGCGGGGGGACGGATCACCCTGGGAGACCCCGCGAGGGCCCCGTTCGACCTCAAGCTCGTGATCCTCAACCTCGAACTCGACAAGCGGCTGAAGGACCGGACCCCGCCCGAGTTTGCCGAGCTCTGGGACGTCTACTCTCCCGGCGGCCGGATCAGCGCGGCGGTCAATCTCGTCAGGGAACGCGAAGGGGGGCGGGTCGGGTTCGCCTGGAAGGTCAACTGCCTCGACGTCTCGATGCTCTTCCGCGACTTCAAATATCCCGTCGACCATATCCGAGGCGAGATCACCTTCGAGAAGAAACAGATCCGCTTCAACGTCCAGACGCTGGTCGGGAACAAGCCGTTGACTGCCACGGGGACGATCGACAACCCCGGCCCGTATGGCCACGTGAACATCGACTTCGAGGGGGAGTCCCTCCCGGTCGACAAGACGTTGCTCAACGCGATCCCCCCCGACATCCGCAAGGTCGTCCAGGAGTTCAACCCGACCGGTACGGTCGGGGGCCGTGCCCACGTCGAGCGGACGCGTACCCTCCCCACCGAGCCCCCCGCCGGCAAGGTCGCCATCGACGCGTATCTCGACCTCAAGGGCGACTGCACGATGAAGTGGGTCAAGATGCCGTACCCCGTGAGCAACCTCACCGGGCAGCTCGAACTGCACCCCGATCGCTGGGAGTTCAAGAACATCCACGGCACGAACGGCCAGGCGGAGCTCACCGGCAGCGGGAGCGTCAACAAACTCCCCACGCCCCCCGGCCCGCGCCCGGACAAAGGGAAAGGCGATCCGCTCCTCGTCGACTTGCACCTGAACGCCAAGAACCTCCCCTTCAACGACCAGTTGTACCGCTCGCTCCCGTTCGCCTGGCGGAAGTCGTGGGAGACGCTGAACCCGGTCGGCGCGAGCGACGTCGACGCCCGGATCCACATCGAGCCGGGTAAACCCGATCGCTACCACATGGTCGTCAACCCCAGGCCCGAGACCCTCGTCGACCTCAAGTTCACCCGCCCGCCGAAACTCCCCGTCGACCCCGGCGGGACGTTCGGGCTCCGCATGGAGAAGGTCAAGGGCGAGTTCACCTACGACGACGGACTCGTCGTGATGCGCGAGGTCGGCTTCCGGTTCAACGGGTCGCCGGTCCAGTTCGACAACGGTAAGGTCAAGGTCGAGCCCGACGGGCGGTTCGCGCTCAGGGTCGCGCAGTTCCAGGCCCTCGACCTCCGGCTCGACGCCGAACTCCGCAAGATGATGCCGCCGATCATGGCCCAGTTCGCCCAGAAGATCGACGAGGGGCATCCGATCCGCAGGGTCGAGGGGAACCTCGGGCTGAGCTGGGCGGGTCCCGGAAACCTCGTCCAGTGCGATTGGGATCACGCCCTGGTCGTCTTCATCGACAACTCGATCCTGGCCGGGGTCCCCCTCGAGCACATCCAGGGACAACTCGACAACGTCCGAGGGAAGTTCGACGGCAAGGCGATCGAGGTCCACGGCATCCTCAAGCTCGATAGCATCAACCTGGTCGGCCAGCAGGTGACCTCGCTCGAGACCCCCTTCCACGTCGAGCGGGGCAAGGCCCAGCTCAGCAACGTGAGAGGGAAGCTCCTCGGGGGCACGATCGAAGGCCAGTTCGACCTCACGCTCGACGCGACGCCGAGCTACTCCTCGAACCTCTCCGTCGTCGGCGCCGACCTCCAACGCTATGCCAAGACCCTCCCGGGCAAGCAGACGTTCCGCGGCCTCGTCTTCGCCAAGCTCGAGCTCAGCGGCATGGGCAGCGACCTCCACAGCCTCCAGGGGAAGGGCGAGGCCCACGTCAAGGAGGGCGACCTCGGCGAGCTTCCCGTCCTGCTCCGCCTGGTCAAGCGGCTGAACAACTCCGCCGCGACCAAGACCATGTTCGACTCGGCCGACGTTTATATCACCATCCGAGGCGGCGAGTCGGTGCTCGACCCGATCAAGCTCACCGGCAACGCCTTCAGCCTCCAGGGCGAGGGGACGATGGGCATCCAGGGGGACCTCGACCTCCGCTTCAAGCCCCTCTACGGCCGCGACCGCGTCCACGTCCCCTACTTGAGCGAAATGTCTCGCGAGGCCAGCGGCCAACTCCTGGTCATCCGCGCCCAGGGGCCGATCGCCTATCCTCGCTTCTCCCTGGAACCCCTCCCCTATACCTCCGACGCCCTGAAGGGGATCTTCCGCTCCATCGGATCCCGGCGATCCTCGCGCCCGGACTCCACGCAATGATCCGCCGAGATCCCCGAGACGTACTGGGGAGTCACGCGGTACGATAGCATCGTCGGAGGTCACTCGTCCTCGTCTCCTCGAGGGTCCTCGGGATGAGCACATCCAAGACAAAGACCAAGTCCCTGCCCCGAGTCGGCCCGTCCTCCGCGGGACTGTTGATGTCCCCGGAGGAGTTCGACGCCATCGACGACTTCGACGACCGCTACCGGTACGAGCTCGTCCGCGGAGTCCTCGTCGTGAGTCCTTTCGCGTCCAGGGCCGAGTGCGACCCGAACGGCGAGCTGGAGTTCCTCCTCCGCCTCTATCAGAGCCAGCATCCCCAGGGTCAGAGCCTTGACGCGACCCTCTACGAACAATACCTCCAGACTCCCCAGGGTCGCCGACGACCGGACCGCGTGATCTGGGCCGGCCTCGGCCGACTGCCCGACCCCTCGGTGGACGTGCCGACGATCGTGGTGGAGTTCGTGTCCCGCGGTCGCCGGGACTGGCTGCGGGACTACGAAGAGAAGCGTCGGGAGTACCTGTCGATCGGAGTGCAGGAGTACTGGGTGATCGACCGGTTCCGCCGGACCTTGACGGTGTATCGCGACCGGCCCGGTGCAGGAGGCGAGTTCGTCGTGAAAGAGAGCGAGACCTATCGGACCGATCACCTGCCCGGTTTCGAGCTCCCGCTGGGTCGTCTCCTGGCCGCGGCCAATCGTTGGAAGGAATCGAAGCGATCGCGATGAGCGGTGTTATGATCGTTGATCATCGGGCCGCATTCCTCCAATACAAGCCCGAAGCGACCGCGAGTGAATCTTCTTCGATTTGGCCCTGCAAGACTCATTCGCTGACGACTTGGGCGAAGCTCTGTCGAAAAACGGTCGTCTTCGAAAGGCTTCCAAATACGTAGTTCGATAAAAATGAAATCTTTGCGTATTCTTAGTTTGGAACTCCGTTGGTATATGGTCGTAGCGGCTGTAGTGGCTCTTGATGTTAATTTTTTGCGGTGCTTGGGCCCGGAAAGTAGGTACATGAACGGGTACGCTTGTGGTATTTTAAAATATGAGATTTTTGTTTGCGGTATGTTGCCAATGATAAATTGTTTGGTTTTTGGGGGTATTTTATTCGGGCTTTACGGAAATCTTCGACCTTTTCTTCTTGGCTTCTTGGTTTTTGGCATAATCGCAGTGTTGGTGGTTTGGTGGGGAATCAATGAATTTCTTTACGAAATAAGTTCGAATTTCGAAGGTTACGTTATTTTGCCGCTTCAGTCGGCCGTTGGGGAAATAGAATCCTGGTGGTTGTATTACGCGTTTTACACCGGCGTTGTCGTGGCAACCTATTCTTTGCCGCAAGTTCTATTCGCGGCCATCGGTGGCTTGCTTTCTCGCCGGTTCGGGTGGATGAAGGTGTTGCTGCGTGCCCTTGGCACCAGAGGTTGTTGAGATTTGAAAAATCGGGGACATGGTTTTAGCCTGCTTTGTTGTCCGGGAATGTTGAAATGGGCAAGTCCAAAATCAAATCCATGCCGAGGGTTGGCCCATCCTCCGCGGGCTTGTTGATGTCGCCGGAGGAATTCGAGGCCCTAGTCGACTTCGACGACCGCTACCGGTACGAGCTCGTTCGCGGAGTTCTCGTCGTGAGCCCCTTCGCGTCCAAGGCTGAGCGCGACCCGAACGAGGAACTGGGCCATCAACTCCGCCTGTACAGGGACCAAGACCCGCAAGGGGCATCCCTCGACGCGACGGTGATGGAAGAGTATGTCCGTACGACCCCCACGAGCCGACGACGTACGGATCGCGTGATCTGGGCTGGCCTCGGCCGGCTGCCCGACCCCTTGGTGGAGGTGCCGACGATCGTGGTGGAGTTCGTGTCCCGAGGCCGCCGGGACTGGCTGCGTGACTATGAGGAGAAGCGTCGTGAGTACCTGGCGATCGGCGTGTCGGAGTACTGGCTCATCGACCGGTTCCGCCGGACCCTGACGGTGTTTCGCGACCGGCCCGGCGCGGAGGGTGAGCTTGTCATACAAGAGGGTGGGACGCATCAGACGGCCCACCTGCCCGGATTCGAACTCCCGCTGGGTCGACTGCTGGTCGCGGCGGACCGTTGGCGCAAGCCGAAACGCTGATCAGGGGTGGACACCCCGGTCGCCGGGGGGGGCCGTGCCCCAGCCGAGCTTGTCGCGGAGGGTACGATAGAAGCTGTGGCCGGGGAGGCGGACCATGGGGAAGGGGGTCTGGCCTCGGCGCACGATGACGCGGTCGCCGCAGGCGACGGGGACCTGGACCTGGCCGTCGATCACGAGCACGGTCGCCACGCCGCTCGCGAGCGGGATCATCTCGAAAACCTTGTGCGTGCTGTCGACCAGCGGGCGCTGGGTCAGGGTGTGAGGGCAGAGCGGCGTGACCACGAACATGTGGGCGTTCGGCGGCAGGATCGGGCCACCGGCCGAGAGGCTGTGCGCCGTCGAGCCGACTGGTGTGGCCAAGATCAGGCCGTCGCCCCGGTAGGTCATGACCCCCTCGCCATCGATCGACAGGCCGATCTCGAGCAGGTGGAAAAACGGCGCGGCGCGGAGCACCACGTCGTTGAGGCCTCGGAACTCTCGGGTCGGGCCCGATTGGGGCGCCAGGGTACACGAGAGGGTCATCAAGTTGTCGATCGTGTACCGACGCTCGGCCAGGTCGCCGAGCCGCTCGAGGAACCCGTCGGGGGTGAGGTCGGCAAGGAATCCGAGGCGGCCGAGGTTGACGCCCACCACGGGCGTGGGGGAGTCGCCCATCCGCCTGGCGGCGTGCAGCACGGTGCCGTCGCCGCCGAGGACCAGGGCGATGTCGGCCGAGAGCTTGGAGAGGTCGGTGTCGGGGGCGAGGTCGATCCCCGAGAGCATGATCGACGGGTGATCGGCGAGCGCATCGGCGAGCCGACGGGCCTGCACGTGGACGTCCGGCTTCGTGCCGTTGCCCAGGATGACCACGTTCAGCGACGGCAAGGCTTTCGCCTTGGCGGGCGCGGAGGAGGGTTGATTCCCCATGGGGTCGAGGCCCGTGGTCACCGAGGGATGGAACTCCGGAGTCGCGGCGGAGCCGGCCGGGGGGAATGGTCGAGGGCCTGCGGCGCCGGTGGGCCCGCTCCCGTCCCCGGGTTCAGGTGGCACAGGCCTGGCCGTCCTCGGCGAGGACGGCGGGCAGTCCGAGCGTCCGAGCGAGCTCGAGCGCCGAGCGGGTGATCCCGTCGACGTCCAGGCCGACCTCCGCGAGCTGTTCGTCACGCTCCGCGTGGAGCACGAAGCGGTCGGGCAGTCCGAGTCGCCGGACGTGCGCGGTCGAAAGCCCCGCATCGCTGGCGACCTCGAGCACGGCCGAGCCGAAGCCACCGGGGAGGCAGCCCTCTTCGACCGTGATGACGAAGCCGCATTCCTCGATGGCCTTGAGCGTGATCGCCTTGTCGATCGGCTTGGCGAACCGGGCGTTGACCACGCCGACTCGCAGCCCGTGCTCTTCCCGGAGTCGCTCCGCGGCGCGGAGGCAGTCGCTCACGAGCGTGCCGCAGGCCAGGAACATCCCGTCGGTCTCCCACTCGAGGACCTCGGCCTGTCCGAGCTCGATCGGCTGGACCTCGCGCTCGATCGTCTCGAGGTTCGCCTTGGGGTAGCGGACCGAGACGGGGGAGCTGTGGCCCAGGGCGAACTCGATCATCGGCGCGACGTCTTTCTCGTCGCCGGGCGCCATGACGACCATGTTCGGGAACATCCGCATGTAGGCGAGGTCGTAGGTGCCGTGGTGCGTCGGCCCATCGGACCCGACCAGGCCGCCTCGGTCGAGCGTGAAGACGACCGGGAGGTCCTGGAGCGAGACCTCCTGGAAGATCTGGTCGAAGGAGCGCTGGAGGAACGTGCTGTAGATGTCGACGACGGGCCGGGCCCCGGCCTTGGCCATCCCCGCGGCGAAGGCGACGGCGTGGCTCTCGCAGATCCCGGTGTCGAAGAAGCGGTCGGGGAAGGTGTCGCGGATCTTCTGGAGCTTGTTCCCCTCGCACATCGCGGCCGTCAGGACGGCGACCTTGGAGTCGCGCTGCATGGCGGCGAAGAGCGCCGCGCTGACGGCGTCGGTGTACGCCTTCGTCGACGAGGTCTTGAGCGGGATGATCCCGTCCTCGACCCGCTGGAACGGGGCGGGGGCGTGGTACTTGACCGGATCTTTGACCGCCGGCTCGAAGCCGTGTCCCTTGTCGGTCAGGACGTGGAGGAGGACCGGGCCGTCCATCGCCTTGACCTTCTCGAGGTAGGCGTGGAGCGTGTGGAGGTCGTGGCCGTCGATCGGGCCGATGTAGGTGAAGCCGAGCTCCTCGAAGAGCATCCCGCCGTGGACCGACGCCTTGATCGCGTCCTTCATCTGCTGGAGCCAGCGCTCGGCCTGGTCGCCGACCAGGGGGATCGTCGGCAGGAGCTTGCGGACCCGCTTGTTCCAGTCGCTGTACATCGGCGTCATGCGGGCCTTGTCCAGGTAGTAGGCCAGGCCGCCGACGCGCGGACAGATCGACATCTTGTTATCGTTGAGGATGACCAGGAACTTCTTCCGCAGGCCCCCGGCGTTGTTGAGCGCCTCGAAGACGATCCCCGAGGGGAACGCGCCGTCGCCGATGACGGCGACCGAGTGGCGTTCGGGGTGGCCGACCAGGTCGTCGCCGGCCTTCAGGCCCAGGGCGGTCGACGGGGCACAGCCGGCGTGGCCGGTCATGAACAGGTCGTACACGCTCTCGGCCGGGTTGGGGTAGCCCATCAGGCCACCCTTGGTCCGGATCGTGTGCAGCTCGGCGGCGCGGCCGGTGATGAGCTTGTGGGGGTAGATCTGGTGCCCGGTGTCCCAGATCAGGCGGTCTTTCGCGAAGTCGAAGGAGAGGTGGAGGGCGAGGCAGAGCTCCACGACGCCCAGGTTGCTGGCGAAGTGGGCCGCGCGCCGACCGACGACGCCGATGAGCTCCTCGCGCATCTCGGCGGCGAGCTGCCCGAGTTCCGTCTCGGAGAGCGACTTCAGGTCAGCCGGCGACCCGATCCTGGGCAACATCGTGCTGCTCATCTAGCGATCCCTTTCCAAAAGATCCAGGGCCAACGCCCGCAACCGATCTCCTCGACTCCCCAGCGGCCCGAGGGCATCGACGGCCTCTTCGGCCAACTGTCGGGCCCGTCGGCGACTCCCTTCCACTCCCAATAAACCGGGATACGTCCACTTTCCTAACTCGGAATCCTTCCCGACCCGTTTTCCCAGCTTCGTCTCGTCCCCCTCGACGTCGAGCAAGTCGTCGACGATCTGGAAGGCGAGCCCCACCGCATGTCCATAGACGTCGAGCGCCCTCAGGATCGCCTCATCGGCCCCGGCGACGAGGCCGCCGAGCCGGAGCGAGGCGCGGAGCAGGGCTCCGGTCTTTCGCCTGTGGATCGCCTCGAGGGCCTCGAGTGTGGCGTCCGTCCGCCCTTCCGCCTGGAGGTCGGCCATCTGCCCGCCGACCATCCCCGCAGGTCCCGCCCCTTCGGCCAGGGCCAGGATGCACGCGGCCGCCGCGCCGGCCGGCCGGATGTGGGCCGCGATCAGCTCGAACGCCAGGGTCAGGAGGCCGTCGCCCGCGAGGACCGCCGTCGCCTCGTCGAACGCCTTGTGGCAGGTCGGCCGTCCCCGCCTCAGGTCGTCGTCGTCCATCGCCGGCAGGTCGTCGTGAATCAACGAATACGTATGCACCAGTTCGAGCGAGCAGGCGGCGGGCATCGCGACGTCCGGCTCCGCGCCGCAGGCCTCGGCCGCGAGCAGGCACAGGATCGGCCGGAGACGCTTCCCGCCCCCGAGCAGGCTGTACCTCATCGCCTCGGCCAGTCGCGGCGGGCAGGCCGCCGTCGGGTCCTCCGACGGACCCGGTAGGTAGGCCCCGAGGGCTTCGTCGACCCGCCTTCGGGCCTCCCCGATGTGCTCGGCGAGCCGGGATCTTTCGATCGACGTGGAAGTCATCATGGGCCAATAATTTCGAGCGGCAGTCCGATGGCGGAGCGGCACGTCGTCCCTGCGCGCCCCCTGAACATCCCACCACGGGGCCACTGACCGACTTCGCCTATTGTTGACAATTGGCCCGCGATTGTCCACACGGCTCCGCAAAAAACTTTGTGACGCAAAGTTGGGGAGGCGGACCGGAAGTCCCCCGGGCCTCGAGGGGGGGAGCCTCGATCACCGGTCGAGCAGGCCCGGACACTTTATTATCCCGGCGCCTTCGCCGCAAGGGGCGTCCCTTTGTGGCTTTCGGGCACAGGCTCGCGAATGGGGAGCCTTCGGTCGCGGCGGAGGGGAACCATTTGGGCACTTTGTCGAGGGCTTTGTCGCGACGTGGCAGGTTGGTGTGGGTGGACTTTTGGTGTGAGATTTGTTCTCTTAAGTAAATAAAATAAGGGGGCCGAGACGACGATGCTTTGCTAACCCTTTCGGGCTCCAGGGTATTCGAAGAGATCCAATCCCGAGAGTTCGCGTTGCCGGCTGAACCCCATCCTGCCGCCCCTCCGGGGCTCAATGAGCCCCGGGAGTGCGAGCGGCATCCAGCCAGCCCCTCTCCCAAGCCCCGAAGGTGCGACAAAGGTTTGAACATCGGTCCGAATCGAATCGAGGTGATGTCCTCGATCTCCGGGGTGCGCACGGGCGATCCGTGATTGTGCCTTTCGGACTGCTTCCGATCGACGGGTGAGCTGGGTCATTGCGTGATTCGGAGAGGCATACCTTTGGACCGCACGCTGGCGTATGCGACTCTGGCCGCCGAGTTGGAGCGATGGCGGCGGCGACCCCTCGACGATCTCATCAGTCTCGTCGACGCCCCTCCGTCGGTCACCGCGATCGACGTCGGTGGCGCGGTCATCGACGTCGAGATCCGTGTTCGTCGCGCAAGTGATGGCTCCATCCGAATCGAGGCCGATGCGAATGGGCCGAGTTGGTGGAGACTCGAGCGACTCGAAGAGGCTATCACGAGATCGCTTCCCGGGGCCGCTGGCGACTGATGTCTTCCCGCAACGGCTCCGACGTTCCTTTGTGGAAAATATCAACATTGGATTCTGTGTCCCGTTCGTCGTCTGCCGGGAGGCCCACTCCGCTGGCCTTTGCCATCGGGCGTCGGGAAGGATGACGATGAGTTTTTCCTTTGATTTATCCTTCGAGTGTGGATTGTGCAGCACTCACCGCGCATTCAAAGACACAATCCGCGTTTATGATATGCTCGAGCAAGTTACTCTGATCGAGTGGCCCTGCGGGTGCTGGCCGTGCGACGGCGTCTCGCTCGCGGAGTCCATTCCCAACCCCGCTGAGATCATCGCCGAGGCCCGATCATGGAGGTCGCGCGATCGCAAGTCGGAATACCGCATCACCTATGGCCCTCATGGCCCTCTCGGTTACGGGGATGACGAACGCGAGGCTTCGAAGCTGGCCTACTACGATGCCGTCCTGATGTGGCGTCGTGGTCGTCAGTCGCCGGGCCGATGCCTGTTCTGCGGATCGGTCATGGTGAGTTTGGCCGCTTCGCGTTATGGCCGGTTCGAGCATCCGGGGTGTGGAGGTCCATTCCAGTGCCATTTATCGATCCTCGGCGGCACACGACTTATTCCTAAAGAAGTCTATTCGCCAGAAGGGTTAAAGCTGCCCGAATCGCAGGTCATCGCGTAACGCGAGAACGTCCCACAACTCGTCGTTGAATCGGACTCACACGACGCGGCGAATTTTGGTGGAGCAGGGGCCTCGAACCCCGAAATCAGAACGGGATCCCATCGTCCGAGGCCTTGGGTTTGGCTTTCGTTTCGGGGCGGGCCCGGTCGGCGGTGGCGGTGGTGTCGAAGGGCGAGGTCTGGGGGTGTCCCTCGTCGTCGACCCCCGAGAGAACAGCAACAGTCCGCTCCGCGCCGTCGAGGAGGCCGTGGCAGCGGGCGAGGAGTCCGACGCCGCGCTCGTACTTGGCCAGGGCGGAGGCCAGGGCGGGCTCGCCGCGCTCCAGGTCGACGACGATCTGCTCGAGCTCGTCGAGGGCGGTTTCGAAATCGATCTCGGGTTCCGGCAAGGTCAGGGGCTCCCTTCGACTCGGCTGACGATCCGGCCCGAGGCGAGCCGGGTGTGGATCACGGTGCCGGGGGGGACGTCCTCGGGTGAGCGGACGACCGTCGCGTCGTCGGCCAGGAGGGTCAGGCTGTACCCTCGGGCGATGACGGCGAGGGGGCTGAGGGCCTCGAGCGAGGCGGCGGCCTTCGCCAGGCGATGGCGACGGTCGTCGAGGGCCCTGCGGATCGCGCCGTCGGCGCGGTCGGAGAGGGCGTCGAGGCTTAGGCTCGCCTGCTCGAGACGGTCCCGGACGGCTCGGGAAAGATGTTGGGCGAGCTGGTCGAGGGCGCGGCGGACTTCCGACGCATCCGGGACGCAGATCTCCCCCGCCTCGCTCGGGGTCAGGGCGCGTCGGTCGGCGGCGAGGTCGGCGATCGTCACGTCGACCTCGTGGCCGATCGCCGTGACGACCGGCAGGCGCGACGCGACGATGGCCCGCGCCACGACCTCCTCGTTGAACGCCCAGAGGTCTTCGAGGCTCCCGCCCCCTCGGGCGAGGATGATCAGGTCGGCCCCGGCGACCCGGTTGGCCAGCGCGATCGCCGCGGCGATTTCCTCGGCGGCGCCGGCACCCTGGACCCTCGAGGGGGCGATGAGCAGGTCCGAGGCCCGCCAACGCCGTCCGACCACCTGGAGCAGGTCTCGGACCGCCGCCCCCGTCGGGCTGGTGACGACCACGATCCGCCTCGGGAAGCGGGGCAGGGGGCGTTTACGAGCGGGGTCGAACAGCCCTTCGGCCGCGAGCCGGGCCACCGACTGGCGGAATGCCAGCTCCAGGGCACCGATGCCCTCGGGCTCGATCTTCCGGATCGTGACCTGGTACTCGCCCCTCGGCGCGTAGACCGAGATCCGCCCCCAAACTCGGACCGCCAGGCCGTCGGACAGGTCGAAGACCAGGCGTTGCGCCTCCCCTTTCCAGATCACCGCCCGGACCTGGGCCACGTCGTCCTTGAGGCTGAGGTAGACGTGCCCCGACCTCGGCCTTGCGACGTTCGAGACCTCGGCCCGGATCGCGACTTCGTCGAACTCCTGTTCCAGGGTTGATTTGATCCGCGCCGTGAGTGCCGAGACCGACTCCAGCTTCTCCCCCGTCGAGTCGTCCAGGGGATCGAACAGTGACATCCTCGACATGCCTCATCGTCTCCCCGGGCCACGTCCCGACGCCCGGCCCAAGTCTATCGTTCGGCTTCCCCTCCGGGTAGTGCGGTCGGAACCTTGGCCCTGGCTTCGACTCGGGGTTATTTCGAACACGTCCTCCGTGGTCGTCTCGTATCCGAAATCCTTTCCGGTGCTGAATTCTTTAGGATGCCAAGCCCTGTGAAAATGGCGTTCTTTGTTAATTTGGGTTGATTGGGAAGTTTGCGTGTTCTAAAATCAATGAAATCGAATGCCGAAGGCCGCGTCCCGGTCTCTCCACCGGATGTCGCGACCCTGGGGCTTCCGGAAGCCCTGGGGGCGTTGCGCGCTCTGATAGTCACGATAGAGAAGGGACGGTCACCCAAATGTTCCGCAGCTTGAGATTTTGGTCGAAGCAGGCGGGGGCGGTCGAGGGCCGTGGACGGGCCCGAGAGGTCAAGTCTCGGCCTCGGGTCGAGGCGCTCGAAGGGCGAGCGGTGCTCTCGGGTGCGGGCGCAGGGGCTGCGAATCATGTTGCGGCCGCGGCCGTGCATGCGGCCGCCCAGATCCACAAGAGCCAGGCCGTCGTCCCGGCCGATTGGACCGGTGCGTTCAGCTCGGGCCTCCCCAGCGTCGCGGCCCAGGGGTTGTTCGAACAGGTGCCGACCCGGCGCTGGTTTACGACCCTCGTGGCCACGTTCCAGGTGACCCCGCCCGCGGGGGCCTCGCTGCCGTCGCCCCTGGCGTTCAAGGCGTTCATCAAGTGGGGAGACGGTACGACGACGGCCGGCCATGCCGTGACGCTGGTCCCCGGCGGCGACGTCTACGCCATCACGAGCTCGCACCGCTACGGCCATAGCGGGGTCTACAACACGTTCGTGAACATCTACGCATGGCCTCCCGGAACCTCCCTGGCCGTGACCCGCGGCTACCTCCAGGCCGGCGGCTGAGGAGCGGCCGACGCCGAGACGACTCCAACGGGCCGCGGCCGTCGACGATGCTGTCGACGGCCGCGGCCCTTTCGCGATTCGGGGTCGTTGCCGAGGACCGGCCGAGACGATAGTGTGGTCGGCCCGGGGTTCCGCCAACAGACGCTAGGGGAGCCCCGCGACGGCCCGCGACGTGCGGGCGATACGCGATGCGTCGATCGCGTCGGGCAGGCATGCGAGCAGACACCGGAGCGGGCGATCGGAAGCGATCGTTCCCGAAAATGCGCGACATCCGCTTTGCGACGGCCCAATTCGAGCACCGCGACGCCGACAAGGCTTACAACCTCGGGCGCATCCGTGCCCTGACCCGAGACGCTGCGGCGCGAGGGGCCGAAGTCGTCTGCTTCCACGAATGCAGCGTGACCTCCTACACCTTCCTGCAGACGTTGGATCGCGACGCCCTCGACGCCCTGGCGGAGCCGGTGCCGGATGGCCCGTCGACCCGGGAGTTGATCGACATCGCCCGCGAGTTGCAGGTCGTCGTGATGGCGGGCCTGATCGAGCGCGGGGCGGACGGGCGACTTTACAAGTGTTACGTGGCGGTCGGCCCCGAAGGCCTCATCGCCAAACAGCACAAGCTCCACCCGTTCATCAGCCCGCACCTCACTCCTGGTGCGGGGCCGGCGGTCTTCGACCTGGGCGGGGTGAAGGTCGGGGTCCTGATCTGCTACGACAACAACCTGCCTGAGAACGTGCGGGCGACGGCGCTCCTCGGGGCCGAAGTCGTCGTGATGCCGCACGTGACCGGCGGGACCCCCTCGACGATGCCCGGGCGCGGGGTGATCGACCCCGTCCTCTGGGAAAACCGAACCCGCGACCCGGCCCGGCTCCGCCAGGAGTTCCACGGGCCCAAGGGGCGGGCCTGGCTGATGCGCTGGCTCCCCGCCCGAGCCTGGGAGAACGGCGTCTTCGCCGTCTTCGCCAACAACATCGGCCGCGACTACGACACGATCAAGCCGGGCCTCTCCATGATCCTCGACCCGAACGGCGACGTCCTCGTCGAGTGCCAGGCGCTCGGCGACGAGGTGGCCGTCGGCCTCCTGACCGCCGAGGCGTTCGCGAACGCCCCGGGCCGCCGCTACCTCCGCGCCCGTCGACCGGAGCTCTACGGCAAGCTCGTCGAACCCCACCCGCCCGGGCACATCCCGGTCACGAGCCCGGGCTGGACGTTGGCCTATGAACCCGGCGTCGAGGGGTCGAAGGAGCGGGTCGAGGGCTGAGGCCCTCCGAGCTCACCCCTCGTTCTCGATAAGGCTCTTCTCCACCTCGCTCAGGATTTCCGCCGAGAGCTTCGGGTCGTCCACGACCCGCGACATCGTCACCGCACCGATCATCGTCGAGGCCGCCACCAGGGCGCGGCGTCTCGCGTCCTTGGCCTTCGACTTCCCCTCGAGCAACCTGACGAGCCGCTCGAACCCGGCCGTGGCCGCGGCTCGTGTCTTCTCGTCCGTCCGGGCGACTTCGCTGCCGATTGCCGAGAACGGGCACCCCGACGCGGGGTTGTCCCGGTGCTGCATCGACAGGTAAGCGGCCACCGCGGCCTGGCTCGTCGGCAGCGATTCCAACAAGCCGAACACCTCCTCCACCGCGTCGGCAAATGCCTCGGCGACGAGTTGATCCTTCGACTCGAAATGCTTGTAGAAGCCCCCGTGCGTCATGCCCGCGGCCTTCATGAGGTCGGCCAGGCCCGTGGCGACGATCCCCTTCGCGCGGAACTCGCACGCCGCGGCCTTCACGATCCGCTTCCGCGTCTCCGCCGCCTCCTCTCGCGACTTCCTCATCGTCCGACCTCGCCTCGAGAAATTTAGATTTCGATTGACATCCAAAAACAGCCCGCCTATCGTTTGGATGTTGACTGACATCTTATTCGTTTGCGACGGAGGATTCCAGATGGGCGCTGACAAGATCCTGATCACCGGGGCGACGGGGGACACGGGCGGTTACGCGATCGATCGGCTCCTGGAGCAAGGCCGCGAGGTCCGGGCGCTGGCCCACGCCAAGGACGAGCGATCGGAGAGGCTGCGGGAGCGGGGGGTCGAGGTCGTGTACGGCGATCTCCTCGACTTCGGGCAGGTCCGCGCCGCGCTCGACGGTGTGAAGGGGGCGTACTTCGTCTACCCGATCCGTCCGGGGATCTTGCAGGCGACGGCGTACTTCGCCCAGGCCGCGAAGGAGACCGGGGTCGAGGGCCTCGTCAACATGTCGCAGAAGTCGGCCCGCGAGGACGCCAACAGCCACGCCGCGACCGACCACTGGCTCTCCGAGCGGGTGTTCGACTGGTCGGGCGTCCCCACCGCCCACATCCGGCCGACCTACTTCGCCGAGTGGCTGCTCTACCTCGCGCCGATGATCCGGGCCGGGGTGCTCCACGTGCCGTTCGGCACCGGCAAGCACGCGCCTATCGCGGCGGAGGACCAGGGCCGAGTGATCGCCGGCCTCCTCGAAGATCCCAAGGTGCACGGCGGCAAGGTCTACCCCCTCTTCGGCCCCGTCGAGTACACCTATGAGGAGACCGCCCAACTCTTGAGCCGGATTCTCGGCAGGGCCATCCAGTACAAACAAGTGGACTTCGACGAGTTCAGCAAGGTCCTTCAGTCGAGCGGCAAGAGTGCGGGCCGCGACAATACCTTCCTCTTTCAGCATCTCAAGGAGGTCGCGATCGACCACCAGAACGGCATCTTCGCGGGCACGAACGACCTGGTCGAGAAGCTCGGCGGGCGTCCGCCGTTGACGCTCGAGGCTTTCATCGAAAAGCACCGCGCCAAGTTCGTCTGATCCAATCTTCAGGGCTCTCCTCCGCCGAGAACCTTACATCCACGACAGTCGGTCGAATGGAACAAGAGGACGACCTCGTTTGGCCTTGCCCGAAGGACACGGCTTTCCACGCGGATCAAGGCATCGGCTGCCATTGGGGCATCGCGTCGATGAATCTGAGGTCACCGATACCACGTTTTTTCGAGGAAAGCACGACGATGCCTGACCAGAACGGCCCCACTTACTTTGTCGTGTTCCAGAGTCCCGGCCCGAAGTGGGTTGTGGGGACACCCTATAACGAGCAGCCCGAGTTCTGGGACCATGTGAAATACATGGAAGACTGCCATGCCAAGGGCAAGATCGTGCTGAGCGGCCCTTTCATGGAGGGCGCCGGCGTCATGGCTCCCGGCGGCATGACGGTCTTCAGGGCCGCCAATCTGGAAGAGGCCACCGCACTCGGGACGGAAGACCCCACGGTCCAGTCCGGAATGCTTGCGGTCGAGATCAAGCCCTGGTGGGTCCCGTTTCATGACTGAGAATTTTAGAAATGAAAACAGGAGATTTTATTGGTTTTGCCGTCCTCCGCGGTTGGGGCACGCCCGAGATCACGAAGGCCGGCGCCTCGCCGTTTTCGGCCGCCCGGTGCCCCACACTTCGAAGGCCTTGATGACGTCGCATAAGAATGGCTTTGCGCCTGTCGACGCATGAGGAACGGAAACGATGACCGTCGATGAGGCGAATCGAATCCTGTCGTTCGGCCTGCTCGTCCTGATCTGGATGGTGCAATCGATCGTCTACCCGGCGTTCGGGGAGATCGCCACCGACCGATTCGCCGCCTGGCATACAAGGTACACGAGGGCGGTGACCTGGATCGTGGTCCCGCTGATGTTCGGGCAGGTCGGCACGCTGGGCTGGCTCCTGGTCACGAGGCCGAAGCCCTTGGACTGGCTCGGGGGCGTCATGGTCGCGATCGCCTGGCTGGCCACCTTCGCGCTCGCGGTCCCCGCGCACGAGATGCTTCAGGAACAAGGCCAGGACGGCGGGGTCGTGCGGCGGCTCATCGCGGCAAACTGGATCCGGACCGTGGCCTGGACGCTGGCGTTCCTCTGCTCGCTTTCGAAATGAGATCGGGCTTGCCCCTCAGCACGTCACGGGCAACAGAATCATCATGCTGGCAACCAAGACGCGCAGATAGGTCTTCGCCCGTCCCATTCCGGTTCTCTGAAAAAGGGCCACCGATGCGATTGGAATTCAAGGCGGCCGAAGGCGGCTTCGAGGACGAGGATGATTCTGTTTATTGCCTGATTTGCGCCGTCTCCGGGTACGACGTGACTGGAGTCGAGCACTACTTGATTCTTCAACGCGGCTTCGAGGATGAAGATCCTTCCGAAGATTCGGGGGGCCTCTGCGAGTTCGACGACCAGATCAATGGGGCGTATGATTGCGTCGCTCGTTGCCGGTTGACGCGCGACGTCCTGAAAGTCGAACTTACTCACACCATCGACTGGGAGAAGACATACACAAGCGTTCGCGCGGACCTTTGCAACCTCGATGATGCCACCGTGGCGGCCATTCGCGCGGGCCTACCGCGTGTCTTCCGAGGGGCCGACACGACGCTTGATCTGGCCTGATTGGTTGATGTCGCAGGCCCGATCAACGAATCAGTTGGCCATCCGCTTTGCGGCCAGGGCGACATTGAACGCGATGACCATCACGCTGAACCATCCGATGGCGTGTAACATGACCCAGAGGACTCCGCGCCAGCCTCGAGTCCAAACGAGGTAGCCCGGCACAAGAGATGGAGCCAGTAAGACGAACCAAGGTTGCGCGGAGAGCGGAATCGGTCGGCCACGGTTCTTCGCGTCGGTAAGGGCCCACCAGCCGAGGGTAAACCCCATGACGAGTGGAATCAAAAGGTCGAGTAACGACGCGGAGCTCCGATCGATATTGCCAAAGCCCGAGATGGCCGCGAGCCCATAGAACACGGCCAGACAGGCGATCGTATTCATTTTTATCGTCAAGACGACCGCCGCTTCCTTCATGAACGCTCCTGGCTTCATTTCAACGAGCTGACGTCGCACTAGAATCGATCACATCCTAGACTAACGGATGGAACGAAGGCCAGGGAATGGGAATCTATTCGAGGATGAGGCAGGCTGTAGTAATTAAAGAGATCGGAAAAATTTGATTTGATCTGCGTCATCTGCGGATAGGGTTTTGCCTCTAGGGCGCAGGGGACGTGGTCATGACCTTGTCGAGGAGGATCTGGAAGGCGTCGGGTGAGACGCTGAATTCGCCGCGGAAGGGGTTGTCCATGGCGGCGGTGAGGAAGACGAGGAGGGCGATGAAGGTCGCCAGGAGGGCGACGAGGAGGGCGTGGAGGCCGAGGTTCTCGATCCAGAAGAGGTAGGTCGGCAGGATCGAGAGGACGGCCCCGATGAGGACGACGGACCAGAGCGATGCGGGCAGCCCTCCGCCGACGGACTGCAACCGCAGGCTGCGCTGCTCGACCACGGCGTCGAGCGAGTGTAAGGCCTCGGCGTGGGCGATCTTCTCGCGTTCCTTGGTCGGCTCGAAGGCCAGGAGGTCGTTCTCGAGGCCGTCGAGGATGAGGGTGCCATCATCGGTAATCGCGCCTCGGCGGTGGGCGGGCCACTCCTTGCCGATGATGGCCCGGGTGTATTCGCGAAGGGTCGTCTCGAGGTGGCCGCGGAGGGGGCTGGGGTAGCCGTCGAGGTCGCGGTAGAACTCGGCCAGCGAGGCGACTTCCTTCGACACCTGGCCGTCGCTGTCGGTGAAATTGCTCCAGGTGGCCACCGCGATCATGCCGAGGGCCAGGCCGTAGAAGACACCGACGCCGGCGAAGAAATAGCTGACGATGTCGTTGTATTCGGCCGACGCTTTCAGGAATCGTCGCATCAGCGGCCGGCTGGCGAACAGACCGAGGAGCGACGGGCCGACGAAGACGGCGACGGTCAGGACGCCGAGGAGCCAGTTCGGCAGGTCGTAGATCCAATACATCGACATCGACGGATCGCTCCGCGGCCTTGGGATCGAGGCCCGTTGGCGCAAAGTGTGGCTTGGATGCCGATCGGGGCCCGGAGGGTGTTTTCGAAGAGTCGTCGGGGGGGGCGTCAGTATACGCGTCCGGGAGTTGCGCCGGCAACTCGGCGGCCTCCCGGGCGCTCGAGGCCGATTAGGACTGGGCGACGGCGATTCGGCGGCTGGGCCGGCCGGTGGCGACGGCCGGGGCCGGGGCACCGTAGCAGGGCCAGAGGAGGTGGGCGACGGCGTCCGCCGGGTGGGCCGCGATCATGGCCTCCAGGCGGGCGAGATACTGGATGACGGCCGCGCCCTCCTCGCCCGACGCGACGGTCCGGGGCGGGTCGACCTGGAGGTGGTAACGGCCGTCGGGTCGATGGGTGCAGAAGAGGAAGAAGACCGGGGCGCGGGTGACGGCCGCGAGGTCGGCCCAGACCGCGAGGAACGACTGCGCCTGGCCCACCAGTCGTCCAGGGCGCGAGTTCGAGCCCGCCCAGGGGATGTCGCCGGCGAGGTAGACCGCCAGGTTGCTGCGGAGGGCCGCACGGGCGCGGAGCAGTCGCTCGGTCGCCGCGGCCGGGGTCAGGTCGCGGCGGAGGAAGAACCCCGACTGGGGATGCGGCTCGTCCCGGTCGAATTGCCGATCGAGGAACCGCGAGACGTGCCGGGGCCGCTGGACGAGCAGCCGCAACGGGACGTCCCGGCGATAGAGCCAGTGCAGGGCCGCGATGTGACCGCCCAGATGGCACCCGACGACGATCGCGCCCCGGCCTCGCTCGATCGCCTCGTGCAAGGCATCGAAGCCGTCGGCATCGAATCGGGACAGGACTTCGGCGTCGTCGGCCACGTCCAACGGATAGTCGCGAGCCAGGAACCGCATCGCGTTGGCCGCCAGGGCGGGGCGCACGACCTTGCGGTCCCAGTCGGTGCCGAGGGCCACGCGTCCTCGGGCGATGGCCCGGGAGAGCTCTCGGCGTCGGAGGGGGTCGGCACGCATCCAAGCTCGGCCCAAGGCGCCCAGGATCGCGTCGCCCCGCACCGGCCCGAGAGATCGGAGCGCCGGCAGGAGACCCTCGTAGAAGAGCGGTTTCCAGCTCAGGAAGTGGCGGAAGTTCACGTTCGCTCCGATGCCGATTCGCGTGGTGTTGTGCGGTGATGTTGACGCGGTGTTGCTTCGGTCGCGACGCGGGCCCAGGTCAGGCCTGCGTCGCTGCGAGACGCTTCAGCCCCTGGTAGTCGACCTTGTCCGTCGAGGTCGTCGGCAGGTCGGAGACGAAGGTGATCGAGTCGGGCACCATGTAGTGGGGCAGGTAGACGGTGCAATGCCGCTTCATGGCGATGATCGACCCCTTGTGCGAGGGCTTCATCGCGACGAACGCGGCGATCGAGACGCCGTCGTCATCCGACTTGGCAATCACCGCGGCCCGGTCGACCCCTTCGTGCTGGTACAGGGCCGACTCGATCTCGCCCAACTCGATCCGATAGCCCCGCTTCTTCACCATCCGGTCGCGACGGCCGTGGTAGGTGAAGCACCCGGCACCGTCGTCGACGACCAGGTCGCCGGTGCGATACCAGGGGGTGTCGGAGCCGTCTCGGAGGAAGGCGGCGTCGGTCAGGTCCGGCCGGCCGAAGTATCCGCGCATCACGCCGGGTCCGGCGATGATCAACTCGCCGCCGGACCCCGTCGGGACGTCGTTCCCGGACTCGTCGACCACCCGGGCGAGGAGCGGCGGGCAGACCGGGCCGATCGGGAACGGGGCCTGGCGAGCGTCGGGGATGACGTCCGGGAGCCGGTAGGCCGTGCAGACGTTCGTCTCGGTCGGGCCGTAGAGGTTCCAGAGCGTCGCGACGGGCCAGGCCTCGCGGAGCCGCCTCAAGGGCGCGATCGGGAAGACCTCGCCGGCGAAGAGGACGACGCGAGGGGCGGGGAAGCCCGGGCGGTCGATGTCGCCGAGTCGCGTCAGGAGGGCGAGGATCGACGGGGCGGAGTACCAGACGTCGATCCGGCGCTCGGCGAGGAACGCACCCAGCCTCGCCGGCTCGCGTCCCAGGGCTTCGCCGATCACGACCAGGGTCCCACCGGCTCGGCAGGACACGAAGAGGTCGAAGACCGAGAGGTCGAAGTGGAACGGGGCGTGGGAGGAGAAGCGGTCATCGGCCCGGAGCTCGAACGAGTCTCGGCACCAGTCGAGGAAGGTGAAGGCGTTGGCGTGCGAGAGCATCACCCCCTTGGGGCGGCCCGTCGAGCCCGACGTGTAGAGGATGTAGGCGAGGTCGTCGCCGCACCTGAGAGGGGGCAGGGGGCTCGGGGCGTTGTCGGCGAGCACGTCATCCCAGGCGGCGTCGGCCGGGTCGGTCATGGCCGACGGATCGCCGACGACGATGAGGCGAGGGAACGGGCCGGGGCCGGGCCATGAGCGGCGCAGGGCCTCGGCGTGCTCCTGGGAGACGACGACCGCCTTGACCTGGCAGTCGGCGAGGATCCCCGCGCCTCGGGGGACGGGAGCCGTCGGGTCGACCGGGACGTAGGCCGCCCCCGCGCGGAGGATGCCGTGGATCGTCGCGACGGCCTCGAGCCCCTTGGGCAGGAGGAGACCCACGCGATCGCCACGCCCCACGCCCCAGCGGGCGAGCCGGGTGGCAAGGCGGTCGGCGGCGTGGGTGAGCTCTCCGTAGGTTAGCGACCGGCCCCGCTCGTCCTCGACGGCTGGCCGATCGGGCCGGCACTCGGCCGCCCTCTCGAGCAATTCACTGAGATGGATTCCTTCCATGGTCGCACTTCTTGTGTCATGGTCGGCCGTCGCCAACCCGTTCTGGGAAGAGGTTTTGATACAGCGGCTTGTCCTTGACCATCGCGGCCGCCAGGGCCAGGAAGAGCTCGCGATGGCCGAGGGCGTTGGGATGGTCGTCCCACGCGGCGATCTCGAACTGCTCCGGGTCGAGGTTGTCGAAGGTGTCGGAGACGTCGAGGAGCCCGTCGGCGTTCCTCTGGATGATCTCCCGGAGGCGGGAGAGCGTCGGAGCCCGGGCCTGGGGGGCGTCGGCCTTGCCGACGCGGGGGATGATCGCGCAGACCAGGGGCGCGCCCGACGAGTGGCAGTCGGCGGCCAGGGTGCGCAGGATGGCGTCGTAGATCGCCCAGAACTGCGGGCGAAGCTTCGACTTGACCACGTCCTTATGACGGAGAGAGTCGTCGGCGTTGAGAGCGAGATCTTTCGCGGTGAGACCCGAGGCGACGACCGCCTTCTTGAGGAAGTCGTAGCCGAGGTCGACCTTGCCCTGGAAGGCGTCGCAGAAGTGGATCTCCATGAGTCGGAGATCGAGCATCGTGGCCGAGTAGAGCACCAGGTCGGGCTTGAACTCGGCCGCCTTGCGGCGATAAGCCTCAAGCCGCTGCGCCGGGCTGTAGGCGGCGACGGCGAAGTTCAGGACCTCGAACCGGCGCGACAGCCCTCGCTTCGCGGCGTGGGCGTTGAGCCAGTCCTCGAGCAGGTTGACGTAGGTCTCCTCGGTGCCGACCCCCCAACCCATGTCCATCGACGACCCGAGCACCACGATCCGGAAGACCCCGTCGGGCTTCTCGAGGGTGTACGGGCGGTCGCGCATCCCGAACGCGTTGGTCGTGAACGGATGCCCGAAGATCATCCGGTTGGCGTTCGGCCGGAGCTCGAAGATGAGGAAGTCGCCGTCGATGTTCCTCGAGACGTTCGCGGCGCGGAACCGCATCCAGTCGGTCGGCTTGCCGAGGATCCGCATGCCGAGCTCGGAGGGGGCCCCTTCGGGGTTGTCGATGCCGATCAGCCCCTGGTAATAGCCCCCGGCGTTCATCTCGAGGTCGGAGCGGTTCAGCTCGTTCGACTTGGCGCTGTCGAGCATGGCCCTCGCGCGGGCCCACCCCGCCGGGAGGGGGATCAGGCCGAGGAGGAGGACCAGAAGAGTCAGGGCGAAACAGATCCGAGCCGCCAGGGAGCGGGCGAGTTGGCTTGTCATGAGCGGTCGCCTCCGACTCCCCGTCCGCTAGTCAGGAGGCGATGCAGGTCGGCCTGGTCTCGTAAGGCCTGGTCGAGCCGACGGGCCAGCCGGGCGTGGCCGTCGGCGTTGGGGTGGTAGTCGTTCGGGCTGATCGCGAGGTCTTTCGGCTCGATCCCGTCGTAGACGTCGGAGAGGTCGACGATCGTCGAGAACCCCGCCTCGCGAGCCAGTTCGATCAGCCGGAGGCGATCCTCGGGCTCGGCCGCCTTGCCGACCCGGGGGACCAGGACCCAGACGCTCGGCACGCCTCGGGAGCGGCAGTCGGCGACGACCGAGCGATAGACGGAGGCGAGGAACTCCGAGCGGAACGGCTTGAGCACCCGCTTGTAGGACTCCATCGAGCCCCCCGGCTCGGCCTTCGCCTTCGCCAGGACGTCGCGATACATCGGCTCGTCCCAGCCGATCCCCCTCGGGAGCAGCCCTCGGAGTCGGCGCTCGTCCCAACCGGTGTCGGCCAGGGTGGCCTCGTAGACGACAATGTCGGGCGCGAACGCCCAGCCGGCCGTCGAGAAGTGCCGCCAGCGCTGGCCGGGCCCGTGGCCCGGGACGGCGAAGTTGAGGACCTCGACCGCGGGCCCTCCCGCCTTCCGCGACCGCTCGTCGAGCGCCCGCTCCCAGGTCGGCTCGAACCCTTCGCCGTCCGAGACGCCCCAACCGGCGCCGATCGAGTCGCCGACGAACCCGACCCGGAGCGTGTCCGAGGGCTTGGCCGTCGGATAGTCCCGGTCGCGCATCCCGAAGGCGTTGGTGCTCCAACGCGCCCCGTCGTGGACGATCGAGAGGTCGGGCTTCAGGACGAACTCGCGCATGTCGTCCACGACCGAAGCCAGCGGCCCCGCCTCGAACGGCGCCACGTCGAGGTGGGTCCACCCGACCCGGTCAGGCCCGCGAGGGCCTTCGGGCGAGCCGAGCTGGCGGCCGGCGTCGAGGATCTTCTCGTAGTAACCGCGCTCCATCCGCTCGTAGTCGGCCCGGCTGAGCAGGTCGCTGCGGAGCGTCTCCCGGATCTGGAGCGGGAGGCCCGAGGCCAGCCTCGCGGGTGCGAGGCCACAGGCGAGGATCACCGCCGTGGCGAGCATCTGCGAGGTTAGCGGCGATGGTTGGGGCATGAAACAAACGCCTCTGTCCGGTAGCGATGGCACTTGGCCGTCGGCCAACGGCCGAACCGATATCGGCCCATCTTCTCATCGGGTGTTGGCCGTCGTGATAATCAGAACTCTCGGCGCTTTCCTCCTTAAATCTTCAACCCACGATGGAAGAGGTCGAGCCACGCCCCCACGCTGGGGCTGGACCAGAGCGACCAGAGCACGGCGATCGTCGTGAACGTCGCGGCCACCTTCACCCCTCGGACCGCAAGCTGCCCCATCGACGTCGGGCACCCCTTCACGGCCCGCCCCCGGGCCCGACGGGCGTCGAGCTGGACGTTCACCAGCACCAACGCCCCGAGGATCCCCCAGAACAGGGCGTCCGGCCCGCTGAACCCCCAGCTCCCCTTCAGCCAGAACGACTGATAGGCGTGGAGGAACCACGTCGTCACGAACACCACCACCGTCGCCGCCGCCAGCGCCAACGGCTGCGGCCGCCGCTTCAAGCGGA
>NZ_JBTYIP020000050.1:0-40859 GCF_054877945.1 Singulisphaera rosea | reverse complement strand
CGCCGTTCGGCCACCCGGGCGCTTCCGCCACATAATTCCCTGGTGACTTCGGCCTGGAACAGGCGTCGTTGATAGCCAGTCAGTCGTCGTGCCCCCGAGCGAATCAAGGCATCGACTTGGTCCGAAGAGCCTTCCATCGAAGGTGAACCTCCAGGCCGCGAAAACACAAAGATCGTCGAGACGGCCCTTGCCGTTCGTTATTGAAGCCTAATCTAATGATCGGGTAGATTTCCAGTCACCTGTCGCCTTATGTCCCCCTTTTTTGCTCCTGTAAAGGTAATATTCTCGGCGGCGAGAGCCATGGCGGGGACGGCAAGCAGAGCAAAGCTTGCCAACACGATCGGACGGATCAATCGGAACATCCTGGACAGACTCCTAGAGGGATTCAAGGCCGTTAGAATGATGCGTCATCGGCCGAGACGGTTTCGCCCCCGGCACGGCTGCCGAGGGCTTGCCACACACGCGTGGCGATCGTCGTCGTGACGGCCTTGGCATGGCCGTCCGCGAACAACGTGGTTGCAACGCCGGAGTGCCTACTTCCTGCGGTCCACGCGCCCGTCCTGATCTCTTCACCGTTCAGGCAACTATGTGAACCTGGGGACATAATATTATTAAATAAACGCATGCCGGGCTGGCCGCTCGCCCAGGGCCTGCCGCGGGAGGTCTTCGCAACGTCCGCCAAATCCTCGCTCAGCCCGCGACACGCCGCCACGAACAGGTCCAATTGGTCCGCCGACGACAGCGGGAGCGGCGTATGCAACGTGAGGCGATCCTTCGGCGTCGATCCTTGTTTGGCGCGGTAATCGACGATCTCCGTACCCTCTGCGGTGCCGAGCACCCATTCGGACATGGCGACCGTCTGGCTCATCCCGTCCGTGACCCCCGCACTGCCGACCGGCGGCCCCGGCGGAATAATAAAGATTCCATTATATCCGAACTTTTGATAGCCGTATCCCGTGCACCCGGCGTAATTGGTCCAGGCGCCCGACGTTACATCCGTCCCGAAGCCGTCGGATGGGCACAAGAGGGACGAGAGCGTGGTCGCCGCGGCGGTCGAGTTGATCGCGTTCAGGTCGATCCCCTCGTCGGAAGGGTGCATGAAGTTGAAGGAGTCGTACAGGCTCCGCTGTTCCATGAACGGCAAGATCATCACATGCGGCGAAAACCCACGTCCGTTCGCCCCCGAGGGGAAACTGCCGACCGCCGAGAGGTAGCCGTGCAGGGCGACGCCGATCTGCTTCAGGTTATTGGTGCATTGGACGCGCCAGGCCGCCTCGCGTGCATATTGGACCGCGGGGACCAGGATCGCGATCAACAGCCCGATGATAGCGATCACGACCAGCACTTCGATGAGGGTAAATCCCCCGCTGGATG
Organism: Singulisphaera rosea; assembly: GCF_054877945.1. Lineage (NCBI taxonomy): Bacteria > Pseudomonadati > Planctomycetota > Planctomycetia > Isosphaerales > Isosphaeraceae > Singulisphaera > Singulisphaera rosea. The sequence goes on along the minus strand of NZ_JBTYIP020000050.1, from coordinate 39,485 downwards.
ATCTCCCCTTTCCGAACAGGATACGGCGAGGATTTAATCTCATCTTCGGCCCCTTTCCAGATACAGCGATTCCGGCGTGGATGATCGGGGATGGCTCCTCGAAGTCCGACCGGCGTTTCGCAAGCCTAACAAGACCAATTCGGCGATACCAGGAACTTTGCCCCGATTTTTTGTGCTTTCCGGTCAAGGACTTAAATCTGGTAAAGATAATAGATGTGTAAGTGACAACATGGGTGACCATAACACCTAATTCTTGCGGGGTGCTCCGGCGGCTTGCGTCCGAAGGCAAAAAGGGGACATAACAAATATCCTGCCTCGGTCGGGTGTATGGTGTATTTATTGGACGCCGAAGGCTGCACAAGCCTCTTTGGCCGATACAGGCTGGCTTAATTCGTTATGTCCCCTTTTTTGCGCCTGATGAGACGCGCGTCGGGATCGGCGTAGCCAGCGCGAGATGATGCAAGGTCGAGAGACCGGGAAATCATGGACGCGACGGGAACGCCCATCGAAGGGAACGGTATGCGCTAACCGCTGTGCGGTTCGAGAGAAGAACTGGCCCATTCGATCGCCAAAGCCCATTTGTGCGAGAGGGTAGTGGTGCGCGCCGTCCTGATGTATCGACAAATGCTATATGAGGCCGTGAACGGCTACGGCTCGTGCAGCCCTTGGCATTCAGAGAATGTGCTGTATTTCCGACCGAGGAGTGATAATTGTTATGTCCCGAATGCCACGAAGATAGTTTATAAATTCTTCGTCGGCAATGATTTGCGTAGTTCTGCCCGCGGCTTATTCATGAGTGTATACTGCTTGGCCCTTCGTTTCTTCACCCGCGGCTCGACCCGACCTCGACGCGAGGGATTGACGATCAACACTGTTAGGTCACTTCCCTCGATCCCGATCAACCAACGCATCGCATCCACCAACCCGATCCGGTCGGGATCTACCCCTTGCAGCCGGGCCGATTCACCCATCACCGAACGCATCAGGTTGTACGCCAACGAGAACATCGCCAGTTCCTTCAACACTCCTTCCACCGTCTTGCATCGCAACACATCCAGTTGCATTGTAATTGTTAGATGTCTGATATGGATTTCAACTTGCCACCTCCGGAAGTAGAGCTCAGCCAGCGCCTCGGCCGGGTACTCTGAAGCATTCAGCAGGCTCGTCACCAACGTGATCTCGCGCACCCGGTAGCCCGGGACCTCCACCCGGTATCGCAACTCACGCACCGTGATCTCCTCAGGCAGTGCCCCATACTCCTCCGCCGTCATCCACGAAGGCTTACCCTTAGGCTTGTACCAGACGACCACCTGATCCGAGTCCCCCTGCGCCAGCACCCATCGCGAACGAGGCAGCCCCGGCATGTCCTTCGCCCCCCCTCGAGTCCCCGGCCGGCCGGGAGTGAAGTCGACGATCGGCTTCTGATGGATCCGAAACACACCGTGCAACTTGCGGCCGCGCAATAGGGCGAGATGGGCATAGGAGCAGAACCCACGATCCCCCAGTACGAGGTCGCCGGGCTCCGACTCGCTCGAGATCGCCGCGGCCCGAGACATCTCATGGCTTCGCAACGGCGCCGTTATCGAGCGGAGCAGCATCCCGGTCGTGAGATCGAACATGACCAACCACTTGGCGACGGGGAAGCCGCATCCCTTCTTCTGATTGCCGGGTTGGCCGAAGTGTTGTTGCAACTCCTAACAGGTCTTGGGTGGTCGCGATTGGTGGATCTTCGATTTCTGAGACCCCACTGCAACGAACCGGCCCGCCCGCTCGAGGTTTGGGACCTCGAGCGGGCGGGCCGGCGGGTGAGGACAGTGGTCTGAGGTCGGGGCCTCAGGGGTGATGACGGAGTTCGGCTCCGCTGGACTTCCGGCCGGCGAGGGCGGGGGGGGTGCCCCAGTAGTGGAGGTTGGAGCCGGAGGAGAGGGAGTAGAGGAGGTTTTGGCGGACGTCGACCTTCGCGCTGGAGGACCCGGAGAGGGTGACCTCGGCGTTGTTGATCGAGAGGGAGTTGAGGGCGAGCTGGCTGGCCCCGCTGGCCTTGAGGATGGCGGAGTCGGCCTTGCCGCCGACGGCGATCGAGCTGGCGGAGTTGGCGGAGAAGCTCGCGGACTTGGCGGCGATGGCGAGCTTGGAGAGGTCGACGCGGCTGGCGCCGTTGGCCTGGACCTTGGCGTCGGTCGCCTTGCCTCGGAGTTTGGCGTGGCTGGCACCGTCGAGGACGAGCTGGACGTCGCCGACTTCGACGTCTCCGTCGATGCCGCTCGCCCCGCTCAGCTTGGCGAAGAAGGGTTGGCCGGAGCGGACGGTGAGTTTGCCCTGGGACGCGCCGGAGAGGTCGATCCGGCATTGGCCCAGGGGGAATTCGGTGAGGCGGAGGTGGCTCGCGCCGCTGCCGGAGATCTTGGCGTTCCCGGCCGAGCCTTGCAAGGCCAGGGAACTCGCCCCGCTGGTGAGGATTTCGGCGGAGGCGGTCTCAAGGGTCCCGTCGAGCCGGCTCGCCCCGCTCAGGTTGAGCTTGAAGTCTCCGGCGTTGCGGAATCCATTGATGGTGGTGTGGGAAGCGCCGGAGACGCTCAAGGCCTCGAGACCAGGCATGGTGATCTCGACCTTGGGGTGTTCCTTGAGCCGGATCTGGATTCCCCCTTCCAGGCCGATCTTCAACACATTCTTGTCCTGGGTCAGTCGGACCAGGGGGAGGATGTTGTCATCGGTCGTGGTCGTCACCTTGAACGTATCGCCCCGGACGACCTCGGCGCGGAAGCTCGAGCCGATCGAGAGGGTGTTGAAGTTCGCCACGTCCCAGGTCTTGGTGACGGGGACGCCCGACGCCACGATGACGTTCGGTACTCGGAGCCGGTCGAGGAACGCTCCAAACGGGCCTCGTTTCGGCGGGTTGGGTGCGGCGGCTGCGGGGGGCGGTGCGGCATTCGGTTCGGCGGGCACCTGGAGGACCAGGTTCCTGAAACGTCCGAACGCGTCGTTCCAGCCGAGCCCGAGGGCGAGGACGACCGTGGCCGCGAAGACGACGGCGGTGGCCGACTTTCTCTTGACCTTGGGATCGGTGCCCGATCGGAAGGACGGGGCAGGGGAGGTCGACGTGCCGGTGCGCTGGAGCTCGGCCAGGTGGTGTCGGAGGACGGCGGAGACCTCGGTCGCGGTCGAGAACCGGCGGTTGGGGTCCTTCGCGTGGAGAGTCTCGATGATCTTGGCGAGCCAGGCCGGGACGTCGGGGTTGATTTCGCGGATCGACCGGGGGCGTTCGTCGCAAACGCGTTTCAGGACCGCGGGGGTCGAGTTCGCCCGGAAGGGCGGGTGCCCTGCGCACATGAAATAAAGGACGCTGCCGAGCCCGAAAAGGTCGGAGCGGTTGTCGACGGGCTCGCCCCTCGCCTGCTCGGGCGACATGTACTGCGGGGTCCCGGCGATGACACCGCTCTGGGTCATGCTCGCGTCGTCGACGGCTCGGGCGAGGCCGAAGTCGGAGAGCTTGACCCGTTCGACCCCGTTCTCGAGGAGGATGTTCGAGGGCTTCACGTCGCGATGGACGAGCCCCTGGCCGTGGGCGGCCGCCAGGCCAAGGGCGGTCTGCATGCCGATGCGGAGGACTTCCTTGACGTCCAGGGGGCCGTCGCGGTCGACCCGCTCCTGGACCGAACGCCCGGCGATGAAGGGCATGACGAGGAACGGGATCCCGTCGCAGGAGTCGACCGAGTGGATCGCGACCACGTTCTCGTGGACGACCGCGGCGGCGGCCCTGGCTTCGCGGGCGAAGCGGTTCCTCGCGGCGGCGCTCGCGGCGAGGTTGGGCGAGAGGACCTTGATCGCGACCGTCCGCCCGAGCGAGGGGTCCGTCGCCTTCAGCACGATGCCGAACCCGCCGCGCCCGACCACGTCGACGACCTCATACGGGCCGAGGCGGCCGAGTGTCCCCGTGGTGCTCGAGGGGTGGAGGAAGTCGAGCGGGATGCTCCCGTCGCTAGCCGCCCGAGTGCGTCGTTGGGATGGCGAAGACGGGCCGAGGTCGTGGAGGGGGTCCGGCGTGCGGACTTCCGTCTCCGGGGCGAGGTGGCGGAGCTCGTCCCAGAGCCGGCTCCCGGCCGCCAGCCGCTCGAGCGACCGTCGGCACGAGGCGCAGGTGTCGAGGTGCTCGGAGAGCCGGTTATGTTCCGGTTCGGGGAGGTCGTCGTCCAGGAACGACCTCAGCCGCGATTCGTGAAGGTGGCCGATATCTCGGGACGGGCGTGATACCATCGGGACGGCTCCGGATTATGATTCATGAAGGATGAGAACTTGTTCCGAAACCTGTTTTTTTCTTAAAGAACGGGTTTCTGTCCGAACCCACCACGAGAACCCCCAAAGAGGCTGTCGAGGTCGAGGGCATCAGACACCCGTTCTTTAAGAAAAAAACAGGTTTCGGGACAGTGGGTTAGAGCAGGCCACTGGGTTCGACCTCGACACGTTCGATCTCGCGCCGGATCCTCGCGACGACCCGGCTCTTGTACTGGTAGACGGTGCCCAGGGTCATCCCCAGGGCGTCGGCCACGTCTTTGGGCGATCGGCCTTCCACGGCGGCCATCCAGAAGGCCCGCCAGGCGGCCTCGGAGAACTCGCCGCGCACTCGATCGGCCGCCCAGGTCAGCAGTCGCTGGCGATACTCGGCGTCGAAGACGGCCGAGTCGTCGCCGAGGGGGTCGGGCTGCTCTTCGAGCATCCGGACCATGTCCGTGTCGCCGGAGCCCCTCGGGTGGCGGCGCTGGGCGACCAGGAGGTTGATGATCAGGTTCCGAGCGACCCGGGAGAGCCAGCCTCGGAACGACCCTCGGGCCGGGTCGGGGTCGAAACGGTCGATGCTCCGGGCCACGGCCCGGAACACGTCCTGGACGAGGTCGTCGGCGTCGGCGTCCTGGAGCCCTTGACGCCTGGCCAGTTGGCGGACGAGGGGCCCGTAGATCTCGGTGAACTCGGCCCAGGTCTCCTCGTCGCCGATGTCTCGGAGGCGAATCAGGAGACTCGGGCGTGTCTGCGGCGATTCGTCCATCCGAGTCCCCTTGATCCTCGACCGGCCTTTCAGGACGTCGATCCCTGGAGGCCCCGTCCCCATCTCCCGATGAGAGACACAGTTCTCGCGCGAAAAGTTGAATCGGATTTCACGGTCGCAGGGTATTCGCGTCTCGGCCTCCATTGTGGTGAACTTGTGGGACTTCAACCATCGAAATGATCGTGGCCCCGGGGCGATCGGCGTCGGACCGGCACATGAAGCGGTCCGACCGACGCATCGCCAATTTTCAAAGCCCGGGGAGTCGTCCGAACCAGGAAAAGACGTCGGAGTGTCCATCTAGCCCGTTGCGGGGAGGATGACGTTCGATGACCAGGTCGATGAGCGACGGGACTCGCCCCGAGGCAGAGACGGGGGAAGGTGAAAGCGAAACCTGGGATCGTCGGCCTCGCCGGTTTGGAATGCCGACGATGGTCGTTCTCATCATCCTGGTCGTCGTGGTGCCCTGGGCGTGGCTCGCGCTCTGGGATTACGACCATCCCGCAGCCTTGCCGGCGCGTCGGCTGTCGGGCGCCGAGGCGACGGTTCGGCTCGCCGCGGTCAAGGAGCTCGAGCGGGTCGGACTCGACGACTCCGAGGTGGCGATCCCCGCGTTGCTCCTGGCCCTGAAGGATCCGGCCCCCGAGGTCCGTGCGGCCTCGGCCATGGCGCTAGTCTCCGTCATCCCCGGCCTGGTCGATGAGGGGTCGAGGAAAGAGCATACCAACGAGGCGATCCGGGCGTTGTTGGGAGAGTCGACGGATTCGAACTCGACCGTGCGTGCGGCGGCCACTCAGGCCGTTTGGATGGTGGTGATCGTCAGTCAGATCCCCGATCGAGAGCTCCCGATCCATCGGGTCGTGACCGCCCTGGCCGGACAGCTCGAGGATGCCGACGCGTCCGTTCGCCAGGCGGCCCTCCAGGGGCTCGGCCTCGTCGGGCCGAGAGTCTCGGAGGAGCCTCCACCGGAACTGATCTCGGCCCTGGACGACACGACGGAGGCGACCCGCGTCGCGGCCGGCCTGGCGCTCTCGGGCTACTCCCGGGGCTTCCCTCGCCTTCTCCCCGATCTTGTTCGATCACTCGACCCGGCGCGACCGGGGCTCCGCCTGGCGCTCATGAAGGCGCTGGAGTCCGTGCGACCGCCTCGGTTCGACGTCGACGCGCTGCCGGGTCTGGTCGCGGTGTTGGAGACCCGGGATATCGAGCTCACGAGCTTGGTCGTGTCCAACCTCGTCGCCTTCCACAGTGCGGCGGGTCCCGCGGTCCCCGGCCTGGCCGCCGCACTCGACCGTTGGGTTGAGGCGAGTCCTTCGGTCGACCCCAAGGCCTCGAAGCTCGTCTTCTCCCTCGCGGGACTCCTGGGGCAACTCGCGCCGGTGGTGACTTCGCAGGAGGAAGCCGTAGCCTCCCTGGCGAAAGTGCTCAGGTCGACGTTCGACAGGGATACTCGGATGGCCGCGGCCCGGGCCTTGGGGCGATATCGCCCGGACGCGGCGCTGTTCGCCGCCTTGACCGGAGCCATCGATGACGGCGATCCCGAGGTCCGGGCCGCCGTCATGTGGGCCATCGACGACGCTGACTTCGGCGTCGGGTTCACGGTGCCGAAGTCGCTGGCGATCGCCCTCGAAGATCGTTCGCCGACGATCCGGGCCGCGGCCGCCGCCGCCCTGGGCCATGCGGGGGTCGGCCTCGATCCGTTCCTTCCGGCGATCCTCGACCACGCCCGGCACGACCCCGACAAGGAAGTCCGCGGGATCTGCAAGGCGGTCCTTGGGGTCTGCGTCGGGCCGGACAAGGTGTCACCCTCGGTCGTTCCCCTCCTGGCCGACTCGCTCGAAGGCTCCGAGCCCGACCTCCGCGACGAGATCGCGTCCCTCCTCTCCAGGCTCGGGCCGGACGCGGCCCCCGCCGTTCCCGCCTTGCTCCGGTCCCTCAAGCCGCTCGCCGGCCCCGGCCCCCCGAACCATCGCTGGCAACTCGCCGCGGCGCTCGGCAAGATCGCCCCGAGCACCCCCCACGCTTCCGAGGCCGTGGCGGTCCTGAATGACTCTCTGGCGAACCCCAATCACATCGAGACGATCACCATCGTCCACGCCCTCGCCAATTTCGGCCCCAAGGCCGCGATCGCCATCCCCCGCCTGCAACAATTGCAAGGGCACGAGGACCACGAGATCCGCTTCGCTGCGGCCGAGACTCTCGCGAAAATTTCTTCTAATGAATAAGATGTATGTTGCGAATTTTTTTATGTCGAAATGTAATTCGATTAAACTTGTGTCCTGTTGGTGGGATCTCGGCGATGAGAAGAAGGTGGTCGGTCTCGACCGAACGATGGGTCAAACTTCGTTCATCGACGACCGACGAAGAATTAGCCGATCCACAATATCCAGGCCGCATACAGGCCGAAGAGGGGCATCGTAAGGGCCAGTGCGAATGCAAGTTTGGTGGCGACTGCCGGTAAATGCCGACGGAGCCAGCGCCACTTGGCCAGGGCCCAGATCAGTCCGCAGGCGAAGAAGAGCCCGAGCGAGAACGACAACTCTTCGACGATCAGGATGACAAACCACTGTTCCACGCCTCGGGCCGCCGGCCTCCGGCCGGTCAGATTTGAGAACAGGATCCCGAATGCGACGACCCAACACGGGGTTCAGGACTGATTCTCGCCAGGTGGACCGAACTGACGCGTTCGTCAGGATGACCCGCGGGTTCAGTGGGCAAGACTCGGGTCAAAGCCTATCACTCCGCCGGTGGGAAAGAGAGATGCGCCGGGCATGCGGCGACCCTCCTCTCGAGGCTTTCCTGAGTCGCTCCATGCCAGTTCAAGGAAACGGCCAGATCGAGGGAGCAACCCCGCTTGGGATCCAAGCCTACTTCCCGAAGCCGAGAAGATCTTTGACGTCCTGCAGCGGAACGGTCGGCGAAGATGCCTCACCCGCTTTGGCTTCGCGGAGATCGATGAGGTCGGCGGCGTCGGCAAGGAATTCCTGGAGAGCGACGAATTCCTCGTAGGGAAGGACGGCGAACACTTTCTTGCCGTCCTTCGCCAGGAACTCGGGATGGAGCTGGAACATAGCCGAGCCTTCTCAAGGATTATGGGCGTGCGAGCGGTGTTTCGTCCGCAAGATGTTGTGTCTCGATGCCCGGACTTCGAGGAGGACTCGGAAGGTTCCGACCTTCCGTCTGGATTTCGGATAGAGGCAGCGACCAACTCATTGACATGCTCGTGAGACCGGGCTCTCAAACTAAAGTGGTGCTCTCCTGATTATACTTTTATTGCCGAGTTGGCTTGGGGGCGGACCCCTCTTCGACAACATAAGATCTGTCGGCCTGGAGGTTGGTCCACGATTGTGTGGCTCCTGACGGCCAGCGGATCTCGAGGCGATCGACGGTCCTGGCGCCGGCGAGGCCGAAGTGGAGGGCGGGGGCGTGGGAGGAGAGGTAGCCGGTTCCTGAGGTGACCCAGTGGGTCGTCGTGGTGTTTCCCGCGTGGCAGACGACGCGGGCGCCGACGGGGGTCTTGCCCGAGCGGGTGCCGCGTAGGTTCAGGGAGATCCAGTGGCCGGTGTCGGTCGAGCGGTTCCAGAGGAGGGCCACGGGGGCGTCGCGGAGGACGACGACGAGGTCGAGCCGGCCGTCGTTGTCGAGGTCGCCCATGGCCAGGCCTCGGCCGACTCGGGGGGACGCGAGGAAGGGCGAGACGCTCGAGTCGGCGAGGAGGAACCGGCCCTGGCCTCGGTTCCAGTAGAACTGGGACGGCTGGGCCATGGGGCTGTTGACCCAGGGTTGGTCGTCGACGTGGCCGTTGGTGACGAAGAGGTCGAGTCGGCCGTCGTTGTCGGCGTCGATGCCGGCGACACCGAAGCCCGTCGAGGCGCGGCTGGGGGCGTCGAGGCCGGCGGCGAGGGTCGCGTCGACGTACTGGCCCTCGCCGACGCCGAGTCGCAAGGTGTTCGGCTCGTTCAGGAAGTTGGTGTGGAAGAGGTCGAGGCGGCCGTCGCCGTTCAGGTCGTCGGCGACGACCCCCATGCTGGCCGTGGCCTGGCCCGAGCCGTCGCAGCCGACGCCCGAGGCGAGGCCAACCTCGTCGAAAGTCAAGCCGAGGTTATGGAAGAGGTAGTTCGGGGTCGCGTCGTTGGCGACGAAGAGGTCGAGCCGGTTGTCGTCGTCGAGGTGGGCGACCGCAAGGCCGAGGCCTCGGCCTCGGGGGCGTTCGACGCCCGCATCTCGGCTGACGTCGGTGAAGGTGCCGTCGCCGTTGTTGCGGAAGAGCTGGTCGAGCTGGTCGGGGAACATCCCGGGGGAGCAGTGGATGCCCTTGCCCGCGTTGTCGAGACAAGGCTGCGCCAAGGCGGGGTCGGCGTCGACGTAGGAGACGACCATCAGGTCGAGGTCGCCGTCGCCGTCGAGGTCGCCGAACCCCGAGGCCGTGGTCCAGCGGTCGGAGGCCACGCCGGCCTTCGCCGTGGCGTCCTCGAAGGTGCCGTCGCCTTTGTTCCGATAGAGGATCGTCCGGCGATAGCCGGTCACGAAGAGGTCGTCGTGGCCGTCGCCGTCGTAGTCGGCGACCGTGCAGCCCATCCCATACCCGAAACCCGCAACGCCCGCACGCGCTGTCACATCTTCAAACGTGCGATCCCCCTTGTTGCGGAATAGCCGGTTCGGGCGGGGGGGATCCTTGGGGTCGACGGGGAGGCGGCAGCCGTTGACGAGGTAGACGTCGAGGAAGCCGTCGGCGTCGTAGTCGATGAGGCCGACACCTCCCCCCATCGTGTCGACGATGAAGAGATCTCCCTTGGCCCCGCTGTCGTAGGTGAAGGCGAGCCCGGCGCCCACGGCCCCTTCCTCGAATCTGATAGTCGCGGGGACCCGGGGCTCGGCGACGCGGGCGGTCTCGGGCGCTGAGGCGAAGGCCGAGCGGGGGATCGGGTGGGCCAGGGCCAGGGGTAACTCCTCGATCGGGCCGATATCGGGGACGAGGTTCAGGCCTTCGGAGGCCTTGGAGAGTCCGGGGTCGCTCGAGAGGGCGAGCTCGAACCAGGCGCGAGCTTCGGCCGGCATCTCGGCGTCGCGACAGAGCGCCCCCAGTCGTTCGCAGGCGGGGGCCGAGAAGCTCTCGACCCTCGCCTCGGCGAGTGCGGTCTGCAGGGCTCGCTGGCGAAGCCGGATCGCCTCGGCGCGGTCGAGGCAGGCGCGGGCTTCCTTCGCGTCGCCGAGGAGCGTGAGGGCCTGCCCGAGCCGGAAGAGGGCTTCGCGGTCGTCGGGGTGGGTCGCGACGGCTTCGCGAAATCGCTTCAAGGCCTCGTCCTTGTTGCCGGCGGCCTCGGCGAGCCGGCCGGCGAGTACCGACCAGAGGGCGGCGACGGCCCGGGGGCGTTCGGGGCGGGGGCCGAGGGTCGCGGTCGGGTCGGGCGAATTCCCCGTAGGGCTTGCGCCGAGGATCCGGCGGCACTCCGCCAGCGCGAACCGGCCGGTCAGGTCCTGGTCGAAGGCCCGCGAAGCGGCTTCGAGGTGGTGCAGGGCCTCGGCGTCATGGCCTCGCCAGTGCAGCGAGAGGCCCTGGGCGCGTCGGAGCCAGGGGTTGTTGGCATCCTTCTTGAGGAACCGCTCGAGGTCCGGGCCGAAGCCCCGCACATCGTTCTCGACCTGGAAGAGGGCCTGGACGAGGTCGGCCAGGGTCTTCGGGTCGCGGTGGGCCCGGTAGATCTCCCAGAGCCGCTCGCGGGCCTCGGCGGTCCGGAGCTCGAGGCTGAAGAGGTAGACGAGACGCGTCCTCGCGGGGATCGCCGTCGGGTCGGCCGAGGCGAGGTCGACGAAGGCTTGCTCGGCCTGTGTGGCGTCGCCGAGCCGGAGGGCGAGCTCGCCGGCCATCCCCCGGGCGTTTGCCCACGCCGGATCCTTCGGTGCCACCTTGCGGAGCGTCTCGAAGGCCTCGGCGTCTTTCCCCTTCGCAACGCCGAGCGCCGCGGCGGTGAGCCAGCCCTGGCCGTCGTCGGGATTCTCGCGGAGCCAATCGGGGAGCCTGCGCTCCACGGTCGCCCAATCTCCCCGCTCGGCCGCGGCCCGGATCGGAGCCCAACGCAGCGGTCGGCGAGGCGTCTCAACACCACCTCCCGACGTGAATCGCCAGGCGGCCCAGGCGCCCAGGGCCAGCACGACCATCCCGACCAGGGCCCAGGCGGCACGACTCGAGGGCCGTGGATTCTGCGGAGGGGACGTCATCGTCTCGCCTTCTCGATCCCGTGCGCGTCGCCCGAGTCACCTGGCGCACGGGGTCGAAGACGAACCCGTGGCACCCAGGTCCGGAGCCTCGGCACCAATTCCACCCCATGAGTCGACCCCATTATCGGGGATCACGCCCCACTCGCAAGGGGGCGAGCCCTAAGCTCTACGCCGGGGATCTCTCGCGAACGATTTCGACGCGATTTGAAGTCGGATCGTTGACGATTGTAAGCGGTCTGGTTACAGTCTGGACTCGTGCGGAGGAGTCGAGAAGGCGGATCTCCGGGCCGAGAGGCCGGGCCGCGGGCTTGATCGCGAGGTAGGCGCATGAGTTCCGACGACCGGAAGGAGCTGTCGAGGGCGGAGTGGAAGGTCATGAAGATTGTCTGGGAGCTGCGCAAGGCGATGGCTCGCGAGGTCTACACGATCGCGGGCGAGCAGCATTCGTGGACCCCGGCGACCGTCAAGACGCTGCTCAAACGCCTGGTTGAGAAAGGATATGTTTCGACGACGACGGTGGGCAACGGGTTCGTCTACCGTCCGGCCCAGAGCGCGCTCTCGACGCTCCAGTCGGCCGCCGACACCCTGATGACCAACGCCGTGGAGGGGGTCACCGGGCCGCTGCTCGTCCACATGGTCGAACGCACGTCGCTGAGCGAAGGCGACCTCGACTCACTCCAGAAATTGATCGATGCCAAGAAAGAATCGTTGAAGCAGAAGGACGCGGGCGAAGTCGAGGCGAACCGGGACTCTGACGGGGGGAATCGATGATGGGAGACGTCATGGTCGAATCCGCCAATGCGCTGGGCCGAGGCTGGGCGGGCCGGGTGGTCCCGGCTTCGCTCGACGCGGTCGTCCTCCTGGCGGTCGTGGGCCTGATCTGGCTGGCCGTCCGCAAGCGGGTGGCGCCACAGGTCGGATACGGGCTGTTCTTGCTCGTGCCGCTCAAGCTCCTGGTGCCGGTGGCCCTGTCGGTCCCGTCTCCCCTGGCCGAATGGACCCCTTCGGCTCGGATCGCGGCCTGGTTTGAAGCCTCGCCCGTACTCGCGAGGCTCGGAGGCGAGGCACCGCACGCATCGGGCCGAGGGCGGGTCGCGTTGAGCGAGGGGCCCACGACGCCTCCGGCGCCGGCTTCTCCTCGAACGGCCGAGGGACCCATCACGACCACTCGAATGGAATCGCCGGAGGGGCGATCCGCAACTCGCAATCCGGCTCGCACGGCTGCCGATCCGGTGTCGGCCGGGGGGCAAACCCGCCTGGCACCGGCGACTGTCCGGCCTCGGCTCTCGGCCTCGGCCATGGTCGTGACCGCTTGGCTCGTCGTCGTCGCCGCCCTCTTGGGGCGGCTCGTCCTCGCACAAAGGCGGTTCGCCGCCGGGGTGCGGCAGGTCGTCGCGCTCGACGAGGTTCGGGCGGGTGTCGACGTCGCGGGACTTTGCCGTCTCGTCGGCCTCGCTCGGACGATCCCGGTCGTGGAAGTCGAGGGCGTCGCCGCGCCTTCGGTCTGGGGGCTCGTCCGGCCGACGATCCTCTTGCCGAAGGGATTCGCCGAATCCCTCACGCGTGAACAACTGCGATGGGTCCTGCTCCACGAGCTGGCCCACGTCCGACGCGGGGACCTCTGGGTCGTGGCCGTGCAGCGCCTGGCGGGGATCCTCCATTTCTTCAACCCGGCCGTCTGGGTAGCGAACCGGGTCGTCCACCAGCTCCGGGAATACGCCTGCGACGATCTGGCCGTCTCGCTCAACGGCGACACCACGGGGGTCGGATCGGGCGAAGCTTTCCTGCGGACGCTCCAGTACGCCGAGCGGCGGGGGGGACTCGAAGGGGTCCTCGGGATTTTCGGGCTCGCCTCGAGGGAGGCATGCTACGACCGCGTCCGCCGACTTCTCGACTCGGAACGCCCGATCCGGGTCCGGCCGAGCATGTGGTCGCTCGCGGGCCTGATCGTACTTGCCGCTGTCGCCTTGCCGCGGCTCCACGCGGCGGGAGGTGCCCAGGCGGAGCCCCCAAAGGCCGAGACGCCCGCGAAGGTCGGTGATGGAGCATCGGCGGTTACCACATTTGAACTCCGAGTCGTGGGGCCCGACAGAAAGCCCGTCCCCGAAGCCCACGTCGAGATCCGGACGACCCCCCTCCCCGAGGTGTCTGACGTCCTCGTTGGTCGTTTCGTTGGGAAGCGGACGTATGGGACGGACATTCGCTCGGATGGTGACGGACGAGTCGTGATCCGACGTCCCAAGCCTCGGGTCGCGCTCAATGCGAACATCACGACGCCGGGATACGGCCCCTACTGGGCGGCCTGGTCGGCCGAGCAGCCAACCTTGGAGGTTCCTGCCCGCTTCACGGCCGAGTTGGAGTCGGCGTGGTCGGTCGGGGTCGTCGTGGTCGACCCCGAGGGGAAGCCCGTCGAAGGGGTCCGGATCAGTCCCAGCATCTGGTTCAAGAAACGGCCCGGAGACCTGCATCAACTGGGGATGGGCTCGAACGCCAAGACCGATGCCCAAGGCCGTTGGCGATTCGACAGCGTGCCGGCGTCGCTGGGCGAGGTCCACGTCGAGATTAACCACCCGACATTCAAGGCGGTCCGGCGTCCCTTGACCCGCAGTGAGTTCGGGCTCGCGGCGGGGCGGGAGCCCTCGGCCAAGGTCGTCCTGGAGGGTGGGCTGAGCTTCACCGGTAGGGTGACCGACGAAGCGGGGAAGCCGATCGCGGGGGCCCTCATACGCACGACGTTCATGAACGACCTCCGCGAGGCGAAGACGGGCGAGGATGGCGTCTATCACATGCGGGGCTGCGAGCCTGTGACGACCCGGATCGTCGTCTCCGCGAAAGGGAAGGCGCTCGACATGAAAGAGATGCGAGTCGACCCGGCGATGGGGCCGGTCGACTTCCAGATGAAGCCGGGGGGGAAGGTCCGGGTCCGCGTGCTGAATTTGCAGGGCAAGGCCGTCCCGAAGGCTCGCATCTTCTTCCAACGTTGGCGGGGCTCCATCAAATATTTCGAGTTCGATCACGTGAACGAATACGCCGACGCGAACGGCAACTGGGGATGGGACGAGGCACCCCTCGACGAGTTCAAGGCGGATATCTGTCCGCCTGGGGGGATGCAAATGTCCGAGCAACCGCTGCTCGCTCGCGAGGAGGAGTACGTCTTCCGGACGCCTCCCTTGCTCGTGATTTCGGGCAGTGTTCTCGATGCGAAGACAAAAGAGCCGATCAGGTCGTTTCGGGTCGTCCCCGGGATCCGTTTCGAGCCTCAGCACACGAGCTGGACCCGAGGCGAGAGTTTCCAGGCTTCGGCCGGTCGGTATCGCTTCAGCAGACACTCCGACTACCTGGCGCACATGGTCCGGATCGAGGCCGACGGGTACCAGTCGAAGATCTCGCGTGACATCAAGAGCAACGAAGGCGAGGTCACCATCGACTTCGCGCTGGAGCGGGGTCGGGACGTCGCGGCGAAGGTCGTCACGCCGGAGTCGGGCCCGGCGGTCGGGGCCAAGGTCGCGTTGGGGATTGCGGGTTCGCAGATCAACATCCATAACGGGGACATCGACGATAGCTCGACCTATGCGTCCCGGCTCGAAACCAACGACGCGGGCGTCTTCCGATTTTCTCCCCAGGATCGCGACTTCCAACTCGTCATCACCCACCCCTCGGGATATGCCCACATCAAGTCGACGCCCGACTGGCCGGTGGTGAAGGTGATCCGCCTTCAGCCCTGGTCTCGCGTGGAGGGGACGTTCCGGGTCGCCCGCAACGCCTTGGCGAACATCCCGATGACGATCAGCGTTGCCGAGCCGCACTCCTACGGGCCGGAGGTTCCGAGCGTCTTCACGTCGTACGACGTCACGACCGGACCCGAGGGCAAGTACGCCTTCGAGCGGGTCGTCCCCGGCCGAGGCCGGATCGGGCGGCGGATCATGTTGACGGTCAACGACGGGGCCGCGGACGTCACCTCGTCTTGCTGGGTCGCCGCGGACTTCCCCGCCGCGAAGACGCTCCACCTGGACCTCGGCGGCACCGGGCGCGCGGTATTGGGGAAACTCAAACCGCCCAAGGACACCAAGGGAGCGGTGCGCTGGAACTTCGCCCTGGTGACGGCGCAGCCGCAGGGGGCAGACGCCCGCGAGCAGGGGGCGTACTTGACGGCCAGCGTCGATCGTGACGGGAACTTCCGAATCGACGACGTGCCCGAAGGGACATACTCGCTCGATGCCCGGTTCGATCGGGACAACGTGGGCTGGCTGTCGAACCACCGATTCGAGGTCAAGCCTGTCGCGCCGGGCACGGAAGCCGGGCCTATCGACCTTGGGACTTTGAACCTCGAGGGACGTTGATCGACTTGGCATCCGAGATCGGCTTCGGGGCTTGGTCTTGTCGAATCGGGCCAGGCGCGGCAGAGTTGGCCGGAGATCACTCTCGACAGGTGACTCCATGCTCTTGCCGCGTCTCCTGATCGCATTAGGCGTCGCTTTCACGTCGGGGGAGCCCTCACCCGGCCTCTCGGTCGAGCCGGAAGCGCTGACGATCGTCGGACCCGACGCGAGGGCACAAATCCTCGTGTCGGGAGTCGGAGGCGACGGGCGGGTCGTCGACCTGACCCACTCGCCCTCACTCCAGTACCGGAGTTTGGATGCGGGGGTCGTCCGGGTCGATGCCGGTGGCCGGCTCGTGCCGACGGGCACGGGCTCGACGTCGGTCGTGGTCCAGAGTGGGGGTGGGGGCAAGGTCGCGACGGTTCAAGTCAACGTTGAGGACTTCGCCGGTCGAAAGCCGATCTCGTTCGCCGGGGAGGTCGTGCCGATCTTCTCGAGGGCCGGGTGCAACACGGGCAGTTGCCACGGCAAGGCGAGTGGGCAGAATGGGTTCCGCCTCAGCCTGCTCGGCTTCGACCCGAGGCTCGACTACGAGTCCCTGGCTCGCGAAGGGCGAGGCCGTCGTGTCTTCCCCGCGTCGCCGGGGTCGAGCCTGCTCCTGCTCAAGCCGACGGCGGCAATTCCACACGGGGGAGGCCGGCGATTCTCGGCCGAGTCGCCGGAGGCCCGGACTCTCACGCGTTGGATCAGGCAGGGGATGCCTTTCGAGGCGGGCCCTGCGTCGGAAGCGGTGGCGCTCGAAATCTTCCCCGCCCGTCGCCGGATCGTGGGCCGCGGGAGCCAACAGCTCCGATTGGTGGCGCGGTATCGCAACGGGGTTTCGGTCGACGTGACGCACCTCGCCCGGTATCAGTCGAACGCCCCGGACCTCGCCTTGGTGGGAGAGGGGGGGCAGATCGAGGCGCTCGACGGTATCGGCGAGGCGGCCGTCCTCGCCCGATTCGGCGGCCGGGTCGCGATCGCGCGGGTGACGATCCCGAGCGGGGTGGAGCCTCCCCGGTGGATTCCGCCCCGGTCCGACAACCTGATCGACCCGCTCGTTTTCGGCAAGCTCCGCGAGTTGGGGATTCCTCCGTTGGGGGCCTGCACGGACGCCGAGTTCGCCCGCCGATCGTCGCTCGACATCTGCGGGATCCTGCCTTCGCCCGAAGAGGTTGTTGCCTTCGAGTCGAGCACCGACCGCGACAAGCGGGCCCGATGGGTCGACGGGCTCCTGGAACGGCCCGAGTATGCCGACCTCTTCGCGATGAAGTGGGGGGCCATCCTCCGGAACAAGCGGAGCCTCGGGGCCCTCTCGCAGCCCGGCTCGTTCGCCTTCCACGACTGGATCCGCGAGGCACTCGCCGAGAATTGGCCGTATACCCGATTCGTCGGCGAGATCCTCACCGCGAAGGGGGACGCGGCGGACCACCCGCCGGTCGTCTGGTATCGCGGGGCAAAGACCGTCGAAGAGCAGGTCGACGACTCCGCGCAGCTCTTCCTCGGCCTTCGCCTCCAGTGTGCCCGCTGCCACCACCACCCGCTCGAGGTCTGGGGCCAGGACGACTATTACGGCTTCGCCTCCCTCTTCGCGCGGGTCGGGCGCAAGGCCGGGCCCGACCCGGTCACGCCTCGCGTGTTCGTCAAACGCGAGGGACTCGCCGTCGACCCGATGACCGGCCGCTCGTATGGTCCCCGCGTCCTTGGCGGTCCCCAACTCAAGGATCTCGACCCCGAGCGCGACCCAAGGCAGGAACTCGTCGACTGGCTCGGTCGTCCCGACAATCCCTATTTCGCGCGAGCGGTCGTCAATCGTTACTGGAAGCATTTCCTCGGTCGAGGATTGGTCGAGCCCGAGGACGACATGAGGGCCAGCAATCCCCCCGCAAACCCCGAACTCCTCGACGCCCTCGCCGACGACTTCGTCCGCCACGGGCACGACCTCAAGCACCTCGTCCGGACGATCGCCACGAGCCTCGCATATGACCGCTCGAGCCTCCCCGCCAGCAGTCACGAGGCCGACCACCGCAACTTCGCCCGGTTCTACGCTCGGAGGCTCCCGGCCGAAGTCCTGCTCGACGCCATCAGCACCGTCTCGGGGACGCCCGCGGAGTTCGATGGCCTCCCTCCCTCGTTCCGCGCCACCCAGATACCCGACGACGGCGTGGCCTCCGCCTTCCTCGACGCCTTCGGCCGCCCCCGGCGTGAGAGCGTCTGCGAGTGCGAGCGTTCCGCCGAGCCGGATCTCTCGCAGGGCCTCCTCTTGCTGACGTCCCCGGAGCTCCAACGCCAGCTCCACGCCCCCGACTCCCGCGCCGCCCGCTGGCGCCTCGACCCGCGGCCCGATCTTGCCAAGGTCGAAGAGCTCTACCGAGTCGCCTTCGCACGGCCTCCCAGCCCCGACGAGTTATCCCTCGCCCTCTCCTACCTCGCCCAACACCGGGAGAACGGGTACGAGGACCTGATCTGGACCGTGATCAATACCAAGGAATTTCTGTTTAATCACTGATGGTAGAAAGTCGGTATTCACCACAAAGACACAAAGTAATATTGGATTAAATAATTAAATTTTATGATTGTAAATTAAATTTGTATATTTGTGATGAATATCGACTTCGGGATACCAGCCATGCTGAACGTCGTCGCGAGCCGCAGGAGCTTCCTTCGCCTCGGAGGGTTGGCCTTCCCAGCCTGGCTCCGGGCGAGGGCGATGGGGCAGGGGCCCCGGCGTGAGGCATCGGCGGTGATCCAGGTGGTGTTGGGGGGTGGGCCGTCGCAGATCGATTCGTATGACCCGAAGCCGGGGGCGCCGGTGGAGTTCCGGGGCGAGTTCGGGTCGATCGAGACGAACGTGCCGGGGGTTTCGATCAGCGAGTGTTTTCCCCGTCAGGCGCGGATCATGGACAAGCTCGCGATCGTGCGGAGCCTGCACCACGCGACGTCCGACCATGCGGGGGGGACGCACTGGATGATGACCGGCCACGCGCCGATCGAGCCGACCCCGCTTCGCAACGAACGGCCGAGCCTGGGGTCGGTCGTCGCGACGATGCGAGGAGGGCGTGTGGCGGGCTTGCCTTCGTATGTCGGGATTCCCGGCCCGGCCCCGTTCGGCCAGGGGGCCTATCTCGGACCGGGAACGAACCCGTTTAGCCTTGGCGCCGACCCGTCACGAGAGTTCACGCTCCGTAACCTGGAACTTCCCGAAGGCCTGACGCTCGGGCGCCTCGATGATCGGCACGGACTGCTCGCCGGGCTCGACCGGCTCGAGCGGAGCCGCGATGCCTCGGGACTGATGGAGGGCATGGACCGGTTCACCGCCGAGGCCTATGCCATGGTCACGGGCCCGTCGGCGCGTCGTGCGTTCGACCTCTCGCGCGAAGACCCACGGACGCGCGACCGATTCGGCCGGACGTCGATCGGCCAGGGTTGCCTGCTCGCGCGGCGACTCGTGGAGGCCGGGGTGCCGTTCGTCACCGTCGTCGAAGGCGGGTGGGACCACCACACCGAGGTCTTCGCGAACTGCCGGCCGATGCTTCCCGCCCTCGACGACGCGATCGCCGGGCTCGTCGGCGACCTGCACGACCGCGGCCTCGACCGCAAGGTCCTCGTGCTGGTCTGGGGCGAGTTCGGCCGGACGCCTCGCGTCAACGGATCAGGCGGCCGGGACCACTGGCCGTCGTCGATGAGTGCCGTGTTGGCCGGGTGCATCACGACCGGCCAGGTCATCGGCGCCTCCGATCGCCGGGGCGAGCGCCCCGCCGATCGCGCCTTGCGTCCCGAGGATTTGCTCCGTACAGTTTATGAAGTGCTCGGGATCGACCCACACCACGAATTCCCGAACGAGGCCGGCCGCCCCTTGGCGGTCCTGAACCAGGGTCGCCCGATCGCCGAACTGCTTTGAGCCCTACCCACCTTGCCCGCCTGTGATGGCTCGCCGCAGAGAATCATGGGTCGAAGAGAGGATTCACCACGAAGTCACAAAGAATACAAAGTAAAAACTCTTATTGATTTAAGAGTGATTCTTGGTTTTCCCTTTGTGCCTTCGTGGTGAATCCTCTCCCGCCCGGCGAACTCGCGATCGGCAACCTGCCTGGGAGCCCAATGATGAGGAAAGCCGATCGAATCGCGCTCGTGATCGTCCTTGCCCTGGGGACGAACTCGGCCCTGGCGCAGTTGCCCAAGCCTCGGCTGACCAGCCTTTCGAGGCTTGGCGTCGCGGTCGGCGAATCGGTCGACGTGACGCTTCGGGGCACCGACTTGGAAGGTGTCAGCCACCTCTGGTTCGACCACCCTGGGCTCCGGGCCTTCCACCTCAAGGACGCGACGTTCCGGGTGGTCTGCGCGACGGGGACGACCATCGGCCAGCACGACCTCCGGGCCGTCGGGCCGTTCGGCGTGAGCAACCCCCGCACGTTCGTCGTCGGGGATCGGCCCGAGTCGGGCGAGACGGAACCGAACAACGCTCCCGAGCAGGCGAACGCCATCACGGTCAACTCGGTCGTCAACGGGGAGATCACCGCGACCGACATCGACTCCTTCGCCTTCGAAGGGAAGAAAGGCCAGCGCCTCTTCTTCGACCTCGCCGCCGAACGGGTCGAGAGCCGGCTCGACGCGACGTTGCGGATCTTCGGCCCCGATGGTCGGGAAATCGCCGAGTCGCGTGACGCGCAGGGGACGGATCCGTTCCTCGACCTGACGTTGCCGGCCGACGGCCGTTACGTCATCAAAGTCCACGACATCATCTACGGCGGCTCCCCGGACCACCCCTATCGCCTGACCGTCACCGACGGCCCTTACATCGACGCGGTCGTGCCGGCGGTGGCGAATCCGTGGGCCCCGGCTTCGTTCACCCTGATCGGGCGTAACCTCGGGGGGACGCCCGCACCCGAGCTCGTCGTCGACGGTCGTCCGCTCGAACGTAAGGTCGTCAAGTTCACGCCGGCCTCCGGTGCGCTCGACTCGTACGCTCCGTCGCTCGCCTTCCTCCCGTCGCCGGCCGCGCCAAGACGGGGCTTCGAATACACGCTCCAGACTCCTTCGGGGGCGTCGAATCCCGTCTTCATCGCCGAGGCGACGGATCCGGTCGTCATCGAGAAGGAGCCCAACGACGAGGCCCATCCGCAGGAGGTGACGCTGCCTTGCGACGTCTCCGGGGCCTTCGGCGCCCCGAACGATCTCGACGTCTATCGCTTCAAGGCCAAGAAGGGTGAGGCCTGGTGGTTCGAGGCCGACGCCGAGCGCCTCGGTTCCTCGGCCGACCCTCTGCTGCTGATTCAGAAGGTGGACGCTGCCGGGAAGGCTGCGGATCTCGCCTCCGCGGAAGACTCGGCCGACCAGGGGGGCGGCGTCCGGTTCGGCACGGGGACGCTCGACGCCTCGCTCCGCTGGCAAGCCCCCGAGGACGGGACGTACCAGGTCGTCGTGAACGACCTCTACTCGTCGCAGCGTGGTGACGCCCGACTGGTCTATCGGCTCAGCATCCGTCCCGAGCGACCCGACTTCCGCCTCTTCGTCCTGCCCGGTAGTGCGGCCCTGGTGGATTCGATCGCGATCGGAGCCGGTGGCAAAGCCCTGGCGTACGTCCTGGCCTGGCGGTCCGACGGCTTCACGGGTCCGATCCGGGTCGAGGCGCGCGACCTCCCCCCCGGGATCCGTTGCGAGCCGGTCACGATCGCCGCGGGCACCGCGCTCGCCCCGATCGTCTTCGAGGCCGCCGAGGATGCCCCGCCGACCGTCGGGCGGGCCCGGATCGTCGGACTCGGTCGCGTCGGGGACAAGAAGGACGAGCTTCGCTACGTCGCCGGCGCGACGAGACTCGGACCGGACGTCGAGCACGAGGCGCTCGCTGGCGGCCTGGTCTGGCCGCCGGCCACCGCGACCCCCGCGACGACCATGGCTCGCTCTCGGGTCGTCCGTGGCCTCGTGCTGAGCGTCGGGAGCCCGGCGCCTCTCAGCCTCGCGGCGACACCGGCGACCGTGACCCTCGCCCAGGGCCATCAACTCAACCTCGACCTCGCGGTCAAGCGTCGGGCTGGGTTTGTCGAGGCGGTCACGGTCACCGCGTCCGACCTGCCGGCGAACCTGGCGAACGCGACGGCCACGGTCGCCAAGGAAGCGACGACCGGCACGCTCCCCCTGTTCGTGGCCAAGACGGTCGCTCCCGGCACGTACACCTTCGTGCTCAAGGGGGCCGGGCCGTATCCGTTCAACAAGGATCCGAACGCCAAGGAGAAGCCGAACATCAACCTCGACGACCCGTCAAACCCGATCACCCTGGTCGTCCGCCCCGCGCCCCTGGGCCTGACCTTGAACAACTCGGGGGGGATGCTGAAGCAGGGGGCGACCTTGGAAGTCGAGGTCACCGTCGAGCGTCGCGACGGCTTCGCCGGGGACGTCCCGCTCAGCCTGATTGCCCCCGCCGCCTCGAAGCTCTCGGCCATGCCCGCGACGCTCGCCGCCGGCCAGACGAAGACCAAGATCGCCGTCAAAGCCGCGGCCGACAGCCCCGTGGGTGCCGTGGCGTCACTCGTCATCCGGTCCGTTGCCAACGTCCGCGGCGAATCCATCGAAGTCGACGAGCCGTTGGTCCTGACGATCAACAAGTAATTTTTTAAATCTTCGTAGGGTGGGCATCGCCCACCATGATCTTGGATGTGTGGCGCTGACCAGGGGAAAAGGTGGGCGATGCCCACCCTGCGGGTTTACCCTCCTCCTCGTCGGTCCCGCCGTCCCCTCGACGCGGAGAACGCGATGCGACACGCCCTCGGCCTTGCTGCCCTGCTCCTGATCGCCGCCGACGCCCCGCCGACGCCGATCCCGGTGTCCGTCCCCACCCGCAAGGAGCCGGTGAGCTACGCCAAGGAGGTCGCCGACGTCCTCGGGGCCAAATGCACCGGCTGCCATAGCTCGGCCCTGGCCGAAGGGAAGCTGAACCTCGAAGAAGTCTCGGGGATGCTCAAGGGGGGCAAGCGCGGGGCCTCCGTCGTCCCCGGCAAGGCCGATGAGAGCCCGCTCTTCCAGATGGCCGCGCACCGGGTCAACCCCGTGATGCCGCCGGACAAGAAGAAAGATGCCAAGCCCCTCACTTCCGAGGAGCTCGGCCTGATCAAGCTCTGGATCGACGCCGGGGCCAAGGACGACTCGGCCGAGAACCCCGAGGAGGTCAAGCCGATCGAGCTCGGCGAACTCCCCCCCGGTGTCCAACCCGTCGTCGCGGTCGACCTGACCGCCGACGGGGCTCGCATCGCCTCGGGACGCGCCAACGTCGTGCAGGTCCACGACGCCGATTCGGGACTCCTCATCACCTCGCTCGGCGGCCACAAGGACATCATCCAGTCGATCCGATTCAGCCCCGACGGCGAGCGCCTCGCGGCCGGCAGCTACCAGGTCGTCACGCTTTGGAACCTCCCGAGCGGGGGTCTCGCACAGACGTTCGCCGGCCACTCCGAGCCGGTGAAGTCCCTGGTTGTGACCCCCGACGGCAAGTCGGTCATCTCCGCGGGCACCGACAAGACCGTTCGCGTCTGGAACCTCGCCGACGGCAAGCCGGTCCGCCAATGGAACGCCCCGGCCCCCGTCCTGGCCCTCGCCCTCTCGGCCGACGGCCGGACCCTGGCCGTCGGTGGCGCGGATGGAATCGTCCACCTCCAGGACCTCGCCGACGGCAAGGCGAAGGCAGACCTGGCCGGCCACACCGGTCCGATTCACGACCTGGCCTTCCTCCCCGACGGTCACCACCTCGTCTCGGCCTCCGCCGATGGCTCGGGCCGGATCTGGGCTGTCCCCTCGGAGGAGGACCTCAAGAAGGTCAACGCCCCCGACGTCCTCAAGGTCAGTGACGCCACCGTGCTCGCCGGCCACAAGGGGGCCGTCCGATCTCTGGCCATTTCCCCCGACGGCCAAACCATCGCGACCGGCGGCGAGGACGCCACCGTCCGGATCTGGCAGGCCGTCGACGGCAAGGCCGTCCGCACGATCGAAGGGCAGGGCGGAGCGGTCCTCTCCCTGGCGATCAGCCCCAAGGGGGACCTCCTCTTGACAGGCTCGGCCGATAAGTCGGCTCGCCTCTTCGAGCTGGCCCCGGGGACGCTCCGCTCGACCCTCTCCGGCCTCGACAGCCCCATCCGCAGCGTGGCCTTCTCGCCGAAGGGCGATCGGGTCGCGACCGCCGTTGAGAACGGCGGTTTGAAGGTCTGGGAGACCGCCTCCGGCCAGGGCGTCATCGCCTTCGGCCACCTCGGTCCTAACAACGCCCCGGCGCTCCCGATCGAGAAGATCGCATTCGCCGGCGAGGGCGTCCTCGTCTCGGCCTCGGCGGACAAGACCCTCAAGAGTTGGACCTTCGAAGGCTCGTGGTCGGAGATGAAGCCCCTCGGGCCGCACGTCTTCCGCGTCCTGGCGATCGACTTCAGCCCCGACGGCAAGCTCGTGGCCACCGGCGGCGGCGAGCCCTCACGCTCGGGCGAGGTCAAGATCTGGGAGGTCGCCACGGGGAACCTGGTACGCTCGATCGACTCGCTCCATTCCGATACCGTCTTCGGACTCCGGTTCAGCCCCGATGGCACCAAGCTCGCGTCGTGCGCGGCGGACAAGTTCTTGAAAGTGACCAACGTGGCCGACGGCAAAGAACTCCGGTCCTACGAGGGGCACACGAACCACGTCCTTTCCGTCGACTGGAAGTCCGACGGCAAGCAGCTCATCACCGGTGGCGCCGACAACGTCCTCAAGGTCTGGGACTTCGACACCGGCGAGCAGCTCCGCACCTTGCAGCCCGCCGGCAAGCAGCTTACGGCCGTCCGTTGGGTCCCGGGCAAGCCCGACGTTGCGGGGGCGTCCGGCGACAACGTGGTCCGCATCTGGAACCCCGACTCCGGCGCCGTCGCCCGGACCTTCACCGGCCCCTCCGACTATGTCTTCGGCGTCGGAATCTCGAAGGATGGCAAGAGGGTCTCCGCCGGCGGCGCCGACGGCCTTCTCTTCCTCTGGAACGGCGAGAACGCGAGCCTCATCCGGAAGATCGGAACTCTAGCTCCCAAGTAAGTGAATGTCTTGAATGCTCGCTCTGAAATCTGTTTTTTTCTTAAAAAACGGGTTTCTGTTGCCCGCGACTCGGACGTCCCCGCCTGGAATATCGCCGTGGATTCCCACAGAAACCTGTTTTTAAGAAATAAACAGGTTTCGTGGAAAACTGAGCGTCCCCATGCCTGACTATTTCGCCACGCAAGACCTCATCGGGGGCTTCGACCCCACCTTCTCCCCCGAGGTCTTCGACCACTCACTCCTGATCGTCGGCCTCGGCGGCAACGGCACCCATCTCGCCCTCGCCGCCGCCCGGATGGGCTTCTCAAGGATCGTCGGCATCGACTGCGACGTCGTCTCCGAGTGCAACCTCAGCCGACAGGTTCTCTACACCAAGGGCGACGTCGGTCGGAAAAAGGCCGACGTCGCTCTCGAGTCCCTCTCACGACATAACCTCAGGTCAAAAATCGAAACCCACCACCTCGACATCCTCGCCGAGCGTGCCCGTTTCGGCGACCTAGTCGCCGAGGCCGATCTCGTCTTCGTCGTCCTCGACCAGCCCTCCACCACCTTCTTCGCCGTCGACACCTGCTTCCATCACCGCAAGCCGACCATTACCGGAGGGACCTGCGTCCTCTCCGGCCTGAGCACCCGCGCCTGGTGGATGGGCCCCGGCCAGTCTCCGTGCCTCAACTGCCTCATCGCCACCCACGACTCGATGGCCGAATGGGTTCGCTTCTATCGTTGGGAAGGCGACGACGACCGGCGGCGATCTCCTGAAGTCGAAGCCATCGACAAACGACTTCGGCTCGAAGGAGGTCATCTCTCGACGTATCCCACCGCCTGCATCGGCTCCAACTTGATGATCGGCATGGCCGTCAACATCTTCCGAGGTCGGACTGACCTGCCGAGAGGCGTTGAGCTCTCGGTGTTGGATTTCACACTCGAAGCTCGTGACCTTAAGGTCCGGTCGAACTGCCCAACGTGCTTTTGCCTCGGACTTTCAGCATAGGGTGTCTCTCTCCCGAGGCTAGGATCGCTAAGGTTGCTGCGGCAAGTCATACAAGAGTATGCCTTGGCTGCCATGTTCAACGGCGAGGAGCAACCCGCTCGGCGAGAATTTCAGTGACCCAACCCATTCGAGGCCGAGGTTGTATTCTCGGATATTAGTTCTATAAATATTCTCGTTTTTCAATGAAAAAGTTTGCCAATGGCGTCGCTGGCCGAAGACCCTCACTGCGATATTCCTCGCCATGGGGTGCAAGTTGTTAATCCACATGTTCCGCGAGATCTGCTTTTGGGAGATGCACGCAACGACGTTTCCGTCGGCCGAGAGCCAAGCGGCGGAACTGTCCCACAGTTCCAATCGAAACGGTCGTGCTCCGATGACTCTGGGCTTCGGTTCTCGGATGCTGCATCGTTGCAGCGTCCCCTCGTCGTGCATGAAGAGGAAGGTTTCGCCGTCAGCGGCCCACGAATCGATGATGTGTCCTTTGGTGTCCGGCATGCTCTTACTGGTGAGGTCTACACAGTTCGGCAACCTCTTGCCGGTCTCGAGATCCCAAATGACGATACGTGACCCCGTGTCGTTTGCCACGACGTGCCTCCCATCGGGAGAGATGACAGGAAGAATCTCTTCGCCGAACGGGAGTTTCACGCGACTCCGGATCTTCCAAGACGACGTTGACCAGCATAGAACCTGCCATCCGACGGTCGATTGTTCGTCGCCAAGCAACATGACCGCAACAAGACGTTCCTTGTCGGATTACAATTTCATTGTAATGTTGAGATGTTTTTCGTTTTCGGTAACCAGTTCTACGGTCTTCTGGCCGGTCGAGAGATCCCAGACAGCTGACTGCACTCCTTCTTGAACGATTACGACGACACTCTCCGATACGAAATGGCATTCAGTAACGAAGTGAGGTCCGATTGCTCGAATCTCCCGCCAGGTCGTTGTGTCCCAGAATTTCACCCCTGTGTACAAGGTCTCCGTAGCCATGGTGCGTCCCCCTGGAGAGAAGCCAAGGTAACTGACCTCGTCCGAATCGCCTTCCGGGGTTGTGGTGCTCGTTCGAATACGCTTCAAGAGTTGACCCGATCGAGTGTCCCAAATCTCGAAGAAGTGATCTGGCTCTGTATCTTCTGAGCGGGTGGTGACGACTTTCGATTCGTCCGGGGAGAATCCCACGACCTTCACGGTGTCAAACGGCCTACTGTCGGGCTGGAGGCGGATGCGGGGATGCAATCGATTGGTTGCGGAATAGAAAACGAAGAACGAAACGGCTGCGAAGAGGGTCCCTACGACCAATAGAATCGATCTACTCGCTCGACTTCGCGGTACGATCGACCACATGCGTCGCTCCTGGGTTTGGTGGAAACGCCAATTCAAACATTTTGCGATCTTCTGCAAAGTTTGGAAAAGAGCGAATCGCTAAATCTTCGCCCGTTATTCCCGTTTCGGCTGGTGCCAGAACCTCTCGATGCCAGCAGCATGGCGACTCAAATCCGTCTTGTACTCGAATGCGAAAGCTCGAATGCGTTGTGCCAACTCGCCAGTGTCGCGCACTCTCCACCGGCCTCGATCTCGGGTTCCTGCCGGTTCCTTCTCGATCTAGTTTGGCAGAAGGGCGAATTGAACGAGCGGTCAGGGCTCTTTGACATTCGCCTGGGAATCGAGAATGGTGTCGGCCTCGGCTCCGCGGCTATGATGGGCGGATCATTAATCCAGACAAGGAGCGGCACACTCGGCCGTGATCGAATGCTCGAACGGTTGAGCCTGAAGAATTTCTCGGTCTTTCGCGACGTGGCACTCGATTTGTCACCCGGGATCAACGTCTTCATCGGTGCGAATGCCACGGGCAAGACACACGCGATGAAAGCCGCCTATTCCTTGATCAAGTCCGCTCGAGAACGAGAAGGCAAGACCGCATCGGACGGCAAACCGAAGTCGATTCCTTCAGCAAAGCTGGTAGACAAGCTAGCGGCCGTCTTTCGCCCCGACGGAGAGGGGGTCGGTCGACTCGTGCGGCGCTCGCGCGGGCGTCAGGCTTCGAGCATTGACCTGAAATTTAGCGAAGGTGGGATCGTTTGCAGCTTGACTGCTCCTTCGCTCGCAAAGGTCAAGATCCGTGGTCCGGTGAGCTTTCCGTCATGTCTCTTCCTTCCAACTCGAGAGGTTCTTTCGATTTTCCAGGGTTTTCTGGCCGCCTACCAGAACCGCGAGCTTGCCTTCGACGAGACCTATTACGACCTCTGCCTTGCCTTGAGCGCGTCCCCGTTGCGTGGCCAGAGGGGTGACGAGGCCGCCGACTTGTGGAGGCCGCTAGGCGAACTACTGAATGCGAAGGTCGTTCTCCAGAAGGACTCGTTTTACCTGAACTCCGAAGACGATGGCGAGGTCGAAGCACACCTCGTGGCGGAGGGGTATCGAAAAGTCGCGACGTTGATTCAATTGATCGCCAATGGATCACTGGCTGCGAACGACATCCTGTTCTGGGATGAGCCTGAGACGAACCTTAACCCGAGGCTGATCCGCGCCGTCGCCGACTTTCTGCTCCGCCTGGCCGCCGGTGGCGTGCAAGTGGTCATCGCGACCCACGATTACTTACTCACGAATGAACTCTCCCTCAACGCGGAGTATCAGACGCAAGAGGCAATCCGAGCCCCCATCCGTTTCTTTTCGTTCGTTCGCAATCAGGATCGGTCGGTCTCGGTGCAAGCGGGTGATACCCTGGCGGACCTCGACCACAACCCCATCATGGAAGAGTTCGCGGCCCTCTACGATCGCGAACGGATCCTTTTCTCTACGCCGAATGGACCACTCGCCCCGAGGAAGGCGTGAGACGTGCCCAAGACCTTCGAGGAGGGATTCCTGACGTTCGTCTTCGATGATGAATGGCTCGCCGTCAAATATGATGAGCATCCTGACTATCGAGGACGAATCCGAAATCTTCCGGAAACCAAGGCCGTCGATTTCGCGGCGATTGGCTCGGGGAACGCTTTGTTTCTCATCGAGGTGAAGGATTTCCGAGGACATCGGATCGAGAACCGCGACCGACTGCGTGACGACGACCTGGCGATCGAGGTGGCACAGAAGGTCAGGGACACGATCGCCGGGATCATTGCTGCTCATCACCGAGGCAATGTCGCCGACTGGGAACGGTTCGCCCAACGGTTGCTGAGCACGGACCCTCCGGTGCGAGTCCTACTCTGGCTGGAAGAGGACATTCACGCCGGGCCACTAGGGCGGTCCGAGAACCGGGCCTCGGTTTTGGTGGACCGGCTCAAGAGACACTTGCGATGGTTGACGACCAAAGTCTTCGTCACCAACCTTGCATCGGCCAATCTGAAGGGGGTTCAGGTGTCAAACCAGCCCGGCGCAGGACAGGGTTGAATCATGCGGTCTGCCGATATGCCGCCAGCCACTGACTGCTCTCGTTGGTCCACCTTGGGCGAGGTTTGGTTTCCTATGGCTTTTCGGCCTTTGCCGGTCCTTGGTCGTGTTTGGCGGAGACCTCGTGGGGCTTGGATACTGACGGGGAATGGGACGGCCTTGCCGCGGGGATGAGGAGTCCGCCGAGGGTGAAGAGGCCGGCGGAGAGGAGGATGGCGGCGGGGAGGGTCAGGACCCAGGCCAGGCCGATCTTTCGGACGGTCTCGCCCTGGATGCCGGAGCGGTTCGCCCGCATGGTGCCGGCGATGCCCGAGGAGAGGACGTGGGTCGTGCTGACGGGCATGTGGGCGACGTCGGCCAGGCCGATCGTGACGGCGGCGACCACCTCGGCGGCGGCCCCCTGGGCGTAGGTCAGGTGGGTCTTGCCGATCTTCTCGGCGACCGTGATCACGATCCGCTGGTAGCCGATCATCGTCCCGATCCCGAGGGCGAGCGCCACGCCGAGCTTGACCCAGGTCGGCACGTACTCGATCGACTCGGAGAAATGCTGACGCTGGGAGGAGATCGCCTCGTATCCCGCGGGGGAGAGACCCGCTTGGGGGAGGTCCCGGCGGACGCGATAGATCGCGCGGCGGATCGTCCAGCGGTCGGCCGCGGGGACCTCGGCGAAGCTGGTCTTCCCCTCGAGGCCGACGATGATCGCGTCGACGTCCTTGTGGAGATCCGTCGTGTCGGTGCCCGGCTTGGCGTCTTGCTTCGCGAGGGTGTCGCGGATCGAGACCGCGGCCTCGTGCATCAGCTTCGCCCGGTTCGGGTGGTCGAGGTCGAGGGCGTAATAGGCGGGGAGGAATCCAATCAAGACGAGGAGGATCAACCCCATCCCTTTTTGCCCGTCGTTCGAGCCGTGGGCGAGGCTGACGCCGCCGCAAGTTGCGATCAGGACCGCACGGACCCACCCGGGGGGCGTGTCACCGTCGACGGGGGGTTGGTAGAGCCGTGGCTCGCTGAGGTAGCGTTTCATGGTCAGGAGCAGCGCCCCGGCGGCCACGAATCCGATGATCGGGGAGATGAACAGCGAGAGGCCGACCTCAAGCGCCTTCGACCAATTCACGCCGGAGATGTCCCCCCGCGTGACCAGGCTATTGGCCAGGCCAACGCCGAGGATCGAGCCGATCAGCGTGTGCGAGCTCGAGACGGGCAAGCCGTACCACCAGGTGGCCAAGTTCCAGGTCAGCCCGGCCAGGAGCAGCGAGATGACCATCACGACCGCCCGGACCGAGGCGCTGTCGATCAGCAGGTCGACGGGGAGCAAATTCACGATCCCGAACGCCACGGCCGTCCCACCGAGGGCGACGCCCAAAAAATTGCAGATGCCCGAATAGATGACGGCGGGGGTTGCCGGGAGTGTGCGGGTGTAGATCACCGTCGTGACGGCGTTCGCGGTGTCGTGGAAGCCGTTCACGAACTCGAAGCCGAAGGCGATGATCAAGGCTACGGCGAAGCCGATTGCGCTCGGCGCGGGGAGTTGGCCCAGCGCCTCCCAGAGAGACGTGCTCACTGCGTGATCTCCGTAGGGTCATCGGGCGCAGGGACGCCGTCGAGTCTCGGGTCGCGTCGGACGTCATGGGCAAAAGGGACCACTCGGCCCGCTTTGCCGCTCGACGTCTCCGAACCCCTCGACCGGTCATCCGATCCCGTCGTCAACGCACGCCGAAGGGAGGGTCGAGCTCGGAGCATACCCCCCGGAAATGCGCTTCGGCAAGGACCTTCGACGGGCATTTCTCGTTCCTGGATGGCGTTGCGCCCTCGAATTCACAGGGAACTCGGGTGGGTATTCGCTCGGATTTTGAAGATACGATGTGGAATCGATTTAAGATTCGTGAGTGGTGGGGGATCAAGGGAGTCGTCGCGACGCCCGGAGGAAGAAGACGGTCGTGATCACGACGTTGAAGAGGGTGATGGCGATCCGGATCAGGCGGGGGTCGAGGCGTCGGGCGACTCGGGCGCCGGAGTAGCCGCCGAGGACGGCGCCGAGGAGCATGGTGAGCGTCGGGAGCCACCAGACCTTGCCCGCGATGATGAAGCAGACCACGGCGACGGAGTTCATCGTCCCGACGATGAGCGTCTTGGCGGCGTTCATCGCGGTGATGTCGGTGTGGCCCAGGAGACTCAATGCGGCCATCGTCATGATGCCGACGGCCCCACCGAAGTAGCCGCCGTAGATCCCGAGCAAGAACTGCCCGCAGACGAGCGTTTTCGGGCCGATCTGGATCCAACGCCTGAGCCACGCCCCGGCCTGCTTGCCGAAGGCGAAGGTCAGGGTCCCGACCAGGAGCAGCCACGGGGCGATGCCGTCGAACGAGGTTTGAGGTGTGACGAGGAGGAGGATCGCGCCGACGAGGCCCCCGGCGAGGCTTGCGATCAGCATCGCGGGGAGAGAGAGGCCCTCGAACTTTGCGAAGTCGTCGCGATACGCCCAGGCGCTCGCGAGGCTCCCTGGGAAGAGGGCGACCGTGCTCGAGGCGTTCGCGGCCACCGAGGGCAAACCGACAGCCACCAGCGCGGGCAAGGTCACGAACGACCCGCCGCCCGCCGCTGCATTCATCGCCCCCGCGACGAGACCCGTCCCGAGAAGAAAAAGAGCCTGGTTCATCGCCCGAGTATCGCCCCACTCGGGCCGGTTGGCAATCCGCTTTCGCTGCCAACAGACCCACGAAACCGCACGGACGTCCCCCCGGTCGGTGGGGCACTCTTGCCCCACTCTTTGCTAATGTCCCCCCGGTCGGTGGGGCACTCTTGCCCCGCGATTTTCGCCGGAAAAGCGGGGCAAGAGTGCCCCGCCTACCGGGGGATCATCTTCATCGGGATGAAGCCACCTACATGGCTTCAACTCTTCGCGTCGACGAATTACTGCGGCTGCGGGGGGGGCGGAGTGACGCCGGTGTGGGGGTCGGGCTGGGGCTGGAAGTGATTGAAGTCCATCCCCGAGAAGAACTTGGTGATCTTCTGGGGGTCGCGGGGGGCGGTCGGCGCTTCGGAGGGCAACTGCACGTCGACCTGGGTACGATCGCGGAGCGCCACGAGCAGCGGGTAGAGCTGGTCGTAGGCCATTTCCTGGGCGGGGTTCTTCGCCACACCGAAGCGGAGGTTCATGCTCTGCATGAACGTGATCAGGAGCCCGAGCTTCGTCGTCGGGTACTTGTTCAGGCCGATGAGGAACTTGTCGACGGACGGCGACTCGAGCATCTTGGTGAGGCCGTAGAGGGCCTTGAGGAAGTTGTCGGCCTCGGAGCGGTCGCGGGTCCCCAGGGGGAGCACCTTGGCGACCTTGTCCTGCACGACCTTGATCGCCGCGCGGAGCTGCCGGAGGGTGTCGATCGAGACCGGTTGATCCGCATCGAGGTCTTTGCGGGCACTCGCGGCGATCGCGCGGATCGACTTGCGGTCGGACTCGAAGGCGGGGTTCGTCGCGAGGGCGTCCGGCACCCCTCGGGCGCTGATGTCCTCGAGGCTGATCGCGATCATCTTCGCGGCGTACTGGAATTCGATGTTCTTGACGAGCTGGCTGGGGATGGCCTGCTCGGCGCGTTGCACGGCCGAACTGTAGACCTTGGGGTTCGTCAGCTCGTCGAAGACGACGTTCAAGGCGTTGCCGCTGTGGATGTCGGACGCGCTCGGGTTGTCGCGGAGGCGCTTGTAGGTGGAGTCGGCCGTCTCATTGATCTTCTGCTGACGCTCGGCCATGCGCGCGTATTCGCGGCGATTGCTCACCTGCTGGCTTTCCCAGAGGTATTCGTTGGCCCGCATCGCGGTGTCGGCATTGATCGAACGGGCCTGGGCAGTCTGGACGTTGTAGGCCCCGGCCCCGGCGGCGTAGACGCCCATGCCGCGTGCGACGCTGCCCTGAACGGTTTCGCCGCCTCCGCCCCAACCACCCCAGCCGCCATAACCGCCTGGGTAGTTGTATTGCGCGTGGGCAGGAATCGCCTGCATGGCGATGACGGCGGATAGCAACGCGGTTCGCGCCAGGAAACGACGCATGAGAACGGCTCCTTCTCGGTCTGCGACGACGCCGACAAGAAGACGCTTCTCGCCGGGCGTCCTCACCCTGATTCGGCTCAGCGAGGGGTTGATCGGCCTCGACCTCGGCCCCTCGATATTGGACAGTTGCGCGTTTGCCGGCCTTGGCAACTCCAGGCTCGCCGCTCCCGTCGAACCGACCGAGGGACCCACCCAACTCCAGTCCCCGATCGGGGTCGGTGTTAGGCTTCCGGTCTGTGTTCGCGGAGGGGCGATGCCCCGACGACTTGCATCAATTGTGCGATATAAACCCGCATCTGATCAAGATGTTCGGTTTCCCTTTTTGGCGAATGCCGACGACCTTGCGGGTCGGTGGAACACTCCTGCCCCGATCGGCCGGGAAGGCCCGTCCAGGACCCGGGAAACGCGAACATTCCGGGCCCGTTGCCCTGCCGATTGACGCGAACTCCGGGAGACTTCGGGCCGAAGTCCTCGGATCGGGGATCAGAAGTAAACGAGGAAAATGCCCAGGAGGATCAAGGTCCAGAAGATCATGCCTTCGTCGAACCTCGCGAGGAGCCAGAAGTACAACGAAGAGAGCAGGAGGGTCTCGCCGATCCAGGCGACGACTGGCTGAACTCCCAGGTTGGCCGCCAGCTGTCGCTGCCAGGGCGCCCAGTTGAGGGTCTCCCAACTCCCGATGAACGCGAAGAAGAGGAACGCGACACCCGCCGTGTAGATGATGCCCAGGAAGAGGTAGCGATCCCGGATCACATCGAACTTAACCTGGGTTTTTACCAGGCTATAAAGATAGAAAAACTTCATACCGAGAACGAATGAATTGACCGAAAACTCCATGGGATGCCTCCGTCGCTCGTGCTGTGTCAGGTACGATCTGGACACTCGGAGCGATCATGCCTTTGGGCGAAACCTGCACGGGCCAGGGTTGGTCGTGGGGATCTGCAACGATCGAAGGCCCGGCGTCGAGTCGTCATCGACTCCGGCACGCCTATCGACGACCGATCGGGGCTTGTAGACGCCGTCGGGTGCCGTGTCGAGTCGGCATCCCGCCGATCCCTTCCAACGACGTCCGACCGAGCCGTCCGGGCTCCGACCGACATGCTGCATTTTTCCAAATATAGAATGGATTTGAGGGTGAGGCGTCCGAAGTCCCGGAGACGGTCGTCGGTTCTCTCGGTTTATCATCGCGAAGGCCCCTCGCACCCTCACCTCGGGTTGTCGTTGACTTCGTGCATTCGTAACGAATCTCCCATAAAGTCGATTGCTCGACACCGGTGGGCTTCCCCGATGAGTTCCCGATTCCGCCGTCACGGAGAGCTGATTCACATGAGAGATCCCCTGACTCGGCGCGCCTTCCTCGCGACTTCCGCGGTGCTCTCAACCTTGCCGGTGGCAGCCGACGAACCTCCCGCGGCGGTGAAGAAACTCAAGGTCGTCGTCTTCGGCGGCCATCCCGACGACCCCGAGTCGGGGGCAGGGGGGCTCGTGGCCGCATTGACTCGGCAAGGCCACGAGGTCATCCTCGCCTACGCCGCCACCTTCCGGGCCGATCGCCGATGCTTCGGACGCCCCGAATCCGACGTCCGGCGCGAGGAATTGGCGGCGGCCTGTCGACGACTCGGCGCGATCCCCAAGGTCTTCCCCTACGCCGCCGAGAAGTTCGAGGCCGACGACGCGACCTTGCGCGTCGTCTCATCCTGGCTCGACGAGGTCCGGCCGGATGTCGTGGTCACGCATTGGCCGATCGACATGCACCCGAACCACCACGTCGTCAGCTCGCTCGTCTGGCGATGCTACACCCGGAAGGGGGGCTGGAACCTCTATTTCTTCGAGGTCATGCTCGACCAGCAGACCCTCGCCTTCTCCCCCGAGCTCTATCTCGACATCGCCCCGATCCGCGAGCTCAAGCAGCAGGCCTTGATGGAGCACAAGAGCCAGCTTCCGGAGTCGATCTGGGCGGCCCACGACCGGATGCACCGGAAACGCGGGGCCGAGTGCGGCGTCGAGTTCGCCGAGGCCTATTCGCTGGTCGAGGCCAAGGAGGGATGTCCTCTGCTCCCGGTGCCGTTCCTGCCAAGGAAAACGGGCCGAGGGCCGAGCTGACTCGGCCTTCGGCCCGATCTTTGGGAGTCGGCGACTTTCGCCGTTGGCCCGCCCTCGGTCGATCAACCCAGTCGGCGGAACTCGACGCGGATCTCCCCGAGATCGAAGACCTCGCCGGCCGGGGCGGTCAAGCCGTCGATCGCCCGATTCGGCTTGGGGTCGAACTCCTGTCGGGGATGGTTCGGGTCCTCGATCCAAAGATTCACCGGCGCCGCCGGGTTGATCCCCTCGATTCGGAATCGGCCGTCGGCGTCGGTGGTCGCCTCGCGAGGCCGGAAGAGCGGGTCGGACGGGCCGTATCGCGACGGACGCGAGGCGCTCAGCTTCGTCCCTCGGAGCGGGACGCCGTCGTCGGCGAGCAGCCGACCCGCCAGGGTCCCGCATCGGTCGAGTCTGACGGCCAAGGGGGTGGTTTTGACTCCCGCACTCTTTACGGTCACTGCACCGGCCAGCCCCAGGATTTCCTGCCGGAACTCCACGAAACGCTCCTGGCCGGGCCGCAACCCCAGGACTTCGAATCGAGATCCCGCGATCGTGGCCGAGCTGAATGGGTCGATGGTCAGGCCCATCGCCTTCACCCCGGACGTCGGCTTTCCCCCCGGGATGATCAACTCGCCCTCGATGACGGGGGTCGAAGCGACGGCCATCTCGATCGAGACGGGGCCGGACCCTTCGGGGACGTCGACCAGGCGATAGGCGTTGTTGAGCGAGAGGGAGACGACCGGAGGAAGTCCGCCTCGCCCGTTATCAGCGAGCGTCGCCCGGTCGGCGGGGGTGAGTTCGGCTTCGGGATAGCGGTTGGGCTTGGCCCGAAGCTTCACGACGACGATCCCTCGGCCAGGGGGGACCGTCAGTCGAAACCCGTTGTCGGGGGCGAAGGCCATCCCATGGAGGTTGCCTCGATGAGGGTTGCCCGCGAGGGGGTAGTACTGGACCCACTCGCAAGGGAGGACCTGGCCGGTCTCTTCCTCGGTGACTCGACCCTGGACGACCACGCCTCGGGGCAATTCGAACGTGGCGTCGATCGGCTTCAGGTTCTCGGTATCGCTCAAGGTTTGGGAAGAGCCTTTGAGGTAGGGTGATCCCGGGATGGGGCGGACGTCGACTCGGTAGTTCTCCGACTTCGGGAGTCCGTCGATGCGGAAGTGCCCGCTCGCGTCGGTCTTGGTCATCCTGACCGACCAGAGCTTGCGGGCGGCCTGGCCCGCGACCGTGACCCCCGCAACCGGCTCGCCGGTCCCCTTCACGCGTACGAACCCCTGGATCGGCTTGCCGGGGCCGACGACTCGCTCGAACGTGGCGCCGTAGAGGGGCAGCGTGATCTCGCCATAGAGCGGATCGGGCGTCGGTGATTTCGGCCGGCCGGCCATGGCAGAAGCGAGGGAAGGCCGGTCGAGGACCGCGACGCGGGCGTATTCGAGCCCTTGGCCCTCGACCCTCAGGAGCGCGAGTCGGTCTCGGCCCAGGCCTTTGAACTCGAAGCGACCGTCCGCGTCGGTCTTGACCGTCCCGGCCTGGCCGAGCCAGGGAACACTTCCCAGGACAGGGCCTCGGAAGCGGTTGGTCACGACGAAGTCATCCCAGTCCAACCGTCCGGAGGCCAGCAAAGGGCCGGGGTCCGCGTCTCGGATCTCGGCGAGCTTCTCGACGCGGACGACCGCCCCGGCGGCGGGGCGGCCCTCGGTGTCGAGGATTCTCCCCCGGACCGGTACGTCGTCGAGTGCGAGACGCAGGGTCGCGTCCCCCTTCGAGGCGTCGACCGCTTTGATCCACGAGGAGCCGAAGCCGGCCGTCGTCGCCACCACGATGGCCTCGTGCCAGGGGGGGCTGTCATCCAACGCGACGTTGCTCTTCGAGGGATCGAGGTCGAACCGGAACCGACCATCCGAACCCGAGACGGCGACTCGCTCATGAAGGAAGGCCTGGTCCGAGTCGCCCCCCCAGTGGCTGTGTTGCACATAGAGCGTGGCGCCGGCAACCGGCCGATCCCGGGGGTCGACGACGCGCCCCGAAATTGACACCGGTTTGGAGTTGTCGTCGGCCCGGGGCGCGGCCGGTTTCGTGGCCTTCGCCGCGTCGGCGAAGGCGAGCACGGCCGGGGGTTCTTGATGTCGCTCGTCCCCGACGTTGTTCGTTCGGGTAACCAAGGTGGCGGCCAGGAGCGTCGACCCGCCGGCGAATCCCACGAGGGCTATCCACTTCAGCTTGGCAATCGTCATCGTCCTGAGCATCCGCTCGCAACCGGCGACGGCGGATACCGAGACCACCCCCGCGGCGAACGTCCCCGACGTGCCCGCCTTGGCGACCTCGGCCAAGGCGGCCACCCAGGCGTTGGGGACGGCCTCGGCCTTCGCGGCTTCGGTCAGGGTCGAGGCCAGGGCAACGGCCGAGAGTGCAACCCCTCGGCGGGCCAATCTTTGGCGGAGTAGCTCGCGTGCCCGAGCGACCCGGCCTCGGACGGTCCCCACCGTCCAGCCGAGTTGCTGGGCGGCCTGCGCATGGGTCATCTCTTCGAAGTGGCAGAGGACGACCGGGAGTCGGAGCTTCTCCGGGAGCCGGTTCACCTCCTGGCACACCACGTGGGTTTCTTTTTCCTCACCCTCGACGCTTCCCACCTTCGCGTTGGCCAAGGCCCCGGCCCGTCTCTCGACCTCACGGCGTCTGGCGGCGTCGGAATTCATCTGGGTCGCCATGTTGAACGCCACCCGGTAGAGCCACCCGGCCAGTGATACCCCCGCCCGGATCGAGCCTGCTTTCCTCAACAACACCAGGAAGGTCGCCTGGAACGCGTCCGGGACGTCCTCGGGACTTCGGAGCACCCCCCGGCAGACGCCCAAAACCATCGGCCCATGCCGTCTCACCAACTCCTCGAAGGCCTTCGCGTCCCCGCCGGCTCGGAACCGTTCGAGCAGCTGATCGTCGGGGACCTCGGAGACGGTCCCGAACCGGAAAAGGTCCTGGACCTGGCGGATCGCGGTGCCGAGTTGCGTGCTGGCCATCAGTCATCCCCCATCGAGACCGGATCGTTAATGCCTATTAGGACGGTCGAGGGGTGGTCAACGACATGGTTTTTTGGGATTTTCGAAAAACACGTTGGGAGCGAGTCCGGCGTCATCGGTGGCTGTGTGCTACGACTTTCGATCATGCCAGCGTCTCGGCCAAGGAGACTTGAGGATGCCAATGGTCCAAACGCTCCGGGCAGTTTGTCGTGTCACTCATCCTCAGATCTACGAGGGGACTTGCCCATGGTGCGAGTGCGTCATGTACGATGGGGAATCCGCCCGGTGGAGTCACCGAGTTACGTGGTATCGCCGAGGTGGAACCTCGATCGAATCTTGAATGACCTTGAACAGGCCAACCTTGAAATCCAAGGGATCACTTTGGCCAATCTCCGCGGCTACTCGTCAGTCGAGTGGAAGCGGAGCATCACCATCGATAAGACCGACGAATTCGGTCAATACGTCTTGGTTGCTCGCTCAGAGATTCTGCGCATCCTCGCCAAGGCCGAGTCGCTCGAGCCGGAAGAGTCCTACTGGCCTGGAATGGCAGGTATGCTAAATCATGTGTGGATATATGATCGTTGGTCTCCAGAAGATGAGATCAGTCGCGAATTTGGGCGAAACGCCGTGGCCGCGTTCGAGAGAGGCTTGGAAATCGAGACCGATCGAGTCGGACGCACTGATTTCTTATATGCGCTGATACAGGTCGTGCTTCAGGTCGGGGAGATGGACAAGGCGGGGGAAATTGCCGAACGACTCCTTGTCGAGACCGAGTTGATTGCAGCGGACTCAGGCTGGTCCCCTGTACTCGGGGACGGCAAGCATCTGGCCCATATCGTGCTGGGACTCATAGCACTCTCGAGAGATGATCGAGAAACCGCCAAGGACCATCTTCTGGCCTCCGTCGAGACGGAAGGCGGAGGTGTCCTCAATTCGTACGGGCCAAGGATGGACTTGGCTGAGGCGCTCCTGAAGCTGGGCGAGGCTCAGGTTGTAATACTCTATCTGCGTTTCTGCGCGAGCTTCTGGGAGATGGAGAATGGCCGCCTTGAACGATGGATCAATCAGATCGAGCAAGGTTTGACACCTGATTTTGGGACGAATCTGCATCGGTAAACGGCGGCCCCAACATCGGGCGAGCTTTAGCCACGGATACTCCTCCGAAGCGACCCTCGAGAACTCTCGCGTCTGAATTCGGATTTGGACAATTGATCGGTCGGCCTCGTCGCGAATGCACACAAGGCATGTCGATCCGCAGATGTCGCAGATCGACGCAGATGAAAACATTGAAAATTTCGAATTTCATCTGCGTCGAA
>NZ_JBTYIP020000049.1:0-41384 GCF_054877945.1 Singulisphaera rosea | reverse complement strand
TCCACTTCGCCGAGGTCGGCAGCGACGCGGACCAGCGGAACTACGAGGTCTCGTACGAGAAGATCCGCAAGAAGGGCTTCGAGACGACGGTCGACCTCGACCGCGGGATCGCCGAGCTCGTCCGCGCGGCCAAGCTCATCGAGTTCCACAACCCCTTCGCCAACGTCTAAGTCGAGCGGCCGGTGGCCGGCCGGGGCGAACGCCCCGGGG
The DNA here is from genome assembly GCF_054877945.1 of Singulisphaera rosea. NCBI lineage: Bacteria > Pseudomonadati > Planctomycetota > Planctomycetia > Isosphaerales > Isosphaeraceae > Singulisphaera > Singulisphaera rosea. The sequence goes on along the minus strand of NZ_JBTYIP020000049.1, from coordinate 41,174 downwards.
CCGCTGCTGCGGGGGCTCCTCGGCCGGCGGGCCCCTGGGCCCGACGCCTTCCCATTCCCCGGCCCCGGAGCCTCCCTCGGGAACGACCGACCACTGACCCTTCTTTCCGGAGATTCGAGATGCAAGGATTCTGGGCCGGCAAGCGCGTGACGGTGACCGGCGGCGCGGGTTTCCTCGGCCAGCACCTGGTCGCCCGCCTCCAGCGACTCGGGGCGGAAGTCTTCGTCCCACGCCAGCGCAACTACAACCTGACGGCGCTCGACGCCTGCCTCAAGTGCCTGCTCGAGCACCCCTGCGACGTCCTCTTCCACGCCGCCGCCTACTACGGCGGGATCGGCATCAACGTTTCCGAGCCGGCCACGCTCTACTACTCGAACCTGGTCATGGGCGCCAACCTCATGGAGGCCGCCCGGCTCGCCAAGGTCGACAAGTTCGTGGCGATCGGCACGGCGTGCAGCTACCCAGGCTACCTCGAAGGCGACCTCAAGGAAGAGGACCTCTGGGCCGGCCCTTGCCACGCCAGCGTGATCAACTACGGCCTCACGAAGAAGATGATGGCCGTGCAGGCCCAGGCCTACAAGCGGCAGTACGGGCTCGACTCGATCCACCTGATCCTGACGAACCTCTACGGCCCCGGCGACTCGTACAACCCCGACCGCTCCCACGTCGTGGCGGCCCTCGTCCGCAAGTTCGTCGAGGCCGAGCAGGGCAAGGCGCCGAGCGTCGAGATCTGGGGGACCGGCAAGCCGATCCGCGAGTTCATCTACGTCGAGGACTGCGCCGACGCCATCGTCCTGGCGGCCGAGACCTACGACGACAGCTCGATCCCTCTGAATATCGGCACGGGCATCGGCACCTCGATCAAGGAGCTGGCCGAGACCGTCCACACGGTGTCGAAGTACCAGGGCAAGCTCGCCTGGAACACCGACAAGCCGGACGGTGCCCTCAAGAAGGTCCTCGACGTCACCCGGATGAAGTCGGCGCTCGGCGGCTGGACCGCCCCGACGAACCTGAAGGATGGCCTCGAAAAGACGATCACGTGGTATCGCGACAACAAGGCTTCGGCCGATACCAAGTGGTGAGAGTTGAGGACGGCCCTCCTCCGGTCGCGTTTCACCGGGGAGGGTCGGGCCTTTGGGCCTCGTCCGAGGGCCGACTCCGGCCCTGCCGAGGCTCCGAGGAAACCCAACGGAAGCGGCGGCGGGAGCCTATTCAAGGACGGTCTCCGACGCCTCCCCTTGGGCCGTTGCGCCGACCGCGCGTGGTCGGCCGGGATCCAGGTCCCCGAGAATGTACGGGAGCCCGAAGGCGACCGACCGGGGAGGATTCCGTCCCTTTCGGATCGCCGGCACGTTGGAGTCCGGACTCCGTCTCAACGCGCTCTCCCGGGACTTGACGGCGACACACGGCCCCGCTCCCCTCGACGGGAGGATGCCGAGTCCTCCCAAACCCGTAAGGCCGATGGTCCATTGAACATGACGACACTCTTGCCGTGGAGGCCTCGATGAGCCGAGTGGCACAGGGCGCGGCCCCTTCCCTGACGGACCGCACGATGAACGCCCTGGCCTGGCGTCTCTTCGCGACGGTCTCCCAGGTCGCGCTCCAGACGTTCACGATGGTGGTCCTGGCGCGACTCCTGTCGGTCGAGGCGTTCGGGATGGTCGGCCAGGTGATGATCGTCGTCGGCTTCGCCGGGGTGATCGCGGAGATCGGCATGGCACCCGCCGTGGTCCAGCGGGCGGAGCTCACCGACAAACATATCCGAGTGGCGTTCACGCTGTCGGTGCTCTCGGGACTCGTCCTGACGTTGATCCTCCAGCTTTCCGCGTACCCGGCGGCCCACCTCCTCGGCACGGGCGACGCGGGTGACCTGGTCCCGCTCCTGCGAGTCATCGCGTGGACCTTCTTGCTGGCGAGCTTCGGCTCGACGGCCGGGGCCCTCCTCGAGCGTCGGATGGAATTCCGCAAGATCGCCATGGTCGAACTGATCTCCTACGCGATCGGGTTCGGCGTGGTCGCCGTGGCGCTCGCGTACCTGAGATACGGTGAGTGGGCTTTGGTCTGGGGATGGGTCATCACGGCGCTGGCGAAGACGGTCCTGTTGCTGATCCTCTCGCCGCATCCCGTCCGGCCCTGCCTGGCCCGGGACGAGGCGCACCAGCTCCTGCACTTCGGCGTCGGCGTCGGGGTCGCGCGGATCGCCAACTACATCGCCCACAGCGGCGGCAACTTCGTCGTCGGGCGTTGGCTTGGCCCAGGCCCCTTGGGACTCTTCCTCCGCGCCTATCAGCTCATGACGCTGCCGATCTTCCACCTGGCGAACGCCCTCAGCACGGTCCTCTTCCCGGCCTACTCGAAGCTCCAGGGCGATCCCAAGCGCATGGCCACCGTCTACATGAGCTCGGTCACCCTCACCGCCCTGGTCCTCTTCCCGATCCTCACCGTGATCGGGATCGTGGCCCCCGAGCTGGTCCGAGGGCTCTTCGGCGCGAAGTGGGCGGGGGCGATCATCCCGTTGCAAATCCTCTGCGGCGCGGGGTGGCTGCGGACGATGACGAACCTTGGCGACACCGTGGCACGGGCCCAGGGGCTCGTCTACAAGCAGGCCTTGAGGCACTGCATCTATGCCATCAACGTCCTCTTGGGGGCCTTCCTGACGTATCGCTGGGGGATCAACGGCGTCTCGGTCGGCGTCTTTGTGGCCGTGGTCATCCACTACGTCCTGATCTCGCACCTCGCCGTGATCGCGAGCGGCGTCCCCTGGAAAGACTACCTCTCCTGCCAGTTGCCCGGCGTCGTCATGGCCGCCGTCATCTCGCTGGCCACCGCGCCCGTGACGGTCGGCCTTCGTACGACCGGCCTGCCTGATCTCCTGATCCTCGCCGTGACGATCGCCACCGCCGCGATCTCCGGGATCGCCGCCGGGATCCTCCTGCCGGGCCATTGGCTCGGAGAGGTTCCCAAAGAGGCGATCCGGATGCTCCAGCGCAAATTGGGGGGGAGGGTCCGCTTTTTTCACCTCGACCCTTGAGAGACGCGCACCTCGCCCGCCTCGGATCTCCGGCCCGCACGAGGACACCGGGCTCGGCCAGGCGGAGGCCGAGGGCCTCTCGCATGAATTCGACCGCCTCGACTCCAACCCCAAAGGGTGGATCCCATGATTCGGATCATCAAGGCTATCAACCGTCGCATCAAGATGCGAACCGATCCTGTCGCCTACGCAAGGTCCCTGGGCGTCCGGGTCGGCCACGACTGCCGACTGGACCTCGCGCCCGACACCTTCGGCAGCGAGCCTTACTTGATCAGCATCGGCAACCATGTTACAATCGCCCCAAACGTGAAGTTCATCAATCACGACGGGGGTGTCTGGGTCTTCCGGAAGGACCATCCCGACATCGATGTCGTCGCCCCGATCGTGATCTGTGATAACGTCTTCATCGGGATGAACTGCATCCTCCTGCCCGGGATCACCATCGGCGCGAACTCCGTCGTCGGCGCCGGCTCCATCGTGACGCGTGACGTGGAGCCCGGGAGCGTGGTGGTGGGTGCCCCTGCCAAGCGAATCAAGTCGGTCGACGACTACTGGGAGCGGGTCCGCCCCAAGGCGATGATGATCCGCGGCCTCTCCCCCGACGAGAAGCGCCGGCATCTGGAAAATCTCTTCCAGGAGAAGATGGCGGAGGGTGCGGCGTCCTCTCATCCCGCCTGAGGAGCCTCCCCCGCGCGGCCCATTCACGGGCCCACGAGGTCGCCCAACGGGCCCCCGCTTGGATGGTCCGTCCCCCTCGCCTCGCAGCCCAACCCGGCCCTCTCGAACTCGACCCACGACCGTTCCCTCGACCGACCGATCACGGCCGCCCCTCGACTCCCAGACGTGAAGGGATAGTTTCGGTGAGACAACGCCCTGGAGAGAAACCCCGGATCCTCCACTGCATCCCGGTCCTGGGAGGGGGCGGGGCCGAGCGCCAACTCAGGAACCTCCTCGTCTACAAGTCGTCCCCGAACGTCGAACACGCCGTCTTCGCCTGGAAGACCGGCGAATTTCACGACGAGCTCCGCGCGTTAGGCGTCCCGATTTTCCTCGAACAAGCCAAGGGAAGGCGGCCCTGGCACCCCATCACCTCGATGATCCGGGCCATCCTGAAGTGGAAGCCCACGATCCTCCAGGCCTGGCTCCCTCAGACGGACGTCATGGCCGGCGGCCTCGGCGCGATCTTCAGGATCCCGGTCGTCGGGAGCGAACGCAACAGCAGTTTTTTGCATAATCATGTTCCTGAAATCAAGAACCGATGGTTCACCAGGCTCCGGCCCTGGTTCCTCAGGCACTGCGTGGTCGGGGTCATCGCCAATTCCCACGCCGGAGCGCGCTACATCCGGGACGAGCTCAAGGTCGGCGTCCCCGTGAAGGTGATCCCGAACGGCCTCGACCTCGGCAAGATCGACGCGATGGAGCCGAGGACCCCCCCGCCCTTCGAGAATCCCGAGCTCTCGCCGAAGATCCTCGCGGCCTCCCGGCTCGTCTCGTATAAGCGGGTCGAGGTGATCATCGACGCGATGGCGATCCTCAGGGACAAGGGGATCCGCCCGGCCCTGGCGATCTGCGGCAGCGGCGAGGCCTCGGACTTCCTCCAGCAGAGGATCGACGAGTTGAAGCTGGGCGACCAGATTCGGATGCTCGGGCAATGCAAGGATGTCCCGGGCATCATGAAGCGGGCCCAGGTCTTCTGCACGGCGTCCGAGAACGAGGGGATGCCGAACTCGATGCTCGAGGCGATGACCTGCGGCCTTGCCATCGTCGCCTCGGACATCCCCGAGCACGTCGACCTGATCGGCGACGTCGACGTCGGCCCCCTGTTCAAGAAAGGCTCGCCGGAAGACCTCGCCGCACGACTGGCCGAGATCATCACGACCCCCGGCAAGATCGAGGCGCTCGGGGCGAACGCGGCCGCCTACGGCAAGGAATTCCCCGCGGAGCGGATGGCCGGCCGCTTCGAAGAATTCTATCAAGAGATGTTCCCCGACCTCGTTCGGTTGTAATGCCGAGCGATCGAGCCCCGACGTCGACGCGCCCGATGCGGTTCCTCGGCCTGGGGGACGACGGCGTGGATGGCCTGGCAACGGTGGTCGTCCCGGCCGCCCGACCCGGCCCGCGGGGCGGGACCCACGCTCGCGGGCGGCGGCGACCGAGCCTCCATCGGACCATCCCCGGGATTCGGCGACTCCGCCCGACTTCGTGAACAGCGACATCCAGTGGCCCTCTCGCCGAGGGGAACACGACTCGAACACGCCTGGCTCGACGATCGCCCGGATCCCGCCAAGGATCGGTCGACCAGCATCCGAAGAGAGAGTTTTTATGAAGCTCTGTTATGTCGTTGACGGACGGACGCCCAGCCCAAGGAACTGGATGCGGCACTTCCTGAAGGCCGGGCACGAGGTCCACCTGATCACGACCTACCCCTGCCCGGACGACCTGCCGGTCGCGTCGATGCATGTGGCCCCGTTCGATTTCTCGGCCAAGGCCCGCTCCGGCAAGGGCAACGCCCAGACGATGCACGGCTCGGCGTTCTTCGCCTCGCTGCGCGGGAAGGCCGCCTGGAGGACCCTGGTCCGCGTGCGAGACAAGATCGCGCCCCTGGTGGTGCGGTACCAGACGAGTCGGGTCCGCCGTCTCATCAACGAGATCAAGCCGGACCTGGTCCACGCCATGCGGGTCCCCTACGAGGGGATCCTCGCGGCCGAGGCCATGAGGTCGTCGTCGATCCCCCTGCTCATCTCGATCTGGGGAAACGACTTCACCCTGGGCGCGGCGAGCTCGCCCACCTTGGACCGATTGATCCGTCGCGCGATGGACCGGGCCGACGGCCTCCATCCCGACTGCCGGCGCGACCTTCGACTGGGCTACGAGCACGGCTTCGGCGCCGACAAGCCGGCCGCGGTGCTCCCCGGCGGCGGCGGGCTCTCCAACACCTTCCTCAAGCCGGGTCCCGCCGACCCCGCGATCCGGGCTCGATTCGAGATCCCCGAGGGCGTGCCGGTCGTCATCAACCCTCGGGGGATGAAGCCCTATATCCGCAACGACAACTTCTTCCGCTCCATCCCCCTCGTCCTCGAGCGCATCCCCAACGCGATCTTCCTGGCGGGCATGATGGAGGGGAACTCCGTCGCCGAAGGCTGGGTCTCGCGCCTGGGGATCGAGAAGTCGATGCGACTCCTCCCCTACGTGTCGCACGCGGACATGGCGTCCATCTTCCAACTCGCCGACGTCCTGATCTCTCCGTCGGATCACGACGGCACTCCGAACTCGCTCCTCGAAGCGATGGCCTGCGGCGTCTTCCCGGTAGCCGGGGATATCGAGTCTGTGAGAGAATGGATCGACGACGGCGTCAACGGCATCCTCATCGACCAGGGGAGCCCCGAATCCGTGGCCGACGGGATCGTCCGCGCCATCCAAGATCCCGCGTTCCGCGCCTCGGCCGATGAACACAACCGCCGGATGATCGCGGAACGCGTCGACTCCTCGAAGGTGATGGCGGCCGCGGAGGAGTTCTACCACAAGATCGTCAGCTACGCCGCCGCCAACAAGAAGGCCGGCCGCTCCTAACCTACACCCACACCCACGCCTCGTCGTCCGGACGCCGCGAGCCAACTTCACGGGCCAAGCGATTCAGGGGAGCCACTCAGCGACATGATCAAGAAATTTATCCGCCTGGGGGAGATCCTCAGCAAGCCCAACGGCCTGAAGGCCCTCATGGGGTGGAAGCCGTTCTCGATCTCCTCCTTCCTCATCGTCTCGGCGATGCGGCGGAAAGGGATCGTCTTCCGGACGATCATCGACGCCGGCGCGAACGTGGGGCAATTCGCCCGGACCTCGAAGGAGATCTACCCCGAGGCCACGATCTACTCCTTCGAGCCGCTCGCCGAGGTCGCCAAGACCTTCCGGACAAACCTGGCCGACAGCCCGAAGGTCCACCTGTTCGAGACCGCGCTCGGGAGCCATGACGGGACGATCCAGTTCTTCCCGAACGAATACTCCCAGTCGTCCTCGGCCCTCCCCCTGCAGGACGAGGACAAGCCCAAGCACGCCGGCCAGCGGCACCTCGCCCCGATCGACGTGCCGGTCAAGAGGCTCGACACCATCCTCGCCGACAAGGCCCTCGAGCGGCCGATCCTGCTGAAGCTCGACCTCCAGGGATTCGAGATCGAGGCCCTTAAGGGGGCCCCCGAACTCCTGGCCCGCTGCGACTACGTCCTGGCCGAGACGGTGTTCGAGCCCGCCTACAAGGGCGAGCCGCTGTTCCAGGACATCCAGAATTTCCTCCAGGACCGCGGCTTCCGCTTCCTGCAGCCCCTCGCGTTCCTGAGGGATGACAGCGGCCAGATCTACCAGATGGACGCGCTGTTCCAGAACACGGCCTCCGCCCCCTCCGCCTGACCCCGAGGCTCCCGGACGCCCTCGCGCCGGGTCGCGAGGGCCGGGAGCGAGCCCACTAAATTCTCTATCATTATCAAATTCTGATCCATCCGGGTGCCGATCGGCCGTGTTGAGGCGATCGGGCCCGGGATCATCGAGGCGGACGACCGAAGGTCTCCGGATTGGCCATGCGGACGATCGTGACGGGGGGCGCCGGATTCATCGGCTCCCACCTCGTGGAACGACTCCTCGACTCCGGCGGCGACGTCGTCGCCCTCGATAACTTCGACTCCTTCTACCCAGAATCCCGAAAACGCGACAACCTCGCCCTCGCCTCCAAAAACCACCGCTTCCGACTCCTACACGCCGACATCCGCGACCGAAACGCCGTCAACTCCCTCTTCCAAGACTTCAACCCAGACGCCGTCGTTCACCTCGCCGCAAGGGCCGGCGTCCGGCCCAGCATCGACGACCCCGCACTCTACGCCGACGTCAACGTCCTCGGGACCGTCAACCTCCTCGACGCCGCCGTCAAACTCAAATCCATTCCCAAATTCGTCTACGCCTCAAGCTCCAGCGTCTACGGAGACCGCGACAACCCGCCCTTCCGAGAGTCCGACTCCGTCGACCTCCCCGTCAGCCCATACGCCGCCACCAAAAAAGCCTGCGAACTCCTCGCTCACACCTTCCACCACCTCCACGGCCTCCCCGTCACCGGACTCCGATTCTTCACCGCTTACGGGCCCAGGAACAGGCCTGACCTCGCCATCTACAAATTCGCCTCCCTCATCGAACGCGGGCTCCCCGTCCCCATGTTCGGCGACGGATCCACTCGACGCGACTACACCTTCGTCGCCGACATCGTCGACGGAATCGTCCGCTCCGTCGAACACTGCTCCCGATACCACATCTACAACCTCGGGAACTCCAGCCCCGTCGACCTCCGATTCATGATCCAGTCCCTGGGCGAGGCCCTCGGGAAAGAACCCATCATCGACAGGCTCCCCGAACAGCCCGGCGACGTCAGGCTCACCTACGCCGACGTCTCAAGGGCCAAGGACGAACTCGGGTACGCACCCGCAACCCCCTTCCAGGACGGACTACGACTCTTCGTCGACTGGTTCCGGTCCAAGACCTGAGCCCGAGGCCCGAGGGGCCGGAGCGCTTTGCCGTCAGCTTGCATGGCGGCTTCTCCTGCCCTTGGCCATCAAAACTGGATGCACAGATGGATCAATGTTCCCTGCGTGCAGTCTTGACAGTCTCGTTCGACTCCAACTAGATTGATGCGAAGGTGTGCGTCATCCCAAAGGGCCGGCGTGCATCCTCCGGCCTCGGTCGCAGGACTTCGAAGACACCTCGGGCTCCGCTCCCGAGTCCTCGCACGCGGGTGCTTCGACGGGAGGTTGTCCCATCCGGGACCTCGGCTCGTAGCCCATCCAGGGATGCCTGGCGACGTGACATCGAACGGCCCGGCAGGGTCGTCCAGGCGAGGTTGGTGGGCGTTCGAGAAGGGCCGGAGCACAACGTCGAATCGACGACTGTTCGCACGTTCGTCACCACCTCGGCCGGGGTACGATCGCCTCGGCCCAAGACTCTCCGGCCACGCAGACGCCCCGCGACGGGCGTCAAGGGCCTCTCGCCAGCAGCCCACGCCCCGAGACCCATCCCATGAAAGCGAACGTCACGAAGTTCGAAAAGCTCGCATGGGTCGATCGGCTCGCGAATTCGACGGGCTTCTTCTTTTTGGTCGTCGCGACGATCGGATTCCTGGCGCAAGGGTTCTTCGCATTCGCCCTCGAAGGGCTCGAAGAAGCCTTGAAGATGCCCGTCTACTATTACGCGACCGTCCTCGCCTTCCTGTGCCTCGCGGCCAGCATCGGGATCAAGGGATGCCTCGCGGACCGATCTCCTTTCCCCATGATCGCGGCCGCCATCCCCGCGCTCTTGATCGGCGCCTACAACTTCGCGTTCGTGGTCGAGCGACTGACCCAACTCCAGGCCGACGAGAGCCTCAAGCGACCCATCCGACTGTGCTTCGGGATGATGCTCTTCTTCTGCGTGTACCACTACTGCCGGTCCGAACGCCGGATGCGCATTTACATTAGCGTTCTCTACTGCATGATCATCGCCTCTTCGATCACGGTCATCCTGGAGCTGGTCCTGAATTGGTTGACCCCCTGGTCGAGGTATAGCAACTTCAATAACGTCACGAGCTTCCATCCGGCGGGACTCGAGGCCGACTACGTCAACCTGACCTATGCCATCGAGACGCCGATCGTCATGTCGGTCATCTCGGCCCTGTCGCTCTTCCTCGGGGACAAGAAGAAGCCCTATGCGGCCCCAGTCTCGCTGTTGTGCATCGTGACGGCGGGCCTCGGCACGCTGGGAATCGTGGGCTCGTCGTCGCGATCGGGCCTCCTCGGCCTCGTCGGCTCGATCGCGCTCGCGTCCTTCTTCTTCCGGAAGCAGCTACCGTCCTTCTTCAAGATGGGCCTCATCGGGATGATGGTCCTCATCCCCCTGGTCGCCGTCATCCTCCCGTTCATGGAAAAAGAGGGGGGAGCCATCCAGGAAGATGCGCGACTCGGGGCCACCTACGTGGCCTATGGCCCGGTGATCTTGCTCCATCCCTTCGGCATCCCCAACCTGGTCTTCGACCCGCTCGAGCCCGCCGCCACCCAGATCTCGACCAACATCCTCTGGCTCGCGGCGACCGAGGCCGAAGATAGGCTGGGCATCACGATCGACAGCAACACCCGAGAGAGCGCCTTCAAGGACTACCCGCACAACGTCCTCATGACCGTCGCCATGGACTTCGGGTGGATCGGCGTCCTCTGCATCTCGTTGATCTATTTCTACACGCTCAGGCCGCTCGTCCGCATGGTGGCGATGCCCGACCCGGTCGTCCGGATCACCGCCTTCATGATGTTCGCCGGGGTGCTCGCGTTCATGCTCAACTCGTCGTTCCACAACGGCAACGTGTTGCAGAGCGAGCCGAGGAATTGGATCTACCTGGGCCTCGCCCTCCGGATCGCCAGGAATCTCGGCGGGTCGTCGGCGAAGCCGGAGGAGCCCGGCGTGGCCCAGCCCCTCGAAATGGCCCGGAAGGCCGCCCCGGCGAAGTTGGACGTGACCATTTCGACGAGGCCCGTGAAGAAGTATTGATTCCCGAAGCGGTGGCCGGGATCCGACGGTCCCGGAGACGGTCTCCGGATGCCGGGCCATCGGCGCCTGGCGTCTCGGAAGCCCCGACCCGAAGCGACGGCACGGGCCGGGGTGCTCCGGTTCTCTGAACTCTTTCCCTTAGCGATGGCGGACGACCGAAGGTCTCCGGATTGGCCATGCGGACGATCGTGACGGGGGGCGCCGGATTCATCGGCTCCCACCTCGTGGAACGACTCCTCGACTCCGGCGGCGACGTCGTCGCCCTCGATAACTTCGACTCCTTCTACCCAGAATCCCGAAAACGCGACAACCTCGCCCTCGCCTCCAAAAACCACCGCTTCCGACTCCTACACGCCGACATCCGCGACCGAAACGCCGTCAACTCCCTCTTCCAAGACTTCAACCCAGACGCCGTCGTTCACCTCGCCGCAAGGGCCGGCGTCCGGCCCAGCATCGACGACCCCGCACTCTACGCCGACGTCAACGTCCTCGGGACCGTCAACCTCCTCGACGCCGCCGTCAAACTCAAATCCATTCCCAAATTCGTCTACGCCTCAAGCTCCAGCGTCTACGGAGACCGCGACAACCCGCCCTTCCGAGAGTCCGACTCCGTCGACCTCCCCGTCAGCCCATACGCCGCCACCAAAAAAGCCTGCGAACTCCTCGCTCACACCTTCCACCACCTCCACGGCCTCCCCGTCACCGGACTCCGATTCTTCACCGCTTACGGGCCCAGGAACAGGCCTGACCTCGCCATCTACAAATTCGCCTCCCTCATCGAACGCGGGCTCCCCGTCCCCATGTTCGGCGACGGATCCACTCGACGCGACTACACCTTCGTCGCCGACATCGTCGACGGAATCGTCCGCTCCGTCGAACACTGCTCCCGATACCACATCTACAACCTCGGGAACTCCAGCCCCGTCGACCTCCGATTCATGATCCAGTCCCTGGGCGAGGCCCTCGGGAAAGAACCCATCATCGACAGGCTCCCCGAACAGCCCGGCGACGTCAGGCTCACCTACGCCGACGTCTCAAGGGCCAAGGACGAACTCGGTTACACCCCCGCAACCCCCTTCCAGGACGGACTACGACTCTTCGTCGACTGGTTCCGGCGCTCTCGGCCCCAATGAACGGGAAAACGATCGCATCGCAAAATCTGGATCCCGGTTTCTTGAGTGTCGGGCTTGGGGACGGAAGGTGGAGTCGAGCACGAACTCCGGGGAGTCCCAACGTCGCCGCGTCTTCTCCGGCGAACAGGCCCGGGATGACGGTCTCCGACGGATGGGACCTCCTCGCATCCCGCGACTCTCGGCCCCGGGCCGGCCGACGCAAGGCATTGACTCGCCATAAGCTTATATGGGATATTTTCTTCCGTGATGTTCGCCGGTTCAAGGAAGGGCCGTCGAGAGGTCGGGTGGCCGAGACTCGATCGGCTCAAGTCGGACGAGTGCCGTCCCGATCGATGACTTTATCGCGGCTCGATGCGAGAGTCGAACCTCCCCCTACGAATCGGCAACGACCGTCCTCGCAAGGGCTGATCGCGTCTGAGAACAAGCCGCGGTCGAAACGACAACGGCACGCTTAGTCGACCTCGCGCCGCGCATGCGGCAAGATTCAACGCGCCTCGGCCCTTCGGGTCTACCCCGTGTTCGGGAACGTCGAGGGACCGGGGCCCCTCCTCGCGAAGGAAGCTAGACATGAAGATCGCGGTCATCGGAACGGGCTACGTGGGGTTGGTGTCGGGCACCTGCTTCGCCGAGAGCGGCAACGACGTCATCTGCGTCGACAAGGTCGAGGAGAAGATCGCCCGACTCAAGCAGGGCATCATCCCGATCTACGAGCCCGGCCTCTCCGAGCTCGTCCACCGCAACCACCGCGACGGCCGGCTCAACTTCACGACCTCCCTGCCCGAGGCCATCGCCGACAGCGAGATCATCTTCATCGCCGTCGGCACCCCCCAGGGCGACGACGGCGGCGCCGACCTCCGCGGCGTCTGGGCCGTCGGTGAACAAATCGCCAGGCACCTCGACGAGCGCAAGATCATCGTCATCAAGAGCACCGTCCCCGTCGGCACCAACGCCGAGCTCACACGACGCATGGCCGCCGTCACCGACGTCCCCTTCGACGTCGCGAATAACCCCGAGTTCCTCAAGGAAGGCGCCGCCATCGACGACTTCAACAAGCCCGACCGCGTCGTCGTCGGCGTCCGACGGCCCGAGGTCGGCGAGCGGCTCCGCGAGCTCTACTCCCCCTTCCTCCGCACCGATCGGCCGTTCCTGGCCATGACGCCCGAAAGCGCCGAGATGACCAAATATGTCGCCAACTGCCTCCTGGCGACCAAGATCAGCTTCATCAACGAGATGGCCAACCTCTGCGACTCCTACAGCGCCGACATCAACGACGTCCGCCGGGGCATCGGCCACGACTCGCGGATCGGCTTCAGCTTCCTCTTCCCCGGCGCAGGCTACGGCGGCTCGTGCTTCCCCAAGGACATCCGCGCCGTCATCCACATGGCCCAGTCGCACGGCCTGCCGGCCCGGATGATGGAGTCGGTCGACGCGGTCAACGAGGCCCAGAAAAACGTCCTGGCCCGCAAGATCCTCGGCCACTTCGGCGACCAGGCCAAGGGCAAGACCGTCGCCGTCTGGGGCCTGGCCTTCAAGCCGAAGACCGACGACATCCGCGAAGCGCCCTCGCTCGTCCTGATCGACTCGCTCCTCGCGGCCGGGGTGTCGGTGCGGGTCCACGACCCGGTGGCCATCGACAACGTCCGCGAGATCTACGGCGACCGCCTGACCTACTGCGACCGGCCGTACGGCGCGCTGGAGCAAGCCGACGCGTTGGCGATCGTGACCGAGTGGAACGAGTTCCGGAACCCCGACTTCGAGGTCCTCGCGCGACTCCTCCGCGAGCCGGTGATCTTCGACGGCCGGAACCTCTACGACCCGGCCAAGCTCGCCGCCCTCGGCTTCACCTACCACGGCATCGGACGTGCCAAGGTCGTCTGACCACCGATCGCGAGACCCGGCTTCTCAGAAGAAGCCGGGTTTCGGATCCGACGCATAACAATACGAATGGACGATTTTCGGCGCCTGCGCGGGTCAGGCCTTGGCGGCGACGGGGCCGGAGATCCTCCGGTAGATGTCGTCGATGATCCAGTGGAAGACCACCTGGTGCACCGACTCGACGATTCCCATGTCGTCGATCGCGACGTGGAAGTGGTGCTGGGCCAGGGCCTTCAACTGTCCGCCGCTGAATCCCGTGATCCCCAGGGTCGCCAGGCCATTCGCGTTGGCCCAGGTCACCGCCTTGAGGATGTTCGGGCTGTTGCCCGACCCCGAGATCGCCAGCAGGAGGTCGCCGGGACTCGCCAGGTTCTTGAGCTGCTCGACGAAGATCCGGTCGTACCCCTCGTCATTGGCCCAGGCCATGATCCCTGCCGTGTTGTCGGTCAGGCTCAGGACACGGAGCCGCTTCTGCGACTCGAAGTCTCTCAGGGTGCACTTGGCGAGATCCTCGGAGAGATGCGAGGCATTCGCCCCCGAGCCGCCGTTGCCGATGATGAAGACGAACCGGCCGGCGTGATATGCCTTTTCGATCAAGTCGCTGAAGTTCTCGACCTGCGTCAGGTCGAGCCCCCGAATCTCCCGACAAACCCGCTCAAGATAGTCCCCGGCCCCCAGTGTCGCGCCCAGCATTGGTCCGTACTCCCTTCCCAACATCATCCTCGGGCGATCCGTCCGCCACCGCACCTCGCGTCCGGATTCTACCAACGCACGGCCATCGCGACCATCGACATCGCTGCCGCAAAGCATCGGTCACCCACACGCACGTTGCAAGTCAATTTCGATTCCCTTTCGAGCGGTCGCACGGCCAAAGGACGAGCAAACGCCACCGCGCATAACCAATTTCAACAAATCAAAAAACTATCACATAAAATACCATTTTCACATTGACTGGGACTGCCGGGCCCGCACGAACGCAACGCCTCGCGTGCCGAGGGCGACGATGACGCCATCGGCGTGGTGAGGGTCTGGGATGATGGCGAATACCTCGCTCCGACCGACCCAGGGTACGCGATCGAAGCCCACGGTTGTCTTGGCCCCGGGCTCTCCCAGCCAGAGTCCCCGCGTTGACTTGCGGTCAGTCCAGATTGTGCCGCACCCCATCCAGAGGCGACCGAGCCCGTCGCGGACGAGCGTCGTCGCGGGCTGTGGAGGTTCGGGGAAGTCGACCCGTGACAACTTCCGGGTTTTGACGGAGTAGGCCCTCAGGCCCGCGTTGGTCGCGAGCAGGACCGAGTCGTCGGTCCAGGCGATCGCGTCGTCAACGTGGAGCCTCTCCCCGGCTTCCACGACCTCGACCTTGGTCAGTTGGGGTTTGTTTCCCGGCGCATCGTGAGCCAACCGCCAGAGGTTGTCGTAGTCGCCGTCGAGCAACATCCAAGGAGGACCGTTCGTATTGAGGGAGGTCAGCCGGGACAGGAGCCCATCCTGAAACGGAGCGACGCGTTCCCACCTCCCCTTCGTGAACGTCTTCAGGTCGTCGGAAGAAGCATTCCACAGGGTGCCGTCGGCCGTGATGAAGGATGACGACGGGTCCAGAGACGAGGCTTCGCGGCCGATCCTGATGGACTTCCCATCCACCCGGCGCCCCGTGGCTCGCGTCCCGGAGCTCACGCCGGTCCCGCTCACCGTGTAGATCGCCCCGCCAGGCCCGATGAGAACGCTGGTCTCGTACCAGTCCTCCGAGTCCTTCTCAAGTTCCGCAGCGTCCCCGGCCGGATCGATCTCAAAAGGCGGCGCGAGCGAAACGACCTTCCAGCCCTCCGCATCGAGCGTCCAGGTCGGGAGGCAATTGTCGTTGCTGAAAGCGAGAGTTCCCTCCGTGGTGTTCTCTACACCGTCGACGCTCGAGGCGCCGAGCTGACCAAAAAGGCCGCGTGGGGTCGCCTTTGTCCCATCAAGGAGCACATATCCGTCGGCGACCGTGGCAAGGACATAGGGATCTCCGCCACGTCTCGGCGGATGGACGGCGCAAACGGAGGGATAGGCTCCCACCGCGTCGGGCCGCCCCCATCGGTACTGGATCTCGAGGGTGGCAACCTTCTTCCAGGCTTTCAATTCCCGATCCACCCGGAAGACGTCGCTGTACGAGAAGACCAGCGGCCCGTCGTCCTCCTCCACGATATGAGTGATCGGGAATCTGGGCCGGCCGGGGTCGGGCTCGTTTTCGAGCCCTGGGTGAGGCTGGAAATGGAACAGCGGTCGCGGTTCGTCCCCGTCAACACGCGTGATATGCGCCGAATTTGTGAACATATGAGACGTGCCGCCGAAGGCCCAGACCTGGCCGTCGCGAAGCGTGACGAACCCATAAATCCCTTCCCAGAACGGCGGGACCTTGGGTTTCTCGGCTGGCGGCGGCTTGATCGTGTCGGCCGTCCCCTTGATCAAGTCGACCCGGATGACTCGGCCCCCCCACTCGCCTCGGTCCGCCCCGAGCCAGATCCGCCCTGAGTCCTCGAGCCAGAACGTCGTCGCTTCCTCTTCTGTCGCAATCGTCTTCCCCGTGGCGAGGTCGTGGACCACCGAATACGGCATGTCCCGCTGACTGCCCTCGCGATCCGAGGGCCTGGTCTGGCGGGTCACGGCGACCAGGCCCGCCGGCCGACCTCTTGCCGCCCGCCCCCGGCCGACCCAACGCGGCAAGGAATTGAGCTTCGCCAGCTCCGTCAGCTCGAGCGTTGCCGGATCAACGCGGCAAATCCGGCCATCCGCAAAGCCCGCGAGGACCGCCTCGCCTTCTCCCCGACCCAGGCATGCGACGTCCTCGATGTCGATCCGCTCCCGGACCAGGCGAACGGCGGGCAGCTCGAAGCTCAGGAGCGTGCCCGAAGATGTTGCGGCGACGAGCCGGTCCCCGAAGCGCACGCTGTCTCGGAGCGAGTTCCGGTCGAAATGGATCGTGTAATCGACGACACGGCCGCTCTCGAGTCGAACCTCCCCCTTCGGCGGCATTGGCGGCCCGTCCGCTCGGAGAGCCGGGGCCGGGATCACATTGCAGAGGATCACGAGGAGGGCCGCGTGTAACATCCCCCGTACGGGTGATTGCACGGAAAGAGTCCGCATGAGTCGGGCCTCATCAACAGGGCCTTGAGCGTCTTGCTTGCGAGGGTCATGGGTGACGCCTTCGTCGTTCAGCACGCCGCCCGGAACATGAGGGGCGGATACGCGCCGAATGACAAAGGACGAAGATTCCGACGAGTTCGGCCTCGTCGATATTCGACAGCCAACCTCGTGACCGAGGATTGGCCCCTCTCTGTTCACGCCCTCTTACATATTGGATTTTATACAATATCAACTCGTGACCGAGGTATTGCGGAGGCATCTTGGCCTGATGAGCTGGACAACGTGTCGGGAGATCCCGTTGAGATGGCACGAGGACGCGAGACGCCCCTGAAATCTTCTGGTTGACACCGATGGGGGAGCAAGTTACCTTGGGGCGGAAATAAGCTGGGTGAAGTTTGTCGCGATGATTGCCGAGCTCAACCCTCCTTCTGAGCCCCTTCTTCTTGGATCGTTCACGCGTCGCACACCGGGCCCTCGGTTGAGGCCGAACCCCCTTCGCAAACGCTCCCCAGGTCAGCGATCGACCGATTCGATGAGGTGGCGCAACCGTGACACCCCGAGACGACCTCGCTCCGAGGCCCCCGCAAGCCTCGCGACAGGTCGACGCCCGATGGGCGAGCTCCGAAGGTGGTGTGACTCGAAAACCTGGACCGCCCCTGTGCGTCAGATGCTAGAGAAGCTATGGTCCAAGACAGAGTCGTACGTGGTGGCCCATGGCCTTTCGGGCCCACCCGAGCCACGACTCTTCGGACATGCGATGCGGGAGAACTCCCGGCCCTCCTCGCCTCATGAAACGGCCCTCGGAAGTTCGATAGCCTCGCCTATCGGTTCCACGGCCGACGCGATCATGGGCACTCGCTCTGCGACCTGCTGGCATCGACCGCACTGACGGGATTCAGAACCCCTAAACCTGCAATCCGGTAGAGTCAGGAATTATGATTATCTCCCAGACCCCCTACCGCGTCAGCTTCGCGGGCGGGGGGACCGACCTCCCGGCGTTCTATCGTCGCGAATACGGCGCGGTGCTGAGCACGACGATCGATCAGCACATGTACGTGACGATCCATCGTCGGTTCGAGTCGAACATTCGGCTCAGCTACTCCAAGACCGAGATCGCCCAGAACCTGGACGACATCCAGCACGCCTTGGCCCGCGAGGTGATGAAGCTGGTCGAGATCGACGACCCGATCGAGATCACGACCATCGGCGACGTCCCGGCGGGGACCGGCATGGGCTCGAGCAGCAGCCTGACCCTCGGCCTGCTCAACGCGCTCTACGCCTACCGGGGGCGGGTCGTCGGCCACCAGCGACTCGCCGAGCTGGCCTGCCAGATCGAGATCGAGATCCTCAAGAACCCGATCGGCAAGCAGGACCAGTACGCGGCGGCGTACGGCGGGCTGAACTACATCCGCTTCAACCCCGACGACAGCGTGGACGTCGAGCCCCTGCCGTGCCGGTCCGAGATCTTCGACGAGCTCGAGCGTCGGACCCTGCTGCTGTACACGGGGCAGACGCGCGACGCCAACAAGATCCTCGAGAAGCAGTCGGAGCAGACCGGGGACCGGATGACCGTGCTCACGCAGATGCGTGACCTGGCCGACGCGATGCGTCAGGCCTTGCTGGCCGAGGACCTCGACGAGTTCTCGTCGATGCTCCACACCGGCTGGGAATTGAAGCGGTCGCTCGGCTTCGGCATCAGCTCCCAGCAGGTCGACGAGTGGTACGAGGCGGCCCGTCGGGCCGGTGCCGTCGGCGGCAAGCTCCTGGGGGCGGGCGGCGGCGGCTTCTTGCTCATCATGGCCCCCCCTTGGCGGCATCGAGGGATCCGAGAGGCGCTCGGGCGTCCGCGCGAGCTCCCCTTCAAGATCGCCCGGCACGGGAGCCGGAACATCTTCATCCATAACGAGCCCGAGGTGCATTGGCGATGAGTGCCCACACCACCAAGGCGCTCGTGCTCGCGGGAGGCCTGGGGACCCGGCTCCGGCCGCTCACCGACCAGACCCCCAAATGCCTCGTGCCGATCGCCGACAAGCCGCTGCTCGACTACTGGATCGACCGGCTCGCCGACGCCGGCGTCCGCGAGGTGAGGGTCAACACCCACGCGCTGGCCGATCAGGTGCGCGAGTACATCAAAGAGGTCAACGCCTCCGGACGCGTCCAGCTCGACGAGTCTTATGAGCCGGAGCTCCTCGGGTCGGCCGGGACGGTCGCCGCGAACGCGACGTTCGCCGACGGGGCCGACGCGGTGATCCTCATCTACGCCGACAACTTCAGCAGCGTCGACCTCGAGCGGATGCTCGCCTTCCACCGCTCCCACAATGATCCGTTCACGATGCTCCTGTTCCGCGCCCCGAACCCGAAGGCGTGCGGGATCGCCGAGCTCGACGGCGAAGGACGCGTCGTCTCCTTCGTCGAGAAGCCGAGCGAGCCGAAGGGTGACCTCGCGAACGCAGGGGTCTACATCGTCGACGCCGACGCCTATCGCGAGATCGCCGACTTGAAGGCCTTCGACCTCGGCTTCGAGGTCCTGCCCAAGTTCGTCGGTCGGATGCGGGGTTGGCCGTTCGACGGCTACCACCTCGACATCGGGACCTTCGCCGCCCTCGAGAAGGCTCGCGAGGACGCCCCGGCGGTCCTCGCCACTCTCCGGGGGAACCACAAGGTCGAAGGGCGCCGCCCCGCCGTCTTCCTCGACCGCGACGGGACCATCATCGAACAGGTCCATTACCTGTCCGACCCCGCGCTCGTCCGGGTCCTGCCGGGAGTCGCGGAGTCGCTCCGGAAGATGGCCGACGCGGGGTTCGCCCGCGTCGTCGTCACGAACCAGTCGGCGATCGGACGGGGGCTCCTGACCGAGGAGCGACTACACGAGATCAACGACGAGATGAACCGCCAGCTCGCCGCCGAAGGGGCGGCGGTCGACGCGATCTACTTCTCGCCGCACGCCCCCACGACCAAAGACGACCGTACCGCGGTCGACCACCCGGACCGCAAACCGGGTCCCGGGATGCTGCTCCGCGCCGCCGAAGACCTCGGCCTGGACCTCGGCGCCTCCTGGATGGTCGGCGACATGATCAGCGACGTGCTCACCGGGATCAACGCCCGATGCCGGGGGAGCATCCTCGTCATCACGGGCAAGGGACTGACCGACGCCGAACGGACTCTGGACCTGGATTACGTCGTGGCCGAAAACATGCTCGAGGCCACCGCGCGAATCCTCGGGACCCGACCGGGGCCGGGCCCCAGACCTGGCCCTATTCCCGATCCGGCTCGCGAATCGGCCGAGATCCTTGAGGAGACGAATCGATGAAGATCTTCCTGACCGGCGGGGCCGGCTACATCGGCAGCGCCTGCCTTCGCTGGCTGCTCAAGAACGGCCACGACCCCATCGCTTATGACAACCTCAGCGAGGGGAACCAGGGCGCGGTCCCCGAAGGCCGGCTCGTCGTCGGCGACATCGCCGACAAGGACAAGATGACCGAGGTCATGCGGCAGCATGGCGCCGAGGCCGTCATGCACTTCGCCGCTCTGGCGTCCGTCCCCGACTCCATCGCCGACCCCGAAGGCTACTACCGCGTCAACGTCATCGGGACCAAGAACGTCCTCGACGCCATGCGAGAGGCCGGCGTCCCCCGGATCGTCTTCAGCAGCACCGCGGCGACCTACGGCTTCACCGCCGAGATGCCGCTCCTCGAAGACTCCCCCCAGACACCCGAGACCCCCTACGGCTCCACGAAGCTCGCCGCCGAGTGGCTCATCAAGGAGTACGCCCGGGCCTATAACCTCGGCTACGCCCTCCTGCGCTACTTCAACGCTTCGGGGGCCGATCCCGACGGAGCCTTCGGCGAATCTCGAAAGCACGAAGGCCACCTGATCCCGCTGGCCTTCCAGGTCGCCGTGGGACGTCGCGAGAAGCTCCTGGTCTTCGGCGACGACTGGGATACCCGCGACGGGACCTGCGTGCGCGACTACGTCCATACTGACGACCTCGCCCAGGCCCACCAGCTCGCCGTCGAGAACATCGGGCCCGGCGTCGGCCGATACTACAACCTCGGGTCGGGCACGGGGGTGACCGTCAAGGAGGTCCTCTCCGCCTGCGAGGCCGTCATCGGCCGGCCCATCACCCACGAGCTCGTCGCCAGGCGCCCCGGCGACCCCGGCACCCTGATCGCCACCCCGGCGAAGATCGTCAAGGAGCTCGGCTGGTCGCCCCGCTACCCCGACATCCGCTCCATCGTCGAGACCGCCTGGCGCTGGCACAATAGCCACCCCGCCGGCTACGCCTGACCAGCCTCGCCACAACCCCCGGCGATCGATCGATCGATCGCCGGGTCTCTCCCCTTCCAACCCGAGCCGTCGACGCCCGTATCCGAAAGGTCCGGCGGCCAGGCCACGCCCCCACCGCCATCCCGACAATTCCGATCAAGCCCGCCACGACATGCCCGATTCCTTCTGGCCATGCGCCGACTATAATAGTCGGCCTGCGGCGCGGGGGCGACGGCTCCTCGGCTCGCAGGTGCATCGGAATCATGTGTCGGAGAGACTTGGATGACGAAGAAGATCATGATCTTGGCGGGACCGGTCGTCCTCATCGCGGCGGCCCTGGCCTCAGGTGCCGACGAGAAGACCCCGACGATCAAGGACGCGATGAAGATCAACAAGGGCGGCCCCAAGTCCGCCGCCGGTCAGCTCAAGACCAAGCTGGCCGCCGCGTCCCCGGAGTGGGATTCCATCCAGAAGTCCACCAAGGAGTTCCTGGGCCTCGCCGAGTCGCTCGAGAAGAACGAGCCCCCCAAGGGCGACAACGCGTCCTGGAAGAAGCTCTCCGACCTCTACGTCAAGGACTTCAAGGCCCTCGACGACGCCGCCAAGGACAAGGACAAGGACGCCGCCCAGGCCGCCCAGAAGAAGATCGGCGCCTCGTGCAAGGCCTGCCACCAGGCCCACCGAAGCTGAGCCATCAGCCGAGCCTCCCCTGCCCCGCTCGGCTCTCCCCCGAAGGGGCCCGCCCTTCGGCGTGAGTCCGGCCTTCCGCAACGGTCACCAGGGACGTCGTCATCCGGCTCATCCCTTCATCCCGCCCCCCTCTTCGGAAGCCCGGCTCCTCCGTGCCGCCTCGACAACCCAACCGCCCCGAGGTCCGTCGAAACCCGGCGCGAACCCCGAGGGATCATCCCCGAGTGTCGCCTTCGGACGGCACTCGGGACGACTTCCACCCGCGCAAAAGAGGAGGCCACTCGATGGCCCGAGTCCGACCGATCGAGAAGGACGACGGCCCCGAGGCCGAGGCCCAGGTCGCCGCGCTCGAGGCCGCCTACGGCCGGGCGACCAACATGAAGCGGACCCTGGCCCGCTCCCCCGTCGCCCTCCGCGCCCTGATGACCTGGTACGACCTCCGCGACGAGGTCCGCACGATCCTCGGCGAACGGCCCACGACCCTCTTCGCGCATGCCATCTCGTCGGCGACCGATTGCCTGATCTGCTCCACCTTCTTCCGCAGGATCCTCATCGACGCCGGCGACGACCCCGAGGCCCTCGTCCTCGACGACCGCGAGCAGGTCCTCGTCACGTTCGGCCGGCAGCTCGCCCAGGATCCAAACGACGTCTCCGACGCCTTGTACGGCCAGCTCGCCGCCTTCCTCGAGCCGGAGCATCTGGTGACCCTCGCGGTGTTCGGCGGCCTGATGATCGCCACCAACGTCTTCAACAACGCGCTCCGGGTCGACCTCGACGAGTCCCTCTTCCGCTACCGCAAGGAGCCCGGCAATGCCTGAGGCCGGCATCAAGGAAGGTCAGCGCATTCCCGAGCTCCCCGGCCGGGTCGCCTTCGTCACGGGCGCGGCCCACGGCCAGGGAAGAGCTTCGGCCCTCGCGCTCGCCCGCGAAGGGGCCCACATCGCCGCCCTCGACGTGGCCAGGCCGCTCGCCTATCCCGGCTACGACATGGGCACCTCGGACGACCTCGAGTCACTCGCCGAAGGGTGCCGGGCCTTCGGCGTGACCTGCCTGACGTTCGCCGCCGACGTCCGCGACGACCGCGCCGTCTCCGACGCGGTGGCGATGTCCGTGGAACAACTCGGCGGAATCGACATCCTCTTCAACAACGCGGGCATCTGCGGCTACGGCCTGGCGCACGAGCTGACCGAGGACGCCTGGGATGCCATGATCGACATCAACCTGAAAGGGCCCTGGCTGGTCGCGAGGCGGGTGATCCCGCACATGATCGCCCGAGGGTCGGGGGTGATCCTCAACAACTCGTCGATCGCCGGCTTGCGAGGTATGGGCCGCCTGGGCCACTACGCCGCGTCGAAGTGGGGGCTGACCGGCCTGACCAAGTCCTGGGCGATCGAGCTGGCCCCGCACGGGATCCGCGTGGTTTCGATCCACCCGACCGGCGTCAACACCCCGATGAACGACGGCCTGGCGGCCCTCGAAGGCCTGTCCCCCCGCGAGGTCGCCGAGCGTTCCGCCGGCAACCTCCTCCCCGTCCCCTGGGTCGAGCCCGAGGACGTCGCCAACGCCGTCGTCTTCCTCGCCTCGGACCGCGCCCGGTTCATCACCGGATCCGAGTTCGTGATCGACGCGGGCCTGCTCACGCGTTGAAGCGGCCATTCGACGACCTCCGATCCGGCCGGCGCCTTTGGCGGCATCGTCAGCGTTCGAACGCACTCGCCCGGTTCAGGAGCTCGATGGCCCCGGCGTCGAGCTCGAGCTTCGTGGCCTCGACCAGGTCTTCGAGCTGTTCGAGGCTGGTCGCGCTCGCGATCGGCGCCGTCACGCTCGGACGGGCCGAGAGCCAGGCGATGGCAACCCGGGCCGGGGTCGAGTCGTAGCGGCCGGCGACCTCGTCGAGCGCCCCGAGGATCCGCGCCCCACGGTCGTTCAGGTACATCTTCACACGCTGACCCCGGAGGCTCTTGGACAGGTCCGCCTCCGAACGGTACTTGCCCGTGAGGAACCCGCTGGCCAGGGAGTAATACGGGATCACACCAAGTCCCGCCTCGAGGCAGATCGGCTCGAGCTCGGTCTCGAACAGGGCACGCTCGCAGAGGTTGTAGTGCGGCTGGAGGCACTGGTAGCCGGCGACACCAAGTTTCTTGGCCACCTGGAGCGCCTCGGCCAGCCGCGCCGCGGTGTAGTTCGACGCCCCGACGGCCCTCACCTTCCCTTGCGCGACGAGCTCCGCGAACGCCCCGAGCGTCTC
The DNA here is from genome assembly GCF_054877945.1 of Singulisphaera rosea. NCBI lineage: Bacteria > Pseudomonadati > Planctomycetota > Planctomycetia > Isosphaerales > Isosphaeraceae > Singulisphaera > Singulisphaera rosea. The sequence goes on along the minus strand of NZ_JBTYIP020000049.1, from coordinate 17,263 downwards.
CTCCAGCGGCGTCGAGGCGTCGTCGGTGTGCGCCTGATACAGGTCGATGTAGTCCGTCTGGAGCCGCTCGAGCGACCGCTCCACTTCGCGGACGATGTACGCCCTCGACAACCCCTTATCCTCGGGCCCCATCTCCATCCCGACCTTCGTGGCGAGGACGACCCGGTCTCGATTCCCCCGCGCTTTCAACCACTTGCCGAGGATCGTCTCCGACTCCCCGCCGTGGTTCCCCGGGACCCACCTCGAATACACGTCGGCCGTGTCGATGAAGTTGAACCCAGCCCCGACGAACGCGTCCAGGAGCCGGAATGACGTCGCCTCGTCGACCGTCCACCCGAAGACGTTGCCCCCGAACATGAGCGGCGCCACATCCAGGCCGGTGTTCCCCAATTTGCGCATCTTCATGGCGGTTCTCCCCAAACATCGGCGACCAATCCCGAGCGGCCCCCTTTGAGGGATACCACGAGGCCCGGACGCGAGGCAAGGCAACGAGGGCCGGCCCGCGAACGGAGATTCAGACTATTGACTTCGACATTTTTTCTATTAATTTACAACATAGTCTCCAACACTTTCTCACGCCACCGGGGTTCCGGACCGGCGCACCGGCCTGGCCACCATGGACACAACATGAAAAGACAACTTTTGCGCACCGCCATCCTCCTCGCCCTGCTGCCCGCCTCGGCCACGTTCGGGGCATCCCCTCCGGCCGTCGTCGAATATCCGGGGATCTGCAACGCCTCCGCCGCCGTCTCGCTCGGCGATGGCCGGTTCGTCGTCGCCGACGACGAGGACAACCCGACGACCTTCCTCCGGGTCTATCGCAACGGCCATCCCGACGAGCCGCTCGCCGCGAAGCTGTCGACCGAACGCCTGCAGCTCGACACCAGCGAGAGCCTCGAGGTCGACATCGAAGGTGCGGCCCGGATCGACGACCGCATCTACTGGATCGGTTCCCACAGCACCAACAAGGACGGCAAGGAGCGGAAGAACCGTCGTCGCCTGTTCGCAACGACGGTGACCGCGACCGCGTCTACCGCCACGGCCCAGGTGGTCGCGGTCCCCTACCGCCACCTCATCCGGGATCTGGCCGACCACCCCGACTACGCCCGGTTTCAACTCAAGGACGCCGCGAAAATCGCTCCCAAGCTCCCCGGCGGCTTGAGCATCGAAGGGCTGGCTGCGACCCCCGAGGGGGACCTCCTGATCGGCTTCCGCAACCCGATCCCCGACGGCAAAGCCCTGATCGCCCGGCTCAAGAACCCGAAAGGGGTGACCGAGGACAAGGACGCGAAGTTCGGCCCGCCGATGCAACTCGACCTGGGCGGCCTCGGCATCCGGAGCCTCGAATGGGCCCCTGCCCTCGACCATTACGTCATCGTCGGCGGCCACTTCGGCGGAGAATCAGGATCCCGACTCTACCTCTGGTCGGGCACCGACAACGGGGAACCAAAACCCGTGCCCGGCGTCGACCTGACCTCACTGAACCCCGAAGCCATCTTCCTCGACGGCCGCGTCGCGACCATCTTGAGCGACGACGGCCGCCGCGAGATCGCGGGGGAGACTCGAGATTGCGCCGCCCCCGGCGCCAAGAAGACCTTCCGAGGGCTCCGCGTCACGCTCGAACGACCGTGACGTCGGGGACCGGGGACGGCGGGTCAAGTCTCGTCGTCTTCCAAGGCACCATCGATATCGCGTGCCCAATGATAGGATACGAACGACCTCGATGCCCTCTTCAATCGGTCGGTAGAAGATGAGGTGGTTCTCAAAGCCTTTCACTCGAAGGACCCTGAGCACAGCCAGCCGGGGTCTTCGGGACTTGTGGCGCTCTCCGAATACCGGGCAATCACACCAACGTCTCGAATGTCACCGCAACCGCGCAATAAAGCCGTAGCGCAGTCTCCAGCCCCGGGCCTGTTTACAAGTACTCGACGTGAGCCTCCAAATCACGCTCGGCCGAAGCCAGGATCTGAGCTCGGGGCGTCATTGATTCGGCCGGATCTTCCCAAGCCGTTCGTTCGGCTTACGCTTTTTCTCATCCCAATACTCTTTGGTAATCGTGATCGACCCGCCAGGGTCCAGCCCCTCAAGCAAGAGGGCATCGATCCTTTCCTCGGCCTTCCGCTTCCGATCGGCGCGGATCAACTCACGCACATATTCACTAGCAATACTATAGCCACCCTCGGAGACTCGTTCCTGGACGAACTGCTTCATTGATTCGGGAAGGGCGATATTCATGGTTTCCATGAGTTCCTCCTTAGCCTCTCACGCTTTCCTCGTTGGCAACAATTGGCTATGGACGGCCAAACCAGGCGAAAAGCGACATCGTGCCGAGAGAAGGGGAATTGGCATTCTGAGTCGCTGGCTATAGACTAGTCGAAGACCAGTCGAAGTGTGGAGGGACTCATGGAATCAGCAGTCGGGAGCTATGAAGCGAAGACACATCTCCCCCAGCTCCTCGAACGAGTCGCCAAGGGGGAACGGATCACCATCACGAAGCACGGCGTGCCGGTGGCGATGCTCGTCCCCGCTCCTGCGGCCGAGAAGCCCGACGTGCATGCGGCGGTCGAGGCGATGAAGCGGTTTCGCGATGAACGAGGGCCTAGGCTTGGGGAAGGCCTCACGATTCGCGAGATGATCGAGGAAGGACGACGCTTCTAGCCACGGCCAGGGGCACTCAAGGAGGAACTCTATGAGCGACATTCAGGAGTTCGTCCTGGACGGCTCGGTCACCATGAGCTGGTACTTCCAGGACGAGGCGAACGAATATGCCGATGCGGTCCGAGACAGTCTCCTCGGGCCCTGGCGAGCCGTGGTCCCAGCCCTCTGGTCACTGGAGGTAGCCAACACACTCCTGGTCGGCGAGCGTCGTAAACGCTCGACGCCGGCACAGGCCGCAACCTGGCTCAGCCTGCTGAAGGCGTTCCCCATCGTCGTCGACGGCGAGACGGCCGCTCACGCCTTGATTGAAACGCTCGCGTCCGCGAGGGCCCGGAACCTGTCGGCCTCCGATGCGGCTTACCTGGAGCTCGCCATGCGACAAGGCCTGCCGCTGGCGACCCTCGACGACAGGCTCAAGGCCGAGGCCACTGCGGTAGGCGTCGCGTTGTACACACCATGATGGTGCTGCAGATCGGCTAAGGTTTGCTCAGTCGCGACCGTCGAAGCTCCGGCCGGTGAGGGAGAACACGGGGGAGCGGAAGTTGTAGAGGTAGGCGTAATAGCCCTTGGCGGTCACGGACTCGAGCTGCTTGCCCCACTGGTCGAGGGTGACGCGGAGGAGTTGGGCTTCTCGGCCGTTGCGGTCGGGGAGATGGGCCGAGACGAGGATCCAGACGCGCGAGCGGCCCTTGAGGGAGGGGAGGTCTTCGACGAGCTTCGCCGGGTCGGCGACGCCCGACTTGCACGGGGTCGCGACGACGCGGTCGAGGCCCGGGATGTGGCCGTAGGTCTTGTACCAGCGGAAGGACGGCTCAGATCCGCCGTCGACGAGGAGGAGGTCGCCGGGATGCCACTCCTGGGCCACACGCTCCAGTACGGAGCGGGCGCCGTAGGGCTTCGAGCGTTCGAGGAGGAACTGGGCGGCCTGCATCGTCGGCAGCAGGAGCAGGCAGACGAGCAAAATCCGGCCCATCATCCGGGCCGTGCCGTCCATCGAGCGGAGCAGGATGACCACGCCCGTCACGCTCATCAACAGGGTCGGGCCGGCGGTGAAGAGGGCGAGGCGATAGCGCACCGGGTACTTGTGGAGCATCGCCGCGAGGATGGCGAAGGCGAGCGGCGAGATCAGGAGCATGAGCATCCCCCGCTCCCGGCGACGCGCCAGCGCGACGACCCCGACGCTCCAGGCCGCCGCCGCGATCAGCGACATCCGCTCGGAGAGGCTCTCCTCGAGCTGCGTGTTCTGGAACGGGGCCTCGAAGATCCCGAGCGCGACCACGACGTACTGGCGGATCGCGTTCATCGACGTCGGCGGGAACGTCAGGAAGCCCGACTCCCAGAACGCGTTGAGGAAGGAGTTCGACTGCAAATCCTTGAGGGCAATCGCGTAGTGGGCCCCGAAGCTGACGAGCCAGCATGCGGCCACTCCGATCGCCAGGAGCGCCGAGGAGACCCGGCGGTTGGCGACTTCCTTCACGATGATCGTGGTCCCCGCCCCGGCGAGGACGAAGACGACCGGGTGGGAGAGCCAGACCGCAGCGACGCCCGCGACCGCGAAGAGGGCCGCCCGTCGGGGCGACAGTCCCTGGCGGAGGATGTCGGCCGCCAAGGTCAGCACCAGCACTCCGGCGGCGACGTCGAAGGCGTATTGCTTGGCCTCGCCCGAGTACGAGATGAGCCCCGGGATCACGGCCAACACCGAGAGCCCGATGGCGGCCCCCCAGCCCCCGAGGTTCGCCCGGCAGAAGCGGTAGGCAAGCGCCAGGGTCGCCAGCGACGCCAGGAACGGCAGCAGGCGCAAGGCCAGCTCGTTCGTGCCGAAGGTGAGCAGCGAGAGCCGCTCGAGGTACAGGAACCCGATTGGCGCACCCTGGTCGTACTCGAGCGGGCGGCTGAGGGCGGCGAAGTCTCGTCCTCGGATGTTCAAGGCGAGCATGGCCTCGTCCATCCAGAGCGAGCGATTCGCGAGGTAGGCCCGAGCCCGAAGCGCCACGCCCAGGGTTGCGGCAAGGCCGGCGACCACCATCCATGCCCGCGATGAGGCTTGAGCTTCGTCCTTCATCGAGGTGTCTCCTCCCTGATGCCGATGCGCGTCTCAGGTTCCGTCCGGTCGGCCGCGAGGACTTCCACCGTACACTCGCGCGTCTCCGTCGCGAGGTCCGGGACCCTTGGGGCCGGTCGCAAGACCACAAAATACCGGCCGCCGACCGTTCTTTCAACCCGCGGCCGAGTCGCAGGCCGCCCGGCGACTCCCACGAGGCCCCCAACTCGCATCAAAGATCATAGCTACAATGACACGACCCCATCAGAATCCAAGAATTCGGGAACCCGCCTTCGAGCCGTCAACCCTTGCGATGTTGGCGGCGGAATTCGCCGGGGGTCATGCGCATGGCATTTCGGAAAGTCTTCGAGAAATGGCTCTGGTCCGAGAATCCGGCCGACAGGGCGATCTCGACGAGCGAAAGCGGAGAGTCCGCGAGCTTCCTACAGGCCTCTTCGATCCTCAGCCGGCGGACGTAGTCGCCGAGGGTGCAGCCGTGGTGGGCGCGGAAGGACCGGGCGAGATGGACGCGGTGGACCCCGGCCTCGTCGGCGATCTCGTCGAGCGACAGGTGCTCGGAGAACCGGTCGTGGAGCATCTCGACGACCCGGACGAGCCACCTCGGGGGCGTGCGATCCGGGACGGGCGCGGAGTGCCTCGAGCATTCGCCCAACAGTTCGAGGGCCAGCCCTTCGAGGGCGAGCGACGAGGCGCCGTCGGGGCGTCGATACTCGCGGTAGAGGCGTTCGGCGAGCCAGGTCGCGGCCCCTCCGCGGAAGTCGGCCGGGTTGTCGAGGACCGTGGTGTATTCGCGGAGCGCGTCGGCACGGGCCGACGCGATCTCGACGTGGAATGCGCGGCCGCCCGCCTCGTACCAGCGGTTGGCATGAAGCTCGCCGGCAGGGTGGAACACCAATGTCGACGTGCCACAGAACCGTCGAGCACGCCGGCAGACCTCGTCGCAGGCGCCGTCGACCACGAGATAGAAGAACGCGTGGGTATGCCCGTGCTCCGGGATGTCGAGCCCGGCTTGGTACGCCGACTCGGCGAACGTCAGGCCACCGACTTCGAAACCTCGCCCCCTCTCCCCGAAATACATCCCCGGCGCAAGCTTCGTGGTCATCGTCGGCCCTCGAATCCGTGGATCCCACGCGGTCGGCATCGCCGCCTAGGCGTCAGTCGGCGAGGTCACCCCCGAACATCGACGACCGGACGTCCTGTCATCGATGATATCGCCTGCCACTCGCACCCAGCAGTCTAAATTCACGCCGAAAGACCGAACCTTACAGGGTCGCGAAAAAACGACCTGACATCGGGCGAAAATCTGCCATGGAATGGAAGACGGGGAATATTTAGCCCCGGATGGAACACGGACAACAAACAAATAAAACTCAAAATCATTTCCATGATTAATAAAATTCTTTAATCAAGAACATTTAATCGCATTTCCAATCTGCGTTCATCCGCGTCATCTGTTGATCAATTCTCTGATTTTTCGATTTATCCGTGTTTCATCCGTGGCTAAAAACCCCTTGCTTCTTTGATGTGGCAAATCATTCGTTGGCGGCGCGATTCCCCGTGGCAGACGGGCGACCCTGGGCAATTTGCACCGTGGGGGAGGTTCTCGGGAGTGCTTCGAATCCGTCAAATCAGGGGATACAGACGGCACGAGCTTTGCAAACGTCAATTCTCTCATACGATCCGACGGAGCGAGGACCTTTCGAGGGGCCGCAACGCCTCCGAAGGGGCTCACTCTCCAAACCGAAGGAGACGATCATGAAGGCCATCAAGCGTAGTACCGTCGTCGGCGTCTTCGAAGACCAGGCTCAAGCCGACCAGGCCGTGAACGATTTGCGCATGGCCGGGTTCCGCGACGACCAGATCGGCGTGGCCATGCGTCATGGGATGGTGGACGACTCGACGACCGTCGCCGACGATGACTCGCAGGCAGAAACGGGGGCCCTGGCCGGCGCCCTGACGGGCCTGGGGTTGGGGGCCCTGGCGGGGCTCGGGGTCCTCTCCGGGATCATCCCGGTCGTGGGGCCTGCCCTCGCCGCGGGGACCCTGGGCGTGATCCTCTCGAACGCGGCGGCCGGGGCGAGCATCGCCGGCCTCGTGGGCGCGCTCGTCGGCTCCGGCATCCCCGAGCACGAAGCGAAATACTACCAGGGCGAGTTCGAAGCCGGCCGCACGATCGTGACCGTCAGCGCCGAGGGACGCACGGACGAGGCGGAGGCGATCCTCCGCCGCCACCGGGCCTACGACATGAATACGCACGGCAACGTCGCCACCGCCATGGAGACGACCACGCCCGTGACCAAGTCCGCCTCGACTCGCACGAAGGCCAAAGCGGCCAAGGTGAGCGAGGGCGACACCATCCAGGTCAAGGAGGAACGCCTCCACGCCGACAAGCGACCGGTGGAAGCCGGCGAGGTCCGCGTCCGTAAGGAGGTCCACACCGAGACCAAAACGCTCGAGATCCCCGTCGAGCGCGAAGAGGTGATCATCGAGCGGACCCCCGTCCACGGCCGCACGTCGGTGGAATCGATCCGGGAAGGCGAGGAGATCCGCATCCCCGTCCGCGAAGAGCAGGTTACCGTGAGCAAGGACGCCGTCGTGATCGAAGAGGTCAAGGTCGGCAAGCGGGTCGTCAAGGATACCAAGCGGGTGTCCGGCCAGGTCCGCAAGGAAGAGGTCAAAGTCGAGCAGCAGGGCAACGTCGAGGTCCACTCGCGAGGCTCCCGCAGCAAGAACGGCCTTCCCTCCTGACCTCGCACGCAATCCTGACGACAGACCGACCCGCAGCGGAGAAACACGGATAGTCCAGGGGATCGGAGGATTCATCCACGGATGGCGCCGATGAACGCAGATCAGAAGACTATCACCAAATTCGATATTTCCAATATTTTATCTGCGGCAATCTGCGTCATCTGTTGATCGTTCTCCTCCTCTCCCATCCGTGATTTTCAGGTCCTCGCCCGAGGTTCGGCCCTTGATCAAAACGGGACGGGGGATGCATCGGCATCCCCCGTCCCGTTGGCGTTGGTCGGGTCGGCCTCGAGAAGGCCGAAGCGCCCGTTGCGCGGTCCGTCGTCAACCTCGGCCGTCGCCTCGACCACTCGGAGTTCAAGGGGGTTGAAATCAATCCGCCCCAGGTCTATCCATCTTCGCGCCTTACTCTTGGCCGGCGATGTACTGACCGACGACATCCAGCAGACGGCCGGCTTCTTCGGTACCAAGATTCTGGTTCAAGCGGACGCGGAAGACTCGCTGTCCGCTCCAATCTGGCGATCTTGCCTCTTCCTTCGAGTGGATGATGACTCCCTGAAACGTCGCCCGGCCAAGCAACTCGTCGATGAGATCTTCACTGCTGAACAATTCGAGGTCGCGTGACTCCATGAGTCCTCCATGCTTGCCTTCGCGAGGGGACGTTGGGCATCCCCGAACGCTTCGGCATACAGTCGCCCCGGGAACTGGGGCTGTTGGTGGGGGGACTCATGGTAACACGCGTGGGCCCCGGGCGAAAGTCGTCCTTTCACAGCGGTGCATGCAAAACTGTGCAATCCCCGACATTTCGCCGAGGGGACGTGCCCGGCCGCCGAGAAACGCCCCGGGACCGCTGGCGGAGACCAATCCACAGACCCGAGCGAATCGTCCATGGCCGTGTCAAAAACAGACGCTCGACCAAAATCGGCCCAGATAACGCCTCTCACCATTCCATCCAAGACTCCCCAAATCCTCAAGTCATCACGCCCCTGTGCGTGATCTCGCGCGTCTTGAGGAATTCGGGGCGCCTGTCTGGCCGAGCCGGCGAAGGCCACGCGCTATCGCCTCTCTTGTTTCCAATCCCAGAGGCGGATCTTCCCCTCACTGCCGATGGTGGCCAAGGTCGCGCCATCGGGAGAAAAGCCGACGCAGTTGACCCCGATGTCGTGGATGCCGAACGTTCGGACAGGCCGTCCGGTCGCGACATCCCAGACACGGGCCGAGTAGTCGTAGACGCAGCCGCTCGCGACGAACTTGCCATCGGGAGAGAATGCGACCGAGACGACCCCGTTGTCGTGGCCGACGAGCCTGTGCTTCAGGTTCCCCGACCGGACGTCCCAGAGGGTCACCTCGCCGGCGACGGTCTTGTTGAAGAGGTGGATCCCTTTCTGGACGCGGTCGCCCATGACAAGGTCCCCACCCGCCAAGGTTGCACCGTCGGGAGAGAATGCGACCGAGACGACCCCGCCGCGAGCGCCGGAGAGGGTGCGGACGAGGTTCCCGGTCTCGACATCCCAGAGCCGGGCTTCCGGACCCGAGCCGCTGCCGGCGAGGGTCGTGCCATCGGGCGAGAAGGCCAGGGCGTTGGCCCAACGGTCGGGCAAAGTCCACTTCACCATCCCGCTGCGAAGGTCCCAAAGCTTCAGTTCCCGCGAAGAACCGGCGGTCACAAGCCAACGACCGTCGTGCGAGAAGGCAACACGCAGGTCCGCGTTTCCATAGCCCGGAAAAGACTGAATCGTTTTTCCGTAGGATGTGTCCCAGACAAGCAATTGTCCCTGATTATCGAGGCTGACCGCCCTCGATGCGTCGTGGGAGAGCGCGAACGAGTTCGTCGCCTCGGAAGGCCCGACCTGCTTGTGGACGAGGGTGCCCGACCGGAGGTCCCAGGACCGGGCCCCCTGCCCTCCGCCGGGACCCGGCAGCGTCCCGAGGCCGACCAGTGCCGTGCCGGACGTCGCGAACGCCATGGCGTCCGTGCCCGTCAGGCCGTCGCCAATCGTCAGCGAAGGACGCGAGACGATCGACCCGACGACGGGTCGCGGGTGGGCCGTGCCGGGGTCGACCACGTCCAGGACCTCCGCCGTGAGGGTCTTGGCCCCGGCCACCTCCATCCGGCCGGAGAGATAATCGACGAGGCCCGGCTCGGGCTCGAGGATTGAGGCCGAGACGACCCGGCCGTTGAGCACCAGGGCCAGGCGACGTCGGGCGTAAGTGTGGAGGATCGCATCGAAGGCCTTCGCCCCCTCGGGCGTGAAGTTGACCGCGAACGACCAGCCGTCGCTCCCCCACCCGAGCGCCTCGGCGCCGTTGACGTGGGACTCGTCGAGCAAGACCTCGGGTCGCAGGGAACCCGGGGCAGGCAGGGAGAGTCGCATCAACTCGTCGGAGATCGGCCCCTTGGCAACCGTCGGTCCATCAACGAGCCGAAATGCGATCGCATGCCGATTTTTCGTCTCATGGGCCTGGGGCACCTCGGGGGCCACGGGCTCGAGGCCGGGGAGGGCCTTGAGGGGGACGTCCTTGAACTCCGTCCAGGCGATCGGCCGGCTCTCGACCCGGAACGAGGCGATCTCGGACAGGGGCCGCATGAACTCGACGTCGAACTGCTTGAGGACGTCGCCGGAGCCCGTCGCGGACCGGCTCGGCCCGAGGACCTTGCCCGAGAGGTCGACGGCGACCACCCGGGTGACATGGCCCTCGCGGGCCCGGGTCGTGACCACCCGTGACGTCACCCCGTTGGACTCCCTCGGCTTCGCGAAGATGAGCGGCAGGCGTTCCGTGGAGCCCCCTGACGACTCATTCCCCCCGTGCGACTCCCCCTCCGTCTTCCAGGGGCCTCCCGCGACCCCGACGCGGATCGAGCACGTCGCCTGGCCCTCCGGGAAGATCGTCGAGACCTCGAGCCACTGCACCATCCTCGCCCCTTCCCGAGCGCCCGGCGTCACACCGTAGCCGGAGCCCCCCGAGTTCGGGCGAAAGTCGACGTTCACGTCGGCGTCCCCGGCCGTGGTCAGGACCCGAAGCATAAACACTCTTCGCTTCGCGTCGTCCGGGCTCGCCGCCTCGATCCCGATCGGCTCCTTGCGCGGGGGCTCCGTAAGGGCCCTGCCATCGGGGCGCCACCACGTCTTCGCCCCGGGGGGCTTGGTCGAGACCGCGACGAGCTCGACCGTCGCCACTCCCCCGACCCACTTGCGCCAGGGGGCCTCCGGGGTCGGCGGAGTCGGCGGAGTCGGCGGCCCCGGAAGCCCGTCCGCGTCGTCCTTGAGTGGACTCGGCGTCACGACCTTCGGCGGTGCGAGGGCCTCCTCCCACGTCGAGAGCCGGGCGGTGCCAAGCGTCGCGAGGACGCCGAGCGTCGCCAGGCCCAGCGCGATGGCGAGTCGCCGGGAGAGGCCTCGGCGGTCGCGCCCCGCGTCGAGGATCGCCCGCAGCCTCCCTTCCAGGACGCCGCGACGGGCCATCGCCAGCGCGACGGTCGCGGGGGCCGCGCCCGGCCGAAGCTCATCCACCAGTCGCAGGAGGTCCGAAGCGTAGTCCGAAGCCCGCAGCCCCGCCCCGAGCGCGAGGTCGTCGCTGGCCCGCTCCGCCTCGACGCGGAGCCTCCCCGCGGCGATCCAGACGAGCGGATTGAACCAGTAGACCGCACACGACAGCCTCGCGAGATGCTGCGCCAGGATGTCGAGGCGCACGACATGGGCGAGCTCGTGCAGGAGCACCGCGCGGAGCCGCTCCGCCGGCCAACCTTCGGCGTCCTCAGGCAGCAGGACGACCGGCCGCCAGAGCCCCCAGGTCACGGGCATCATCCCCGCCTCGCCCCGACGCAGCTCCACCCGCCGCCCGAGGCCATATCCTCGAGCGATCTCCCCGGCCAGCTCCACCCACGGCCCCTCCTCCACCGAGGCCGACCGGCGTGCCAGCGCTCGGGTCGTCGCCAAACCCAGCACGAACGGGGCGATCGCGACCAGGGCCCCGGCAATCCAGGCCCCGAAGATCACGACCGGCCAACTCTCCACCAGTCCGGCCGGGATCCAGGCCCTCGATCGCGACGGTAACCCCTCGAAGGCCACCGGCAGGGGCACCGACGACCGAGCCTCGGCGAAGCCCTCCCGGGTGGGGAGCATGGGCGGAGGCGAAGTCGGCTCGAGTCTCGCCTCCGCCCTCGGCGGCAGGACGGCCGGCAGGAGATCGGCCCCGGCTAACGAAGCCGGCTCTGTCGACCAGGCCCTCCAGCCCCAGCTCGCGGGAATCATTTCGAGGGCAGGCAGGATCAGCAGCCCCGCGAGCACCAGGGACCAGGCCCGATGCCGGGCGGAAGACCCGCGCAGTACGAGCATCGACAGCCGGCCGGCCGTAAGGAGAGCCATCCCCTTGAGCGTGGCGGCCCCCAGAATCGTCAACCAGGACGAGGTGACGGCCGATAGTACGATAGGAACTGAGATCGCCGTGGTCATCGCCCCTCCTTCCGGGCCTGCTCGATGAGCCGGACGAGCCGTTCGCGCTCGTCCTGGGGGAGCTTCGTCTCGGAGACGTCGAGGAGCGCCATGACGGCCTTCTCCGTCGAGTTGTCGAAGAAGGTCCGCAGGACCCTCCGCAGCGCCGTCTTCGCGGCGCTCTGGCGCGACCGGGCGGGCCGGTAGACGTACCGCCCCCCCTCACGCTCTCGGCGGAGCTGTCCCTTGTCCTCGAGGATCTTCAGGAACGTCCGGACGGCCGAGTCGCTCGACGGCTCCTCGAGGTCCTCGCGGACCTCCGCCGCCGTCGCGTGCCCGCGCCGATACAAGATGTCCATCACCTGCCGCTCCCGGCGGCTCAACCCTTCGCCCAACGGCCCCTCCCGGCCGAACCCGGCCCGATCGCGCCCCTCGGCCCCGACGACTCGCCGGGCCGACGCTAATTTTTTAGCGTCTACAGCCTTCCTCAAGCAAGACCCTTTCCGCGAAATTTTTAGCGTGGCCACATCCGATGATTGGCCGAGCGAACCCGGATTCCGCCAGAGCGGTTCCCAAATGTCTCGCGCAAAAATGCGGGGCAAGAGTGGGGAGAGAACGGAGCGTCCCCACTCCGCTATGGCTATGCACGGGTCGACCGCAAAGCGTCCCAAGCAATACAGCCAACCAAATTTACACGTAACAATTTATTCAAACTTTTCTCGACGTGGAGTCCGTCCCGTGCCTGCTCGCCCTTTCCGGACACTTCCTGAGCACTCTGCCCGACGCCGAACGGCCGCCCCGGGCGTCGAGGCCCTGGAGGGGCGTCGGCTGCTCTCGACCCTCCCAGCCGACGCGAGCGCGGGGATCCGCCAGCTCGAGGCCATCCGGGTCTCCACCTTGCAAGCGTTGGGTGACGCCTCGCGACAGATCGACTCGGCCGCGTCCCAGTTCGCCGGCCGGGCCGCCACCGCCGTCAGCGGCCTGACCCAGTCGCTCGCCGACGCCCGGCAGCAGGCCCAAGCGCCAGGGCGGATCCGCGCCCTTTCCAAAGGCCTCGCGCGTGACCGCCAGCTCGCCGCCCTCGGCGCCTCGGCCGCGACCCGCGTCTCCAACGCCATCACCGTGTCCCGTGGCGTCAAGGACGTCGACATCGACAACGGCATCACCAACATCGAGAACGACGTCGGCGACGGCGTAACGGCGATCGTCGCCGACGCGACGAAGACCAGCAATCTCTACGTCCGCAACGCCCGCAACCAGGCCGCCGCGGTCGTCCGCAAGCTCGAAAACTACGGTCGACAGCTCGTCGTCAACGTCCCCGGTTGACTCGGAACCGGTAGTGAGTGACGCAAGTCATCGGGGCTCTCCCCTGTGACCCTCGAGCGGGCTTTTCAATCAATCAAAACACCATATTTAGATTGCCAATAGCTTTAATTCCCCTTGACAAGAATGGGAGTAACCTCCAAAACAAAGCCCGCCAAGGGCGGCCGGAAAGGCCTCGGCGATATCGCCGGTGATGTCGATCGGCGCGATGCGTCCGCATCGTATTTTCCACAGGATCCGTTCCCCATGACACCCCTCGAAATCGACGAATGGCTCACGCATACGCTCGAGGACCGTCGTCTCTCGAGGAATGAGCGGCAGGCCCTGGCCGAGTTGGTCGCCAAGCTAGGCCCGCAGATGAAGCGCGAGGCCATCCGCGACCGGGCCTTCGACATCGCTCGCGACGCCATGAAGGAAGAAGACGACCAGCACGTCCTCGACTGGCTGGAAGACGTCCTCGCGGCGCTCCGGGTCGGGCAGCGAGGCGAGGCGCACTCCCCGCTCGCCGACGTCTACTTCAGCCCCGGCGACGAGTGCCCCCACGCGATCCAGCGGCTCCTGAAGTCGGCACGCCGGTCGGTCGACGTCTGCGTCTTCACGATCACCGACGACCGCCTCTCCGACGCCCTGATCGAGGTCCACCGTCGCGGCGTCGCCGTGCGGGTCGTCACCGACAACGCCAAGGCCGAGGACCTCGGCTCCGACATCGGCCGCTTCGAGGAAGCCGGGATGGCCGTCCGCGTGGACCACAGCCCGTTCCACATGCACCACAAATTCGCGCTCGTCGACTTCGAAATCCTCTTAACGGGCAGCTACAACTGGACCCGAGGCGCCGCCCGCGACAACGCCGAGAACCTGATCGTCACGACCGAAGCCCGCCTCGTCTCGTCGTTCATGGCCCACTTCGACCGGATCTGGAAATCCCTCGCCTGACCCGGCCGGCGGCCCTCGCGCTTCCCCCCGACGAGGCCGTCTTGATCCAACAGTGGAGAACCGACGAGGTCGGCGGACTCGAGTTGTCATGCCGCCGCGTGGCAAACACGGAGCGATCCGTCTTGCCAAGTAGAGATCGGGCGGGTTCAGACCGCGTTTTGGAGCATGCGGACTTCACGTATGCAACCACCATGACCACCGTCGTCCAACTCATTCACGATGAGTGCGGTCCACTCGAACGCTCTGGTTGTTTCACCTTGGGGACCGGGATACGAGCCGACGACGTGGCACCCATAATTCGCTGAAACGCTCGCAACTGTGTCCGAGTAAGTGCTTCCATGATGATTAGATCGCCCATTTCTTTTTCTTTCACATGAAACGCGGCCTCGTTTTGATGAACTTGCTTCTGGAACTCGGGATTGGAATCAGAAAGGATCCTGAAGTATTTTGTCTGCCCCATAATCTCTCGCAAAACGGCCTCTCTTTCATCGAGCAGATGAAGAGCATACTCTTGCTGCGACTTCGTAATTCGCAACCGCGAGACCAACGAGGGGTCGAAGAGAGCACGAGGGCCTAGCCCCTCCCAAATGACCGACAGGCCGCGGTCCGCTTGTGACTGGGTCAGGATGCCCAGGAGCGTAATCGCTTCGGCGTGGGTGAATAGGCTATCTCTGAACCTCTCCGTCCATGCCAACCGCTCAGCCAAGATAGCTCGTGGTGGTAGGGGAGTTTGATCCAGGTCACGAGTCGCCCAAGCTCGGAGCACGCTCAGCGTCAGGGTATCGATCCGCTCGGCAAGCACTCTCTGAGCCTCGAGGAGTTCCACCTTCGGCATATACTTCCGCGCCAGGATCCGGCGGATGGGATCAAGGTGCTCGATTCCGCCCGGAAAGGCTTCTCGGAAATCCGCCCGGCCAAGAACGACCTCAATGAACTGACCGGCACGGCCCCACTCGGTACCCATAACACGAAGTTCGTCCACCAGTTCGGTAAGAGTCCTCTCCGAAAGATCGACCGGCATCGGTTGCAAGCCATAGTGTCCGAAGAGCAACGGCTCAGCCTTCCGACTGGTCGCCCTCCGCGAGCGTTCCGCCTGCCTCGGGGTCAGGATGCCTTCGAGCACGATGGCCTCGGCATGGGCCGCGAGTCGGGCCCGAAGCCGGACCCCTCGCTCCGAGAGACGCTCTTCGAGAATCGACGCGGCAGGGGCCGTTTTTGCGTCCAGGTCTCGAAGCAACCAGGCCCGAATGATGTCACGTGTCAGCGTCTTGAATTGCCGGATAAGCTCGACCTGACTTTTCGACAATCCTATGTGTTCTTGGTTTTTTACGTCTTCAAGCCACGTAAAGAGCTTCGAGAGTTCGGCCTCGGTCGTCTTCTTCGCCTCGGCCCTGAGCTTCGATGTCACGCTGGATAATGATCGAGACGCCGAAACATCCTGGGCAAGAGTACTCGAGCCGAATACAATCCATGCAATTGCCCCTGACACGGGTAAACCACGCATGATCGTCTCCTTCCATGAAGGCACTATCGAATCGGAACGTCCTAGTGAAGTAAAAGGTCGCCTTATTCAAGTTGTATCGCGGCATGTCTGTCAAGTCGCTCACTCCTGGGCTCCCAATGCAACGATGCTTCTGCTGAAATTGGACGAAGACGACTTTCATAGGAGTTACGCAGTTGGGATTCTGGGCAATTTGCTGGCAGGGGAAATCCGTCGAGAAATAACGACTTGCGTCGAGTCTAAACCACCCAGAATACCAACTGCGTAACTCCTATTTCAGTCGCAGTGGATCTTGTCGCGCAGGAGGCTTGAGGTTTCAAAAGAGACGACCGATGGCATTCCCCAAACGCGGCTCGCGTTTCATTGTCGTCGGTGGATCGACCGAGGCGTCGGCTGCCCCAAAACCCGACGAGACCGACGGCGGGCGTGGTCACCACTGGTCGGGGAGCTTCGAGAGATAGGTACTGAGGCGACGGCGGGCCTCTTCGATGTCGATGGCCAGCACCATATCATCTCGTTCGTGGACCAGCGAATTGCGATACTCGCGAACCTCGTGGACCAGTTCGCGCGTCCGGGCATCGACCTTACGCCCCTCTTGGATTCCTTGCGCCCAGTCGATGAGGTCGGACGCCCTCAGATTCTCGTTGGGGTTGCCAATCACATGCCTACGATAGGAGCGAAGTGCCGTCTCGAACTCGGCCCATAGCCGGACGAGATAGGTGGGCTCGAGTTGGCGGGCCGCAGCATTGTAGTCGCGGAGGGATGAGTCCTGCGGGGCGGGGACCTGGTGAGCTCGGACAGCGTCTCGGAGTCGCTGGACGGCGTCGGCCACGACAGTATACTCACGACGGGTCGCCTTCAGCCGGTCGAACACCTCATAGAGGTTAGGCATGGGTCGCGACCGCGTCGAGGATCCGATTCATGGCATTTCTGTCGAGAGGATGCCGCTGGAGCCCGCTCGCGGGACGTGAGCTCGTTGAGTTGAGAGGGGAGGCGAGCCGGATGGACCATGAATCGCCATCGTATTCGAGGCTTGCGATATCGTCGTAGGTCGGCATCAGGTTGAGGTCAACCACTCCCACGGCCCCGGGCTCAGTCCGAGCCAACGGGCTCAAGACCACTTCCACACCACCCCGCTCCATGAGCATGAGTGGGACTTCGTACCGGCCCAAATCCGGATCCGTCACCAGCTTGGTCGTCAACCTCGTCTGCCATCCCACCGCTTCGACCCAGTGCTTGACGAGCGAGACCAAGGCGTCCAGGGACTTCAACCATTCGGCCTTCACGGCCTCCGGGTCCGCGATTCGCGTTTCCATCAACGACATCGGTCCCCCTCCTCGGTGATCGGCCCGAGCATGTCCTAGGTGATCCGTTCCTTTCGGATCGATCCAAGGCAACCATCACAGTGTACCAAAAATCAGTTCCAGGTCGATATCCAGCAATCGTGAAGGCGGCTCACGGTCGACTTGCACACAAGACCTGTCACTGGCTGATCTCGCGGGGCAGCAGTGCCCCGCCTGATATGGTTGGACCCGTCAACCCCGGTTTGCGGTTTTTCCGCCTTCCCGTCTCGGGGGGGGGGGGGGGGCGCCCCCCCCCCCCCCC
>NZ_JBTYIP020000048.1:0-41571 GCF_054877945.1 Singulisphaera rosea | reverse complement strand
CGGAACTGAGTCCGCTGCAGCGCAGGCTCCTGAGCCTGTTGCGAATGACGGCGGCTTATAACCGCTGACGTGGCGACCGCCGGAAATTCGGAGAAATTGAATGCCGGATGTGCGGAACGTAGGCTGAAAGTAAAGCTTGGCAGGGAAATCTCCTCCTCATCGCACTCTTCTCTCTCGTCGCGATCTCTCTCCTCGGCCGCGTGGACGGGATATTCGATGTCTACGGCAACCATCAATCCCATGTGAATCTGGCTAGCCAACTCCGCGATCTGCTGGATCGTGGCCGTCTCGAGGTCAAAGCACGCAAGAGCGTCGGCAATCGAGGCGAATGATGGGCATGGTTGACATAGTTTCTGAATTGTCGAACAGTACTCCCTTGCTCCCGACAAATCGTTGCCAATCATTCGTGCGATTTCGCCGAGGGCCTCCGATTTCTCCATCGTTACACCTATTCTTCTTTCTGTAATTTCCGAAAAGTGTATCGATATAGTTGGATGACGGTGCAAAGCCAGCGCATGTCAAACCGCTTGCGGAGACAGGACTTGTGTAAGGTGGTCCGGATTTAGCATGCAGGACATCATCTTTCCGCGGAGGCTATCCTTGTCAGGATGACACTTGAGCAGAGTCACGGCGAACCGACGTAGCCAGCTCAAATTGTTGCCCAATTTAAGTCGGAGTTGTCGCAAAATAACTTTGTCAATTTATTTGCGGCTTGGGTTGTATCGTGTAATTCCATTCCCCATGGAATTCATCTCTTGTGATCCGCACACCGGCTAGCTGTTTGTCCGTGACTTTAATGCCTTTTGGATAGTGATTTTCGTCCAACTCTGCTTTGATGTGCAGGCCGGCTCGAGTCTTGGTATTCCCGATCAGATTCACGATGACCGCTCGACTGACCAAAGGTTTACCTCGCCAATTCTCTGTGATATGGCAGAACATGCGATGTTCAATCGAGTTCCATTTGCTTGTACCCGGAGGAAAATGACATACCGAGAGACTTAACCCTATGTCATCCGCCAACTCCTGGAGGGCGACTTTCCAGAGTCGCAGACGGCTCCAATTGCTGCCGCCAGAGTCGGCTGTTATCAGAAGTTCCTTGGCGTGAGGGTAAATCCTCGAACCCATCCTGGACCACCAACGTCTCACCGACTCTGTGGCGAACCGAGCGGTATCGTGATCGATTCCTACACTGACCCATCCGGCATTGGCCGTCAAATCATAAACGCCATAGGGAGCGACTTTCCCAAGTTGTTTGTCTTTGAAATCCTTGGAGCGCACCTTTTCGGGCTGACCGTTGGGGCGCCATTCGCTACCGGGATACTTGAAATCTCCCACCAATTCCTTCTTTTTTGTGTCCACCGAGACGACCGGTTGCCCACGATCTTGGAAGAACCGCACACGGTGGTAGATGTGCTCGAACTGGGCATTGCGATCCGGATGGGACGTCCCCTCAAGGGACTTGTGATTGACCTGGAGACTATAGTCCATCTCCTGAAGCAGTCGAGCCACCGTATGATGGCTGACAGGATGACCCTGACGGACAAGTGCCTCGGCAAGATTTCGAGTACTCTTGCAGGTCCATCGCAAGGGCGATTGAGGATCGCCGGAAGTGGTCGGTTCGACGAGTGCTTCGAGATCTTCAAGCAAAGTCTGGTCGGTTTCCTTGAGGCGATGACGGCCGCCCCCTGGGCGACGGATTCGCCCTTTGGCGAGTGTTGGATTGGACAGCGGCTTGGGAGAGACTTCAAGTTCCGCCAAGCCTGATTGGATCGTAGGTCGAGACAGCCCTGTCGCTTGAGCTACAGCGGTGATTCCACCCCATCCAATACTCGAGGCTTCAGTGGCAGCCCACCAGCGCCGCATCCTTTCGTCCATGATGGGCTCCAGGGCTTCATATTTCTGACGAATGTCGGCAATCAGTTCAGGATCGACCATTACACCAGTATACTGAATTTGCGGAATTTGACAAAGTTATTTTGAGACAATCCCCAACGTCCGTTCCTTGGTCTGGCTGGCGTCTTCTCGGAAGTTCACATCTAGCACCCAGTGCATCGAATCGATCCCCCAATGGCTACGGACCGCTTCGCCGAATCGCTTACCGCTGAGATACCGGCTGCTGATATAGTAACGCACCTCGTCCGAAGTTGTCCCATCGGCATGCTCCGTGATCCTCAGCGTATAACCGATGGCCTTCACCCAGGGCCAGTCCTTCCCGACCGCGAAATCACGCGGGACCTTCGTGAGGCAGTAGGAACGCTCGTCGATGCGACCATGCCCCGCGTTGCGGGTCTCGTGGCATCGATACCGCAGGTCCGCGAGGTCGCGTTCCAAATGATCGCAGAAGAATGTCTGGATCGCTTCCATCAGCTTCGGCTGGTTGTTCTTCACCGCGATCACGCAGTCGCCCTTACCCTTGACGATCTGTTCGACGATATCCTTCTGGCAGCCCATCGCGTCGATCGTGATGATCGTGTCTTCCAGTTCGATCGCCTTCAGGAGTTGAGGGATGGCGGTGATCTCGTTGGACTTGGCATCGGTCGCGACCTGCCCCAGCGCGATCCCTTCTTCCCTGGCCCAGGCGCTGACGATGTGGAGCGCCCCCAGGTCCTTGGACGCGACCCTGGACCCGCGACAGGTCTTGCCGTCGATGGCGACGAGTCGATCGGGAGATTCGTCGTCGCTCACCATCGTCTCTGCGACCCAGGCCTGGAAACAACGTTGGAACGCTTCCGGCTTGAGCACGATGAGCAAGCGTCGGATACAATCGCGCGAGGGGATGCCGTTGGGGAGTTCCAGGTGTTGGGCGAGCCAGGGTTGGCGATGTTTGGCCCATCGGTGGATAGCGGTGGGGCCATCGCACCCGCAGATGATCCCACAGATCGCGATGACGGCGATATCGGCGAGTCGGTGTTTGCGATTGCGCGTGTGGCGAGGGTCGGAGAGCGATTCGAAGTAGGAGCCGATGGAGCCGACATCGACGAGCTTTGGCACGGGAAACGTCCTGAGTTCGGTGGGATTGGGACGCCCTAGCCCTAAACCAAGCGTATCGAAAACCCTCTCACGCCCCTCCAACTTGGATTTAAGGGGTTTTGGCAACGGCACTTGCGCGAGCGTG
Organism: Singulisphaera rosea; assembly: GCF_054877945.1. NCBI lineage: Bacteria > Pseudomonadati > Planctomycetota > Planctomycetia > Isosphaerales > Isosphaeraceae > Singulisphaera > Singulisphaera rosea. The sequence continues at coordinate 38,456 of NZ_JBTYIP020000048.1, read as the reverse complement.
TGCGTTTTCGAGTGAGCGCCTCTTCGATTTCCATAGTTTCGTGGCATGCCTTGTTTTATAGGGCGCAGATCGCTGTCATCCCTATGTCATCGTGCCGGGTACGCTTGTTTTAGGCCTAGCCAAGATGGGAGTCGCAGCGACCCAAGCTCATTGACCGAATCCAGGATATCGAGCCGAGGCGCATCGCGCCAGGCCTCATAAACCTTACAGGTCTCACATTTATGCGCGATGGCCGTGCCACTTTCCCGCCATCGCTTTCCCTCCTCAGAACCATCAATGTAGCTTAACAGGCGGTCCGATACGCGGTCTCCCCTATTCGCTACATGCGAGACCGTTTCGCCGGGTAAGGGCCGTTTGGGGCATCGGTGATGTTCCGAGACAACCCTTGCGCGATTCTTACCGAAGTGCCCGTCACGTCCCGCTCGTTGGCGATTTCCGGGCGATGGCTTGAAGAATTCGCGTATGAAACCGGGGCTGGGCGTGCAATGTAGGTATGGAGGCGGGGGCGACCCGGTTCGGCGAGGGGTGGCGGATGAGCATGTCGGGGCCTGGGCTTGGGGCATCGTCGGGCGACTTGCGGACGCTCTTCGAGGCGGGGGCGGTGGGTACTTTGTCGGACGGCCAACTGCTCGAGCGATTCGTCGTCAGGGGCGATGACGTGGCGTTCGAGGGGCTCGTGCGGAGGCACGGGCCGATGGTCATGGGGGTCTGCCGTCGCGTCCTCGGGGAGCCGAATGACGCGGAGGATGCCTTTCAGGCGACGTTCATCGTGCTCGCCCGCAAGGCGGCGACGGTCTTTCCCCGAGAACAGCTCCCGAACTGGCTTTACGGGGTGGCCCGGCGGGTCGCGACGAGGGCCAGGGGCGTGGCGCTTCGACGGGGGGCGAGGGAGAGGCCGGTGGGGGTGCTGCCCGAGGTCGAGGCGTCGCCCCGGCCCGATGAGGCGGACCTGCGCGAGGTGCTCGGCCAGGAGATCGACCGCCTGCCGTCCCGTTACCGGATCCCGATCATCCTCTGCCACCTCGAGGGCAAGGGGCACCAGGCCGCCGCCGACCAGCTTGGCTGGCCCGTCGGCACGCTCTCGGGACGGCTCTCGAGGGGCAGGGGGATGCTCGCCAAGCGGCTGACCCGTCGGGGCGTGGCCCCCTCGGCCGGGGCCTTGCTCGCATCCCTGTCATCCCGGCACGAGGCTTCGGCTTCCGTGGCCGACGCGCTCGTCGGCGGGACCATCCGGGCCGCGGGCGTGTCCGCGGCGGGCTCGGCGCCGGGGTTGGCCTCGGCCTCGGCCGTTTCGCTGGCGGAAGGAGTGTTGAAAGAGATGCTGATGACAAAGATTCGGGTCGGGTCGTGGCTGTTGGTCGCGGCGGCCCTCGGCGTCGGGGCGGCGGCCCAGGTGGCGGAGGCCCGCAGGACGACGCGGGCGGCCGAGGTCGGTGATGCCTCGCAGGCACCTCCCCCCCGGAAAGATCGAGACGTTCGAGGAGCGGGGGCGAAATCGCTGATCCAGGGGATGGATTGGGCCCTGACCGCGGTGGACGTCGACAGACGTCGCGTCAGCGCACTGACGCGGTGGACGTGGAATTCGTTGGCCAACGACGAGTTCGCCAAGTCGAGCCTCCGGACCGGGCTCCACCTGTCGATCCGCGACCTCCCCGTCGCCAAGGATGCGGAGATCCTGATCGAAGGGAAGCCGGGGACGCTCGCGAACCTCGCGATCGACAAGGAGACGTACGGGTTGCAGGCGATCCTCTGGCTCTCGGAGGACGGGACGACGATCACGAAGATCGAGGCGAAATCGCAGAATGCTTACTTCTTCCTGAAGGCCGTGGATGCGGCCAGGAGGGTCGTCACGGTCGGTGTCGGTGCCTCGGATCGGCTCGGCCTCCGGGAGGAGCTCCGGTTGGCCGACGACGCCAAGATCTTGATCAGCCGAGGCAAGTCTCGAGTCGTCGAGGGCGGAATCGCCGACCTGAAGCCGGGTATGCGGATCTCTTTCGAGCTGGCGACCGAGGGGGGGCCGATCGCCATCCGGGGGATCCGGGCGGAAGAGTGACAGGGATCCCGGGCCTCGGTCTTGCTCCGTGGGGCCGAGGTCGCAGGATGGTGGATCTCATGGTGCGCTCCCGCGAATCTCGCCGGAGATCGTCCCCGAGGCGTGTGACTCGGGATGGGTCCGGGTCCTGAAACAGAGCCTCATTTCCCGAGGTCGTGCATGTTGAATCGCTTGAGCAGGCTGGGTTTCTTGGCGTGTTCCTGGCGGAGCTCGAGGATGCGGGCGTCGGCCTTGGCGGTGCGGCCCGCTCGCTCGGCGAGCTCGTGGAGCGCGACGAGCAGGTCGACGGCCTGATCGTAGCCCTTGGGCTGCTTCGTGGCGATCAGGTCGTCGACCTCGCGCCAGGCCTCGGCCTCGCGACGGGCCAGGCCGTCGAGGTACTTGGCCCGCTCCTCCGCTTTCTTGCGGGTGCGCTCCGCCTTCTCCTTGGTGGCGAGCTCGGCGGCCTCGCGGGCCTTCTGTTCGGCGATTGTGTCGCGGGCTTTGAGCAGTTGCCGGATGGTCCGGCCTCCTGCGGCGGCCTTCGCGGTTCGCTTGCCTCGGGGGGCGGTCGCCTCGTGGTATCGTTTCCACAACTCGGCATGGAGCAAGGGCCCGGCCTCGTCGATGAGGGCGCGGAGCAGGTATTGGTCTTTGTCGGCGACGGGGAGTGCCTTGATCCACCTGGCCAATTCGTCTCGTGAGGGCGCGGCCGGAGGCTTGCCTTGGCTGCCGGCCGCCGCGGCCTCGATCAACGCACCATCGATCCGCAAAAAGTCCGCCAACGCTCGGAGGGGCGCCGAGAGATTGCCCAGGCCGGGAGGGACGGGGGGCTCTTCCTGATCGTCGTCCTCGTCGACGTCGCTTTCCTCCCGCCAGCCGTTTGCCGAGAGCGTTGCGAGCCAGCCCAGGTAGAGGGCCCGATAGTCGCCCCGGAGGATGTCTGCCCGGAGGGGGATCAGCGAGGACAGCAACTCCTCCTCGCCCTCGAACCAGTCGTCGCCCGACTCGTCTTCGGACGAGAATTCGAGGACGACGTTCTCTCTCCTGGCTTCGAAACGCAGGTGCTCTTTGTCGCAGTAGGCCGAGGCCGCCTCCTCGTCGAAGAGTCGTTTGGGAATGCGGAACATCACCCTGCGAGTACCCCAATTGGCGAAGTAGACGAACGCGTCGAAGTAGTCATGCATGAGGGCAACGGGGTTGCCCTTGAAGTCGCCCCATTGATACGTGTTCGTGAAGCTCGTCGGGGTGATCTCGGCCCGCGTCGAGAGGTCGCGCAGGTCATCCATCTCTTCCCGGTTGAGGGGCCGATCGATCGTGCGGAACTCGTAATATTGATATTCGCTCATGACAGGAATCTCGCGAGGCGTTCAAATATAGCGGCGTGAGGAGCTATCTTCGGTGATTGAGCCACTCGGCCTCAAGGGAGGCGTCTCCGGTGATCGACGTCCCACAGTCGGTAGCCGAAGTCGATGTCGAGCAGGTTGGGCTTGTGGTTGTTCAGGTTCCCGCCGTTGTCGCGGAGGTCTGGGCCGACGGAGTAGATGATGAGGCCGTCGTCGGTGCGCTTCAGCCGGAATGGGGCGGGGATGAACGGGTCGAGCGGGAGTTTGACCGAGAGGGCTTCCTCGATTTGCGGGATCGACTCGGGCCATCGTCCTTGGGCTAAGCGATAGCATTCGGCCGCGAGCATCACGACGGAGATGCCCATAACTGCTCACAGATTCGCATGAGAATCCACGACGGTCCGTAGCGCGGGGATGAGCAAGTATGCGGGCTGATCGGTGAACCAGGAGAACTTCTGCTTGCTCCGGGCGGATGCGACGGAGAGGCTACGCTGCCAACGCTCCCAAAGGGGACGTTGCTCGTGCAAGGGTTTCTTGGCGATCTCCACCGCCTCGGTGAGGATGCGGAGGCTGATTCCCTGGCCGTTTCGAAAGATCAGCTGCGTTCGATAGGAAGGACTCGGTGGGTTCGGCTGGACTCCCCCGGTCGTCGAGGGAGATCACCCCGAGGTCGAGGTTGTGGAAGAGGATGTACAGCGTGGCTCGCTCCCCCCGGCATGCATGGAGACTGAGGGGCTCGAGGGCCTCGGCGGAGAGGGCCGTCTGCATGTCGGCCAAGGCCTGGTCACTCGGCTCGCCTCGAGCCAGGACGCGTTCGACGGCATTGGTCGTGAGCCGTTCGATCGACAATCGCACGAGTTGGCTGATGGCAATGGGTTCGTCGCCGAGGGATCGGCCGGCATTGAGCAGGGCGTGGCAGGATTGGAGTGCACCGTCGGCGTCACCGTCCTGCGCCAGGGCGGTCACGTCGAGGTCGAGCAGTCGAGCCACGTGGCGGACCGACTCGGCGTGGGGCAGGAGCGTATCGAACGGGTTTGGCTGCAGCGTGAAATCGTTACGCCCCTTCGGGTGGTCGATCAATTCTCTGGCCAGGGATACGGCGTCGTCGACCCGCTCGAGCTCGGCGCCAACGGCGTCGGCCTGCTCGTCGGTGAGCAGGGTGTTGGGGCGATCGATGGGGATCGCGTCTCGGAGTGCCAGGCCCCGGAGCTGCGACCAATCGGGCGAGCCTTCCGGTTTCTTGGGAGGCTGGTTCGTCCATTCGTCGGGGAGGACGTCGATGATCTCGGCGACGAGATTGGCGCTGTTGGTCTCGTCGCTGAGGACCTCGCGGCGGGCCTCGATCTCCTCCCACCTCCAGCCGGGATCGAGGCGATCGGCCTCGGCCTCGGCTTCGCGGACGGTTTCGGAGACATAGTAGGGGATCGCCAGGACCGCGCCGACGAGACAGAGGGTGGCGAATACGCCGAGGCCGATGAGGGTCTTGAGGACGGGAAAGGATCGTCGGGTCGTCTTGGGATGGTTCGTGGTCACGTGGAATTCCGGGGATGACAGCGGGTTCCGAAATTCACCCTCTCCCAAACGACGCGGGCCTCGGGCGGAAGGGTGGGGGGAGTCGTTGATCAAGGTGCTCGGCTTCGACATAAGAGTCTGCGAGCGTCATCATGCACGATCGGCGAACTCGTCCGCGAGAGGCCGTCTCGGGTGGATCTCGCCTCGACACGCGACCTCGCGACCGCGAGCCAATCGAGGAGGCACGCGGTCGCGGGCCTCGTCAGTCATGACTATGCTATCGGATGATGAGACATCAATCCTGGATGACCTTGATCCTGATGCTCCTGGCGGGGTACGGCGACCGTGGCGCCGGGCCTCCGCCCTCGACGACGCCGGTCCCGGCCGGGACGAGGGGACTTGGGATCTCGGGGGAAGTTTATGCCGAGGCGCGGGCCGGGTTCAAGACCAGGCTCCTACGCCGGGGACCTTCGCCGGGATCCGAAGGGACACTGCGGACGCCGAGCGGGGCAATCGCGATTGAATATGTCTCGGGTCCGTTAAGGTTGAAGGCCTTTGCAACGCCCGACCCCGGCGATCGCCGGAGACGGCCGGCGGTGCTCTTCCTGCACGGCGGGTTTGGACTTGGCGAGGCACACTGGGAGATGGCTCGGCCGTTTCGCGACGCCGGGTTCGCGGTCATGATGCCCGCCCTCCGCGGCGAGAACGGCCAAGAGGGGGACTTCACCCTCTTCTACGACGAGGTCGAGGACATCCTCGCCGCGGCCCGAGCCCTCTCGGCCCTGTCCTACGTCGACGCCGATCGTCTCTACCTCGCCGGTCACAGCGTGGGCGGGACGCTGACGATGCTCGCGGCGATGCTCCCGAGCGTCCGGTTCCGGGCCGCCGCCTCGTTTTCGGGCTCCCCCGACCAGGTGGACTACCTACGCGGTCGGGCCAGCCTCGTCCCCTTCGATGCGTCCGAATTCCAGGAGTTCCGGCTCCGCTCGCCGGTCGCCTTCGCTTCGAGCTTCCGGTGCCCGGTCCGGCTCTATTTCGGCGACGAGGAGTATTGGGTCCAGGCCAGCTCCATGCGGACGGCCCTGCTGGCGAAGCAACACGGGATCGACGCCGAGGCGGTCGAGGTGCCGGGCGACCACGCCTCGTCCGTGCCCGAGTCGATCCGCCGCTCCATCGCGTTCTTCCGATCGAGATAATCACCGCCCTTGGCGGAACGCTCGACCTCAGCGGACGGCCTGCAATCCGGGCAAGGCCTTCTGCAAGGCCTCGACGGCCGTATCAGCCACGGAGGTTTTCTGGAGGAAGAGCTGTTTCAATTTTGCGAGGCCGGCGAGCTTGGCGAGGCCCGCGTCACTCATACGGGTGTCGCTGAGGTCCAGGGCCAATAGGTCCTTCAATCCGGCGAGGTGATCGAGCCCCGCGTCCGTGACGTCCGTACCCCTCAAGGTCGGCCGTATAATAGATATAAACATATCGAGACAATTGATAGGTAAGCTTTGTCTCCAAGCCTGGGGCATGCGCTGCCAGGCGACATTTTGTCGCTCCTCCGGACCTGGGAGGAGGGATCGCGGGCCGTGGCGTCAAGGGAGGCGTCGCCGCTGGGGGACGTCCCAGAGGCGGAAGCCGATGTCGTAGTTCTTCGCGTCGAAACTCTTGGGGATGGTGAGGTTTCCGCCGTCGTCGAGGCCGTCCGGTCCGACGGAGTAGACGAGGAGGCCGTCGACGGTCCGCTTCAGGTGGAAAGGGCGGGGGGCGCAGGGGTCCTGGGGGAGGGTGATCGAGAGGGCTTCTTCGATCGACTCGATGGACTCGGGCCATCGGCCTCGGGCTCGGCGGTAGCGTTCGGCTGCGATCGTGACGACGCAGGCGCCTAGGCTGGCTCGCCGTCGGTCCTGAGCATGGGCGAATGCGTCCATCGCTGGGATCATGAGATAGGCCAACATGCCGCTGAGCTTGTCGATTTGGCTCTTGGTCTTGGGAGACGTGTCGGCCCGCCACTGCGCCCAGAGCGGGGGCTGTTCGTGAACGGGCTTCTTGCCGATCGCGATAGCCCGGTTCATGAAGTTCAGGCATATGCCTTGGTTGTAGCGATACATGAGGTGGCCGCGGTGGGTGATGACCGAGGGTGACCAGGGCCCGCCAGCCAACTGGCCGAGTGTGAGTTCTCCGCGATCGAGCTTGCTGAAGAGTTCATAGAAGACAGCCCTCTCCCCTCGCAAGCCATGGAGCAGGATGGGTTCGTTGAACTCATCGGTGAGCGAGCCCTGCATGATCGCCAGTGCCTCTTCGGATGGCTCTCCTCGGGCCAAGGTCCGCATCACGGCACGCGTGGCGAAGAAACTCTCCGCAATTCGGACGAGTTGAGAGATGCTGAACGGCTCGTCGCCGAGCGACCGGCCGACGTTGAGCAGGGCGTGGCAGGATTCGAGGGCGCCGTCGGCATCCCCGTCTTGGACTCGCGCAGTCACATCGAAGTCGAGGAGCCGGGCCACGTTGCGGCCGTTCTGGGCGTGGGGCAGGGGCGTTTCCAGGGGGTTCGGCTTCAAGTCGAACTCGTTGCGACCCTTCGGATAGTGGACGAGCTCCCTGGCCAGGTCCAGGGCCTCGGCGATGCGGTCGGACTCGGCCCGGACGGCGTCGGCCTGCTCCTCGTTGAGGAGGACGTTGGGGGGATCGATGGGGATCGCGTCGTAGAGGGCCAAGCCCTGGAGCTGCGACCAGTCGGGGGGCCCTTCGGGTTTCGGCGGGGTCGTCTTCCAGTCGTCGGGGAGCGCGTCGAGGACCTCGATGACGACAAGGGCCCCGTTGCTTTCATGGGGAATGACTTCGCGACGGGCCTCGAGCTCGCGGAGCCTCCAGCCGGGGTCGAGGCGGTCGGCCTCGGCCTCGGCGGCCCGGGCGATCGCCTCGACGCGGAACGGGACGTAGGCGATCCCGCCGAGGATGGCGAGGATGGCGAGCACGCCGAGGCCGATGAGGGCCTTGAGCGTCGGGAAGGGGCGTCGTCCTTGCTCGGTCTTGATGGCGTCCGTGGTCATCGTCCCTTCCCGGAGATTGGGAGGCTCAGGCGTCGTGCTTCGGCGTGGCCAGCGCCTGGCCGATGTACTCTATCATCTCACGCATGGGAGCCATGTCCATGCCGTGGATGGTCGACTCGTCCTGATACATCGTCTGGAGCGATCGCGCAATGCCGGGGTCGCCGCCGGTGAACTCATCGACGAGGGCCTTCCAGCGCCCGGCGAGCGACCGGACCGTCGGGCTGGTCGGGTCGGTCCCCTTGTCCATCTCGGCCCGGACCTGGGCGATCAATTCGGGCCAGGCGGCCTGCTCGACCTCGCGGATCCGCTCCGGGCCGACGGCCTGGGCACGCCGCCGGAGCATTTCCAACTGCTCTTCGGTATAATACGTTTCGAACATGGTCATCTCCTTGATCACGTTGAGGAATTCGTCGACGGGGGCCTCCCCCGCCCGCGCCAGCATCCCCTCGAGCGCCTCCAGGCGTCGCTTCAGACGCCCGAGGTGCTCGATCTGCTCGTCGAGCCGGGCGACGTGCAGCCCGATCACCCGGGCCGGTGAGAATTCGGGGTCGGTCAGCGCCTCGCGGACCTGCTCCAGGCTGAAGCCCAGCCCTCGCAGCGACGCGACCTGCTGGAGTCGCTCGACGTCGCGAGCGGCGTAGAGGCGGTGGCCCGACTCGGTGTGGTGCGACGGCACGAGCAGGCCGATCTCGTCGTAGTAATGCAAGGTCCGCACGGTCAGGCCCGAACGCCTGGCCAGCTCGCCGACCTTCCAGGGCGGAGGCCGCATGATCGTTTACCTCGAAGTCCCTCCCGATCGTTCACTCGCCCGCGACGTCCCGGGCCGAGGCGCCGGCGAAGGGCCCTCGGGAAAGGTACGGCCTCACGTCGCGTGAGGATCAAGGGCCCCGCTCACGATTTTTCGTCGATTGGTCGAAATTAAATAGGAGGATGTCTTGAATGAAACGCGCGAGGCGCGCCCGAACCGTGGCTTCATGACAACGCGTGTCGAGGAGGTGGCCTTCGGCCTGAGGGACCGGTTATACTCGGCGGTCGAGCACCCGCGCCGTCTTAAACCCTCTGGCTACCGGCCCTCGAGCTTGGCGACCCGCCCATGGAATCTTTGAAAGGCCATCTCCTGGTCGCCAGCCCGAAGCTGATCACGCCGGTCTTCACGAAGACGGTGCTGCTGATGCTCGAGCACACCGAGGAAGGGGCGGCGGGCGTCATCCTGAACCGGCCGACCGACGCGACGGTCTCGGACATCGCGGAGCGGATCTTCGACGAGCCGTTCGAGTGGGATAAGGCCGTGAGCCTGGGCGGCCCCGTGCCCGGCCCTTTGATGCTCGTCCACGCCGAGGAAGGGCTCTCCGACCAGGAGATCCTGCCGGGCGTTTATAACACCGTCGACTCGGACAAGATCCGCGAGATCCTCCGCAACAAGACCGAGCCTTCGCTGATCCTCGCGAATTACGCCGGCTGGGGCCCCGGCCAGCTCGAGGGCGAGTTCGAGGAGGATTCGTGGCTGACGCTGCCCGCCTCCCCGCGTCACGTCTTCTGGGAAGGCGAGGCCGACCTCTGGGACGTCGTCATCAAGGCGATCAACGCCGCGCAGCTCTCGAAGCTCCTCGGCCTCAAGAACGCCCCCGAGAACCCGGCGGTGAATTGAACGTTCGCCGGGCCCCTCGGATGGGACGCATCACGTCAGTCCTGGAGGCTCGGCACGGCCCCGGCCATCGGCTTGGGGTCGAGGTCTCCGGCACTCTCGCGCCGACCGAGACCGAGCGAGATGATGATCGTGGCCGAGATGGTCATCGACACGCAAAGGAAGATGATGCCGGGCGTGAACGACCCGGTCTGCGTCTTGACCCAGCCGAGGACCTTGGGGCCGACGAATCCGCCGAGGTTGCCCACCGAGTTGATCAGCCCGATGCTCCCGGCGGCGGCGGCCTCGGTCAGGAAGAGGTTGGGTAGCGTCCAGAAGGCCGGCAGGTAGGCTTTCAAGCCCGTGGCCGCCACCGTGAAGAGCACGATCATGAGCGGCAGCGGATGCTGGCCCAGCGTGCAAACCAGGGCCGCGGCCCCGATGTAGATCGGCACCGCGGCGTGCATCCTCCGCTCGCTGGTGCGGTCCGAATTCCAGCCGACGAATCGCTGGCCGATCAGCGAGCCGAGCGCGGGGAACAGGAGGAGGTACTGCAACTGGTCCTTGCTCAGCTTGTACCAGTCCTTCAGGATCGTCGGCAGGAACGACTCGATGCCGTAATTGCCCGTCACGATGAAGAAGTAGGCGGCCGCCAGGATCATCACCTTCGGGTGCCGCAACGCCTCGGCCCAGCTCATGTGCGCGCCGGTCGACTTGTGCAAGGCCTTCTCGCGCTCGAGCTCGTCGGCCAGCGCCTCGCGCTCTTCGGGGGAGAGCCAGTTCGCTTGCCGGGGATGGTCGGTGAGGAAAGCGAGGACGATTAGCCCGAGCACGACCGCCGGGATGCCCCAGGCGATGTAGACCCACTGCCAGCCCTCCAGGCCGAGGAACTCGGGGTAGTGGACCGTGACGCCCTCGATCGTCTCGCTGGAGCCGATCTTCAGCAGCGGGTACGAGAGCAGGGGGCTGGCGACCTGCGCGATCGGCGTGCCGATCAGGAACCAGGAGAGGGCCCGGGCCCGGTCTCGGCTCGGGAACCAGTGTGTCAAGTAGACGATGACACCGGGGAAGAAACCCGCCTCGGCCAGGCCGAGGAAGAATCGTGCGGTGTAGAAGTGCCAGGGCTTGGTGACCAGAGCGGTCAGCGCCGCCATGATCCCCCAGGTGACCATGATCCGGCAGATCCACTTCCGCGCGCTCCACTTCTCGACGAGCAGCGTCCCCGGGATCTCCAGCAGGAAGTAGCCGAGGAAGAAGACCCCGAACCCGGTCCCGAGCACGTCCTCGTTGAAGTTCGGGATGTCTTGCTTCATCGTGTCGAAAGCGATCGCCACGTTGTTGCGGTCGACATATGCGATGACGTAGCAGAGGAAGAGCAGGGGGAGGAGCCGGCGGTAGGCCTTCATTCGGGCCCGATCCAGCGCGTTCGTCGGGGAGGTCGACATGGGAGGACGCTCGCTGAGTGTTGGCGGTCACCAGGAGGAGAGATCGCGCCCGAACATTGACCCGTGCGACACCCGTGACCCGATCGCACTCCTCGTTCGGCCTTGGAAGACGAAGTTACCGCGCCGCTCGAGGGTCCGCAAACCTCCAACGCCGATTCATCCCGACTTCCGGAAAGGTCGAAAACCCCGGTCGGGCACGGTTTCCGGCCGGCCGGCTTCGGCGTAGACTGAAAAAGCAGCGGACCGCGATCGCAATAGAATGACTCGGACACCGAAGGCGAAGCGCACCCATGAATCGAAGACCCTGGCGGCTCGGCCTAATTCTGGCCCTGTCGGCGATGGCGCCGGCCCCCGGGCCGGGCCGGGATCCGGAGATCGGCAAGTCGTACCGAGTCCCTTACCGGCTCACCGACACGAACCATTTTTTGGTCAGGGTGCGGGTCAACGGCAAGGGGCCGTTCAACTTCCTGGTCGACACCGGGGCCCCGGCCCTTTACGTCTCGACCGAGACGGCGAAGAGGGTCGGCCTCGTCGCCGCGAAGGATAGCTTCTGGACCAAGGTCGACCGCCTCGACTTCGAAGGCGGGGCCCACCTCGATCGCATCAAAGGCCGCGTCGAGGACCCGTTCCAGCTCATCGGCATGAACGCCCTGGGCTTGCCGGGCGCGTCGATCGACGGCATCCTCGGGTTCACGATCCTGGCCCGGTTCCGCCTCGAGCTCGACCCGAGCCGGGACCGGATGACCTGGACCCGGCTCGACTACGAGCCCAAGGACCCGCCCGTCCCGGACCGAGCCCAGGGAGAGGCCCCGCCGGCCGAGATGCAAGCCATGAACATGCTCGGCCCGGTCGCCAAGTTCGCCGCGGCCCTGGTGGGCAAGCAACCCGAGGAGCAGCTCCACCCGCGCGGGTTCCTCGGCCTCGAGCTGGCCGAAGCCCAGGGCGAGGTCCGGGTCGCCCGGGTCCTGGCCGACAGCCCCGCATCCAAGGCGGGCGTCCAGCCCGGCGATCGCCTCGTCCGCCTGCTCGGCCGCGAGGTCGACGGCCTGAAGTCCGCCAGGGAAGCCGTCGCCACCTTGAAGCCCGAAGACCGGGTCCCGCTGCTCGTCGGGCGCGGGGCGAGCTCTCGAGAACTGACCGTCATCGCCGGGGAGGGCTTCTGATGCGGACTTCGATCCACGACCTCGCCTTCCTCGCCCGACGCCGGGCCGTCCTTGTCCTCCTGGTCGCCGGGCTCCTCGCGATCGGCCCCGGCCCGACGCCGGCCCCGGCCGACGACCCCCCGGCCGCCGAGTCCAAGGGGGTCGTCCCCTTCGAGATGCTCGCGACGAACCATATGGTCGTCCGCGCCCGGATCAACGGCAAAGGCCCGTTTGCCCTGATCTTTGACGTGGGTGCCCCGATCACCCTGCTGAGCAACAGCGCGGCGGTGGCCTCGGGCACGATCAAGGAAGACGCCCCGCGCTCGTTCCTGTTCTCGATCCGAGGGGAGTCGGAGGCCGAGTCGATCAAGGTCGGCGACCTCACGGCCAAGAACGTCCCGATCATCGTGCTCGACCACCCGCTCCTGAAGGTGATGAGCCAGATGCTCGGACGCCCGCTCGATGGGATCATGGGGTACACGTTCTTCGCCCGGTTCCGGACGACGATCGACTACCAGGCCAAGACGATGACGTTCGAGCCGGTCGACACGAAGGTCCGCAACCTCATGAAGGACCTCCCCGACCGCCTGGCGGGCCCTCGCGTGGCCAAGCACCGCGTGCTCGCCCCCTCCGGCCTCTGGGGCGTCGACGTCGCCGAGCCCGAGGACGCCCTGTCCTCCCCCGGCGTCCGCGTCCGGGCCGTCCTCGACGACTCCCCCGCCGCCGTCGCCGGCCTCAAGCCCGGCGACGTCCTCACGACGCTCGACGGCCGATGGACCTCCTCGGTCGCCGATACCTACGCCGCCGCCTCGACCGTCACCCCGGGCCAGGCGGTGCCGGTCGTCGTCCTCCGCGACGGCCAGGAACTCACCCTCTCCGTCCGCCCCGCCGAGGGCTTCTGACGCCGCTTTCCCCAGCGAGCCGGCGCGAGCCCGAAGCGCAAGCGAGCGAACCTCATCACGAAAAATCAAGAAGTCTTCGCTCGATTGTGTCTTTGGCTCGTCAACGGATGTTGAGAATCTGTCCCGAATCCCGTTGGCTCAAGGGGCGAAATCGGTGCTGGAAGTGACGGATCAAGGGTAGCACCGGTCGGAACAACCGGGGTCGCGCAGCGACAAGAGGCCTACCCCCGTGACATCGACCTCCACGGCAACGCGGTCGACGGAACAATCAGGCGAGCGCGGACGGGGCGCAAGTCCGTGTTTAGCGAGAACCTTCGATCTCGATGACCTGACGACGACCTCCTGTCGCTGCGCGACCCCGGTTGTTCCGACCGGTGCTACCCTGATTACGCAGGAGCAACACCATACAGCCGACTTGTGCGACAGCAACGATCTCGCGACATGAGCCAACAGGTTCCGAGACAGAATCGAACTCGCATCTCGGCGCGACGACACACATTCCTGGAATCTGGGGATATTTGTCCGGCAGCTCCTTCCCCTTTACCTCGGGGCGTCGGACAATGGGTGCATTACGGCCCCGATCGTACGTGGGCGTAGCACGATGGTCCGGTGAAGGACGCGACCGTGGTTACGGGACACGACTTCGCGATGCATTTGCGAAGTGCCTACCTGACGATGCACCGGATTGCCAACGTCCAGTTCGCGAAGTTCGGTGTAACGGCCGACCAGTTCGTCCTGCTCACGGCCCTGGCGAGGGAAGATGCGGTCACCCAGCAGGAGCTCGTCCGACGCAGCTCCTCGGACCCTAATACGGTGAGGGCCGTCCTGATGCGGCTGGAGAAGCAGGGCCTGGTGACCCGCGAGCCGCACGCGACGGACGGCAGGGCGCTGAGCGTCTTGTTGACGGAGCGCGGGCGGCAGTTGCAAGAAGAGCTCTGGCAGGTCAACCAATCCTTCCAGACCAACTTCATCTCGCTCTTCGCGCCGGAGGAGATGACGACCCTGCTCACCTACCTCGACCGGATCGCCAAGTCCTCGTCCACTACGAAGAAGCGCTCCCCCCGATCGCGCAACCCCCGCCCGTGAGCTCCAGTCCCGTAGGTTTACCCTGTATTTATAGATCCACGATCATTCATTTCTCGTTACCACGGTCCCCGTGGGAATGCCGTCTTGCACGCTCTGCGTGCCGTGCCGCGGACCTCGAAGTGCCGCCGTTTGGGGAACTCACGCACCCCGGTCGGCTCGAAGGCATCGAATCGAACCCGTTGATGTTGCGATCGGATCGGAGCTCATTGTGGGAAGTTTGGACGGTCAATCCCGCCGTCTCGGGTGGGATGGACGATCGCCGCCGGTTGGCTTTCCGAGGCCGACCGCGACGACGCGGAGCGTCCAAAACGGCATTCCTACGGGGACCGCAGGAACGAGATATTTGCAGATCGTGACTTGTGGATAATTGGTGGGCCCTGTGCGGTAGAAATCGCCCGTCGAATCACGTCGATTTCTTAATCATTGGGATTGTTACTTGAAATAAAGTGCGCCGACATCGGTCGTCTCCCCCGGCCGGACCGGGGCCTTGGCCGAGGCGATCTGGGTGAATGAGCCGGATATGTTCCGGTCGGCGATGAGGACGTAGTCGCGCCCGACCGGGACGCCCTCGACTCGGAAGCGGCCGTCCCGGTCCGAGGTGACGAGCGGGAGGTGCAGGCCGAAGTCGACGATGGGGCTTATATTTGTGCGAATGTTCACATTTGCGACCGGCTTTCCGGCGCCGTCGACGAGGCGGCCGACGATCGTCGCCAGGGGTTCGAGCGTCACGACGGCGGGCTCGTCCGTGTCGCTGTCGCTTCGGGGGCGGACGTCCGCGACCTTGCCGAGGGCGCGACCGTCGTGGCGGATCAGGATCGTGCGGGCTTCGTCGGGTCCGAGCTGGTTGACGGAGAACTCGGAGTCGGCGACCGGCTCGAGGTGGTGGATCGAGGTCCGTCCGTCGACCTGCGTGCCGTCGACGGGCACGCCCTTGGGGTCGACGACACGGACGCGGACCGAGCGGCCGGGGTCCATCTCCAGGTCGAGACGGACCTCCTCGCTCGGCGAGGTGGGGTCGATCTCCTTCATGGAATAAGGCCAAGATCGGCCTGCGTTGATCGGGTTGTTCCAGGTGGGGAAACGGCCGTCCTTGTCGAGACCCTTGATGGAGTCCGCCCCCACTCCGCTGCGGAAGGGGAGCCTGCCGTGGTCGACCCCGACGATCGCCCGGCCGGGCAGGCCGAGGAGCCGGTACGTGCCGTCGGCTTTGCTCTGATACCGATCCTGGCGCGGGTCGCCTTGGAAGGTGCCTCCCGAGAATTCGGGCAAGGCCTGGACGTAGACGTTGTCGAGGAACGGGAGGTAGTAGAGGCGGGCGGCCTCGATCGGCCGGCCGGTGATCTTGTCGGTGACTCGGCCGGTGATCCAGAGGCCCTCGTGGAGCTCGACGTCGAATGTCACTGGGCCTGCGCCGGGCGGGTCGGGGAGGTCGACCACCCTGGAGAAGAGCGGGAGATCGTCCCCGGGCCGGACGGTGATTCGGTTCCCGGCGCCCTTGGGCAGTCCGTCGAGTCGGTAGTGGCCCTGGTCATCCGTCGTGGCCCGGAGCCCCTGGACGCCGCCGCCGAAGCTCGAGCCCGCGAACGCTTCGCTCAGGACCTCGACGCCCTCGAGCCCTCGGCCAGTCTTCGCGTCGCGGACGACCCCCTCGACGGGGCGACTTGTCCTGGCCGTGATCGTGGCCTCGGACCCGTAGATCGTCACGGGCTTCGGCCCGAACCGGGAGAGGAACCCGGGCGCGGAGATCGGCTCGACCTTCCGCGTCACGATGGTCCACTCGCCGAGGGCGACGGAGGGCCCCTGGAGCTTCAGCGCGACGACCCGGTCGGGGCCGATCCCGTCGAGCCGGAATCGGCCTTCGCCGTCGGTCGAGACGGTGCGAGGGAGGCCCTCCGGCCTCGGGTCGAAGACGAGGCCCCCGCGGACGTCGGCGTCCCAGTCCGGCTTCCCCTGGCGGGCCGCTTCTAGCCAGGGGGAGAGGTCGCCGGACTTCGCCTTCTGGATCCGCTCGACGGAGACCGACGCGCCGACGACCGGCTTGCCCTCCGGGTCGATGACCCTCCCGACGATCGGCACGGCGTCAGGCCGTCTCGGGGCCTCGGCCTTCTTCGGTTCGGCGGCCTTCGGCGCGGGGGCCCCGGCGCGTCGGCCGGTCGAGACGTCGAAGGTCCCGAGGTCGACCACCTGGCCCGCCTCCGCGGCGAACCCTTTCTCCGACAACTCGAACGGGCGGAACTTCTCCGGCGCGATCGGGGGGTAGCTGTGGATGAGGCTGCTCTTGGCCATGACGACGAACGTCCCCCCCGGCGGCAGCCCTTCGGCGCGGAAACGGCCCTGGTCGTCGAGCGGCACCCCGGCGAGGTGCATCGCGGACAAGGGGTGCTCACCCCCCCTGACGAGCCGGATGTCGACCCCGCCCGAGGCGGGCTTGCCTTCGGCGTCGACGAGCCGACCGACGACGGTCGCGCTCGGGCGGAGCACCACCGTGCGCTCCCGGCCGACGTCGGGGTCGGTATCGCGGACGACGGTCACGGCCCCGAGCTTCCTCGCCCATTGCCCGACGACGACGGTCCGGGGCTTCCCGGGGTCGATCCCGCCGACCTTCGCCCGGGTGTTGGCCCCGAGCGTGTTGTCGCCCACGAGACCGTTCACCGCGGGGAACCGGCCCCAGGCTGCCGCCCCTTCCACCGGGACGCCCGCCTCATCGACGAGGCGGATCGTCAGCGAGGCGCCGGGGTCGGCCGCGAGGTCGTAGCGGGCCGACTCGGCCCCAGCGGGTGGGTTGACCTCCTTCACGACGTTGAGAGCGGTCGGCCAGACGTGGTTGTAGGTCAGCAAGGCACCTCCCTCGCCGCGCCCCTTGATCGCGTCCGCTCCAATGCCCAGGCGATAGGCGAGGTCGAAGCTCTTCGCCGCGACGACCCCACGCCCCGGAAGGGCAACCACGCGGAAATTCCCCTCCGCGTCGGTGCGGTATCGCTCGCCCGTCCATTCGAAGGAGACTCGGCCCGTGTTGAAGTTCCGGTAGGCCCGGGCGCGGTCGTTGTCGAGGAACGGGTAGTAGTGGATCGCCGCCCGGACGGGCGCCCCGGTCCGGACGTCGGCGACCTTGCCGGTGATCCAGATCCCGCGCTTCAGCTCGATGTCGAACCGCAATGCCGCGAGCCCAGGCCCGTCGCCGACCTTCAGGTCGTCGGTGATGAAATAAGGCTGGTCGAGGGGCGGGTAGACGGCGAGCGTGTGCCCGCCCGCTTTCGGCAGGCCGACGAGGCGATAGCGGCCCTGCGTGTCGGTCACGGCCGAGATGCTCCCCTCGATGCCCAGGAACGACCCGGCGAGCTTCACGGCGGTCACGATCGCGCCGGGGATCGGCGCCTTCGTGTCCAGGTCGCGGACGACCCCTTCGACCGGCCTCCCCGGCGGGACGACGACGGTGCTCTCGGCGCCGTAGTAAGCCGGATCCTGTATGGACGGCCCGCCCCTGCCCGGTCTTTCAACCCGACCCATGCGCCGGGTGATCACGTTGACCCGTCGTAAGGCCGCGGTCGGGCCGGTGATCTCCAGGATGGCGAGCCGGTCGCGGCCGAGCCCTTCGAGGCGGAACCGGCCGTCGGCGTCGGTCGTGACCGGGCCGGGCAGGGCGGGATCCCCATCGCGCAAAACGGTGTCGCTCGGCGTCGGCAAGTAGTTCGAGGTGGGCATCTCCTTGAGGGGTTTGGCCTTGCCTTCGAGGACCTGGAACCAGCGCTCGAAATCCGGGGCGGGGGGTGGCGGATAGAGCTGATGGATCCGCACCGAGGCGCCGGCGACCGAATTGCCTTCCAGGTCGACGACCCGGGCGACGATCGGGACGTCGTCCCCTACGAGCGTCAGCGCCTGGCCGTCCTTCGGCCCGTCGGGGCCGATGGTCATCGGCCCGAATCCCCGGGCCGAGGCCGTGATCGCGGTCGACCACCAGCGGTCGGGGCTCTGCGGCTTCTCGCTCGAGCCCGTGTCGGGCGGCTCGAACGACAAGGAGAATCGCCCCTCGGCATCCGTCACGGCCCTGGCCAACTCCTGGCGCTCGTTACCCCAGTCCCAGCCGATCGACCCGACCCACGTCGGGCGATACCGTGAGGCGGTCACCAAGGCGCCTGAGACGGGCTTGCCCGACGGGTCGACGACCCGGCTGCGGACCGTCCGCATCTTGCCCTCCGCACGCTCGGGCTTCGTCGGGGCCTTCTCGTCCGCCGAGGCGGGGGCCGCCGCGCCGAAGCCGAGGAGGCCGGCCGTGAAGGTGCCGAGCAGGCCCGCCAGCAGGGTCGCGGCCACCGCCTTCGCCCCGGCCCGGGTCGACAGGGCCCGGCTCGGGTCGAGGATCCGACGCACCCGGACGGCCAGCATCGACCGCAAGGCGATCATCCCGACCCCCGAAGGGGCGACCGGCGGGAGCGTCCGCTCCGCCAGGTCGAGCAGCAGGCCCGCATACCGGGCGCGGTCGGCCCCCGACTGCACCACGACGTCGTCGCAGACCTCCTCGGCCGTCGCCTCCATCCGCCTGGACAGGGTCCAGAGTAGCGGCTGGACCCAGAGCAGGGCGGTGCTCGACCTTCGGATCAGGTTCCACAACGGGTCGCGACGCGCCAGGTGGGCGAGCTCATGCACGAGCGCCTCGCGGAGGTCCCCCTCGGCGTCCTCCTCCGGCAGCAGGATCGTCGGCCGCCAGAGCCCGTCCAGGCAGGGGCTGTGCAGGAACGGCGTCCGCAAGAGCCTGGGCGTCCGCACACGGAGCCCTCGGGCGAGCTCGCGGCAGAAGCTTTCCGCGTCCGGCCCCGCGGGCACGGCCGAGGCGCGGAGCCTGAGCATCCTCGCCTGCGCGACGACCAGCCGGGCCACCAGCACGGCCGAGACCACGAGCCACGCACCGAGCCCGAGGCGGATCCCGGTCGAGACGATCGTCGCCCGATCCAGACTCTGCGGCCGTTCCGGGGCGGGATCGGGGGTCGTCGGGATCCATCGAGGCCTCGCCCGGTCGGGACTGGTTCCCGAGACCGGCGAAGCCTCGGTCGTCGCCCTTGCGAGGCGGAGGGCCCCATCGGCCCCCGCTCGGCCGGCCTTAGTGACCTCGCGAGGCGCCGGGGCCTCGGGCGTGATCACCTCGGAAGTCTCGCGGTCGGGCAGTCGGATCGTGACTCCGTGGTAGCCGGCCAGGGCCAGCAGCACGGGCGCGGCCGGGCAGAGCAGCACGGCGACGAGCGTCGTGCGGTAGACGGCCGACAGAACCGCCGCGCCCCCTCGGCGTTTCAACGCCCGGCCGGCCAGCAGGCCGGCGGCCAGGAGCACCGTCGAATGGATCAGCCACCCCAGGGCCAGCTCCGCCGGGGCACTCGGCCCCCTCGAGACGATTTCCCACCCCATCGTCGGAACCCTCTCTCACCAAGGAAAGGATCGATTCGGCCTCATCTCCACACGCTTCGATTCGAGGAGAAACCGCCATCGACGCCCCACGTTGCGCACCGCGAGGGGCCGAGAGTCGACGTCTCGGAGTTGACACGGTCTCGCGGTCGATCAGTCCCGGCGCTCCCGGTCGATCATCCGCCGGAGCTCGTCGAGCTCGTCCCTCGAGAGCTCTTCGCTCTTGAGCAGGTACGACACGAGCCCGCCGACGCTCCCGCCGAAGACCCGGTCGAGCACGTCCCGCGCGGCCTTGAGCTTGACCTGGTCTTCCTTGAGCCTGGGCGTGAACACGAACGTCCGGTCCTCGGCCTCGTGCCCCACCGCCCCCTTCGCCTCGAGCTGCCGCAACAGCGTCTGCACCGTGCTGTGCGCCACCGCCTCCGTCTCCGCCCCGTTCAGGACGTCCGTAATCTCCCTCGCCGTCGCCCGCCCCCGATCCCAGAGCACCTGCATGATCCGGAGCTGCATCCGCCCGAGCTGCGTCTCGTCCATCGCCACCCCCTCCTGGATCGGATGTCGTTTACTTTGGTAAATCTATCGAAGTAAATCAAAAGGTCAAGGGCCTGGTGGGGACTTGATCCGGAATGATGTCGTGGCCTTGTTGACCCGGTCAACCGGCGGGTAGGCTTGGAGGGAGTCGCATTCGGGAGCCGATCGAGGAGGATCCGGTCGATGTCCGAGCCCGTCCTGGTGGTTGGCCCGCCTCGACCGTTGGTCGAGGGCGAACGGCTCGATCAACCGACCTTCCACTCTCGATATGAGTCCATGCCGCCCGGCGTCCGGGCCGAGCTGATCGGCGGAGTCGTCTTCATGCCCAGTCCGGTCGGCCGGGCCCATGGCCGGGCCCATGTCTCCACGGTCGTCTGGCTGAGCTACTACGCGGAGAACACGCCCGGCCTCGAGGTCCTGGACAACGCCACGACGATCCTGGGATGGAGGAGCGAGCCGCAACCTGACGCCTTGCTTCGCATCTTGCCCGAGGCCGGCGGCCGGACCCGCCTCGATCGCGGATACGTGCGCGGGGCCCCCGAGCTGGTCGTCGAGGTGGCCAAGGCGACCCGATACGTCGACCTCGGCCCGAAGCTGGCGGACTACGAGCAGGCCGGGGTGCTCGAGTACATCGTCCACGCCCTCGACCCGGACGAGATCCAGTGGTTCGTGCAAGGGCAGGGCACCCTCTCGCGGAGCGCCCCCGACCCCGACGGCCTCCACCGTTCGACGACCTTCCCCGGCCTCTGGCTCGACCCCCAGGCGCTCCTCTCGGGCGACACCCGCGGGCTCCGTGCGGTCGTCGACCAGGGCCTCGCCACCCCCGAGCACGCCGAATTCGTCGCCCGCCTCGCCGCCGCCCGGCCCCTCCCGTAACGCGTCGGCCGTGCGGCCGAAAGCCGGTGATGGGGCTTGCTAATCCCCTCTACCGCCCCTTGGATCGCTTTCGCCACAAGGTGGGGCGGATCACCAAGCGACGGGCAACGCGCAATCATCCGGCCGAAATTGTAGCAACAGCGGTTTTTTGTGAAGGAGGACGCGGGAGGCCAGAGGGGTCGCCCATCGCCCTGCGGAAGATTTCGAAGAAATTATGTGAATTACTAATAGATTTTCAGGATGATCGAAGTGACACGAAGCTGCCAATGATTGAGCGGGCGACGTGGGGTGGATGATGACCGACGCGAAGAACCCGAAGAACCGCCTGATCTCTCGCCGGAAGGTCCGGGAATTTCTCACCAGCCACCCCGGAGCCAATCAGGATCGTGATGTCCTCTTCCATTGGTGCAAGCTGGTCGAAGCGTCGGACTGGCGCAACTTCGGAGACGTGCGCAGCCTGTTCGCCTCGGCGGACCAGGTTGGCGAGAGGGTCATTTTCAACGTCGGGGCGAACAAGTATCGCTTCATCGCCCAGGTCCGATATCGTAAGGACAACGGCGCGAAGGTCTTACTCCGGTGGATCGGGACCCACCGGGAATACGATCGGCTCAACCGTTAGGGGAGGGCCGTCGTCCCGGTCGAAGGTGTTTTCCTGGGCTTCAACATAAGGGATTCCGAACATGGCTCCTTCTGCTACCGAGAGCCGTTACCTCGAACTCGTCCGCCAATTCCCGCTCCGGCCGATCCGCTCCGACGAGGAACTCGCCGCGGCAATCGCCCAGATCGACTCCCTGCATCCGCTCGAGGGTAATGCATCGCCCCTCACGCAGGATGAATCGGACTACGAGGATGTGCTCTCGACCCTGATCCATGAATACGAGGCCGTCCACGACCCACTCCCCAGCATGACTCCGCACGAGGCCTTGCAGTTCATCATGTCCGAGAATGGCTTGACGCTCCGCGCGCTGGCCGAGCAGACGGGCTTGCCGCTCGCGATCCTCGGGGCGGTCGCGTCCGGCAAGCGGCCCATGAGCCCTCGGGTCCGGGAGGCCCTCTGCAAGCGGTTCCGGGTCCTGCCGGAACTGTTCATCTGAGGATCCCTCTCGCCGCGCATGCAAGAGGCCTGGGATGAACCCGGGGTGTCGTCGTTGGCCGCTTGAAGCGGTGCTCGGAGGCCGATCGGCTGCGCCTTGCGATGGAGCTGCCAGGGGCGGAGCATCGTTATCCGGTCATCAAGTACGATGAGTTCATGTTCGACCGGCTCTCAGTCGGCCTTCTTGACGCGGATCTTGCGGTATTCGAGGACGTTGGTTTCGGACTGCAGGGCGAGGGGACCTTTGGCGGGGATTTCGAGGGCGGCTTCGAGGAGCTCGCCGTTGCAGGTGCAGCGGGCCTTGGTGCCGGTGACGACGACTTCGATGGCGTTCCAGTCGCCGTCCTTGTAGCTCTTGAGGGCCTTGTACGGGCCGACACGCGGGTAGTCGCGGATCTGGAGCTGGTGGGCGAAGATTTTGTCGCGGAGGTGGAGGCCGCTGTTGGCGTCCTTCGAGGCGCGGAACTCGAGGCGGAGGGTGAAGTCGCCGTCGAACGACTCGACCGTGTCGATCTCGGTGTTCTTGGGGGGCTTGTCCTTCGAGTCGGTGATGACGAGGATCCCGTCCTTGACCGCGAAGCGGCCGTCGTCGGAGGACGTCTTGCCCGTCAGGTCGGCCTGGCCATAGCGCCAGCCGGTCAGGTCCTTGCCGTTGAACAGGGGCGTGAAACCCGGGTCTTCGGCCCGAGCGGACGTCAGGAGGAGCATGGCGCCTAGGAGGGCGGGCGCACTGAAGCGGACGGCCGGTCGTCGGTGATTGCAGTTCATGGGAGGATGCCTCGGGGAAGTCGGGAGGAGCCTGCCCCACCGTTATCGTCGATCCGGCGTGGTCGATCAATCGAGGGGTGAAGGTCTCGGCGAAGGGGGGGGCGCCGTGCCGTTCAGATCGTCTCCGCCACCGCACGGACCAGGCCGCGCAGCCAGCGATGGGCCGGGTCGGCGTCGAAGCGCGGGTGCCAGGTCTGGAAGACGTCCAGGGGCGGGGTCGTCACCGGGAGTGGGAACGCGTGCAGGCCGAGGCGCCGGACTCCTTCCTCGGCGAGCCGCCTCGGGGCCGCGCCGACCAACGTCGAGGAGCCGGCGACCGCGAAGAGGACCGCGGAGAGCGATGGGACGACGAGGGTGACGGCCCTGGCGAGCCCCTTGGACCTCAAGGCCTCGTCGATCGGCCCGGAGGCTCGCCCTCGGCGCGAGGACGAGATGTGCGGGAATCCCGCGTAACGTGCCGCGGTGACGGGGCCGGATGCCAGGGGATGGCCGGCGTTGACGATGCCGACGAAGACGTCCGAGAAGAGGTGCTGGGTCCGCATCTCCGGGCCCATCGGCCCGAGCACGCCGATGTCCAGGTCCACCAGGCCCGACCGCAGGCTCTCCGAGTCTTCGTCCCCCTCGGGCACGAATCGCAGCGTCACCGCCGGGGCCTCCGCCGAGACGCGCTCGACCAATTTCGAGGCGTAGGCCCCCGCGAAGGCGTCGTTCGCCCGGATCGAAAAGGTCCGCTCCAATCGCGCCGAGTCGGCGGGCACCTCCTCGCGGAAGAGGTCTTCGGCCTGTTCCACCAGGCTCCGCACCCGACCGCGCAAGGCCAGGGCCTTCGGCGTCGGCACGAGCCGGCGCCCCGCGCGGACCAGCAGCGGGTCGCCGAGGGCCTCGCGGAGCCGGGACAGGGCCCGGCTCGCGGAAGGCTCGCTCAGGTTCAGCCGCCGGGCCGCGCCCGCGACGCTCTCCTCCGCCAGGAGCGCGTCGAGGGCCAGGAGGAGCGACAGGTCCAATGGTTTCATTGCGCGAAAGTATTCCTTGTCGAAGTTTCTCTTTTTGAAAGTAACTTGCGACCCTACGATGCCCGAGAGGCCGGAGGATTTCCAGGTCATTACCAGGCCGAAGCGTTAGTGATTTCGACATGCAAGGAGTGACGCATGCAGACTCTCAACTCTCCGCGCGTTTCCGGGGTTCTGGACCGGCTGTTCGCCGACACCGAGACGAACGACGCGCCGATCTTCCAGAGGCTCAAGGCCGAGTCCCGGAGTGGCCCGCTGGATGATCGCCAACTCGCCGGACAACTCGCCCAGGCGTACATCCCCGTGGATCGCCCCACCGGCCGGTTGCTCTACCTGCTGGCGAAGACCCATCCGAGCCGGCGGATCGTCGAGTTCGGCACGTCGTTCGGAATCTCGACCCTCCACCTCGCCGCGGCGCTCCGCGACAACGGGGGCGGTCGGGTCATCACCACCGAGCAGGTCCCGGAGAAGGTGCGGAGGGCCCGGGAGCATCTCGCCGAGGCGGGGTTGGCCGACCTGGTCGAGTTCCGGGAAGGCGACGCGCTCGAGACGCTTGAGGACCTCGACGGGCCGATCGACCTGCTCTTCCTCGACGGCTGGAAAGCCCTTTATCTGCCGGTGCTCGAGCTCCTGGAAGGGAAGCTCCGGCCCGGGGCGATCGTCGTCGCGGACGACCTGCGCGTCATGCCGGAGATGATCCGGCCGTATGTGGATTATGTACGGGACACCGAGAACGGCTACGACTCGGTCGAGATCCCGATCGGGGACGGCCTCGAGCTCTCGCTCCGGGCCCGCTGAGAGGATGACGGGCCAGGCCCGGCCCGCGCAGCCAAGGTCGGCAGCTATCCGCCGAATACCTGGGGTATCCACGACATGCCCGGCAACACCTACGAGTGGTGCCGGGACTGGTATCACCCGACGCTCCTGGCGGGCGACGACCCGGATCGGTACGACGCGAGGGCCTCGGCCGCCGTGAATCGCGACGGGACAAAATCCCGAGTCCGCCGCGGCGGTGCCTGGTCCGACGACGGCTGGACCTGCCGATCGGCCTGCCGGCTCCGCTTCGAGCCCGAGCGAGGATACGACCACATCGGGTTCAGGGTCGTGGCGGTGAGGCGATAACGCCGTCCCCTCCGCGGAGAGGAGACGACTCCGAGATCCCGAGGGGATTGATTCTCATGGGCCTCCTCCGCGTCCTTTCCACCTGGCTCATTCCTTGGCGTCGATCGGTCGAGGAGACCGCAAGGACCGAACCACCGTCCCCAGTGGAGCTCGACCCGATCGACCTGACGCCCGTCCAGGCGGCCGAGGTCGAGGCGAGGATCCGAGAGGTTCTCGAGGATTCGACGTCTGTTCATGCCTGTTTCCATGAAGCGATCGCCCGGGAGAACGTCCTCCCGCTCCTCTTCGGCTGGGACGGCTTCATGGCGATGACACCAGGGGGACGAGTGGTCTGGGTGTCCGACGAGGAACCGGAAGTGGTCACGGCGATCCAGGACGAGCGCTTGCGGAACATCGGGCGATTCCGAGGAGCCCGTCTTCACCCGGGCCTCTCGTTCCTCTTGCCGGCAAGGCCGACGGATGCGGTCCCATGCCCGGATTGCCAGGGGACCGGCCGGGTGAAGCTTCCGAAAAGCCTCGAGCGCCATGAGTCCCTCATGGTCTGTTACTGCGGAGGGCTCGGGTGGTTGCCGGGGGCTCGAAGGCCGTAGCGAGGCTCATGCAGGGACGCTGGGATTATCCTGACTTGAGATGCCTCCAAAGTTGGATCCCATTCGAGTGAGGTCACCCTCTATTTTCCGGCCTTCTGGCGCAAGGAATTGATGAGGACAACCAGCTTCGATTCGGGTCTTGAGAGCAACCATATGAAGTTGCTGTTGACGTCATTGATATCGGAATGGGTGCTGTCGGGGCTCTCTGGTCTATCCTCCCAGCCTCGCCGCGAGCCCCAACGTTCGATGGGATAGCCGGCCTCGGAGAGGCGGAAGATCCCGAGATCCGACGCGGGGGCGTCGCTCCGGTCCCTGCGCAATTGAAGCTGGTATGTGGTACACGGATCCCCGTCCGAGACGATCGGGACGAGTTCGAGGGTCGCCGCCTGGTCGGTCACCTTCGAGACCGCGTCGGCCGCCTGGGAGGCGAGCCGGACGAGGTCCTCGTTCGCCTGCGATTCGTTGGCGGCGGCCTTATCGAGGGCCTCTCGCAGCAGGTTCTCGAAGTCGTTGGTCGCCGTGCTCATCGTGTGGTCTCCGGGAGGACGAGCTGGCCTACGATCGGCAGATGGTCGGAGACTCCACGCGAGCGGTCCGGCTCGAAGGGGCAGGGGAGGCCACGTTCGTCCTGGAGGATCGGGAGCGGGAGGATCCGAGTGTTTGCCTCGTCGATGTAAGGCGGGAGTTCCCCGAGAAGACCGCCGGAGACGAGGATGGGGTCGAGAGTCATCCAACCTCTCTCTCGATCATACCAAGTTCCTGCGGCGCCGTCCGTAGGCGGCCGTCCGGCGCCGTGGAGCACCTGCTCGCCGAGGTAGCGCCAGGCGAGGTTATAAAGCCGGACTCGCCTGACATCGTCGTCCCTCCAATGCCGTTCGCGGGTCGATCTCCGGTCCCTCCGACCCTCGAGGTGACTCTTGAAGAGCTCCGCCGTCGGCTCCTCATTCAAATCACCGAGGACAACCACGTGGCGAGCGACGTTCGGGGCAGGGGCCCCCGGGTACAGAAAATCATAGGTGTCGCGGCGAAAGGAAGTCGGCCAGGCGAACCCTGGCCGCGCGGGAGGATGGTTCGTCCAGGCCCGTCCAATGGCATGCCACGAACCTGATGATATGGCCCGCGAAGGTCAGGTGGACTGCCACCATCGGCCGTGTTTCGCGCGTGACATCCTCGGACTCCGAGGGGAGAAGCGGAAGTTCACGCGTGAGGCCGAAACCCATTCGGTAGAAGATGGCGACCTGGAAGTCATCCTCGTGGGGGTGGGCGGGGGCGATCACGACATCGAAATCCTGCGGCAATCTGCTGACGAGGTCGGCCGCGGCTTCACGAGTGATCTCACAGACGACGAAAAGGTCGGGACAGCCCTCGGGTGAGAATCGGGGGATCAGGTCCAGGATGCGATCTCGCTTCGTTTCATAGTGCCATCGCTGCTTCGGCCAGCGCTTCAGGCTGATTCGTGCGGGGTCGTAATGCGCGAAGCTATTCAAATTCCACCATGCGAATGTGAGCCGGTTCGGTCCCCCGATCGCGACGGCGTCCATGGTCAGAGCTCGCCTCCCCTTTCAAGAGATTTGATTTTTTATCGAGGACATATGGGGTGAGACGGGAGATGTTCGAACACCTTTCCACCTCGAACGTTAGCATGATTTCGGGGAGTCATGAAGGCTTTGAATCCCCTTCGTCGGGATCTTCCCGTTCGATTCACGAGACGTTTTCTTTGGAAACCAGGGTGAGGCTCGGGAGAAACGTCGCTAAAGTAGAAAAGCCCGGTCGAAGGAGGATGCTGCGCGCCGTCGGCGCTTCGGACCCGGGGGCGGGAAACCTGGCGAGGATGAGGACTCGTGAAGCGACGTGATCTCCTCCGGGGCGTGTTCGCCATCCTGGCCGTTTCGGCCCTAGGCGGGTTCATGGCCCGAGCCGCCGCTCCCGGCACCCCCACCGCGTCGCCGACGCCTGCGGTCAAGGTCGACGCGATGGCGGACTTCACCCGGGATACGGGGTCGTTCCTCGCCAAGCACTGCCTGGCCTGCCACGGGAATGGAAAGAAGCGCGGGGACGTCTCGCTCGAGGGCTACCACGACGCCGACGCGATCCAGAAGGATCGGGACGTGTGGGAGACCGCCGTCGAGGCGGTGCGGACCGGGACGATGCCTCCCAAAGACCGACCCAGGCCGGCGGCCGAGGAGGTCGACGTTGCGGTCAAGGCGATCGATGCGGTGCTCGCCCAGTTCGACTGCACCGGCGAACGCAACGCGGGGCGCGTCACGCTCAGGCGACTCAACCGGAACGAGTACAACAACACGATCCGTGACCTCGTCGGCGTCGACTTCAAGCCCGCGGCCGACTTCCCCAACGACGACGTCGGCTACGGCTTCGACAACATCGGCGACGTGCTCTCGCTCTCCCCGTTGCTCTTCGAAAGATACCTCGCGGCTGCCGAGGACATCTTCGAGCGGGCGGTCGTGATCGCCGAACCCCCCAAGCCGGTCAAGGCGAAGCTCGAGGGCCTCAACGTCGACATGCGGGCGAGCGACAAGCGGAAGGGGATCGGCGACTTCCTCCACTCCCGGGGGACTTACAACACGCAGACCTACTTCGACGAAGGGGACTACACGTTCGAGGTTGAGGCCTTCGCCCAGCAGGCCGGGGCCGACCCGGTCCGGGCCGCCTTGCGGATCAACGGGTCGGTCGTCAAGGAGTTCGAGATCCGGGGCGAGGACCGCGCGACCGCGGAGACGTTCGAGGCGAAGACCCACCTCAAGGGGGGGACGAACTACATCTCGCTCGCCTTCCTCAACCCGACGCCCGGCAGCAAGTACGAGAAGACGACCCCCGACTTCGTCGGGCCGGTGAAGCCGAGGCGACTGCTCTTCCTCCGCCGGATCACCATCGACGGGCCCTATAACTCACCCCCGCCGGTCTTGCCGGAGAGCCATCGGCGGATCATGGCCCACACGCCCGACCTGGCCCCGCGTGAGGCGGCCCGGGAGATCGTCGCGCGGTTCGCCACGCGGGCCTTCCGCCGTCCGCTCAGATCCGGAGAGGTCGACCGGCTGATCGAGCTCTACGACCGCGCCGAGAAGGAAGGGGAGCGGTTCGAGGACCGGGTCCGGCTCGCCCTGATCGGCGTGATCGTCCGGCCCGACTTCCTCTTCCGCGTCGAGCTCGACCCGGCCGACGCGAAGCCGGGGACGATCTACCTCGTGAATGAGTACGAGCTCGCCAGCCGACTCTCGTACTTCTTCTGGAGCAGCATGCCCGACGAGGAGCTGTTCGCCCTGGCGGCCGAAGGGAAGCTCCGGCAGGAACTCGACAACCAGGTCCGCCGGATGCTCAAGGATCCGAAGTCACGCGCCTTCGTCGAGAACTTCGGCGGCCAGTGGCTCACGCTCGGGAAGCTCGCGTACGTCGCCCCCGACCCGAAGACGTTCCCCGGCTTCGACGAGGAGCTCAAGACGTCGATGGTCCGCGAGACCGAGCTCTTCTTCGAGGCGCTCGTCCGCGAGGACCGGAGCATCCTCGACGTGCTCGACGCCGACTTCAGCTTCGTCAACGCTCGTCTGGCCAAGCACTACGGGATCGATGGGGTCGAAGGCCCTGAGTTCCGCCGCGTGACCTTGCCGGCCAACCGGGGCGGGGTCCTGACGCAGGCGAGCGTCCTGACCCTGACGTCGAACCCGACCCGGACCTCGCCCGTGAAGCGCGGGAAGTGGGTGCTCGACCAGATCCTGGGCACTCCGCCCCCGCCGCCTCCGCCCGATGTCCCCGACCTCGCCGAGGAGAAGCGCCTGACCGGCTCGCTCCGCAAGGTCATGGAGATGCACCGGGAGAAGGCGATTTGCGCCTCGTGCCACCAGCGCATGGACCCGCTCGGCTTCGCGTTCGAGAACTACGACGCCGTGGGCGCCTGGCGCGACCGCGACGGCGAGTTTCCGATCGACCCGTCGGGCGTGCTCCCGGGCGGGCAATCGTTCCAGAACCCGGCCGAGCTGAAGGCGATCCTCAAGGGGCAGAAAGAGACCTTCAGCCGCTCCCTGGCGGAGAAGGTGCTGACCTACGCCATCGGACGCGGGCTCGAGTATTATGACCGTTGCGCCGTGGACAAGATCCTCGACGCCCTGAACCGAGACGGCGACCGGTTTTCCGTCCTGTTGGCGGAGACCGTCAAGAGCGAACCGTTCCAGATGCGAACCGCGACGGGGGACGAGCGATGAGCCACGGCTGTATCTCGAGGCGGACGGTCCTGCGCGGGCTCGGCACGATGATGGCGTTGCCGGCGCTCGAGGCGATGGCCCCGAGCGTGCTCGCGGCGTCCAGCTCGGCGACGGCCGCGGCCCAGGCTCCTCGCCGGATGGCCTTCATCTACGTCCCGAACGGCGTCCACATGGCCGACTGGACCCCCACCGCCGAAGGGCCGGGGTTCGCGCTCCCGTCCATCCTCCGGCCGCTCGAGTCGGTCCGCGAGCACATCTCGGTCCTCACCGGGTTGACCTGCGACAAGGCCCGTCCCAACGGCGACGGTCCCGGCGACCACGCCCGGGCCGCCTCGGCCTTCCTCACGGGGGCGCAGGCCCGGAAGACCGCCGGCTCGAACTTCCGCTCGGGGACCTCCGTCGACCAGGCCGCCGCCGCCCGAGTCGGCGACCGGACCCGGCTCCCGTCGCTCGAGCTCGGCATCGAGCGCTACCGGGGCACGGGCAACTGCGACAGCGGCTACTCGTGCGTCTATGAGCACACGATCTCCTGGCGCAACGCAACCTCACCCTTGCCGACCGAGGTCGACCCGAAGCTCGTCTTCGACCGCCTCTTCGCCGAGCGTCCGAACGACCCCGCCCGCCTCAAGCGGAGCCGGCTCCGGGCCAGCGTCCTCGACGCGGTGCTTGACGACGCCAAAGGGCTCGAGCGCCGCCTCGGTGGCGCCGACCGGCAGAAGCTCGACCAGTACCTCTCGTGCGTCCGGGAGCTCGAGCAGCGGATCGTCCGGGCCGAGAGCCTGCCGCCCGTCCCCCCCCCGCCGGGCGCGGTCAAGCCCCAGTCGGTGCCGGCCGACCTCACCGAACATCTCCACCTGATGTCCGACCTGATGGTCCTCGCCTTCCAGACCGACGTGACCCGCGTCATCACCTGCATGTTCGCCCGCGAGGGGAGCGGCCTCAAGTACGAGATGGTCGGGGTCAACGAGGGGCACCACGAGCTCTCGCACCACCGCAACGACCCCGAGAAGCACGCCAAGATCCGCTCCATCAACACCTTCCACATCGAGCAACTGGCCTACCTTCTCGGCAAGCTCAAGGCGATCCCCGAGGGGGACGGCAACCTCCTCGACAACTGCATGATCGCCTACGGCAGCGGCAACAGCGACGGCAACCGCCACAACCACGACGACCTCCCCGTGCTCCTCGCGGGAAGGGGAGGGGGCTCGCTCAAGTCGGGCCGGCACATCCGCTACCCGAAAGAGACGCCCCTAAATAACCTCTGGCTGGCGATGCTCAACCGGATGGACGTGCATCTCCCGACGCTCGGCGACAGCACCGGGCTCCTCGACGGGCTCGCGTAAGCCCGCCGAGGGCATGTCACCGCTCCGGGTGTGTGTGTTCCAAGTGCATGGCCCTCGGGATTCGGCCTCGGAGGTGGGGCAGGAATGCCTCGCCTCCCGGCCGTTTGCCACGCTCGCACGGCAGGCGGACACTGCTGCCCCGCCTGAAGCTCGGGTGCAACTCGACCGGGACCGGTCCGGATCGACCCTGAAGCCTCCATAACGGCTCGCGTCGAGAGACGGCGCTCGGCCTAGGGGCCCACGTCTTCGCGCGCCCTCCCGCAGACCTGGCCGAGCGCCGACTTCCTGGAAGCGTCGGGCGCTCGGCTTTTTCCCGATAATTCGGGGCCCGAGAGCCGAAACCTATAAACAGAATGTGACGGCCACGGCAATCTCCTACGTCGGCTCGGCCGAAGGTTGATATGGCGTCCAGGCCCCCGTGTTCACGTAGGCGAAGGCTCATGCCTTCGACTTGCGCTGCGTCGAGACTCCAATCGATCCCGTGAGGAAGGTCGGAGTGTCGTGATGTGAGCATGGCGGTTCTCGAAAATAGGCGGCGGTTTACATAGTCTAGGATGTTCGCTAATTCTTTGATCCCTGCGGGATTGCTGAGATGGGACTTGTTCCACTCTGGGAAGAGAGGAAATCTTGGGAAATGTTGAGTTTGGGAAACATGGCCAAATTGGGCGCTGAAATTGCTTGAAGTCTCTAGTGAAACCGCGAGATCGAGACGGACTCAGTCGATATGTTTCTCTGAGGCTGTCGCGTGGCCGATTGAGGTCTCTGAATTCTCGGTTGTCACACGCGTGTGAGTATGACGTAGAACATAGTGGGAGATGACAAGCCTGTCGTCGTGCATGGGCTTGTGTGCTCGACTCCCAATCCTGCCTCTCGACGTTTCATCCATCGACTTCAAGGTCTTCCCCCCCCCACCCGGCCTGAGGTGCGTTGCCCACCGGGGAATTGGAAGGATGACCCGTACCGTTTTCGAGGCCACGGCCCGCGCCGTCGCCTTTGAGACGAGGGGACTTCCCGCATGAGCCATCGAACGAACTGTCCAGGGTGTAGCCAGCCCATCAATCCGAATGCCGATCGTTGCCCCAGGTGCAACTTCCGGTTGAGGCAACTGTCCGGGATGCTCAGCGCACCGATTATCGGCCTCGGAATCTTCGGCCTCCTGTGCACCGGCGGGGTTGTGTTGCTGATCATCTCCTTGTGAGTCTCGCACCTCGGGGCCTGGGTCTTCGGCTCGGGCATCCGTCCGGTCCTCGCGGCCGGTATTCAACACCCGGAGGGGCGTTGGCTCTCCTCGAATCGACAATTTTGCGTCTGCCAGAAGTCGTTCAACGCCCTTCTCCGAATCCTCCCGTCATCTCGCCCCTCGATCCTCCCGATCGGCGTAATCCGAAAGATGGCCCGCCCCACGCGGGGATTCTCGTTGAGATCGAGACGCGATCGCGTCTTCATGGCACGACGTGAGAGCGGAGCTACGTCTTCGCCCTCTTGGGCATTTGGCGAAGGCCGACGCGGTGCGCGAATCGGTCGAGAGTCCCGGGTGGGCCGTTGTGCGGGGGGTGAGGTCGAGTATCCTGGTCGGGCGATGATCCGCCCTCGAGTCCGCGCCCCTTTGAGGTCGGCCGGGGCGGCCGGATGGGAGACAACCTCGATGACGCTCCGACGAAGGCCGATGATTCTGGGATTGCTGGCGACCTTGGCGATCAGCCTCCCTGCGCTCGGTGACGAGAAACTGGGACTCCTGATCATCGACGGGCAGAACAACCACACGTGGCAGTCGATGACTCCCGTGATGCGCGAGTCGCTCGAGAAGACCGGACGGTTCCGGGTCGACGTCGCCACCACGCCTCCTCGAGGGGCCAAGGCCGAGGACTGGGACAAGTTCCGGCCGGACTTCGCCAAGTACGACGTCGTGCTGAGCAATTACAACGGCGAGCCCTGGCCCGCTCCGGTCGAGAAGGCCCTGGAGGCTTACGTGGCGGGGGGTGGCGGCCTGGCCGTGATCCACGCCGCGAACAACGCGTTCACGAACTGGCCCGAGTGGAACAAGATGATCGGCCTGGGTTGGCGCGACAACACGTTCGGCGACCGGCTGACCCTCGATGAGCAGGGCCAGGTGGTGCGTACGCCGAAGGGCCAAGGCCCGGGCGCCGGGCACGGCCCGCAGCACGCTTATAAGATCGTCGTCCGCGACCCCTCTCATCCCATCACAAAGGGACTGCCGGTCGAGTGGATGCACTCCAAGGACGAGCTCTACCACGGCCAGCGCGGCCCCGCGGCCGACATGGAGGTCCTCGCCACCGCCTACTCCGACAGGGCTAAGGGGGGCACCGGCACCAACGAGCCGATGATCTGGGTTATCCCCTATGGCAAGGGCCGGGTCTTTACCACCGTGATGGGCCACGTCTCCGCCAACGATACCGAGGCCATCCGCTGCGTCGGTTTCGAGACGGTCGTCGCCCGAGGCTGCGAGTGGGCCGCGACCGGCAAGTCCACCCTCCCCGCCCCCGCCAACTTCCCGACCGCCTCCGCCACGAGCCTGACGCCCGCCCCGTCGAAGTGAGAGCCTACCCCGAAACCCGGTCTTTTCTTAAAACCGGGCTCCTGCTCCCACCAACCCCGACGACTCCTCGCCGGGAGTCGTCGCCTCCTGCCACGGAAGCCCGATTTTGAAGAAGAAATCGGGCTTCGAGACAGACATTGAGAATGTATGTTATGAAACAACTTGTATTCATTGTGCCGCTCGTCTTGCTCGCCGCCCCGGCCTCCGGGGAGGACCGGGTCCTCGACTGGGTCAAGGTTGCCGACCGGGCGGGCTGGCAGGCGCGCGACTCGAGCGGGGAGGTGGTGTTCCGCGACCGGCTCTGGATCCTCGGCGGGTGGTTCGACTCGTTCGCGGCGCCCCCGCGCGACGTCTGGAGCTCCCCGGACGGCAAGGCCTGGACGATCGAGACGAAGGACGCCCCCTGGAAGTACAGCGACCTGCCGATGAGCCTCGCCTTCAAGGACCGGATGTGGCTCATGGGGGGGTGGTACAACGGCAGGCTCCCGGGCCACGGCGCGAGCCGTGAGGTCTGGTCGTCGGCCGACGGCGTCGCGTGGGAGCCGGCGACGAGGGAGGCCGGCTGGTCCCCTCGCCTCGCCTCCGGCGTCGTGTCGTTCAAGGGGCGGATGTGGATCCTCGGCGGGATCGAGGACTACTACTTCGGCGACGCCTCGAGCCTGAAGAACGACGTCTGGTCGTCGGCCGACGGCAAGGCGTGGAAGCTCGAGGCGGCCCACGCCCCCTGGTCGCCGAGGGCCTACCACGCGGCCGTCGTCCACGACGACAAGATCTGGGTCTTGGGCGGAGGCAACTACGTCCCGAAGTACCAGGCCTTGAACGACGTCTGGAGCTCTCCCGACGGCGTGAACTGGACCCGAGCGGTCGAGAACGCCCCCTGGAATCCCAGGATCTGGTTCTCGAGCGTCGTCTACCGAGGTCGGATCTGGGTCCTCGGCGGTTGGTCGAACAACCCCTCGAAAAACTGGGGCGACGTCTGGTCCTCGAAGGACGGCGTGCACTGGGACCAGCTCAAGTCGAACGTGAGCTGGAAAGAACGCCACGAGCACTCGACCTACGTCTTCCAGGACAAGATTTGGGTCGCCGGCGGCCACGCCCAACCCCTCAGCAGCGAGGTCTGGTCGCTGGACGTCCCGAAGGACTGGTTCAACGACAAGTGAACATGTCGGGCGTCCTTAGGACGTCGGGCACGCCGAATCCGGCGTGCCCGACGCCGACGCACATTCGACCCTTCGGGACGGCCTCGTCCCCCGTCAGCCCTGGATCGCCCGGATGTAGCGATCGGCCGAGCGTTGGACGACGTCCTTGGCCTTCGTGGGGACGATCCCTTTGCCCCGGACGAAGAAGGCGCCGTAGAGCCGGTCGTAGGCGAGTCCGTCGAGGCACTGGACGATCCGGCGGATGGCCGGCGTGTTGAGCGGGATGTAGTTGGGATAGCTATACATGAAGCTAACCTGGCGCGGGTCCATGCAGATCTGCGGCTGGTCGCCGGCCATGAGGGCCCCTTGGCCCTTGGCCCCGGCGGGCCAATGCAGGACCTGGTAGCCCTCGAAGTGCCCGCCGGTGCGGACGAGGCTCAGCCCGCCGCGGAGGGCGAGGGTTTCGCCGCTCCAGAAGTGGAGGCAGGGGTCGGGGCGCATCGCCCAAGGGCGCTCGGCCTCATGCAGGTGGACCGGGGCCCCGCCGAACGCCCGGCTCCACTCGACCATGGTCGTGTAGTAATGGGGGTGCGAGATCGCGATCTCGGCGATCCCTCCCAGTTCCTTGACCCGCGCGATCGTCGGCTCGTCGATCAGGGCGACGCAATCCCAGAGCACGTTCCCCTTCGGCGTCTGGATCAGGAACGCACGCTGGCCGATCCCGAACTTGGGCGACGTGTTGATCGAGTAGAGCCCCGGCTCTTCCTCGGTGATGGTGTTCTTGTGCGTCGACCGGAGCGCGTCGAGCGTGGTCCACTCCTGGCCGTTCGGGCTGACGTACTGGCGCTCATCCTCGCAGACCGGGCAATGCTGGGGCGGCCGGGCCGTCTCGGAGAACTGGCTGCCGCACGTCACGCACACGAAAGGCGTGCCCCCGTGGCCAGCGTCGGCGTCAGCGTCCTCAGCGTGGGCGTCCCCCTCCGTCGATGCCCCCGAGGCCATTGCGACCATCGCGGCGGTCAAGGTCGTGCCGTCTTTCATAAAGGTTCGCCGTGTCCTTTGCATGTTCAACTCCGCGCGTGCCTCTCGGATGCGGACCCCTCCGCAGTCGGTCCCCCGACGCGCTCATGATAACCCGTCCGCGCCCGTGCCAGGTGGGTTTTCGCGGCGAAGGCGCCAAGGCATTAAGGGAATCAATTTCAAGGAAAAAATATTTTTAAATTAATACTCGAATTCTTGTGTGCCTTTGTGCCTTTGTGGTGAATCCCCGATCAAGTCGTGGGGCTTTTGCGCGGCGTCTTCGCGGAGCCGGCGGATCATGCCCGTCAGGTGGGTCCGCGCGTCGTTGATGTGGGCGAGGAAGCTGGTGATCAGCTCGGTGCCGTCGAGCTCGCCCCGGGAGAAGTGGCCGAGGGCCTCGGCCTTGAGCTTGCCGAGCTCGCGATGGAGGTTGTGGAGGTCCCCGAGCAGGTTCGTCTCGAACGGGGCGTTCAGCTCCAGGTCCATCGCCCTGCGCTCGAGTGCGGTAACCTTGGAGATATATGCCTCGAAGCTCCGCTCGCGATGGAACCGGGTCCGCTGCCGGAACCACTGCCAGACGCAGAAGAGGCCCCCCGAAGTCGGGCCGAAGATCGCCACGATCTCGCCGAGCTGCTCGAGCATGCTCGAGGTGACCAGCGGGTCGTCCTTCTGGATATACCGGAGGGCCGCCGGGTGCCAGGGGATCTCCGGGATCGCGTCCCGCACCGCGAAGCCCTGCAACGGCAAGAGGTTCTTGAGGAAATGCGTGTGGAAGATCGTCTCCAACAGCCGGTCGACCACCCCCGAGTCCACCTTCCGGTTGGCGACCAGGAGGACGCGGGCGCCCAGCGTGTGGATGGTCTGGGGCGGGACCCCGGGGTCGATCTGGTACGTGAATGCCGGGATCACGACGTCGTAGATATGCTCCTTGAGCAGGGCGATGCCCTGGTCCGACGCCGGGCGCCGATCGGGTTCCTCCGCCGTGAGGGCCCCGAGCGCGAAGGCTTCGCGGAAGGGCAGGGGGATGAGCCGATAGCGGTACTTGGACACGAGCTCGCGAATGGCTGGGGTCGGGAGTGTCGAGGTCATGAACATCGCGTCGGGCATCCCGCGCCGGTCCGGCTCCGCCTTGATCTCGGCCAGCGTCTTCGCCGTCGCCGTGTAGCCGCCCGGCTCCGGGTAGAGGTTCGCGAAGGCCAGGACCTCGTAGGCCAGCCAGTACGAGAGGTTCTTCCGACCGCCCCCGAGGTTGACCACCTTCCCGCGCAGCTCGTGCAGGTTTCGCGTGACGGCCTCGGAGATCTCTTCCTTGACGAGCAGGTGCAGGGGCGCGACATACAACGAGGCGATCTGGCGGAGGTTGGGGTATCGCGAGAAGTCGCGCCCGCCCAGGATCAACGCAAAGTCGAGCGTGCCGGCGTTGACCTTCTCGACCGAATCCTCCGCGCTGTTCGGGTCGACGAGGTGGACCTCGATCCCCCGTCGGTTGGCCTCGCGGGCCAGGGCCTCGACGAGCGTGTACCGGAGATTCTCGCGGCCTCCCCCCGACATGGTCACCCGGATCGGCCCGTTCGTGCGGTGATTCCGGAACGCCGCGACCGCCGCCAAGGCGAACGCCAGCGTCCCCAGCGCCACGATCCTCCAACCCCGGAACTTCGGCAAGTGCGTGTTGCGCAACTCCATCAGACCGACCGGACCTCTCGCATCTCGTCCCGCATCCCTCGGGCAAACTTCGCCACGATGGCCAAGCCCCTCCGCCGGCCTCCATTGGATCCCAAGCCCGGACTCATTGCCAGTGCCAGGGGGGACCGACCTCGATGAGGCCGGTCTTTCTTTTGGCTTATGTTTTGGGCCAATAAAGTACGACGACCCAACATCGGGCGAGAATCTGCCACGAGTGGAAAACGAAACCCATTTGCCACGGATGAAACACGGATAAGACGAAGAAAGAGGGCAATCAACAGATGACGCAGATTGTCGCAGATAATAAATTTAAACGATTAATATCTGATATTGGATTTCCAGTCTGTGTCCATCTGCGTTATCTGTTGATGAATCTTCCTCTCCCGTGATTTATCCGTGTTCAATCCGTGGCTAAAAAATCCTTTGCCCTTTCTGTGGCGGATCCTCTCTTAATAGCCTGAGCATCCGATGAATTAAACTGATCTTGATCATCGCTTCGCTCGACTCCGTACGCACCTCGTAGTCGCGGCTATGCCTACGATATCGACCCAGCCACGCGAACGTCCGCTCTACCGTATACCTCCGCGGCTGTTCCACGAAACCCGTGCTACCCAACGGACGACTCACGACCTCCACCACATTACCCGCACACATGTCCACCAGCCAACGCTGGAGCGTCTTGTTCCGGTACTTCGAATCCCCCCCACAACATCTTCAGCCGAGACCGATGTTCGGCCGTCAACTCGCCCAGGACCCGGGGCGCGATCGTCCCGTCGTCAGCCGACGCCACCGTGACCGCGACCGCCAGCAGCAAACCCAGCTTGTCTACGACGATATGGCGGTTCCGCCCGTTGATCTTCTGGCCCCCCATCGTACCCCCGGGTCTCGGCATTCTCCGTCGCCTTGACCGTCTGGCTGTCGATGCTGCCGACGCTCGGGCTGGGCTCATGGCCGTCGGCGACGCGGACCATCCGCCGCAAAGCGTCGAG
>NZ_JBTYIP020000047.1:0-42094 GCF_054877945.1 Singulisphaera rosea | reverse complement strand
AGAGCAGCACCCCGCCCCCCGCGAACGCGACGATGCTCAGGACCCGGAACGCCCAGAGGGCCTCGAAATAGGTCCGCGACCCCGTCGCCAGGAAGCAGAGCGCAGGCAGGAGCGTCCCAAGCGGCGAAAGGACCAACCCAAGGCGTAGAACCGCCGCACGACCATGGAAGCAACTGCCGGGGATAAGGCCGGACTGAAGTGGCTTTATCAAGAATTGCCGGCATCCTAGTAATTTCGTGGTACTCTGATATTTTTTAAATAAAATTGTGCTGGCAATTTTCCGAACTCAAATGCAAAATGTCGTGATTCAAACCCATCAGGTCGTCGAACGACTCGTGCGTTGACCGTGAGCCAGACAATCACCGGCTCCGAGATGGTCACACCTTTCTCTTCTCTCGCGGCAGCGCGCCTCGCTAATGACACGGGAGACGAGTTTTCCCCTCGTTCGCCAGTCTCCGCAAGGGCTTCTGTCTTCTGCAGGAGGAAATGTTCCCCGTGGTTATTCCATTCACCTCAGATAGGACTGCGTTTTTATGAAAAATCCAGCCGATATTTTCATCTTCACTATTTTGTCTTCTGTCGTCCTAACCACAGGCCAAACAAGCTTATTGGCCGCGGATAACCCCAGAAACGTTGACCACGGGCCAGGGATCACGGCGGTGAAGACACTGCCGCAGAACTGGACGGACGAGGAGTCGAACACATTTTACAACGTCCCGCAGGGCTCTCTGCTCGTTCCCTACGACTGGTTCCTCAATCTCGAACAGCCGACAGCCCAGGAGCCATTCCGCGACCCCAAGCACTTGCGTACCCTCGGCTACATCACGCGACTTCCTGATCAGAAGAATCCCGACGGTTTGCCGATCGGCTTTACGCAGGACGGCCCCGACGAGGACGGCACGAGGATGCTCGGCCTCACCTGCGCGGCCTGCCACACCAGCCAGATCAATCACAACGGAATCGCTTATCTTATCGATGGTGGGCCCTCCATGGGCAACCTCGAAGGATTCCTCGAAGAACTCGCCTCGGCATTCCAGGCCACCGCGACCGACGAGGCCAAGTTCAATCGATTCGCGCAAGCGGTCCTCCCCCCCACGGCCACGGACTTCGAGAAGGACGCCCTCCGAGGTGGAGTTCGCTCGGTCGCAAACCTCCGCGCCGGGTACAACGAACGCAATCTTCCCAAGCTCAAAAAGGACCAACACGGCCCGGGGCGGATTGATGCCTTTGGCGCGATCTTCAATGAAGTCGCCTCGACCTTCCTCGACATCCCCGAGAACGTCGCCCCGGCGAATGCGCCCGTGAGCTTCCCTTGCCTCTGGGATACCCCTCAGCACGAGCGTGTCCAGTGGAATGGAGCGGCAGAGAACAAGACCAGCCCACTCGGAGAGTTCCTCGTCGGCACCAAGAATATCGGGGCGCTCGGGAGGAATGCCGGGGAGGTCATCGGCGTTTTCGGGCATGCGGAAATCAGCAAGCAAGAGCGTCATATTTTTGTTCGTTACAAATCTTCGGTTAACCTTAAGAATCTCATTGCGATCGAAGCTTCGCTGGAAAGCCTCTGGTCTCCCCTCTGGCCCGAAGAAGCCTTCGGACCGATCGACGCGGATGCCAAGGCTCGGGGCGAGAATATCTTCGCGAGGGAGTGCCTAAGCTGCCACGATTCGATCAACCGTAAGTCGCCGACAAGGCGAGTCCCCTTCAAGGCTTCCGATGATGGCACCGACCCCAACATGAACCGCAACTTCGAACGCTCGGCCTCGACCGGACGGCTCGAAGGGCGACGCAAGACGCTTCTCACCCTGGAACGATTCGGCAAGACCGCCCCGATCGGAGCCATCCTCAAGCATGTTGTCGAACGGGCGATCCTGAAGCCCGTCAGCAACCCGTTCGAGATTACGCACGAACTGGCAAAGGCTGCGATCGGGAAAAAGCCGTCCGACATCATCGATGCCCTGAATCCCGGCTATCGGGTCACGACGACGATCGAGTTCGGCGACAAGAAATTGTTCGGCCAAGTCGACTCACTCATCAAGCAGGGGCAGAACTTGATCGTGAGCGGGGGAAGATTCCACCTCATGCCGTCGAGCCGAAACATCCTGACTGAAGGGGCGGGCGATGACCTGCTCGACCTCCGAAATCCGGAGGGTCTGCGTGCCGCCATCGGCCGCTTCAATAACAGACTCCTGGCACGACCCACGGGCGCCCCGGCCGTTGACAATGAGCCGGACAAGACCGTGATCACCGGTGCGACCGCGAAGCTCGGATACAAATCGCGGCCGCTCAACGGTATCTGGGCGACCGCCCCTTACCTGCACAACGGCTCGGTCCCCTCCCTCGCGGAATTGCTCAAGCCCGAGAACGAGCGGACCAAGTCGTTCCACATTGGCAGTATCGAATTCGACACCGCCAACGTCGGATTCAAGGATGATCCCTCGCAGCCGGTTTATGACACCACCCTCGACGGTAATTCCAACGCCGGTCATAGATATGGTACTCAGCTCACGACTGATGAGAAACGGGATCTTCTCGAGTACCTGAAGTCGCTGTGATTCTCGCCGCTTTCCGACAACCTCAGCGACTAAACATCGGGCCAAGAAAATGAGGCTGAAGACGATCCGCCTTTTCCTGACTGTGTCCCATCCGAGGCAATTCCTAGCCCGATGCCGGCTCGCTGAATAACATACAATAATCAGCATACATTGCCAAACGTCCCCCCAACTTCCGCGAAAGCAATTTATGAACACCTTGCTCGCAAAGGCCCTCCGCACCGGGTTCGTCCTCGCCGCGGTATCTCCTCTGGGCCATCCCTCCAACCTTGCGATTGGAGAGGAACCTGCCGCACACACCGACGCGTCGGCAGCGGTCGAAGCCGTGCCCCCCGGCGAGGCCGATCGGATCAAGCACATCATTAAGTTAACGTTACAGCAACTCCGCAATCGCTATGCTGGGCAGGAGCAAATCCGCCGTGGCGTCCATGCAAAGGACCACGGTTGTGTGACGGCAGTCTTCGAGGTGGTGACCGACCTCGACCCGGCCTATCGTGTCGGCGTCTTTGCCGAACCCGGGAAGCGATTTGACGCCTGGGTGCGGTTCTCGAATGCGGCCACGCTCGTGCTCCCCGATAACCCGATCGGTCAGAGCGGAAAGCCGACAGCCGGCAGTCGAGGGATGGCGGTCAAGCTCATCGGAGCCAAGGGAACGCCACTACTCCCTCCTCATGGGGCGCTCACGCAAGATTTCTTGATGGTCAACCACCCGGTCTTTGCCTTCGCCAATGTCGAGGATTACGAGGTACTCTCCGAGGTGCTCGCCGATCCCGCCAACATGGAGAATCCCGGGAAATTCTTCGTCATCCAGTCGACCAAGGATCCCGAGACCCAACTGCGGGCGAGGAGGACGCTGGAAATCGCCGGAAGGATCCAAGCCCCGACCGAGTCTGGCCAGGGATTCCAGCCCCAGCCGGCTTGTCCCGTCGATTGCCGCTACTTCAGCGCGGCTCCCTTCCGCTTCGGCGACGGCTCGGTGATGAAGTACTCCGTAGTTCCCGTTGATCCGCCGACCGGCACGACGCCGAATGTTGCCGACCCGAACTACCTCCGGACGGCGCTGATCGAACGGCTGAAGATAAGCGATGGGGCGAAGCCCGTCGTTTTCGAGTTCAAGGTCCAGCGGCGCGAAAACAGCACCCTCGATCTCGCGAAGGACATTGAAAATGTCTGCAACAATTGGCCGGAAGACAAATATCCGTTCGTAAAAGTCGCGACGCTTACAATCCCTCCCCAGCGGTTCAACTCGCCCGAAAGCCAGGCGGCGTGCGAAAATCTCACATTCTCTCCCTGGCACGGGTTGATTGAGCATCGTCCGCTCGGTGGCATCAATCGCATGCGGAAAGCGGTCTACGAAGCATCGACGCAAATCCGCCACCTCCCCAAAGAGCCCGCAGCAGCATCCTCCCAAAGCAACTGAAGCACCTCCGATGCCGCCACGTTATTCGCAAGCCACCCCGGCGCAGGCCGCGCCGGGGCTATTCGGGGGTGGAGAAGCGAAGGAGCCACGGCATGGGGCCTTGGATCGTGGAAGAGCCAAGCTATCAACCGATTTGTGGCCCTACCGAACTCCATCCGCCAATCGAAAAATCCCAAATCATAATCACTCACTAATTGTATCACGT
Organism: Singulisphaera rosea; assembly: GCF_054877945.1. Taxonomy (NCBI): domain Bacteria; kingdom Pseudomonadati; phylum Planctomycetota; class Planctomycetia; order Isosphaerales; family Isosphaeraceae; genus Singulisphaera; species Singulisphaera rosea. The sequence goes on along the minus strand of NZ_JBTYIP020000047.1, from coordinate 37,920 downwards.
TTCAAGTCTGCGGAGTAGATCCACCAGCGCAGGCGTGATATTGATCTCCCTCCGGGCGCCGACCTGGGCAATCGCCTCCAGGGCATTGACCCCACGCTCCTCCATGAGATATGCCGCGACGATGGCAGCGGATCGGCTGCGACCGGCATGGCAATGGACCAGGACAGGGCCAGCTGTCTTTGCCAACCTCCGCAAGCCGTCGACCGCGAAGCGGAGGATGCGCAGATCGTTGCCCCCCCATCGATCAGCGCGTACGAGGCCACCTCGATAAGCCCGAGTTCGGACGCTCGACTCTCGGCGAGCGTGCCGTCGAGGCTGAGTGCGGAGCGGAACCCGTGCCGCCTCAACAGGTCGGCGTCCTGAGCCTTCAGATAGTTCCCGATGGCAACTCGATCGGTGATCCAGTCCACGTTACCGGTGTCCGCTTTGGAGCGTCCAGGCCTCTCCAAGTGTGCGGGCTCCAGGGGCGACGCGCTCGATTCCGAACCCGACCAGTCCGAAGACGCTGGCCGTGACCAGCGCGGCAAGCCAGGTCCGACGCACGACGGCTCGAGACCAATGAGGGGCCGAATCGGGGCTGATTGCTCGCGACATCGCACCCAGCAGTGCTCCGTCCACAAGCAATTCCGCCAGCAGGACGGGCGACGTGATGATGAGGTAGACGCTCACGATTAGCGTACAGGCCGCTGCAATGAGGACGAGGATAATCAGGGGCCCAAGCCCTTCGCCGATATCCCCGAAATTGCCAAGCCCGCTGAAGGATGAGGAGCTCTTGCGGCGGCGCTCGTCCTCACGTGCCAGTCCCTCGCCCAGGGCGACCCCGCCGAGCGCCGCGACGCCGGGCACGAGGAGCCCTTCCGGATCTTCCGAGATCATCGTCGACGCCCCCTGCCCCTGGAGCCATCCCCAGAGGAGGCCCAGGAACATCGCGTAAGCCGCCGCGACCGCCAGGGGATAGCGAATCGCCATCCGGTCCACCCCCAGATGCACCATCGCGACGGACGCGAGGAAGCCCGACGCGAGGGTGACGGTGAGGACCGCAAGCATCACCAGACGCGGCCGACCCGCCTGCTCCAAATACCCGTGGGCCCGCTCGACGAAGAGTGCGCGCTTTTTGTGATCGTGCATCGGTCGAATCCACTCGATGAGGCGGCATTGCCTCGAGGATCGAAGGGGCCAGGCGAATTGAAATGGCCGCCAGGATCCGGATTCCAGCATATCAAACCAACTCGGCCGAGATAACCCTGGATCAAACCGCCGGAGCGCCGATGACGACCCAGAACCCCTCCCGAAACCCGTTCTTTTCTTAAAGAACGGATTTCGGGACAGTCTCTCGATCCTTGCCGACGAATGGCCCAAGGACCATCAACTCAAATGTTCATAACCACGTTCGTCGGTCCGTGCTTTGATCCCGAGTTGCAGAACTCGATCCCGCGGATCAGGACGACCGACGACCCGAACCTCGACTTGGGCTTCGAAGCCAGGCCCTGGACAGTGGCCGCCCATCGATTTGGGCGTATTCCGGAGAGTCCCCGTTACCTTTTGCCATTCTCTGGTATTGAGATCTAGCGAGATTCCAATGTTCCCAATCCTTGACCCGAAGAATGTCCGTGCTCCCTTGGGGCAAGGGAGTCGGGCACCGACCCCGATGCGCGACCCGAGCGATGAATAGTGAACAACGGACCGAGGATTTCATCCGCTGCCTGACCGACCACCAGAGCAGGCTCTTCATCTACTTGGTCTCGCTGCTCAGCGACGTCCACGAGGCGAAGAACGTCCTGCAGGAGACGAACCTGGAACTCTGGCGGAAGTCGGCCGAGTTCGTCGAGGGGACCGACTTCGGCGCGTGGTCGCGACGGGTGGCCCACTTCAAGGTCCTTGCCCACCTTCGCGATAAGAAGCGCGACCGCCTCCTCTTCGATGAAAACCTTCTGGACCAGATCGCCAGCCGCTCCGAGCCGATCGAGGACGAAGAGGCCGCGCACCTCGCGCTCCGTCAGTGCCTCGCGGCCTTGCCCGATGCGCTCCGCCTGCTCATCAGCCGGCGCTACGGCAGCGGCCAGTCCATCCGCGAGATCGCCCGCAAAGTCGGTAAGTCGGAGGCGGCGACGAAGGTCTCCCTGTCGAGGATCCGGAAACAGTTGATGCACTGCGTTGAGAAGCGATTGGCAACCCACTCATGACAAGCGAATCCCCGGAATTCCACGAACTTTTTGGCCTCCTCTCCGACCTTGCCGACGGTAGTTTGACTCCAGGAGGCAGAGATCGCCTCCGCGAACGACTCCGCGACGACCCGGAGGCGCAGGACCTCTACTTGCGGTTCATGGAACTCCACGCGCGGCTGCACCTCGACTACGACTCCGGCTCCGGCCCGATGGACATGCCGGGTGCCTCGTCGATGCCTTTGAAACCGATCGCTTCTCTCCCTGTCGACCAACCCATCGTCGACCATCACCTCGACGACTTCGACCCGACGTTGTCCACGCGCTCCTGGTCGATCCCGATGTTGGTCGGCGGTTCCTGCTTCGCTGTCCTCCTCGCAATCGGACTCGCCATCGTCTTCCGCGGCCCCTGGGCGCGTCGAGGACCGGCCGTGGTCGCGGTGCCGGGGAAGGTCGACGTGTCGGACGGCGTCGCCGTGGTCGTCCGGACGGCGGACACGCGTTGGGAGATGGACGGGGGTCGGATCCCGAAAGAAGGGGACATCCTGCCCAAGGGGCGGATGAAGGTCCACGAAGGCCGCGCGACGCTGTCGATGCTCAACGGCGTCTCGGTGATCGTCGAAGGGCCCGCGGACCTCGAATTCCTCTCGGTCGACCGGATCGCTTGCCTCAACGGACGGCTCCGGGCGAGGGTCCCTGAGGGGGCCGAGGGTTTCGTCATCTCGGGCCCCGGTTCGGCGGTGATCGACCGCGGTACCGAGTTCGGGGTCAACATCAAGGCCGACGGCAAGTCGCGCGGCAAGGTCTTCGAGGGAGAAGTCGAGGCCGCCGTGCTCGGGCATTCGGGCGCGTTGAGCCACAGCGAAGTCGTGGACAAGGGGAGCGACCCCTTCGAGATCGACCCCGTGGCCGGCCTCATCAGCCCGATCGCCGGGCCCGAGGACTTCGTCACGCCTTCGGTCGCGGTCCCCTCGCCGCTCGTGCTGGACACGAGCTACCCCAACGTCATCCGCGAAGCGAGGCCCCGGCATTACTGGCGGTTCGAGTCGCTCGACGAGGGGATCGTCCCCGACGAGATCGGCGGCGGATCTCCCCTGGTCGCGACCGGCCCCATTCGGCTCGCGGGAGATCCGTCCGGCAACCGTTGCGCCCACTTCGGGCCCGGCCAGCCGAACCAGAGTCTCCGGTCGGATGGCCCGTGGAAGCCGGTGAAGTCCCCGGGTTACGCGATCGAGCTCTGGTTCCTCTCGGAGACCATCGGACACGCCGCGCTGGCCAGCATGATCGCCCCGAAGGACACCACGCACCACCTTTCGCTCGTCGAGCTCACGTCGTCGAACCGGTTCGCCCTGTTCCGACCCGCGTCGGTCCGGTTCCTCTACCGCTGGCCGACGGGACGAGGCGGCGGAGACAACCTGTTCTCCGACGACATCTACGTCCCCGGCCGTTGGCACCACCTGGTGGCCCAGGTCGCCAACGACCGCATGGAACTCTACCTCGACGGCCAGGCCCAGGCCGCGCACTCGATCGGGACGGCCGGCTCGACCGCCCCCTGCCAGCTCATCCTGGGCCGGCTGACCACCCTGACCGACATCCCGAACTTCCACCACACCGGCTACCGGCGAGCCTTCGTCGGGCTCATGGACGAGGTCGCCGTCTACGACCGGCCACTCACCGCGGAGGAGGTCAGGGCCCACCACCGGCTCGCGACCCGGCCCAACCGGCCCGACTGAATCTATCGCGCTACCGCGACGTCATCGCGTTCCATCCCCGAAGAAATCCAAGGAGACCTCTCATGCCGCGCCGTCGCCAGGGATTCACGCTGATCGAACTGCTGGTCGTCATCGCCATCATCGCCGTCCTCATCGCCCTCTTGCTCCCGGCCGTTCAGGCGGCCCGCGAGGCGGCCCGCCGCGCCCAGTGCGTGAACAACCTCAAGCAAATCGGCCTGGGCGTGGCCAACTACGAGAGCGCCATCGGCTGCCTCCCCTGGGGCGAGCCGATCCGCAAGCTCTTCAACAGCGCCCCGTCGTGCCTGGTCATGATGCTGCCCATGATCGAACAGCAAGCCCTCTACAACTCTTGCAACTTCAACAACGCCGGCACGAACAACAACTTCTGGAACTCCACGAGCGCCGTGAACTCGACCGTGCAATTCACGGTGGTCAACGTCTTCATTTGCCCCTCGGACATCAACCGCGTGACCTTGGGGTACGGCACGACCACCTACGCGGCGAACGCCGGCGCGGACGGGTTCAGCTTCACGTACGCCACCCTGAACCAGAACAGCGGACCGTACTCGGGCGTCGGGCCGAACATCAAGCTGTCGAACATCACCGACGGCACATCGAACACCGTAGGCCATAGCGAGATCGTCCGCGGGATCGGCGTTAGTGCGTCGAACTTCGACCCGATGCAACCCTCGTCCTCTCCGATCAAGCTCGCGGCGAAGATCTCCGGGTCGAGCACCGTCATCGGCAGCCCGCAGGTCGACTACAATAACTGCAAAGCGACGAATGCCATTCCGACGGCCGTCTCCGGCGGCTGGCCCTACGGCGCGGCCTGGTGGTGGGGCCGATCGGGCCAGACCCGCTACAACCACGTCATGACGCCTAACAGTTGGAGCTGCGACTACGGCAACGACAACGCCGACAGCGACGCCGATGCCATCACCGCCAGCAGCCGTCACCCCGGCGTCGTCAACACACTGATGCTGGACGGCTCCGTTCGCGGCGTCAAGAACTCCATCGCCCCCACCACCTGGTGGGCCATCAGCACCATGGCCGGCGGCGAGGTCGTCTCCGCCGACTCGTATTAATCGCAATGACCCGACATTGGGCTAAGAAAAAAGGGTGAACACGATCCGCAGATGACACAGATCCCCACAGATAAAATTGAAAATTCTCGCGATTCTATCCGTGCCCATCTGCGGATAGATCCGCCTTTTCTTGTCCGTGTTCCATTACCCTCGACCCGAGAGACCCTAACTGTTCGACGGCAAATCCCGACGTTGGAACACAACGAACGCCGAGATAACCCCCACGGCGGCGACGGTCGCGAGGCCCGCCACGTGTCGGGCGAACGTCTCACCGGCGACGGCGACCTCGACGGGGTCGAACGCCTTGAAGACCGAGAACCGGCCGATCCACTCCCAGTCCGAGAGCGTCGGGATGGTCGAGGCCACGCCCGCCGCGAACCCGGCGATCGTCAACGTGGAGGCGATGAGGTTGGGCCGCCAGCGGACGACGTCCCACGAGGCGCAGAGGAGCGAATAGCCGTAGACGGCCAGGCCGACGAAGCCCAGGTTGACGGCGGGCTTGATCAGGGCGAGCGCCGAGGGAGGATCCGCGACGCGATTGAACTGCCCTCCGACACGATTGCCGATGACCAGGGCCGAGGCCAGGAGGATGAACCCGATCAGGCTCACCGCCACCTGAGTCCCCAGGTATTCCGCCCGGGACACGGGCCGAGACAGGGTGATGTCGAGCGTGCCCCGCTCAATCTCGCCCGCCACCGCGGCGCTCGCCCTCGAGATCGCCCAGGTGCAGATCAGCAGGAGCACGAACGGATGGCTCCAGAACATGACCTGGAACGAGAGCGAGGAGAAATCCATCGCCGCGCCCCCCATCCCTCGGGCGAATCGGCGGAAACCCTCGCCGTCGCCGCTGGCGCGGAGGAAGCGTCGCTCGACGCGGCAGGCGATGAACGACGAGAGCCAGCCCAGGCCGAAGAGCGACGCCGAGGCAATGCCCAGGAACCATCGCGATTCGCCCAATTGCCTGCGCAGCATGGTGCCGAAGCCGGTCATGATGGGTCGTCCTCAACGATGGCGTCGGGGCCGTGGTATCGGTCGTAGAGGCTCCGCAAATCCTCGGTGCCGACCGCGAAGTCGACGATGGCTTGCGAGCCGATCCAGGTCGCCAGGGGCGAAACGGCCCCTCGGTGTTCCATGAGCAGCACGTCACCGTTCCGCTCACGGACCGTGAGTCCCAGTTCTTCGGGAAGGACCTCGGGGATCTCCCCCTCGAACCTTGCGAGGACCAGGCGCAGTCCGCGCCGGGCGTGCATGTCCTCGATGTGCATCAGGCGACCTCGGCGCATGATCGCGACGCGGTCCGCGACCGCCTCGACCTCGGAGAGCACGTGCCCCGAGAAGACGACCGTCTGGCCCGCGGCCTTGGCCTGCGAGACGAGGTTGACGACGTCGTTCCGCACCGTCGGATCCAGGGCCGAGGTCGGCTCGTCGAGGATGAGGATGTCGACCGGGTCGGCGAACGCCTGGGCCAGGGCGAGCTTCTGCTTCATGCCCGTCGAATAAGTCCGGACCTTCCTCGACAGGTCGAGGGCGAGTACGCGCTCGGCCAGGGCGACCGCCCGGTCGAGGGCCTCGCCGCCGCGAAGATCGCTCAGGTATCGCAGCATCTTCAGGCCGGTGAGGTTGCCGAAGAGCCGGATCTCGCCCGGGAGATAGGAGACGCGGTTACGGACGTCCCGCCCCTCTCGCCAGGGGTCGAATCCGGCCACGGTCGCGCCTCCGGCCGAGGGGTAGAGCATCCCGAGGAGGAGCCGGATCATCGTCGTCTTGCCCGACCCGTTGGGGCCGAGGAGGCCGAGGACTTCCCCTTGCCGGACTTCGAGGGTCACGCCCGACAGGGCGGTGAAGCGACCATACCGCTTCGTCAGCCCTCGGGTCTCGATGACTCGATTGTTCATCAACTCGTCCCATCTCCGTGAGCGCCTTGGGCCGGGGCGAACGCCGCCGCGAAGGCATTTGGGCCGATGCGTGCCTCATGGATACCCGACGATCGGAAACCGGTCCGTCAAGATTTGTCAGGCCGGCCTCGAGCCCGCGCACGGAAGGGAGACAATCCGCGGCCGAGGGGCGATAGTAGTGGGGAGAGGGGCTTGCCGATCACGGGACGGAGAGTGGGTCATGGGACGCGAACCGAATTCCCCCGAGGGGCCGGCCCGGGCGCTCCTGGTCGATGACGACGTCGAACTCGGCGAGTTGTTGCAAGACGCACTCGACGAGCACGACATCCAGGTCGAGCTGGCCCACGACGGCCGCCGAGGCCTGGCCCGCGCCCTCTCGGGCGAGCACAGCCTGCTGCTTCTCGACGTGATGCTCCCCGGCTTCGACGGCTTCGAGCTGCTCCGCCTCGTCCGGCGCCAAAGCCGCGTCCCGATCATCATGCTGACGGCTCGCACCGCGCCGGCCGACCAGGTCGCCGGCCTCGACGCCGGGGCCGACGACTACCTGCCGAAGCCCTTCGGCACCGACGTGCTCCTGGCCCGGATCCGAGCGGTCCTCCGACGATCGGGACGGGGCATGGTCGGCCCGAACGCCCTGGACGTGGGCCGGATCCGGCTGCTCACCGCCGCCCGCGAAGCCCAGGTCGACGGCGTCCCGGTCGCCCTGACCACGCTCGAATACGACATCCTCGAGTACCTCGCCCGCGCCGCCGGCCGGATCGTGCCGAGGGGCGAGCTCTCGGTGGCCATGTTCCAGCGCCAGCCCTCGCCCTTCGACCGGGCGTTGGACACACATATCTGCAACCTCAGGAAGAAACTCGGGGCGAGCGGAGAGGCCATCGGCACGGTCCGAAGCGTGGGTTACTTGCTCCGCGTCTCCGACGGCCCGGGGGAGCCGGCCTGACATGCGAACGACGCTGGTTGCCATCGTGCTCTGGGCCATCGCGGCGATCGCCCTGTGCGTCGTCGGCCTCTGGGCCACGGCCAAGGCCCTGGATCACCCTCGGTATCGGGGGGTCGACCCGATGAGAAGCCTCGTCAACATGCTCGCGGAGGATGCCGGCCGGGCTTTAAAGGAAGGGGGCGTCGAGGCCCTCGCAGCCTACCTCCGAACGCACGACGGGAGGCTCCCCGGTGAGCGGTTCCTGGTGGACGCGCGAGGGCGCAGCCTGGTCGACGGGTCCGACCGCTCGGCCCTCATCCGCCCCGGCCGCCGCTCAAATCCCGGCATCGTCAGGCAGCCCGACGGCCGATTCGCCGTCGTCATCCAGCCCAAGAACGGCGGCCCTCGCTTCCTCTGGGTCGTCGAGCCCTGGTTCGAAGCGCCAAACCCCGTGCCGTTCATCGCCGTTGTCGTGGCCATCATCGCCGCGATGGGGACGGCCCTGGCCCTCTATCTCTCCCTGCCGCTCCGCCGACTCCGTAAGGTGATGGACCGCTTCGGCCGGGGCGACCTCCGGGCCCGCGTCGGCTCGCGCCGACGCGACGAGATCGGCGTCGTCTCCCGAGAGTTCGACCTGCTGGCCGAGCGCGTCGAGACCCTGGTCACTGCCGAGCGGAGGCTCTTGCAGGACGTCTCGCACGAGCTGAGGTCGCCGCTCACCCGTCTCGATGTCGCCGTCGACCTCGCAATCAAACGCGACGACCGCGGCCCCCTCCTCGAGCGCATCCGGCGCGACGTCACCCGACTCTCGGCCCTCGTCGGCGAGCTCCTCCACCTGACCCGAGCCGAGGGCGACCCTTCGGCCCGCGTGCTCGACGAGATCCGGCCGGCGGAGTTGCTCCGCGACCTCGTCGACGACTGCGCCATCGAGGCCGAGGCAAAAGGCTGCCGCCTCGGGTTCGAGACGACGGCGTCCGACGCGATCGAGGGCGACCCGGAGCTCCTGCGCCGGGCCTTCGAGAACGTCATCCGCAACGCAATCCGGCACGCCCCGGAAGGCACTCCGGTCGAAGTCTCCCTGACACCCCACAACCGAGGGACGAAAGTCGTCGTGCGAGATTTCGGACCGGGCGTCCCACCGGGTGCGTTGTCGTCTCTCTTCGATCCGTTCTTCCGCGTCGAGGACGACCGCAGCCGCGCCAGCGGCGGCGTCGGCCTGGGACTTGCCATCGCCCGACGCGCCATCGAAGTCCACGGCGGCCAGGTCTCGGCCAGCAACGCCGATCCTGGGCTGGTCGTCGAGATCATCCTGCCGCTTCGATCGTGCCATCAATGATCGAATTGATTTCCAAGAGCGCAGGACGAGGTTTCAAAGTCGATGCGGGCCATGTGAACCCCGGGAACGACAAGTGTGTCGGATCCAGGGAAACCCTCGGAAGACGACTCCAACCGAGTTCTCCGGTTGTTGAAAACATGGCCGACGTCCCGGCCGGAGAGCTTCGATCGCCCCTTCCACGACGACGGAGTCCCGCATGGCTTCAGACGCAAGATTGGTCTCGGAGCGGTTCCCTCGCGCAACGAAGTATCATCCCGATTGGGTGCTCGCCGGGGTCAGCGGGGCGGCCAATCCGTTGTGGCTGACGGAGTGGCTATCCGAAACACTCGACCTGCGGCCGGGCATGCGGGTGCTGGATCTCGGATGCGGCCGGGCGATGTCGTCGATCTTCCTCCACCGAGAATTCGGCGTGCAGGTCTGGGCCACCGACCTGTGGTTCAGCGCCTCGGAGAACCTGCGGCGGATCCGGGACGCCGGAGCCGAAGACGGCGTGTTCCCGATCCACGCCGACGCCCGTTCTCTCCCCTTCGCCGCGGGGTTCTTCGACGCGATCGTGTCGATCGACTCGTTCTTTTATTATGGCACGGATGATCTGTACCTGAACGAGATCGCGCGGTTCGTGAAGCCGGGGGGCGTGTTGGCGATCGCCGGTGCCGGGTTGGTTCGAGAGTTCGACGGACCGGTTCCCGAGCACCTCAGGGAATGGTGGGCGCAGGACCTCCCCTGGTGCTTGCACTCGGCCGCCTGGTGGCAGAGGCACTGGGGACGGACCGGTATCCTCGACGTCGAGGTGGCCGACACCCTTGCCGACGGCTGGCAATACTGGCGGGACTGGCTGCAGGTAATCGCGCCGGCCAACACGGTGGAGATCGCGACGTTGGAGGCCGATCGAGGCACCTCGCTTGGCTATGTGCGGGCCGTCGGCCGACGCCGGGCGGACACTCCCCTGTCTGAGCCGATCGTGTCCGTGCCCACGGAGTACACCAAGGCGCCGTTGCGTCGCCTCGAAGGCGATGGAAGCCCCTCGTCGAAAGGCCAACGAGCACTCTCCGGTCGACTCGGGGGGGAGACTCACCACAAGGACACAATGAAGCCCCAAGGAAACGCATCAGAATAACGTGATATTTTTCAGACTTGAGGTCCAAGGCGGTCATGCGGGACGCGACCGCCATCGACGGGATTTCCTCGCGCGACACCGCTCTTTCCAAGTTGATCGACGTGCGGATACGCCGTCGCTGGGCCGCCGCGGAGGACAGGTCCTATGAGTGGGGCGGTATCCGTGCCGTGAGTCGAGCCACCGGGTTGTCGCCGAACACGATCGCCAATCGCCAAAGGGTCGGTGGAACTGGAGGCGCATGAGGCCGACCCGACTGCCGAGCCTGGCGTGCGGCTACGTAGGCCGGGCGTCTGCCGGCGTGCCGGGCCGGATGCCCTCGGATTTCAACGGGCGATGCCGGCGCCCGATCTTCCCGTTGTTTTTCGCCTCATATGTCGTTATTTTCACTCGACTAATCTCACAGATCCGAATGAGCTCCTTGAAGTATGACGCGACCTGACTCTTCCTCCGTTCGATGTTGCGTTCGAAGCCGCTCGGCCGCGGTGCGTTGATCCCACCGCCTAGCGCAGCAGTGCCACCTCGACGGCCAAACCCGGCCCGAAGGCCAGCGTCACGCAAGGCCGTCCCGCCCCGGCGCGGCGGAGGCGGTCGAGGATGAAGAGTATGGTCGGGGATGACATGTTCCCGAACTCTGCCAGTACGCGTTGACTGTCACGGAGCAACGCGTGATCGAGGCCGAGCGCCTCGCCGACGGCCGAGAGGATGCGCGGACCGCCCGGGTGAACGGCCCAGGATGCGACGGCGCTCGGCGTGAGGCCGAGTCTTGAGAGCCACCCTTCCAACCAGGGACGCAGGTGTTCCCCGATCAGATCCGGCACTCGCGACGAAAGCGTCATCGTGAAACCTTGGTTGCCGACTCGCCACGACATCGCGTCCTCCGACTCGTCGATGAGAGTCGACCCGCTGGCGACCAACCGATACGCCGTCGAGTCGACAGGTGTGCGCCCACCCACTCCCACCACGGCCCCGGCGCCGTCGGCGAAGAGGGCATTGGCCACGACCTTGTCGGCGTCCCACCCATACTGGTGGTGCAGGCTGCACAGCTCAACCGCACACACGAGAGGGACGGCGGTCGGGTCGGCCCCGACGAATCCCTGAGCGACGCGCAAGCCGTTGAGCAGCCCGTGGCAGCCCATGAACCCGACGTGCGTGCGTGCCACGTCGCGCGACAGGCCAAGCTGCCGGATGAGGGCCGCATCAAAGCCGGGCGCACAGAACCCGGTACAGGACACCGTAATCAGGTGTGTGACCCGCGTCGGCGCGATCGCCGCGTCCTGAAGGGCCGCCCGCGCGGCCGACACCGCCAGCGGGCCGGCTCCGTCCTCGTAGCGCTGCATCCGGTCACGCGTGGTCGGCTCGCCCGCGGCAAAGAACGACTGTCGCGCATCCAGGCTGCCGCCGGATGCCTCGAGGAGCACGGAGTGCCGCGTCTCGACGCCGGACCGGCGGTACATCGTGTGGAACATCCGCCGCTGAGCGGGCGTCTCGCACGAGAACTTTTGGGCGATCTCGGCCGCGTCGGCCGAAGTGATCCGGTGCGGTGGGTTGGCCGTGCCGATTCCCGCAATGATCATGGGGACCATCAGATAGCCTCAAAGGATACGGGGATTTTGTTCACACGTTGGATCAACGTCCCGGAGATCGCCGGGCACCACCTCGCAAGGCAGAAGACGCCTCGCGCGACCCGGGGGTAGCGAGCGCCTGCCGTCAGGCCGCGACACACAAACTCATGACGACCGACTAACCGAGCCAACAGGAATCGCTCCGGCCAGTGTCGGGTGAGGGACGCCCCTTTCAAGCCAGCTCGACCAGTCAGGTCCGCCGCCTCTGCCAGCGTGAAGGCCGCAGCGACCGACACCGGCCCGTCGTGGTGCACCACCTTCGAAGTGATGAGCAGCCGGCACCCGGCCCACGCCAGCGCGTGCCCTTTCCGGCTGCGTACGAGGTCATCCACCGGTACCATGTGGTCGGCGGCGTCGCGCATCCGCCGGAGGAGGCCGACGGCCTCCGCGTCGTCGAGGTGGTGCAGGAACAGCGTCGACGTGATCACGTCGTACCCCTCGGGCAGCGGGCCCTTGAGAGCGTCGCACGGGAAGAAAGACACGTCGTACGCCTTCGCTGAGGCGCGTTGCCTCGCGAACGCGATCGCACTCGGGCTCACGTCGCACCCGTCGACCTGCAGGTCAAGCCCCGCCCACGCCGCGAGTTGTGCCAGCGCGATGGGAACATCGCCGCCGCTCGGAACGCCGAGCACCCGGAGTGGCCTGCCGGATCGTTCGAGGGCGCATCGCATGATCGCCGGCCAAAGCACCGTCGCGCTACGGCTGAGGACGTCGATCCTCCCCAGTCCTCGTAGCGCGGCCGCGTGCTCGGCCGGCTCGAGGCCCGGTCCGTCCTTAGCTCAGCCCCGCGCCGAGAGAGGCGAGATAACGCATTCAACCCAATGATCTCCACACATGAAATCCAACTAGGTAAGAATCAGAAATCCGGTCGGTCAGGCCTCGGTCTTCCGGGCCTGTCGCTTCCCGAGCGGCCCGTAAGGGATGAACGGGTAGCCGGGCACGTGCCGCTGGTAGTCGCGGTATCCCTCGCCGATGTAGTAGGCCAGACGTTGGTCCTTGAGATAACTGCCGACGAAGATGTGGGCCGACCAGACGAGCGCCAGGACCGCCCGATCGTAGGTCATCAGCGGGTTGAACCAGACCAGGCCGAGAAAGCTGAGATAGACCGGGTGCCGGAGTAGGCGGTAAGCCCCCTTGGGCTCGAACCCACGCCGCGGCACCTCCTTGCCGCGGGCCCACGCCCACCACGGCGTCAGGCCGGTCTGGTAACCGAGGCCGGTGAGCCAAAGGCTATAGAGCAACGCGCCCCAACTCAGAAGGAACGCGGCGTTGACCAGGCGACCGGCCGTTCCTCGGAGTGCCCAGACCGCGTCCGCACTGGGCTGCCACGTCTCCATCACGAGGAGGAGGCAGGCGCAGGTCGCGGCGCTAAATACGCACCCGTAGAGCGCCGGAGGAATCCAGCGCCCGAGCGTCTTGCGTACCGGGGGGAGAAGGAGGACGCTGTGGACCACCGCGAACTGAATCGCGAGCACGCCATCGGCGACGAACCACAACGTCGAGGCGCCCCGCGCGGGCGAAAACAAACCGTGAAAGCGTCCGCCATCACGGAGGAACGGGAACAGGCGGCAGACCGTTACGACGAAAAGTCCCTGGGTGAACGCGCCGAACGCCAACCAGAACGACCGCTTCATGAGAGAACTCCCTCCGTGGGAACGATGCCGTCGTCGGAAGCGACCCGGATCGGGATCGCTTCACTCGTATGCGATGGCGTCGGTGATGCTCTGCCTCGCCGTTTGGAGCGCGGGTCCTAGGGCAGCCAGCAGGGCCCCCGCGCCCGCGAGGAAGGCAACGACGAGCGCGCACGCCCAGGGAAAGCGGACCGGGAACAGGAACCCCGTCTCTTCGAGCAAGACCACGCGCAAGACGTACCACTCGAGGGCGGTCCCGATGGCAAGGCCGAAGGCGATTCCCACGACGGCCATCAGCCCCGCCTCGGCGAGCACGACGCACGCCGCCTGCGACGGCGTCGCGCCGACGGCGCGGAGGAGCCCCAGCTCGCGGCGACGCTGCAAGGCGGAGATCAAAAGCGCCATGGCGACGCCCAGCCCCGCCACCACGGCGGCCGTGACCTCCTGCACGTACGCCACGCCGTAGAGCCGTCCGACCATCCCGAGAATGTGCGCCCGCAGGGCCTGGCGCGGGACGACGACGAGCGCCTGATCGGCCGCCCATGGGGCCTGCGAGATCGACCGGACGAGTTGATCCGAGTCCGCGCCGGGGGGGGCCGTCACGCTGAAGACGTCGACGCCTGTGACGCCAAACTCGGCGCCCAGTCGGGCTCGGTCGACCATGACGAGGCCGCGATTGCACGAGAAGTCGACGACCGTCCCCACGACTTGGAGTCGCACCGACCCGGTCGCCCCCGGCAATTCGATCGTGTCGCCTTGGGCTACGCCGTACAGCGAGGCGAAGTTCTCCGACACGATCGCCGTCGCCGGTTCGCTGAGGCGACGATACTTGTCGAGATCGGCCAGGGGCGGCCGCCGGCCGCGATTGGCCTCGCAATACCGACGGGGGTCGAGCGCCAGGACCATCACGCGGGTCTCGCGGCCTGCGCGCGTCCAGGGAAGGTAACGGAACGTCATCGCCACGGCGTGCGAGCCGGGGACGAGGGCCTCGACTCGAGAGCGGACATCCTCGCGCATCGGCAGGGTCTGGCCGCTGGCGCTCAGAGGCCCCCCCGACGTGACGAACAGATCGCCGGCGATGCACGTGTCGACCCAACGACGAATGGCTTCTTCGTTCCCGTGGATCACGCCGCCCGTCTGTAAGATCAGCGCCATGCCACCGGCCAACGAGGCGACTGCGACGCCGCTGCCCGCCGGGTGACGCACGAGCCGATCCGCGGCAAGGCGGCCCGGCGGCCCGAGCCAGGCCTCGGCAAGAGGCCGAAGGGCCCGTCCGATGAGCGATGTGACCGCCGGGATCACGAGCGCCGCGCTTGTGAGCAGCGCCACCAGCGTCGCGTAGGCCCTGAATCTCGACCCCACGCGGTCGCCCTCCGCGAAACACAGCCCGGCCGCGGCCAACGCCGCGACCGCCCCCGCCAGGCTCGCCCGCGAGCCCCAGCCCCGCGCTTGCCCTGGCACTCGCGCCAGCGCGGCCAGCGGTGCGCGGAACGACACGCGCGCGATCGGCACAACGGCGGCGATCAGGGTCGTGGCAACCCCTGCGGCGACCCCGCTCAAGCCGGTTGAAACGCCGATCTCCGGCGCCCGCGCGTCCAGCGGCACGAACACGTCACCGAACGCGCGAAGCATGGGCCCGCACGAGAGTCGGGCCAAGGCCCAGCCGAGCGGCAAACCCAGCATCGATCCCGCCAAACCCAGCGCGCAGGCCTCCGCCACGAAGAGCCGCATGACTTGAATGCGCTCGGCCCCCAGGGCACGGAGCAGGCCGACCTCGGCCCCGCGCTCGGTTACGCCGACCGAAAATGCGCCCGACGTGAGCAGCAAGGCGAGCACGAGTGCGCCGGCCCCGCATAGGGAGAACGCGATGCGGAGACTTTCGAGAGCGTCCTGCACACGGGCGTCTTGGGCCTCGGGCGTCAGTACCTCGGCCACTCCCGCGGTCTCGGCCGCCAAGGCGGCCCTTACGCGTTCGCGGTCCGCCCCCGGCGCGAGCGAGACGTCAAGCCGTGTCACGCGGCCCGGATCGCCGATGATCCGACCGGCGATCCGAACGTCGGTCAGCAGCACGTGCCCTCCGAGGGATGCCCACTCTCCCCGCGATTCAAGCACACCGACCTCGATCAGTCGCCGGGGCATTCCCGTCGCCAGGACGTCAATCGTCCTCGCATAGCGCGGCAACTCGGCAGCGAGCGCCTCCCCGACCACAACCGGGGCTCGACCGGCCAGGACGGCCCGGGCGAAATCCGCGGGCGAACCGCCGCGCAACGTCAGCCCCGCGCGTTCGCCTCGCTCGCGCTCGGCGGTCAAGTCGACACCGAGCAGGACGGCCGAACACCGCACGGGCCGCGTGAGACGCACCCGCCGCACGAGCAACGGGCGCACCGACGCGACACCCGGCACCGCCGCAAGTCGCGCCGCCAGGGCGAGCGGTAGCCCCACGTCGCCATGGCCGATGTGGAAGTCCGCACCCGCGGCGAGCGGAGAGGCCGACGATTGCATCGCGGCGCGGAGGGTGCGGTCGAGCACCCGCGTGGTCGTCCACGCGGCAACCCCCAGCGCAACACTCATCACCATCAGGCCGAGCCGCGCCGGGTGCCGTTGAACCTGGCGCAGGCTGAGTGTCCTAATCAATGAGAACATGTGGCTCTCGGATCGTGTCATCGGCCTCGATTCGGCCGTCGCGCAGCGCGATCGTTCGGTCGCCTAGCGAGGCGGCCTCGTTATCGTGGGTCACCATCACGACCGACCGTCGCCCCGGCTCCGGTAGCGACCGCAACAGTTCGAGCACGACGCGGCCGGACGCCGAGTCGAGGCTCCCCGTCGGCTCGTCACAGAGCACGAGCGCCGGCTCGGTCACGAGCGCCCTTGCGAGCGCCACACGCTGCATCTCGCCGCCGGAGAGCTCGTCGGGGAAGTGGCCCACTCGACTCGACAGCCCAAGCCGTCCGAGCGCGGCTCCGGCCTTGGCGAGCGATCGGCGACGGCCCTCCCTCGCCAACAGGAGGGGTAGAGCCGCGTTCTCCACCGCCGTCATCGTCGGGAGAAGGTTGAAGAGCTGGAACACGAAGCCGATCTCGCGCCGACGTAAAATGGACCGCTCCCGGTCGCTGAGCGTTCTCAAGTCGCGGCCGCGGAATAGCACGGTGCCCGCGCTCGGAGTGTCGAGCCCCCCGAGCAGGTGGAGCAGCGTCGATTTGCCCGAGCCGCTCGGCCCGGTGATCGTGAGGAACTCGCCGGCGACAATCTCAAGATCCACCCCACGCAAGGTCATCACCTCGCGACGGCCCTGGCGGTGGACTTGCGTCAACCCGCGCGCCTCGATCAGTCGTTCCCGCGCTTGTAATAGTAAGGGCATGGCGAGTTAACGAGCCCGGGTCGAGGACGGTGTGGCAGCCGCGGGGCGAACGATCAACTCGCCCCAGACCTGCAAGGCGTCGTTCACGCCGACCAGGCCACCGACCGCCGAATAGGGCCTTATTCCGAAGTTCGTCTGCGGAATCGCAAACGCGCAACGCATCCTGAGCACGCCCGTCGTGGTGGTCTTCTCGACGACCGCCGTCAGGGGCATCGGTCGGGTAACCCCGTGAAGCGTGAAATCACCGTCAAGCCGATATTGCCCCGGCGCACCGACGGCCTGGCCGCCCAGCGGTGTCGCAGACCGAAAGGTGTATTGCGCGGTCGAGAACCGGGCGACATTCAACACGTCCTTGCCCTGCATCGTGGCGGTGGTCTTCTGAGCATCCGACGCGGAGACCGCCCCGCTGAGGCCGACGTGGCTCCGGGCCTCGGGCCGATCGGCGACGAAGGTCGGCATGTCGAACACCAGGTTTCCTCCCCCCCCGAGAGCCACCGTTCCCGAGGCAAGCCGGCCGACCACCCCGTGATCGTGCCCGAACCGCGTCGCCGATGTGACCTTGATGTAAACGCGGCTCGCGCCCGTATCCACCCGGAGCGGCACGCGGCCGGGCGCCGGCTCGTCTCCTCCGACCGCCGAGCCCCCGCACGCCACCAGGATTGCCGCGCCAGCACAGTACCCTCGGATAGAAAACGGCATCGCTCTCACCTCCGTGTTCGGCATGATCCGCATTTCGTCCGCACGAGCGAGATGCGGGGGACACGCCACGCATAGGACGCCCCGGGCGTCCTCCCTTTCTCAAGCGTGAATCGGGGGCGGAAGCGCGCGCCGATGGTCGCGACTTTCGTATTCCGATGGGAGTGGACCGCGACGTGACGACAGCCGCGGGCGTCATCGTCCACGGCGACAGAGGGCGCGATCCACCACGGAAAACGGACTTTTTCAAAGGATTTTACATGTCAATTGGCTCGACCGCCGCAACCATCGTGCTCGACCCGGCGGAGGTGGCGGCTCATTACGACGACCTCGACCGTTACTACCGAGAGTTCTGGGGCGAGCACGTCCATCACGGGCTCTTTGACGCTCGGGGAATGTCGCCCGAGGAGGCCACGCGGCGGCTCATCGCGGTCGTGGCCGCGGAGGCGGAGGTCCGGCCCGGGATGAGTGTCTGCGACGTCGGTTGCGGGTACGGCGGCTCGTCGCGAGTCCTCGCCCGCGAGTACGGAGCGACCGTCACGGCACTGACCATCTCGTCGGCCCAGCACGCCTTTGCGGTGTCCGTCGCGCCGGATACCGAGAACCCGCGATACCTGCTGCGCGACTGGCTCCGCAACGGCCTCGAACCCGAGTCCTTCGACGCGGTGATCGCCGTCGAGAGCTCGGAACACATGCCCGACCTCGCGACCTTCTTCCGAGAGGCCGCTCGCGTCCTCCGGCCGGGCCGAAGGTTGGTCGTCTGCGCGTGGCTGTCCCGCGACCACCTGAAGGGTTGGCAACAGTCGACACTCCTCGGGCCGATTTGCCGTGAGGGCCGCTTGCGGGGGATGGATACGGCCAGCGAATACGAACGCCTAGGGCAGGCGTCGGGGCTCGTCCCCATCGCGTTTCAGGACGTCAGCCGGCAGGTCAAAGTGACCTGGCCGATCTGCGCCCGGCGCGTCCTCGGTGCCCTGATCCGCGAACCGGCGGACCGCCACTTCCTGCTACACGGCCGGAGTCCGCACCGCATCTTCGCGCTGACCTTGCTGCGGATCTGGCTCGCGTACGAACTGGGCGTGATGCGTTACGGCATCCTCACCTACGAGAAGCGGTAGCCGGGCCGTCGGCCGGTGTCGATATTGCCCCTTGGCGCCTCGGCGAGAGCAAAGGACGTCCTCCGTGCGAGTCAGAGAAATGTGATCCCGTGGAGGCGGCCAGGCGGCGCCGGCCGGCCAGGGACCACGAAGCGGCCAGCCATTACGCCGACGCAGGCGGATCGGGCCGCACAAGCAGCCAAGGGCTGCGAGTCAGGAGTGATAGCGAATCCGTCAGATGTCCTGCTCCAACCTTCGCGGAACCCACATTTTAATATTCTATACCGATTTTGTCATTTTCAACACTCACAGAAGTTACGCAGCAGTGCTTGTCTGTCCGATGATTTCGATCAGTGGGGCCGCTCCGGAAGCAACCTGGAAATCCCAAGGGTCGCAAGCCCTCCACGGATGGGCCAATTTTCACGAACGAACGTCCACTACTGCGTAACTCCTAACTCAGTCGCATCCCCACAGCACTCCGGCGGCCATTCCGGCCGGGTCGATCCGGGCTGCCGAAGGCTCTCGTCGCTGACTCCGTCGCCGATAAGCCCTTGCCGCAGGGAGGCACGAGACAACAGACGGAAGAAGGGGGAACGCCCCACGGTCCGTCGACCGAGGATGTCCCCCCTTGAGGGAATGATTGAGCCGGGACCGGGGTGCGGGCGATCAGCCCTGGATCAGGATGTTGTCGCCCGTGCCGCCGTCGAGGACGTCGAGGCCCGGCCCGCCGAGGAGGATGTCGTCGCCGGAGCCGCCGAGCAGGGTGTCGTTGCCGTCGCCACCGATGAGGACATCATCATCGGTGCCGCCGTCGGCGGTGAGTGCGATCGCGGTGTTGGTCAGGGCCGAGGCGTCGACGACGTCGTCGCCTCCGAGGGCGTTGATGGTCAAGCGGTCATTCGCGGCCTCGGCGCCCTGGATGTTGACCTGGGCCGGGAGGCCGAGGACCGACACGCCCGCGGCACTACCGCCCGCAGTGATGACATCGTCACCGTCGGTGCCGTTGACGATCACGTTGTCCGCCTGACCATCGCCGGTGTTGCCCCCCACAGTGCCAGCCAGGTTGAGGTTGACCTGGGTGAGGCCGGTGCCGGTGAGGTCATTGACCGTGATCGTGTCGGCACCGCCGAGCGCGTTGAAGTTCAACGCTTCGAAGCCGTTGAGATCCATGGTGATGTTGGCGACGTCGCGGGTGAACCGCACACGGCTGCCGTTGGCCGAGATGGCGATCTTCTCGTTGACGTTGGCCCCGTTGAAGAGCAACGTATCATTCCCCCCCTGCCCTTCGACGGTGTCGCTACCATCGCCGGGGTTCCAGACGAACGTGTCGTCCCCGTCGCCGAGGAACACGACGTCGTTCCCGCTGCCGCCGTTGACGAGGTCGGCACCCTTGCTGCCGAAGATCGTGTCGATCCCGATCCCGCCGTTGATGACGAGCGAGACCAGGTTCGCCGCGAGGCTCGAGGCATCGATGGTGTCGTCACCCCCCAGGCCGTTGACGGTCAGCTTGTCGAGGGCCGCGTCGATATTCTTGACGTCGACGCGGGCCGCGAGGCCGAGGACCGACACGCCGCCGGTGATCGCCGAGACCGAAATGGCGTCGGCCACGTTGGTGCCGTTGACGATCACGTTGTCCGCCTGGCCGTCGCCAGTGTTGCCCCCCGGCGTTCCGGCGAGGTCGATGCCGACGTTGGTCAGGCCGGTGCCGGTGAGGTCGCCGACGGTGACGGTGTCGGCACCGCCGAGCGCGTTGAAGTCGATCGTCTCGATACCGTTCAGATCCATGACGATATTGGCGACGTCGCGGGTGAACAGGACGCGGCCGCCGTTGGCCGAGATGTTGATGTTCTCGGCGACGTTGGCCCCGTTGAAGACGAGCGTGTCGGCGCCGGTCTGCCCTTCGATTGTGTCGCTGCCGTCGCCGGGGTTCCAGACGGACGTGTCATCGCCATCGCCCAGGAAGATGACGTCATTGCCCTGGTTGCCGTCGATGAAGTCGTTTCCGATGTCGCCGATCAGGAAGTCGGCCCCGGCGCTGCCGAGCAGGGTATCGTTCCCGGCGCCGCCGTTCACGGTGAGTTGGATCACGCCCGCAGGCAAGGCCGCGGCGGAGACCGTGTCGTTCCCGCCGAGGGCGTTGATCGTCAGGGAGTCGTTCGCCCCTTCCGAGCCCGTGATGTTGACGAGGGCATGCAGCCCGGCGACCGAGACGGTCGAGCCCGAACCCGTCACGTTGACGGTATCGTCGCCGTTGGTCCCGTTGACGATGATGCTGTCGGCCTGGCCGTCGCCGGCCCCCGCCCCGTTCGTCAGGTCGAGGTCGACCCGGTTGACATCGGTGCCGGTGAGGTCGCCGACGGTGATGGTGTCGGCACCGCCTAGCGCGTTGAAGTCGATCGTCTCGATGCCGTTCAGATCCATGACGATGTTGGCGACGTCGCGGGTGAACAGGACCCGGCTGCCATTGGCCGAGATGTCGATCTTCTCGTTGATGTTGGCACCGTTGAAGAGCATGGTGTCGTTACCACCCGACCCTTCGACGGTATCGCTGCCGTCGCCCGGGTTCCAGACGAACGTGTCGTCGCCGGCACCGAGGTCGACCTTGTCGTTCCCCCGGCCCCCCTTGATGGTGTCGTTGCCGTCGCCGCCGACCAGCGAATCGTTGCCGTCGCCACCGATCAGGGTGTCGTTCCCGGCGCCACCGTCGACGGTGACGTGGATCAGCGCCGCCAGGCCGTTGCCGGCCGTGAAGGAGTCGTCGCCCCCCTGGGTGTCCACGACGAGGCTCTCGGCCGTGCCGATGTCCAGGCTGAACGGGGTCGGTGAGATCCCGTCGAAGCGAACACGCGTCCCATTGGCGGTGACGGTGAACGTCTCCGCGGCGTTCGAACCGTGAACCGCGATGGTGTCGGCGCCTGAGCCCCCTTCGTTGAGGTCCGTCCCGTCGCCGGGGCTCCAGACGATCCGGTCGTTGCCGGCCTCGCCGAACACTTGATCGTTGCCGATGCCACCCGAGAGGGTGTCGTCGCCATCTCCGCCGAAGAGCAGGTCGTCCCCACCCCTTCCCGACAGGTTGTCATTCCCGGCCTCGCCGAAGAGTAGGTCGGCGCCCGATCCCCCGATGAGCGTGTCGTTGCCGTTGCCGCCGAAGAGGTTCCCCCTCGGCATCGCCCCGTTGGTCACGTCCAGGGCGAGGGTGTCGTTACCGTCCTGGCCGAAGAGTTGGATCAGGGACGTGTTGGCCACGGTGGCCGTCCCGCCGGTGATGGCCACGGACCCGCCGTTGACAAGTAGGTTCCCCGTCGCGCTCCGGCCGACGACGATCGTGTTGTTGAGCGAATCTCCAAGGACGGTCAACACCCCGGCGGTCGGGGAAAACGTCGCGACGACGGCCGGAGTGCAGCGCACCTCCAGGAACTCGGGGCCGACGAGCCCAGCCATGGCCCGCCCCCTACGCAACGCCCGGCGACGGTTTCGGCGATCCTCGAACATGCGGCGGAATTGACCCTTCAACATCGTTGTCATCTCCATTGGATTGGGGAGGAAAGCCGCGTCCCGCCCACCCCGCCAGGGGGTTTGGGATCGCCTCGAGGGACGCCCGCCGTGCCGCACGACCGGACACGAACCGAACGCCCAGGCGCACCGCGATCGGCCGGTCGCGCCCTCACGGCCGGGACCAAGCTCCCGAGACCGTTCATATCATCAAATCATCACAAATCGGCCCGTCGACGACTCGATCGCGGCCCCGACGGCGTGCGGATCATCCGCCGCCATCGACCGCGCCTCTCGAAGGCCGAATTCTCCGAGCAGCCAAGGCTGTCCGGGCAAGTCCCTTGAGGACCCGCGTCTCTCGACGCCGAGGGCGTCCGACGTTCCGGCCGCCCCGGCCGTTCGCACGAGCTATTGGGAAATCACCAACCGTGGCCGGAACGGACATGCGTTTTCAGATTTTTTCCCGACGCTCGGCGGCCAGGACACGAACTCGTTTCAAAGAGAAGACTTAAGAAAAACCAAATCCTCGTTACAGGTCGGCTCCGTCCCCCGATTGCCTGGCCGTAGGACGACTCCGTCCCACGGACACCGCGTACCAACAGCCGAACGGCAGGGGACGAAGCGCCACGGGCGTGGAACTCCGTCAGTCCTCGAAGCCCGTGGCTGCGGACATTCCTATCAACCCATCATTCGACAAGATCAAGCCACCACTTCGGGCCGAGTGGGAAGCCCTTCGAGAGCCCTAACGTCGCACGGCATCCGCCTCAAAACCCCATCCGAACGTACCTCGTCTGGGGGCGGACTTTTTGCGCAGCCTGGATGCCCGCGTTCGTGACGGCCGTGCCACCTACTGCGATTTGCTCGCACGCACCGAGCCCTTTCAGGCGGGCGATTCCAGTGTCGGTGATCCGTGTCTTTTCCACGAACAGCAAGGAGAGCTTGTTCAAGCCGGCCAGGTGCTTGAGCCCTTCATCAGTGATCGCCGTACGATTCAGGTGAAGGTTGTTGAGATTCGTCAATCCGGCGAGGTTTGCAAGCCCGGCGTCGGTAATCTTCGTCCCGCTCAGGTCGAGGTGAGTGAGAGATTTCAAACCCTTCATGCGGGCCAGTGTCTCGTCCCCAATCCGGGTGTCCACCACATAAATCTCAGTCAACAATGGCATATTTTCAATACACTTCATTCCCGCGTCGTCGACCGGCGAAGAGTTGATGCTCAGCGACTTCAGGTTCGCCGGATACGGGAAGGTTGACAGGTCGGCGACCCCGGTATGATGGAGATTCAACCAATCAAGCTTTGCCATATTTCGGAAGGTACCGAGGCCGGCCGACGTGATCCGGGGAGAATGGATCGAGAGCATCTTGAGGTTCACGAGCCCCTCCAGCGGGGCCAATCCCGCATCAGTAATCTCGGAGACCCAACCGGCCTGGAGCCACTCGAGGGACGTTAATCCTCGCACATGGACGAGGTCGGCATCGCCGAGGGCTTTGTAGGGTAGTTCGAGCCGCTTGAGCTTCGTCATCCCGGCGATGTGCTTCACGCCGGCGCCGGTCACGCCGGTGAAGCTCAGGTCCAGGGCCTCGATCTCGGTGAGATGGCGAACCCGAGCCAGCCCTGCGTCCGTCACGCCCGCGGCACCGTTGAGGCCCAGTTTCTCAAGAGAATAGAATTGGCCGACCTTGGCCATCATCTCGTCATTCCCGTTCGGCCCCGGGTAGACTTCTTTCACCTCGTCAAATAGATCGAGCGAGAGCGGGCCGAGCAGCCAACCCGACACTTTTAGCAGGAGTCCCGAATCCCCCCGCCTCCCGGGCCGCTGCGAATCATACTCGACCGCTCCTCCCGCTTTCCGGATTTCCGCGACCGCGTCACGCTGACCCTTGGCGCGTCGGACGACCCATCCGAGTCCGCTCCCCACGATCAAGACCGCCACCATCATCAAACGCACGCTCAGTCGAACTTTTGGCATTTTCATTACTTTAATCCCTCTTATTTTCTCTTAATCACAACCCATGCAGTTCGACGCCAGGCCACACTTCGTGGCCGACGAGACGAGTCCGCATCGATGGGTCGTGAGCCGTTCGCTTCCATCGAATGATGACGGATACCTACGCTCCGAACGTGGCCACCAGAGAAAGGAGACACTTTGAGCTGCACCCGTGTCAATTCCCCACGCCGAAGAACTTCACGCGAGGACGCAACTCCTGCGCGGCGTGGACGCCCGCGGACGTGACCGCCGTCTTGCCCAACACGACCTGTTTGCACGACTTGAGGCCCTTCAGGCAGGCAAGCAGTCCGGCGTCCGTGATCCGAGTCCCTTCCACAAACAGCAGCTTGAGCTTGTTCAAGCCGGCCAATTGCGTGAGCCCCTCATCACCGATCATCGTCTCATTGAGCTCGAGATCCTCGAGGTTCGTCAATCCCGCGAGATTGGCGAGCCCCGCATCGGTGATTCGCGTACCACTGAGTCTGAGTCGAACGAGGGACGCTTTATCCCGCAGGAGGGCCATAGTGCCATCACCGACATTGGTGCCCTCCAGGTAAAGATCCGTCAAATTCCGAAATCCTGCAATCGGCCTCATCCCCACATCGTCGATCGGCGAAGAAGTGAGGCCCAGTGAGTCTAACTTCGTCAGGTGCCGGATGGGCGCGAGGTCGACAACCTTCGTCCGGATGAGATTGAGATGTCGAAGTTTCACCATCTTGCGCAAGGAATTGAGGCCGGTCGACGTGATCCCGGGGGCATAGAGCGAGAGAGTTTCGAGGTTCACGAGCCCTTCCAGAGGCACCAGCCCCGCGTCGGTCAGCGTCGAATTCCAGCCGCCCTGGAGCCACTTGAGGGACGTCAATCCTCTCAGTTGGACCAGGTCGGCATCACCGAAGGATCGGAATGGCAGTTCCAACCGCCTCAGCTTCGTCATGCCGACGACGTACTTCAAACCGGCACCGCTCACGCCGCTCGCACTCAGGTCCAACTCCTCGATCCCGGTGAGACTCCGCACGCGAGCCATTCCCAAGTCCGTTATACCGGAGTTGAGACTCAGAGCTTCAAGGGTATTGAATCGTCCAACCTTGGACATCAGTGCATCCTTCGCCTTCGGTCCCAAGTGGACCTGCTCGACGTCGTCGAAATAGTCGAGCAAGTGTGGACCGAGGAACCGACTCGAGATCCTCAGCAGGAACCCAGAGAACGCCGGCCGATCCGGCCTTTGCGAAGCATAGACGACCGAACCTCCCGCCTTCCGTATCTCCGCGACGATCTCGCGTTGGCCGTTGTCGAGTCGGATGACCCATCCGAGCCCGCATCCCACGATCAGAACCGCCACCATCATAAAGCGCAAGCTCAGGCGAACTCTCGCCACTTTCATGATCTTAAGCCTTGCTCGATTTATTTTATTTAATATATTTACAATACAAAAAGTGATCACAAACCTCGAGTGGTGGATCGTGACCAGATCTTCGGTCGTGGTGATAGAGCCAGAGGTCGGCAGGACCGTCTCGCACTGGCAGCCGTCGCCGAACGAACGTCGCGACCTGCCAGTGCGGGAGGGTAGAGGACGCCTCGAGAACTTCCCAGGTCGGTCCGGGCCGAGGCGATGGGAGGGCGAATCAAGCACCGTCCAGGGCATTGGTCAGGGCCGGCCCCCGGTCCTTGGCGAGTTCCTTCTCCCGTTCGTTGAGCCGCACCGTGCGATCAACTTTGCGCTGGGTGACCACGAGGAGGAAATTGAACAGGAACGCGAACGTGATGGGAGGGGCGAGGGCGGCGAGTTGGATCGTGTCGGCGTTGGGGACCCTGCCAAAGCCGGAGGAGAGGGCGATCCCCGGAAGGGGGCTGAGGGCGAGGATCGGCAGCGTCCTCTCCTGGGAATTCGGCGCGTTGCCCATGCCGATGATCGCGCCGACGAGCATCGGGACGAGCCAGGCCAGGAAGAGGAAGAGGGTCGTCAGCACCAGGCCCGATCGCCGGGTCCGCAGCGAGAAGAACTGGAGCCCGAGGCCGACATAAGCGACCGTCAGGACGCCGATGGCGATCGGCCGGGAGTGGATCGACTGCCTCAAGGCCAGCCATGCCTTGTCGTCGAGATTGGCCCGCTCGACGACCGTCGGGTCGGGATTCATGGCGAGGTTGAACATGTCAGGCACGGGAGGCCTGCCGATGACATGAACGACCGCGGTCGTGCCCGCCAGGACGATCGCGCAGAGCGCGAACAGGGCAATGCGATTGCTCCCCGCGTCCGACCAGGGGCTCGGCCGGCGCTTACCCTCGCGTTCGGCCCGGCGCAATCCCTTGATGTACTCGCCCGAGTCGGGCGTGATCGTCACGGCCAGGAGCATCGCCACGACCGAGAAGACATAGACCGCGGCAATCATGATCGCATCGGCGGGCGTTAGCTCGGTCGGAGGGAGCGGCCACATCAGCCTCGCGACATCCCAGAGGCCCCCGATGGAAAGGACGGCCAGGGTCATCATGCAGGCCAACGCTTGCAGCTTTGTATACGAATGGGTCCGCTCCGCCTTCGTCTTGCGGACCACCGCCAGGCCGAGGAAGCCGAACAGCGGCACCTCGTAGATCAGGAGCCAGCCCAGCCAGGGGAGCATCGCGCCGCAGAAGTTCAGCCTGGGAGACTCGTCGAGGAGCCAACGCGTCCCGAAATAGATCCCGAACGACCCGAGGTAGCTCAGGAAGAGCATGAAGAAGACCGTCACGATCGTGCCGTGCATCGAGCCTCGAGGCTTCTTGCGCGTCAGGCATCCCAGCATCGTGACCGCCTGGGCAAGCCAGGTGGTCACCAAGAACGCGACCTCGAGTTGCGCGAACCAGTGGATCCCCTTCCAGGGGTCGTTAACGTC
This sequence comes from Singulisphaera rosea, assembly GCF_054877945.1. NCBI lineage: Bacteria > Pseudomonadati > Planctomycetota > Planctomycetia > Isosphaerales > Isosphaeraceae > Singulisphaera > Singulisphaera rosea. Next base: position 10,922 of record NZ_JBTYIP020000047.1, on the reverse strand, counting down.
GACGAGGTGGGCGCTGAAGAGTGCGAACGGGAGGCAGATGGCGGCGAGAGCGTACTCACGGATCGGCGCCCCGAAGAAGAAGCCGAGGGCGATCACGGCCGGCGGCAAAGGAGAGACGCGATGGTAGTCGAGGATGCCGGTCTCCCGCGCCCCCCCGAGCGAGGAGTTGATCTGGTTCGACCCGCCGAAGGTCAAGGCCAGGATCTGAATGCCGAGCAGCATCGCCACCGCCGACGTATTGCCGACCCAGGGGACGTTGATCCCCATCCACGTGATGCAGGCCGCCAGCACAAGCACCACCACCCCCCAGGGCAATGCCTGCCCAGGCCGAAGCCTCGAGCGCACATGCTTGATCAGGATCGGATTGTCATACACGATCTCCGCCACACCCATCGCGACCGCCTCCCCACACGGATTTTTTAGCCACGGATTGAACACGGATGAAACACGGACAATTTTGATCTTTTAACTACCGATAATAATTTTTATAATTTAATTCCTGTATTATCCGTATTTCATCCGTGCTCAATCCGTGGCTAAAAAATCCGTGGCCAAAAAGAAATCTCAGGAAAGCTCCTTGGCCCCAACCTTGAGGAAGAGCTCTTCAAGCCCTTCGCGCCTCCTCGAGAACGAGGCAACCCTCACGCCGCCCCGGACCAGCGACGAGAGCAAGTCGCTGGCCTGTTCGGTCTCGCCGCGGTAATGGATGGAGAACGTGGCCCCTTCACGCTCGACCGCGCCGGCGAGCGGGTCCCCCTCGACGATCGACCAGAGGGCCCCGGGATCGCCGAGGATTTCGACGACCAGGACCGTCCCCTGAGTGAGTCGGGCCTGGACCTCGGCGATCGTCCCGTTGACGACCATCCGGCCTCTTTCCATGATCGCGACCGACGTGCAGAACTCGGACATCTCGGCCAGGATGTGCGACGAGATCAGAACGGTCTTCCCCATCGCCCCGAGCGACTTCACCACGTTCTTGAGGTCGATGCGCCCCTGGGGGTCGAGGCCGCTGGCGGGCTCGTCGAGCATCAGGACCTGCGGATCAGGGATCAGCGTCTTGGCCAGCATCAGGCGCTGGCGCATCCCCCTCGAGAGCTCGACGACCATCGCGTTCCGCTTCTCGGACAGCCCGACCAGCGCCAGCGAGCGGTCGATCACCCCCCGCCGATCGGATCTCGGGATCGAGTAGCTGGCGGCGAAGAGGTCGAGGAACTCCCAGCACATCAGGTCGTCGTACATCGGCGGGAAGTCGGGCATGAATCCGACGACCCGACAGGCATCCTTCGGATTTTCGCGCATGTCGACGCCGGCCAGCTCGATCTCGCCGTACGTCGGCTCGATCAGGCCGAGCATCGCCCGCATCGTCGTGGTCTTGCCCGCGCCGTTCGGTCCGATCAGGCCGCAGACCTCGCCCGCGCCGACCTCGAGCGAAAGGTCGCGCACCGCGCAGAAGGCATCATAATCGACGCGAAGGTCGCGCACCCGGATCATCGCACCGGACTCCTCGGCCCTTCAATCATCCATAACCCGCACCACAATAGAGCATACCGTCATGGCCAACCAGGCCCACCCGGCCACACCATGATCGTCCTTGGTGGATAGGCGCGGGGGACATCGAGGGCGTCTCGCGAGTAGTTCGCCGCCGGAGGGAATTCATTGAGGTGGGATCTGCGATTTGCAAAGGACGAGTCGCGGACGACTTGGGATACCAACGTGAGGGAGGACTCGTCGGGAGCACGGTCGCCCACCTCGGGCGCAAGCGTCACGGTGAAAGGGGCAAGGGCAGGATCGGTCGGGTGGGCCGACCCGGTCCTGCCACGCCCCCTCGGTCGATGTCGCTAGACGTTTCAGGAGGTCCTTCGCCGGATCGTCGCCACGCCGGTACTATCGGCGATCGTGGCGCCCGAGGGTTGCGACAGGATGAGTGAGAACGTCGAGTCGGGCACGTTCGCCGACTTCCCGAGGATCGGCACGAGGATCGTCAGCTTGGTCTGGCCGGGCTGGAACGTCAGCGTGCCGCTCGTCGCCTGGTAGTCGGTCCCCGCCTTCGCGGTGCCGTCGGCGGTCGCGTAGCGGATCGTGATCGTCTGGGTGCTCGCCGCCGACAACGTGACCGTGAACGTGGCCACGGGCGTGGAGCCGGCGAACGGAGACTCGATCGGCGTCAGGAGGTTGATCTTGTTCTGGTTGACCGTCTTCCAGTCATCCTGCAGGATGCCGCCGGTGTCGCCCGAGTTCGGGTTCCACGACCACCATGTCCAGCTCAGCCCGGCCTGGCCGGCCGCCAGGTCCGACTTGCCGTCGAGGTTGAAGTCGCCGCCCAGGTACTTGACCAACGTGCTCGCCCAGAGCTGGTCGGATTGCGTCTGGAGCGTGCTGCCGAACTCGCCGAGCAGGACCGGGGCGATGTTCTGCTTGTACAGATAGCCCCAGTTCTTGTCCCAGATCGCCGCCAGGTTCTTCGGGTAATTCGGGTCGGAGAACCAGGACTGGGGGTAGACCGAGGCCGGGTAATCGTGCGGCGAGTAGACGACCCGGTTCGCGACGTTCAACCGCACCGGGAAATCGCCGGCATTCGAGAGGTTTCCGCCCCACCAATCGCTGCCCGATTTGCCGTTCTCGACCCCTTCGACGATGATCAGCCAGTCCGGGTTGATCGCCAGGATGGCGTTGCCCGCGCGCTCGGCGGCGAGTCGCCAGTCATTCGGGCCGCCGCCTCCCCAGTTCGCCGGACCGTGCGGCTCGTTGGCGAGGTCGCCGCCGATGACCGTCGGATTGCCCGCGTAGTGCTGGGCGAGCATCGTCCAGTCGGAGATCCAGCGGCTCTCGGGATAGGCGCTCGTGTACCACAAGCCCGACCCCTCGGCCCCCGCGCCGGCCTCCGACCGGTGATGATCGAGGAAAACTCGCATGCCGATCTGACCGGCGTAGGCCACGATCTTGTCCATGATCCCCAGGCCGTTCAGGCCCTGGAGGTCGGGGTTCAGCGAATAGTTGATCCCCTGGGGCTTGCTGCTCGCGTCGAAGAGCTGGTCCGAGAACGGCAGCCGGATCGTGTTGAACCCGAGCTGCTTCATCTGGTCCATCATCTCCTGATAATTTCGCGCCCAGAGCCCGTCGGGGGCGTAGTTGGCCGTCTCCATGCCGAACCAGTTCACGCCCGCGATCTTGACGGCCTGGTTGTTCGCGTCGAGGATCTGGTTCCCCTGCGTGTGGAAGTAGCCGACCGCGCCCTGGGCGGCGGTCACCTGCACGGTGGCGTCGGAGATGGTTGTCGACGGGACGACCACGGGGGTGGGGTCGTTGTCCACGATCGTCACCGTGGCCTGCCCCCGCGCGATCGTCGCGCCCGAGGCGCCGGAGATCGTCACGGCGAATGTCTCATTGGGCTCGTCGAGGAGGTCGCCCTTGATCGTCACCGGGATCGTCTTTTGCGTCTGGCCGGGCGCGAACGTCAGCGTGCCGCTGGCCGCCAGGTAGTCGGATCCCGCCTTCGCGGTGCCGTCGACCGTCGCGTACGAGACCGTCACCGCCCGGGTCGACGCCTTGGAGAGACTGACCGTCAGCGTCGCCGAGACGTTCTGGGCGTCCCCCTCGGTCACCGAGACGTCGTCGATCGAGAGCGTCGGCGGGGTCGTGTTCGTCGAGCCGATCGCAACGCCGTTGAGGATGTATCCCGACGGCGCCGGGCTCGCGCTGCCCGAGGCGACGAAGCCGAAATTGACCGACTGCCCCGCGGGAATATCCTGGTTATAGTCCAGATGGGTCACCACATAATGGTTCCCCGTATGGCTGACGATCGACGCATTCCAGATCGACGTAATCGTCGCCGGAGAGTCGAACGCGAGCGTCCAGCTCTTCACCGGGCTCGTGCCGGGGTTCGCGATCGTCACCGAGCCCTGGAACCCTCCTTGCCATTGGCTCGTCACCGCAAACGAGGCCGTCGCCCGGGCGGCGTTCGGGTCCGAACCCGGGCTCGTCGTGACCTGGCCCGCCCCCTGGAACACGAAGTTGGTCGGACGGTCCCCCGAGCTCCCCGCGCCCGCGACGAATCCGATCGACACCGCCTGCCCCGCGCCGATCGTGGCGTTGAAGCCGGCATTGTTCAGGACGTAGTGGCTCCCCGTGTGGCTGACGATCGACGCGTTCCAGAGATTGGCGATCTGCCGAGGGTAGTCGAACGAGAGCGTCCAGTCCTTGAGCGGGGTCGCCTCGTCGTTGGTGATCGTCACCTGGCCCTGCAAGCCGCTCCCCCAGTCGTTCACGGCCGAATACGCGACGACCGGCAACCCATCCCCCACCCCCGACAAGGCCAACCGCTCCTCGAGCCGGTCCCATGCCGGGACCACCGAACGCTTACGCCCCGACACCCGCCGGCCCGACCTCGACTCCCGAGAATTCGCCATCGTGGGGACCTCCTCAAGGTGCATTCTTGGCAGAAGAACCTTAGCCACCCAGCGATACTATGCAACCACGCATGCATTGACAAGCGGCGTTTCGCAATCACCACACGAGTCAGGACACAAAGCGCAACCATCAATCGAGACAAATCGTACCCCGTCAAGCCTTGATCCGGGGTGTGCCATGGCCGCTCTCGTCATCATCGGACGCTCGAGACCGCACGCACATCACCCCGAATATGTGGAGCACTAATGCTCTCGGAGCCGAGCGAAACCCGCGGGGCAGGAGGAACCCACCCATCGCGTGACCTATACATCATAATTCATACAAATCAATGTCTAATTTTGTACAGATCTAAAATTTATTAATATATCTCGTGAAATAACATTTTCGAGGCGACTCTCGAAAAACGCTTCCCGGAACCGCCCTTGGTATTCGCAACTCTCCAAAGTGGCTCTCTCCAACACTTCACGAACCAACTGAAGTGCGGTTCCAACTTTAGCGGGTGTTCGACTTCTCGCGGCGGCCTCGGGTGTACGTGCTCCCGGGGTCGCTTTCGGTGACGTGCTCGCTGGATGCGGTGGCGCATCGGGCGAGGGTGGTGGGGGAGTGGGCCGAGGCCATTGCCCCGAGGGCCGCGAATCGCGTTGCCAGTCGACAACCAAACCCGGAATCCGTTAAGGAATTCGGTTTTCGCCTTTTCAAGCCAAAACGTCGACACCGCCACGCACTTTGAACAGGAACAGATTCCCCGCGACCGTCAGCCCGGTTAACCTGGCTTTCCCCAACGTCTTCGTTAGGGTCAACTCAGACGGATCGGGTACGAATCATGGCGCAGGCTCTCGCTCCCAAGCCCAGCAACGGAAAAACCCCTGCGCACGCTTTTCGAGAGTGGTTGCTGGAGGGCCAGACCAAGGGGATCAAGGGGCCGGCCAGCAAGCCAAACGCCCAGCACGAGCATCCGTGGTGGCAGGTCATGTGCCTGACCGGGGTCGACTACTTCTCCACCCTGGGATACCAGCCCGGCATCGCTGCACTTGCTGCGGGTGCCCTCTCGCCCATCGCGACCCTGATCCTGGTGCTCCTCACGCTGTTCGGCGCCTTGCCGATCTATGGCCGTGTCGCCCGAGAAAGTCCGCACGGCGAGGGCTCCATCGCCATGCTCGAGCACCTGCTCGCCTGGTGGAAGGGGAAACTCTTCATCCTGGCCCTGCTCGGCTTCGTCGCCACCGACTTCATCATCACCATCACCCTTTCGGCCGCCGACGCTACGGCGCATATCGTCGAGAATCCGTTCTCGCCCGCCTTCCTACGCGGCCACGAGGTCGGCGTCACCTTGACGCTCGTTGCGCTGCTCGGTGCCGTCTTCCTCAAGGGATTCAAGGAGGCGATGGGTATCGCGGTGGCGCTGGTGGCGGTGTACCTCGCGCTCAATGCCATCGTGGTCGGTTATGGCCTGGCCAGAGTGGCGAGCCATCCCTCTCTGCTCGTCGAGTGGAAGGGGCGGTTGTTCACGGCCCATGGCAACCCGCTGGCGATGCTCGGCATCTCTCTGCTGCTCTTCCCCAAACTGGCCCTGGGCCTCTCCGGATTCGAGACCGGGGTCGCCGTCATGCCGCTGGTCCGAGGCGAGCCCGCGGACTCGCCCGATCTGCCCGAGGGTCGCATCCGTCACACCCGCAAACTCCTGATCGCCGCGGCGCTCATCATGAGCGTCTACCTGCTCGCGAGCAGCCTGGTCACGACTCTCCTGATCCCTCCCGCCGAGTTTCTCCCGGCCTCGGAAGGTCATGCGGCGGGCAAGGCCAACGGCCGGGCACTCGCGTACCTGGCGCACAGGTTCTTCGGCGAGGCGTTCGGTACCGTATACGACCTCTCGACCATCCTGATCCTCTGGTTCGCTGGAGCCTCGGCGATGGCGGGATTGCTGAACATCGTCCCACGCTACCTGCCGCGCTTCGGGATGGCTCCGGAGTGGACCCGCGCCGCGCGGCCGCTGGTCCTGATCTACACGGCCATCGCCTTCGCCGTCACGCTGTACTTTCGCGCCAGCGTCGACGCCCAGGGCGGGGCCTACGCGACCGGCGTCCTCGTCCTGATGACCTCGGCGGCGGTCGCAGTCACCCTCTCGGCTCGACGTCGCGGGGCGAAGGGGGCGGCCGCCGGGTTTGCCGTCATCGCCCTGGTCTTCGCGTACACGACGGCGGTCAACGTCGTCGAGCGGCCTGACGGAGTGAAGATCGCGGCCTTCTTCATCACCGCGATCGTGGCCGTCTCGCTCATCTCGCGGGTCTGGCGGACGCTGGAATTGCGTGTGGACCGGGTCGAACTGGACGGCGAGGCGCGGCGGTTCATCGCCGAATCTGGGGAGGGCGACCTGCACCTGGTCGCCAACCATCCCGACGCCAGGGACGAGGAAGAATACGAGGGCAAGGATAGCGAGGCCCGCGAGGACTTCTACATCCCGGCCGAGCAGCCGATCCTCTTCCTCGAGATCTACGTCCGGGATTCGTCCGACTTCTCGGAAAACCTCAAGGTGCGGGGCGTCGACGTCGGCGGTTACCGAGTCCTTCGCGCCGAGGCGACGGCGATACCGAATGCGATCGCGGCGTTGGCGCTCTACCTCCGCGATGAGACGGGTCGCCGCCCGCACGTCTACTTCAACTGGACCGAAGGCAATCCACTACTCTACCTAATCCGCTACGTGCTCTCGGGCCGCGGAGACATTGCCCCGATAACACGCGAAGTTTTACGCGAGGCCGAGCCGGACAAGGAGCGGCGACCCGCCATACACGCAGGAATCTAATCGCCCAGGAGGCGAGTCGTCGCTGCTAGTATCGAGGTTTGCGAAGCGATTCCATGACGAGGTTTGCGTATGCCTGTTCTGGACGGCGGCCCATTCTATCACGGCACGAAGGCGCATCTGCACGCCGGCGATCTGCTGATGGCCGGCTACACCTCAAATTACGATCCCAAGGTCGTGATGAACCACATCTACTTCACGGCCTTGGCGAAAGGGGCAGGGCTCGCCGCCGAGATCGCCAAGGGCGACGGGAAGCCGCGGGTCTACCTCGTCGAGCCGACGGGAGAGTTCGAGAACGATCCGAACGTCACGGACAGGAAATTCCCCGGCAACCCGACGCGGTCGTACCGAAGCAAACAACCTCTGCGAGTCATCGGGGAGCTCGAGAGTTGGGAACTCTACGACGAGGAATTCATCCAGAAGCTCAGGAGCCGCATCGGAACCGGCATGGGCGAAATCATCAACTGAGGGCCGTCGCGCGGGGTGCGAGGGAAGATAAAGACGACCGCAAAAGGACAGGCTAATGGCTGATGAATTCGAGGGATACCGCCTCAACGACATCACGTACTGCATTGATCCTCGGACGAGCGATTTCTTCCCCGTGCGCGTCGTTAAGTTAGGGCGCAAGTTCCTGGACGTAGAACCACTGGATAATGAACTGGCGACGTCAATCGCACCCGAGTTCAAATCGGACAAAGGGAACCGGCGATTTCTGCGGCCGAAGCTCCCGAGCGACTCGCGCTTCGGCGGATGTGACGAGCGTACGGTGAATGCCGAGCGATTAACTGGGCAGGAACTGCGAATCCTTCCGTATCATTACTGGACGTACACCGGAAATGAAATAATCGAGCGCCACAAGGAAGACCCGACCCGATGGCCAATGCCGACGGGTGTCGTGTACGAGCGCTGGTTCAAAAGGGTATTGCAGAACCGGGGCCGCGAACAGCCAGAACGGTAGCCTTGTGAGGCGAACGATCCGCTCGGCCATCCCTCCGAGGTTTGTAACGCAGCGGCCCCGAAGCACTCACCTTACTGACGCTCGAGTGAGCTGGTAACTGAGCGCGTACCCTCAGGTGTCATCGGAACCTGATCCGTCGTGACGGTTTCTGCTGTGATCGTAGGCGATCGGACCTCAAGGGGCCGTTGAGGCGGGTCTTTTTGCGAACCCATCGTCGCTCCCATGTGTCATGCGCGCATCCCAAAGATGCGGTCCACCGAGTTTTGTCTTCGGCGGCGGTGGAGGAGATGAAGTTCATCGTGCGGAAAGGGTTATCTGCGAAGGCTCTGCGTGCGTCTGTGCCGACCAGTTACCGTTCGCTCCTGCCCAACCCTTTGTCTGACGGGCCACACACCTTGTTGCGGTTCCGCAATGACAACGGGGAGGCTATCCTATCTCGGACTGTCGGTTCCGCGCTTGCCAAAGCTGCCGATCCGAGTGAAGCGCTGGTGGCGGTCGGCGGATGCTTCACGGCCGAGGGACTCGAGTTGCTCCAGGCGAGGCAGGCGGTGATCCTCCGTCTAAATGACTTCCATTGGACGGACGAGAGCTACACAAACGTCTATGATCACCTCTGAGGAACTTTTCTTGCATCTGCAAAGCCCAGATGGAAACCAATGCTCGGCGCCGTCTTCATGACCACCAAAATGAAGTACATGTGGATGGCTCAGCGATCCCATTAGGGGGGACTTGGGTCGGGTCGGCGAAGCGGCTGCTAGATCGATCAAATCCGCCTACCACGGCCAAACCCACTCGGTACTGCCGCAGCTTCTGGAGGATGGAGCCAGCCTGGCCGGAGCTGAGGTCGAAGAAGCCGGCGGGCAGGTTCTCCGCATACAGGATAGCCGAGCGGGCACCGGTCGCGAAGCAGGCTTCGAGGACGAGGTCGACATCGCCGGGGCCGAACATGAAAGGGGCGTCGGGTTGGCCCTCCTCGATCGTCAGTCCGCCGTCTTCGAGTGTGCTCAGTTCCATTACAGGCTCCGTGGCTCGTTTTTGGGCTCTCGATTCCAACAGGGATGCGTCAACCACATAGGACACGTATGGATCGTCGGCCGGTTCACTTTGTCGTTGCCAGCGGCATCGATCTGCGCGAGGTGAGCCTCATGGCTTCGCGATTTTCGATCGCATGAACTCGGCCATATGCCGGACCGCCTCGCGCGATTCCGGCAGGCCCCTGATGTGGAAGACATGCACCATTCCCGGCCAGACTTCGAGGGTGACCGGGACGCCATCGGCCCGGGCTTTCTGCGCAACGCGAACGCTGTCGTCGCGGAGCATTTCTTCTTCCCCGACCTGGATCAGCAACGGGGGGATACCTCGATAGTCGCCGAAAACGGGCGAGGCCAGCGGGTTGCGAGGATCGGTTTTCCCGAGATAGCGAACTCGAAACTCAGGCATCGTCTTCGCGCTGAGGATGGGGTCGTCGACCGTCTTCAAGGATTCGCTGGCGAGCATGAAATCCGTGGCCGCTGAAATGGGGATGCCGCCGGCCGGAAGCCTTCGCTTGCGGTCTCGCAGGGCCAGCAGCGTCGCCAGGGTCAGATTGCCGCCGGCGGAGTCTCCTGCGATGAAGGTCGCCCTCGCCGGTGCAGGGCCCGTCGGTCCGTTCGCGGTCAGCCAGTCGTGCGCCGTGATGCAATCCTCGAGCCCCGCCGGGAAGGGATGCTCAGGCGCCAGCCGATAGTCGGGCAGGAGTACGGCACAGCGGGCCTCCCGGGAAATCTCGGCCGCGAGTTGCAGGTAGCCGCCCCCGCTCCCCGAGACCCAACCGCCGCCGTGCAAATAAAGGAGCCGCACATCGGCCTCCGCACCGGGGGCCAGGACCCACTCGCACGGGATCTCGCCGATTTTGGTGCGCATGAGCCGCACTCCCTCGACGGTCGGCTCTGCACGCGATCCCATGCCGGCCCGCAGGCGGTTGAGGTCGAATGAGACGGCGCCGAATGGGGGGCTTTTCCGCCGGCTCTCGAGGAACGCGCGACCTTCCGGCGAAACCACCCGCGGCTTGCCGACGCTCACTTCCGGCGAGGGTGGTTTGTCGTCCGCGGCTTGTGCACGGATAGCGAGGACCAGCATTAGAGCGAGAGCAATACGGATCATCTCGAACCTCCGATGACAACGAGACCGCCATGTAATAGTCGGATCCCGAAGGATACGGGACAACCGCCAAGCAGAACACAGCCACGGGACACGTGCATGCGGTCACCGCGTGGGCCGCCGAAAACCGCCCGGTCCTCGGCACGGCGAGCGTTGCTCGTCGAGCAGGGCGTGTCGGAGTTGGGGCAAGTGGCGGTAAGGAGGCCTCTTCCACTTCCTCAAACGGCGCGACGGGAGCGACGTCGGTGTGCTCGAGCTGTTGCGGGCGGAGCTGGGGAGGAGTGAGGCGGTTCAGGATAGCGAGAGCCTGACGGAGGAATGAGGCGAGACCATCGCCCCGAAGTCCGCGAATCGCGTTGCGAGTCGACAACCAGACCAGGAGGCGGGTGATCGAGACAACACAGAAACAAAAATAGCAAACCAATAAAATCTCACACTTGGCACACTTGGTGTCAGACCTAGTTTCTAGTTTTTTGTGATGGCGTCACACTTGGTGTCAGACCTAGTTTCTAGTTTTTTTGTGATGGCGTGGCGACGTTCGATGGCCTGTCCAGTTCGTCCTCCATCCGTTGATAATCCAGGCGGACTTCGGCGTCGGACGACAAGAACGACGCGTAGCGT